>CAVQUL010000016.1:0-82889 GCA_963716885.1 uncultured Chitinophagaceae bacterium | reverse complement strand
GAGGAAAACCTGAACAACAAATTTTAGAAACTTTAGGTATCAGAACCATGGCAAAAGCTGTTTATACTGCTCAAAATATTGGTCACTATGGTTTAGGCTTTGAACATTATTGTCATTTTACTTCACCTATTCGTCGTTATCCAGATATTTTTGGTACATAGAGTTTTAGAAAGTGCATTGGAAAAAAATATCAAGCCCGACAAAAAAATGGAAGAAAAATGCACAACACTGTAGTGTAATGGAACGTGCAGCAATGGATAGTGAACGAGCAGGAAATAAGTATAAGCAAGTAGAGTTTATGAAAGAAAAAGTAGGCTTAACTTTCGATGCTGTAATTAGCGGTGTTGCTGCATTTGGTTTTTGGGCAGAAACTATTGAACATAAATGTGAAGGCCTAATTAGTTTGGTAAGCTTAAGTGATTACGATGATTTTAGATTGGTTGAAAGTGATTATTGTTTAGTGGGTAAACGTAGTGGCAGAACCTTTAAAATGGGAGATAAGATTACTATTCTTGTGGTTGCTGCAAACCTTGATAAACGACAACTAGATTATGAATTGGTGCTTACGAATTTAGTAGCAAGTAAAACGAAGAAGAAAGGCAAGTAATTATAAATTGAAAATGGTGAATTGTTAGTGGTAAATAGGAATTAGGAATTAGGAATTTGGAATTTTAGCTCTTCAAGGCTTTTAGCCTTGAAAGTATTTTAAAGTTGCTTCAAGCAATAAATAAAAGATGCGAAACTAGAAGTTTAGCAGAGCAGGTTAGAGGCTAGTGGCAAGTGGTTAATAGGTATTTATTAATGAATTATCTAACTAAAGAAAGTAATGAAACTTACTTTTTACAACTAGCCATTTACCACTAACAATTTACAATTTATAATTACTCTTTCATGCTCATCAAATAAGCTTTTATAAATCCATCTAATTCACCATCTAAAACTGGTTGTACATTTCCTACTTCAAAATCGGTTCTATGATCTTTAATCATTTTATAAGGATGTAAAACATAGCTACGAATTTGACTTCCCCATTCAATTTTTTTCTTTCCAGCATTGGTTACATTTTTTGCAGCTTCTTGTTTTCTCAATTCTTCTTCATGCAATCTGCTCTTCAACATTTTCATGGCTAATTCTCTATTCTCACCTTGTGAACGAGCTTGCTGACATTCAACAATAATACCTGAAGGAATATGTTTTAATCGAACTGCAGTTTCAACTTTATTTACGTTTTGTCCACCACTACCACCACTTCTAGAAAATGCCCATTCAATATCTGCTGGGTTTACATCAATGTTAATTGTATCATCAATTAAAGGATATACAAACACACTTGCAAAAGATGTATGCCTACGAGCATTAGAATCAAAAGGAGAAATACGAACCAACCGATGTACACCACTTTCAGCTTTTAAAAATCCATAAGCAAAACTTCCATCAAATTGAAGTGTAACAGATTTTATACCCGCACCATCACCTTCTTGATAATCAAGTTCACTAATTTTCCAACCTTGTTTATCACCATACATTCTATACATACGTAACAGCATTTCAGCCCAATCCTGACTTTCAGTACCACCAGCACCAGGATTAATTTGCATAACAGCAGGCAACTCATCTTCAGGTTGATTGAGTGTGCTTTTAAATTCTGCATCTTCAATAGCTTCAACAGCTTTATTGTAGGCTTCTTGAGTTTCTATTTCAGTAGCATCACCAGATTTCCAAAATTCAAACAACACAGCAAAATCGTCTACAGCATTGTTTACACTATCGAATAATTTAATCCAATATTCATTTACTTTAATGTCTTTAAGTATTGCAGTGGCACGAACATTATCATCCCAAAAACCTGGAGAAAGTGAAATGGTTTTATCTTGTTCTACTTTTTGTGTTCTTGTAGCATAGTCAAAGAAACCTCCTCAGGACCTCTACTCGGCTCCTCAAATCTTTAATTTGTTCTATCGTCATATTATTAATAAGTTTGAATAAATAGGTTGGCAAATGTATTACATTAATCTTCCTAAAGCAACTTATGAAACCCATTGAAACGAATCTAGAAACTATTCTTGACAAAACAACTCATGATGAACAAATCAATGATAGGTTTAGTGAATTCTTGAGCAGATTAGACAGTGAAGCTTTAGACCAGGAAATTTTTAGACTAGAAAAAATAGTTACGCCACAAATTAATTGTACAGATTGTGGTAATTGCTGCAAATCGTTAATGGTAAATATTAATGAAGAAGAGGCTGATAGAGCCTCTATTTTTTTAAACCAATCTCGTGAAGAGTTTGATGATTTGTATATCAAGAAAAAAGTGAAGCAGGAAAAATGCTCATCAACACCATTCCTTGTCATTTTTTACACAATAATGCATGTAGTATTTATGAAGTAAGATTTGAAGGGTGCAGAGAATTTCCTGCATTGCATTTACCCCATTTTCAGAAAAGATTGTTTACAGTGTTTATGCACTACAATCGTTGTCCAATAATTTTCAATGTAATGGAAGAATTGAAAGATGTGGTGGGGTTTGAATAAAGAAGTTGTATAAATTTGAATCAACGATAATTTATTTTATGAATAATGAACTTGATAAATTAGCTCCATCAAAAAGGTCTGCAGCTAAGAATATGTATGCAACTTTTAAAATATTAAAAGAAGCAGGTGGTCAACTTCCAGGTAAAGAAGTTGTTGAAAAAATTAGAAACACAGTTGAACTTACTGATTGGGAAAAAGAAGTTTATAAGAAAACAGGGTATGTAAGATGGGAGTCTATTTTGCATTTTTATACAATTGATTGTATAAAAGCAGGGTTGATGCGAAAAAATAAAGGAGTTTGGTATTTAACAGAAGAAGGCGAAAAAGCAATAAGTTTAGGTTCCATTGAAATTATTAGAAACTGCATCAAAACTCTATAGACATTGGGCTGCAGATAATAAAGAACAAAAAAATAAAAAAGAAAAAGAGACAGAGGAAGTTTCAGAACTTGAAGAATTTAGTACTCAAACTCAAAAAGCAAATCTTGATTTATTGGAAGAACAAGCAATCTCTGGAATTAAGGAATACATCAAAAATAAAAATGCTTACGAATTTCAAGATATAGTTGCAGCATTGTTAAGAGCAATGGATTATCACACACCATTTATTTCTCCAAAAGGAAAAGATGGTGGACTAGATATAATTGCATATAGAGACCCATTAGGGGCAACTTCACCAAGATTAAAAGTGCAAGTGAAGCACAAACCAGATTCTTCAGTTCCTGTAGATGATATTAGAAGTTTAACTGGACTTTTAAATAAAGATGGTGATATTGGATTGTTTGTTACTTCTGGTCATTTTACTTCTGAATCTGAACGTTCTGCTAGAGAAAGTCATAGACATATAAAACTTTTAGATATTGATAATTTTATATCATTATGGCAAGAGTTCTATTTGAAATTAACTGATGACGATAAAAATATGTTACCACTACATTCAATATATTTTTTAGGAAGTAATGATTAATGATTCTACCCAATAGCTTGTTCTAAATCAGCAATAAATCATCAGCATCTTCAATACCTACACTTAATCTAATTAAAGCATCGCTCAAACCATTTTTAATTCTTTCTTCTCTTGGTATAGAAGCATGAGTCATACTTGCAGGATGATTAATTAATAGATTCTACTCCTCCTAAACTTTCTGCTAAAGAAAATAATTTTGTTGATGACAATAGTTTAGTAGCTGCTTCTTTGCTTTCATCTTTTAATTCAAAACTAATCATGCCACCAAAATCTCTCATTTGTTTTTTTGCAATTTCATGATTGGGATGATCTTCAAAACCTGCCCAATACACTTTTTTTACTTTATGTATGATTGCGTAAATAATGAGCCATTTTAGCTCCATTTTCGCAGTGGCGTTGCATTCGTAACATGTAAAGTTTTTAATCCTCTTAACACTAAAAAACAATCCATATGGACCAGGTACTGCACCACAACTTTTCTGAATAAAATATAATTTTTCTCTTAGATCGGTATCGTTCATTACTAAAGCACCTTGAATAACATCGCTATGTCCACCTAAATATTTTGTAGCACGAATGCATAACAATATCGGCTCCCTAGATCTCAATGGATTTTGCAAATAAGGAGAAGCAAAAGTATTATCAACACAAAATAAAATATTGTTCTCTTTTGCAATTACTGCAACTGCAGCAATATCGGTAATATTCATCAATGGATTGGTAGGAGTTTCTACCCAAATTAATTTAGTATTTGAATTAATATCAGTTTGATATTGTCAACATCTAGTCGTATCTACATAATGAAATTTAATTCCAAATTTTTCAAACACTTTTGAAAATAAACGATAAGTCCACCATACATATCATTAGCCAGCAATTACTTCATCTCCTGGATCTAATAATTTAATAACTGCATCTGTTGCTGCAACACCACTACTAAAAGCCAAACCATATTTTCCATTTTCAATTTGTGCAAAAGCTTCTTCTAAAGCTATACGAGTAGGGTTCTGACTTCTAGCATATTCAAAACCTTTATGCTTTCCAGGAGCAGTTTGTACATAAGTACTGGTTTGATAAATAGGAATCATAACTGAACCTGTACTTGGATCTGGAGTCATTCCAGCATGAATAATTTTAGTTTCTAATTTCATAATGATTATTGTATTTGCAAAGATGTAGTTTGATTTTTAATTTTCTAGTTATAAATTCTCATTGAGTTTCTAATTTGGGGTGTGAAGACACACGCCAATAGGTTTTATTGGATGTTGTCCTCACCATCTAACATTAAAGATTATCTATAAATAGCAGCAGCACATAAAATTCTCCAATCCATATTATTTGCATCATGTGCATTTGATGCTTGAATATTTTCTTTTAGGATGGATGAGTTGAGAATATTTTTTTCTACTAATAATTTTCTGCTATCTATAATCATTTCTTTCATTTTAGGATCTTGAAGCCATTCTGCTTGTGGAGGTTCATAACCAATTTTTCCTTTACGCCAAACAATATCATTGGGTAACTTATCTTTTACAGACTCTCTTAAAATCCATTTGGTAAAACCTTTGTTGATTTTATATTTTGAAGGAAGCGAAAAAACAAATTCCACCAAATCATGATTTAAAAAAGGCAAACGAACTTCTCTACTATGAGCCATAGAATTTCTATCGGCATATCTTAACAATTCTTGTAAACCAAAATGCATGGTACTGAAATGTAAGATATCATTCAACCCATAAATAACAGGCTTTTGAAGCGTTTGTTTATTTTGAAATTGTAATAAATAATCTTTATTAATAAAGCTATTTTGTGTTTGTTGCTGAATCGCTTTTTTGGTTAAGAGACCAGCGGTAATATCTGGCATTAATGCAGCAAAATAATTTTTATAGTTCCATTGGTTTAAAAATTGATTAGCCTTTAATAAAGATTTTTCTTTAGGAAATTTGAATGAATTTTTAAGTAGCAATTCTTGCAAAAACCAATGCACATATTTTTTATAACCACCTAAAATTTCATCAGCACCTTGTCCGTCTAACAACACTGTAATATTTTGCTCCTTTGCTTTTTCATACACCATAAATTGTGTAAAAACACTGCTGCTTTGCAAGGGCTCTTCTTGATGATACATGAGTTGATTAAACTTAGAAACCAAGTCATCAACAGTTGGCGTAATGAAATGTTGTTTTAATTTGAAAGCATCAGCTACTTCTTTGCTGTATTGGGTTTCATCGTTTATAAAATTTGGAAAAGATGCTGTAAAAGTTGTAGGTTGATATTTTTCTTGATTGGAAAGTTGATGAATATTGGCTATGATAGATGAACTGTCAATTCCACCACTTAAGCTAGTGCCTATACTAACATCACTCCTTAATCTTTTTTGAATGGAAGATTGAAATAGGTTTGAAAACTCATTAACTTTCTCACTGACTTTACCAACTTTCCGACTTTCTTTTCTTTCTAAATGATACCATTTTTTCTGGGAGATGATATTATCGTTTAATGAAATAGAAATATAATGACCAGCAGGTAATGAGTGGATGTTTTGATAAAAAGTTTGAGAAGCGTCTACAGGATTTGAAGTAAAACCAAGGGTGAGATAATTCAACATTTGCTGATGATGAATTTCTTTTTCAATTCCAATACTCCTCAATGCTTTCATTTCACTTGCAAAATAGAAATGAGTTTGATTTTCTTTTTTATAACGATGATAGTATAGAGGCTTTTCACCAAATCGATCTCTAGCTAAAAAAACTTCTTTTTCTTTATCATCATATATAGCAAAAGCAAACATGCCATCAAATTCTTTCAAACAATCCTTCCCCCAAAATAAATAAGCAGCAAGAATAACTTCAGTATCAGATTGTGTATGAAATGAAAATCCTTTAGTATGTAGAAATTCTTTTAGTTCTAGGTAATTATAGATTTCGCCATTGTAAACAATAGTACAATGTTGGTATTGAAAAGGTTGATTGGCATTAGTCATTTAAATCAATGATGGATAATCTTCTATGGGCAAATCCAATAGATTGGTTTCATTCATCCAAAAACCTTCAGCATTTGGTCCACGATGAGCCAAAGCATCAGCCATTTTTTGTAAATGACTTTGTTGAACAAAATCTTTTTGAGTAGAAATAATACCAGCAATACCACACATAATAACAAATGAGTTTGCAATATAAGCCCACAAAAGTTTTGTAAATAGATTTATGATTTGTGCATTAACCAGCTACACATTATATTTGCAGCCCAGATTGAGATTTTCAATCTGAATTGGCTGCGTAGCTCAACTGAATAGAGCATCTGACTACGGATCAGAAGGTTTTAGGTTTGAATCCTAACGCGGTCACTAACACATTGAAGTACATTTATTTGTGCTTCTTTTTTTGCCCTAAATTCTACTGCTAACATCAGTCAGAGTCTAGGATTATTATTTTACCACAATGCCCAAACTTATAAAATTGCTTTAAAACTTTTTCTCAAAAAAACAGCAATCATTTCTCTTCTATAATTTCTTGAAAATATTTCATTATCTATTGCTCTTGAATTTCTTAAACATTGTTTTATTAAATCTTCATGATCTGATGATGTATCTCCATCAACAATTACTGGCTTAGGATCTACACCACCCAAAGCAATTCTTAGTTTCCCAATTTTATTTTTTGTAACAACACAAGTAAGAGATGTAAAGTCCATACTTTCTCTTTGTCTGAGCTTGTTATAAGTTGAAACAAATTCCTGATTAAGTGGTAATAAAATTGATTTAATGATAGACGATTTATTTAAATTTTTTGAACAAACCCCATCGCCTGTAAAAATATCTTCGAGCTTCATTATTTTTTCTTCACCATTATCAATAATTTCAATTAAAGCATTCATGCTAATTAAGGCTGGTGCAGTATCTGATACAAATTCAGAATAACAATTCTTTTTACTACCTGTAGCAATACAAATATTTCCTTCGCATTTTAAACAAAGTCCAACGGCATCTCGCCACCATGCTGATTGATTAAAATAAATACAACGGTTTTCACATAAAACATTTCCACCTAGTGTAGCTGATTTGCGAATGATTGGAGATGCTACAGAAGCAGCAGCTTCAAGTAAAACTGGAAATTCTTTTTGGATAATAGCATGGCTTTTTAATTCATCTAAGCAAACAAGCGACCCAATAGATAAGTAGTCATCTTTTACTGTAACTTTTTTCATTTCCTCGATTCCGTTTAAATCAATTATACACGAAGAAGACTCATTGCCTTGAAATCGGTTTACCATTAAATCTGTTCCACCTGCCAATAAACAGAAGTCTTTTTCATTTTCTTCTATCATTAAAATGGCTTCTGATATTGATACAGGCGTTAAATATTTTTTTGTTACTTGCATTGTTACTGTCTATTTAATTTAATGCATTAGATTTTAAATTTGCTTTCATTTTTTTCAGAATATCCTCTGCACTTATTGGAAGCTTAGTAATTCTTACTCCGACTGCATTATAAATTGCGTTGGCTATTGCGGGAATTACTGGATGCAATGCTCCTTCGCCACATTCTTTAGCACCAAATGGTCCTTCGGGATCGTTGGTTTCTATAATATTTGAATAAATTGGAGGTGTATCTAAAGAAGTAGGAATTTTATAATTAAGAAAATTACTATTCAATATTAATCCATTAAAATATTTTAACTGCTCACTCATTGCTTGTCCCATACCCATATGCCAAGAACCCTCCAATTGACCTTCAACTGCAAGTGGATTAATGGCTTTTCCGCAATCATGAGCTCCCCAAATATTTTCTACTTTAACCAATCCAGTTTCCATATCTACATTTACTTCTGCCACTACAGCACCAAAACTATATGAGGGACTTAATCCAGCACCAGCTCCTTTAAAATCGCCACCAAGTTTTGGAGAAATATAATTTCCACTCACTGTAATAGCACCCCGGTTTGCTGTAACAATATCAACTGCATCTATCCATGATAACTCTATTTTTTTATCATTTGTAAAAACTAAATCTCCTGAAAAATTTAATTCTTCAGAATTGATTTCCATTTTCAAAGCAATAGCTTCTGCTATTTCAGATTTTAATTTTTCAGCAGCCATTTTTGCAGCATTTCCAGCCATAAATGTTACCCTGCTTGAATAGCTTCCCAAATCAACTGGAGTTAATAAAGTATCTGCAGCCATAACAAAAATTTTATCCATTGAAATGCCTAAAACTTCAGCCACAATTATTGCAAGCATAGTATCACTTCCTTGTCCAATATCACTAGCACCAGAACTTAATAATACTCTTCCATCAAAATCTACTTTTAAATGAACTACTGATTGAGGTAAATCATTCCGAATAATTGGCAATGCACTTCCACTAATAAAAAATCCACAGCCACAACCAATACCTTTTCCTAAAGCAAGTTTTCCATACTTTTCTTTCCAATGCGATTGCTCCATTACTTTTAATAGAGATTCTCTACTTCCATTAGAAGTAATTCTATATTCTCCAACAGTTAAAGTATTAGATGGCATAAAGTTTTTCAATCTCAATTCACATGGATCTAATTTCATTTGCAGAGCTAAATCATCAATTAAAACCTCTGTTGCAAATCTTGAATTAACAGCTCCATGTCCTCTCATAGCACCACTTTGAGGTTTATTGGTATAAACTCTAAATGTTCTAAATCCAAAATTATTTATTTTGTAAGGTGCTTGTAATAACACTCCATTATAGTAAGATGTAACAACTCCAAAACTTCCGTAAGCTCCACCATCAATTGCAATGTCTGCATCTAATACATCCAACATTCCATCTTGTGTTGCTCCTAATTCTAAAGTCATTTTTGATGGATGTCGTCCATGATTGCTTATAAAAACTTCTTCTCTACTAAACCTTGCTTTTACTGGTCGGCCAGTTTTTATGGCTAGCCATGATACAATAATTTCATGAGGAAATGGATCGCTTTTTCCTCCAAATCCCCCACCCACATAAGGTTTAATTACTCTTACTCTACTTAAAGGAAGTTTTAAAACTTTCGCTAAAGACCTATGTAAATAATGAGGCACTTGCGTTGCTGTAATTATGGTTAAACCATTTTCATCCCACATAGCTGTTGCAGCGTGAGGTTCTGTAAAAGCATGTGAAATGCCATCAAATTCAAAGCTCATTTTACTTCGATAGGCAGCATTGTTTAATCCATCTTTTTGGTTTCCAAAACGTAACTCAGCTTTTTTATGAATGTTATTATTAAACTTTGTATGTGAATGTATTTTTTCGTTCTCTCCAATGTCATTAAGGGAGTCATCAATTTCAAAAAAAGGTTTTAAGGGTTTGTATTTTACTATGATTTTTTTACAAGCTTCTTTAGCTATTTCTTCGGTTTCTGCAGCTACTGCAGCTATTATTTCTCCAACGTATCGAACTTTATCTATTGCTAAAGCAGTTTCATCTTGTGAAATAGGAAGCACACCAAATTTTTCAGGCAGTTCTTTTCCGGTTACAATATATTTTACTCCATCGATTTTTTTTGCTTCTGAAAAATCTATTTCTTCAATGATTGCATGTGGTAATGGACTTCTAAGAAATGAACAAAATAAAGCATTGTTTATATAAATATCATCTGCGTATTGAGCATTACCTTGAACTTTTTTTGATGCTTCGATATAAGGATGTTTTTTCCCTACAACAGAAAATTCAGAATTTTTAATTTTTTCATTTGAGTTATTGGGCTGAATAGTTTCTGCAACTGCTTCAATAACTTTTTTATAACCAGTGCATCTGCAAAGATTTCCTGATAATGCTTCTTTGATTTCTTCAATGGTAGCATGAGGATTTTTTTTAACAAAATCCATCGAAGTAATCACCATTCCAGGAGTGCAGAAACCACATTGAATAGCCCCTTTTTCTACAAACTTTTTTTGCAACAAAGTTAATTCTCCATTTTGAGCAACTCCTTCAATAGTAGTTATGTTTTTAGCATTACAACTCATGGCTGGAGTAATGCAACTTAATATTGGTTTATCGTTTACTAAAACAGTACAAGCTCCACAACTTCCTTCTTCACATCCTATTTTTGTTCCTGTAAGTCTAATTTTTTCTCGTAACACTTTTGCTAATGTTTCATGTTCATCTATCAACAATTCATGTTGCTTATTATTTACATTTATTTTAATAGTTTTCATTAAACATTTTGTTTATTCTATGAAACTGCACCAATACTTTTTCCGCCATCTACATAAAAAGTTTGACCAGTAATAAAATTTGTTTTTTCTGATACTAAGAAAGCAACTACATTGGCAACATCTTGAGGGTTACCCATTTTTTTGCTTGGCTGTGCTTGAATTAATTTTTCTAAGGCATCGGGTTTAATTTTTTGAGTTAATTCTGTATCAATTAATCCTGGAGCAACAGCATTTACACAAACATTATATTTACCTAATTCTAAAGCCAATGCTCTTGTAAGTCCTATTACACCTGCTTTTGAGGCAGAATAATTTGTTTGACCTCTATTACCCAAACATGCTCTTGAAGATATATTTATTATTCGACCTGAATTTTGTGCCTTCATTTTTTTTGCAGCTTCTTTACACATTAACCAAGTGCCTTTAAGATTAATATTGATTACTGAATCAAAATCTGCAGCTTCCATATTCCATATCAAATTGTCTTTAATAATTCCGGCATTATTTACAACTGCGTTTATTGCTCCATATTTTTTTTCAATAGAAGTGAAGAAGTTAACAACTTCATCTTCATTACTTATATCTACTAAATACATTTCAGCATTATCTACACCCAATTCATTCAGAGTATGTTGTGTTGCTATTTTATCAATATCAACTAATAAAACAAAATAACCTTCTGAGGCTAACAAAATTGATATTGCTTTTCCAATTCCTTTACCAGCACCCGTTACTATCGCAATTTTCTTCTGCATAATTTTTTAATTTCTGTTGGCTGTTATTAATTGAAACTTTATTTTTTACGGCTACTATTTTTGCTACTACACTCAATGCTATTTCTGAAACGTTTTCTCCTCCAATGTTTAGCCCCATTGGCATATCTACTTTATCTAATTCTTCGTTAGAAGCAATGTTGTTTTTTAGAAATAATTTTCGTGTAACTAACACTTTTCTTTCACTTCCAATCATTCCTAAATAGGCATTGGGTTTATTGATACAATATGCTAAAATCTCTCTATCGTAATCGTGTAAGTGTGTACAAATAACTATATACGTTTTACAATCAAATTTTAATGATGAGAGAAATTTGCTATGAGGTATATTATATTTTGTAACGTTATTAATTTGAATAGAATTTATAATTACCGCTCTTTCATCAACAATAGAAATTTGAAAGTCTAAATCTTTTGCAAAGTTTGCTATTTGGTTGCCTATATGCCCAGCTCCAAAAATGATGAGTTTATTTTTTTTCATAATTGGTTCAATAAAAATTTCTAAACTACCGCCACAACACATTTGTAAATCTTGAACTAAATTATATTCAACTGTTCTAATAGCATTGTTTTTGATTACATTAATTGCATCTTTTATAACTTGATATTCTAAACTTCCACCACCTATTGTTCCTACAATTTTACCATTTTCTAAAACAATCATTTTAGAGCCCACTTTTAATGGAGTTGAGCCTTTGGTTTTTGTTATAATACAAAGAGCAGCGTTTTCGCCATTTTCTTCAACTTCAATTAATTTCTGAAAAATTCCTTGCATGATGAAAATTTTTATAATACTCTTCCATTGTATTAATGTTTGCTAAAATGTTTTTATTAGAACATTGCACTTCGTTCTTTTTAAAATGCAACAACACAAAACGTAAATTGGTTTCAGTTTTAATATTTGATAGAATTGTAGTTTGAATTTTTTTATTAATTAAAATGGGATGACCAATTTTATTTTGAAATACCGGAACTACATAATCACAATTATTCTTCATCTGAATCATATTGCTTAATAGATTAAGTGAGATAAAAGGATTATCAATATTTTGAATAAAACAATTATCTGAATTTATATTTCGTAAGCCCATTTTAATAGAATGAAACCTTCCTTTTTCTGGAGACTGATTTGTAATTAAAATAATTTTTTCTTCTGCCAGATATTTTGAAATAGTTTCTTCAACTTCTTCTTTAATTTTATTATTGATTACTAAAACTATTTTTTGAATATTTAGTTTTAAATAAGTAGTAATGATTTTTTCTAAAAAAGTTTTACTCTCATCAAATTTCAATAGAGTTTTTGAGCAACCCATTCTTGATGAATTTCCTGCTGCAAGTATAACAACTGAAACTGATGGTGCCATTTTTATTCTCCTTTAAATTGTACTTCTTTTCCAATATTACTTAAGCCTAATAAAGCATCTGATGTAGAAAATATTTTCTCTAAATTATCAATTTCATTTTTGCTTTCATTTTTGCTCTCCATAATTTCTTCAGTAAGATTCAAAGCCAATGGTGCTTTTGTTTTTAGAGAATTTATAATTTTTATTTGATCTACATTTAGTTCTAATTCATTGCTATTATTCAGCATTTGGTTAATTGAATATTTTTCGAATAATTCTTTTGCAGAATTCCATTTGTCATTTAATTTAAAAGGATGAATTGTTGGAATTTCATCCAAACAATTTAAAATATTCAAGGCTTGCTCTGGGGTAACAACATCATCAACTAAACCAATAGATTTTGCATCTTGAGCATTTAATTTTTTACCACTTGCTACTAAATATTTTGCTAATGCCTTTCCTATTTTTCTTTTACTTCTCCACGTTCCTCCAAGTCCTGGATATATACCAATACCAGTTTCTGGAAAGGCCATTAAAGATTTTGGAGTAGCTAAAATGAGGTCGGCACATAATGCTAATTCCAATCCTCCACCTAAAGCCAAACCATTGATAATTACAATTACTTTTTTAGCAGAGTTATCAATTTTGTCAAAAACATTTTGCCCATAAGAAGTAAAGTCAACTATATTATTAATATTATTCGATTTAATATTTTGAACAAAGAATTTAATATCTGCACCAGCTACAAATGCTTTACCAGAACCAGTTATAAATATAGTATCAATATTTTCATCTGCATTTGCAACAGAAAATTTATGATCCAATTCCTGCACCACTTGCTCATTTAAAGCATTCATGCTTTCGGGCTGATTAATAGTAACGATGGCCGATTTGTTATTTACTTCTAATGAAACTGCCTCCATATTCCAAAAAGATTCTCCAACTTTTTCAGGGAAAGGCATATTGTATTTTTTTACAACTAAATCAATCAAGCGGTACACTTCAACTTTACCAAGCTGTTTCATCAATTCAATGGGGCCTTTACGCCATTGCAACCCAATTCTTGCCCCACGATTAATTTCGGTAGCAGTACAAATTTCTTCATCTAGTAATTGGGAGCAAACAAAAAATTCAATTCCCAACATTCTATCTTTAATTAAATTTCGATTACTTCTACTTCAACAATTATTTCACCATCCAATTGCCAATTTTGTTTTGCCTCAGTTTGTTCTTTCAATTTGTTTGAAACTTTGTAAAAGTTTCCAAATACTTCCAATGTTTTTTGAGCATGATAAGCAACAGGAACTCCTGTGGCATTCATTAAAGCAAATGGACCCATTCCTATACCAAACACTTTCATACATACATCATCTATTGTGGAAATGTTTCCTATATTTTCTTCCAATAATTTGCTGGCTTCATTAAGCCAGGGAACGAAATATCGATTTACTACAAAGCCATAGGAATCTTTGCATGTAATAGCATCTTTGCCAGAAAGTGTTGAGAAATTTTGAACTGCTTTAATGGTTACTTCACTAGTATGTTTTCCGGGAATGATTTCGACCAATCGATTTTTTGCTGCATGATAAAAATAATGTAACCCTACAAATCGTTCAGGGGTTGAAACTGATTCAGCTAATTCTGTTACAGAAAAAGAAGATGTGTTTGTTGCAAGAATAGTTTGTGGACTTACTATTTTATTTAGTGTTGCAAATAAACTTTTTTTTGCATCGAAATCTTCATATATAGCTTCAACAATTAAATCACAAATTGTAAGCTCTTCTAATTTTGATGTGGTTTTAATGTTGTTTAAAATTTTATCTACTTGCTCACCCGAAAAAACTTTTTTTTCAACTCCTTCACTTAAACTCCTTTTTATATTATTCATTCCCTTCAAAAGAAATTCATCTGTTTGGTCAGCAAGTATTACTTTGAATTCTTCTTGAGCAAATTTTTGTGTTAATGCAGCTCCCATTGTGCCTGCTCCAACAACTCCAACGGTTCTAATATTTTTCATAAAACTTTTTACTTACTTATTTTCCCAAACTGGTTTTCTCTTTTCAATAAACGCATTTATGCCTTCATTTGCATCGTTTGTTTCCATTAAGCTTCTTACATATAAATCTTCTACCTGAGGTAAAAAATTAGTGAGAATATGATTGAATTTTATTCTTGATGCCTTTATTCCAAACCGTAAAGACGAAGCACTTTTAGGTAAGATATGTTCTCACTACCCATGCATCTACAAAACTATCCAAAGCTGCTTTATCTTCTAGCACTTCATTTAATAAACCCAAATTTTTTGATTCGTGGGCAGAATATATTTTTCCTGTAATGATAATTTCTTCAGCTTTTGCATAACCCAATTTTTTCTGGCAAGAATAACAGATGCAGGAGGAGGGAAAACACCCAACACTATTTCGGGCTGCCCCATTTTGCAGTTTTATCGGCAAAAATAAAATTACACATTATGGCCAACTCCATTCCTCCACCTAAACATTGACCAGAAATTTTTGAAAGTGTGGGGATTGATAAATCACGGAGTGTATAAAAAAGCTGATGAAAGGAACTAAGCATGGTTGCTGCCATTTCTTTCTGATGCTCTTCTACACTTGCACCAAATGAAAAATGTTTTCCTTCGCCTTCAAAAATGATAAGTTTTAAGTTTGATTTTTCTCTGAATGAATCAAGACAACCTTGCAATTCATCCATCATGATATGATCTAGTACATTTCCTTTACCATCATTTAAAGTAATGGTAACAACCGATTCATCGTAAGTATAATTCTTTTTTATTTTTTCCATGCGTATCAATTAGTAGTTTGAAATTGTGGTGAAATTGCTTTGTGCATTTCATCATTCCATTCTTTTCCTTCGGCAAGTAATTGTCGTAATTTTATAAAATCAATTTCTCTGTTATTTTTAGGACCTTCGTTAAATGCTTTAAAACCAGCTTTCGCTTCTGTCATCATATTTAATGCAAGCCATTCTCTACTTGATTCTTTATTTTTATCCCAATGTTCCAATTTTTTCTTTCTTACTTCAGATATTGTTTTATTCATACAATTTGGAAATGTGTGCAATAGTTTTCCAATTAGATTATTTACGGCATTATCTAATAATGTTAAATCAATTTCACCTTTACTCATCAACTCTTTTCCTTTGATTAAATCTTCCCCAGATTTTGAAGTTCCATAAATTATTTTTCCATTTTCATCTAACCATTTATCTGTTATTGTTAAAGGATTTGGAATAAATTTGCCATCTACTTTTAAAGCTGGAACAATGTCTGTAATTAATCCATATTGCAAAGCTTGATGTGCTGACCATGGTTCGCAAAGTGTAAGTGATTGCATGGCTCTTTCAATTCCCACATATAAATGAAAAAAATCTGTAGCTCCACCTATTGCAGCACTTCCATGTTTTGGGCCAGCTTGTCCAAATCGAGATAAATCTGTTGCAATGGTAAAATCGGCAGCCATTCCAATTTCTTGTCCACCAGCAATTCGCATTCCATTAACTCTACAAATAACTGGTTTTTCGCATATTAACATAGCACTAACCATGTCGTTAAATAATCGCATATATTGAGAATATTCCTGAGGATTTCCAGCATAATATTCTGCATACTCTTTTGTATTTCCACCAGTACAAAATGCTTTATCACCAACTGCAGTAAAAACAACAGCAACAACAGATCTGTCGTTAGATGCTTCACGAAATGCTAAAATAATTTCTTTAACTGCATTTGTAGTGTATGAATTAAATTGATTATGGATTATTTAAATAAATCCATGCATTATATAATCCATTTATTTCATTTCCATCTTTATCAATACATGGCTTTTTTTCAAAAAGAATTTCTTTATAGTCATGCTCTACTAAATTGTGATTATTTAATTTATTCATTGTCATTTTTTTTATGCGTTAAAATCTGGTACTAAAATAGATCGTTTTGTGTATTTATGTTCTAATGTGTTTTTAAATACTTCATTGATTTTTGACATAGGAAATGTTTCAACAAAGTTTTCAATTTTTAATTGATCGCTAGCAATGAGTTCTAAAACTTCGGGATATAATTCAGCCCTACAACCCCATGTTCCAATCAGTTTTGCATCAAATGCCATTAAGATTGCTTAAGCCGACTTCAACTTTATCCATTGTAAAACCAACAATAGAAAGTGTAGATGTAAATGTGATTAAATTAAATGCTAGATCCTGCCCTGCTTTTGTGCCACTTATTTCAAAAATTTTCCAACCAGTTTTTGGGCCATTCAATTCTTTTGCTATTTCTTTTACTTTATCTTTAATGGTCTTTAGTTTCCAAACCTTTAATATTTAAAATAGCATCAACCCCATTTACCTTTGCAATGTCAAGCTTCTCATCATTAATATCTAGTGCAATAACTTTTGCTCCTAAAATTTTTGCAATTAAAGCCCCATAAATTCCAACACCTCCCACACCAATTATAATGGCAATATCACCTGCTTCTAATTCTGATTTTTTTATTACTTGATAAGGTGTTGAAATAGCATCGGCAATTACAGATAAATGTTCTAGTGGATATTTTTGTAGAATATCATCAGAAACTTCGCATAAATATTTTGAAGGAACTTTTATATGAGAAGCAAAACCTCCATGAAAATCATTTCCAGGCATTAATTGATTTCGGCAAATATTACTTCTTCCTTTTTTACATAAATCACATTCACCACAAGGCAATACAGCAGGAATAATTACTTTTTTCCCCATCCATTTTTCATCTCCATCTACAACTGTTCCACTAATTTCATGACCAAGTGTGAGAGGAAGGGATGTTTTGTTTGTACTCCATGATGCCAAAAACTAATATCGGTATGGCATACACCACAACCTGCTATTTTCACCAAAACTTCACCATCTAAAAGTTCAGGAAAGGTTGATTCTACTAATTTGAATTCTTTATTAAGCTCAACCATTTGCCATTGATATATATTTTCCATTTCTATTCATTTATATTTTCAAAAAGTATGGCTGTTCCCTGTCCACCACCAATGCAAGCTGATGCAATTCCATATTTTACATTTCTTCTTTTCATTTCATTTGAAATTGAAAGTGAAAGTCTTGTTCCTGTTGCTGCCAATGGATGGCCTATAGCAATTGCTCCTCCATTTACATTTAATTTATTTCGATCGATATTTAATTCTATTTCGCAACCAATAATTTGGGCAGAAAAAGCTTCATTAATTTCTATTAATCCAATATCTTCTATTTTTAAACCAGTTATTTCAAGTAATAATTGAATGGAAGGAACAGGGCCTAAACCCATATACTTTGGATCTATTCCACAACTTGCTGCTGCAACAATTTTTGAAAGTGGTTTTAGTTTGTTTTGGTTACAAATATTTTGTGAACCGATAATTACACTTGCAGCTCCATCAACAATTCCACTGCAATTTCCGGCAGTTAGTACACCTACTTCTGAAAAAACTGTTGGTAATTTCTTTAAAGATTCTAATGATGTTGGACGTATATGTTCATCGGTAATAAATTCTTTTATTTTAGAAGGCAATTTTACTTTACGAGATTTCAATCCTTCCATTTCAAATGTTGTTGAATACACCGGAGTAATTTCTTCTTCGAAAATTTTATTTGATGATGCTTTAATAGCTTTATCAAAAGATTGCAATGCAAACTCATCGCAACTATCTCTAGTTATTTGATGTTTCTTAGCAACATTTTCTGCTGTAAATCCCATGGGATAACCTGCAGCTGTATCATCTAAAGCCTCCCATAACATATCTTTAAAAACTGGTCTTCCTAAAGGATAGCCCATTCTGTTTCCAAAACTGACTGTTGGTGAAAGTGACATGTTTTCCGTACCACAACAAAGTACAGTTTCTGCTTTTCCTAAATTTATTTGTTCTGATGCCGTAATAATAGTTTCAAATCCAGAGCCACAAATTCGTTGTACCATTAATGAAGGAACTTTTGTTGGAACACCAGAAAATAATGCAATATGCCTTGGTAAAAAATAAGCATCACCACTGCTCTGACCAATATTAGCAAAAATTGCTTGATGAATATCTGATGCTTTAATATTACTTTTTTCAATAGCAGCTTTACTCGAAAAAATACCTAAATCTGTTGGTGATATTTGAGATAAAGAGCCACAATATTTACCAAATGCAGTTCTTGCACCATTTAATAAATAAATATCATCGAAAATAATTCCAATGCCTTTTTCATTATTATAAAATCCTTTACTCATAATTATTTATTTTCTACTAATTCTTCTTTTTTCTTTTGGAAATAATTTTTTGCCATAATAGCTGCACCATAGGAAACAGTAAATTGTGGATTTTGAATTGTGCTAATTTTTACTTTTAATCTATTTTCCAAGATATCTTTTAAGTGAGGATGATTAGCAATTACTCCACCAATCATAACAATTGATGCATCGCTTTTTAATCTCATTTTAGCTACACGATTTGCAATAGATAAATAAATTCCTTTAGCAATATCAGGCAGAGGCACTCCATCAAAAATCCAACTCATTATTTCTGTTTTTGCAAACACAGTACAAAAACTATTAAGTTCTTTTTTAAAATCTGATTGTTGAGCTAACTGACTCATATCGGCAACTGAAACTTCAGCCCGTTCTGCAATTTCAGTAATAAACGAACCAGTGCCTGCTGCACATTTATCATTTAAATAAAAATTTTCTACACTATTATTTTCATCGCAATGAATTATTTTAATATCCTCTCCTCCAATATCAATAATACATTTCTGTCCATCTATATATTTTGAAACACCAACTGCTGCACAATTAATTTCGGTTTTAATAAAATCGGCTTCTGCAAAATGTTTTCGTCCATAACCAGTTGCACAACTTGACTTAATATTATACTCGGCATTTATTGCATTCAAAACATGTTTAAAAGCTACTTTATCTCTATTTAGTGTTTTTAATGCTGTTTGAAAAACGATATGATCGTCGCTATCAATTACTGTAAATTTCATAAATGCCGAACCCAAATCAACGCCTAAAAATGCTGGTTCATTTTTAGAAATTGGTTTACTAGTAACATCATTTAATTTATTGAGAAGAGATAGTTGTGTTAAATCGACTAATGCATTTGCACTTTTTTGCGACATGGCCCTCACAATATTTGTAAACAATAAATTTATAGAGTTCTGACATAATGTTTACGACCATAAGCAACAATTTTTCCGTTGAAATAATCAATTTCGGTTGGTCGATTATTCATTAAATCCACTGCTAGTGAAGGAAAGTGATGACCAGCTTTTTTTAAATAGCGAATACATTTTCTAATAAAATCATCCTCGAATTTTATCTTCTCGGCTTCTGCAACTTCAACAGCTTCTTCAATTACTTGCTGAATAATTTCTACTGTATCCGGAATTTCCATAATTTCTTTCATAGTCATTCTTCCTACACCACACAATGCACTTAAAGAAGAATTTAGAATAGTTTTTTCCCATACTTTTTTTAATATTTCGAATGAAGTTAGAACTTTGGTGGTCATTTGAACTTTGTTTAAACAATCTGCTATGTACTCGGCAAAGAAGTTTTAGAATCATCAATTGATGCAATATAATTTGGAGGTATAAAAAATGTAAACTTTACTCTATTGGGAGATAAAATGTTGCCAGCAAAATTAATAACCATTCTTAAAACATTACTATCTCCAAAAATTTCGGTTAAAATATTTTCAGTTTCAATTCCATTTTGAGCACTAACTACAACTTGTTTTTCTTTATTAAAATTTTTTAAAAGTTCGAGTGCAACTGATTTTGTTTGATAACTTTTTAAAGCAATAATGATAATGTCTGGCTCATGAGATTGTAAATCAGCAATGTTATTTACTATATGTTGAAAGCTAATTTTTTTATTAATATTTCCTTCGAAATGAAATCCATCTTCACGAATGATATTCATTTTAATTTTGTCTTTAACACAAATTATAGTTTCGCAGCCTGCTTCTTGAAAACTCATAGCAAGGATGGAACCTACTGGTCCCATTCCTATAATGGCTATTTTTTTAGGTGTGTTTTGAAGTTCGTTATTTGTCATAATTGAGCAAATTTTTTCTCTTCTAATTGTTCAATAAAAGTTTCAATTTTGGTTATACTTTGTCCTTCTGAAAAAAATCTTAAATCACATAAATCACCTTCTATAACTAAGTGTTGGAATTCCAAATTGTTCTTTCATTCTTAAAGGCATTCCAAATTTTGCATTTGAATTATTGAAACAAGTTTTAGAGTCATGAAAGATTATTCCATCAATTTTAAAATCATCTATCCATTGTTTCAGCATTTTCATTTTTGCCTTTTCGCTTCTATTTATAAAAATTTGAGTATAGGCTAATGCAGAACTTTCAAAGGGGTTTTCTTCATCAAATTCATCAAAAATCCAACTGTTGCAATAGGTTGATGCAACAACTGCAGAATTATGTTCTTTAAATAAATCGGATAGCATTCTTAACTTTCCCCAAATAGGCATTCCTTCCCAAAAAATTCTACAATTTTCTTTCGGTAAAAACCCAATATTTTGTTGATTATAATGCTCTAATTCTGCCAATAAGTTTTTGTAATAATCATAAGCATCTTGCCTTCCTCTTAAAACAACAATAGGTCCCATATGAATTACAGCATCAAAAAAAGAAATAGGTGAAGGAGATTGTTTGGCTGTTTCTAAAACTTTTCTCCAAAGTATTGTAGCTTCTTTACTCAGTTTTAATGTTGCCTTAAACTTTTCTAAATCAAATTTATTGCCAGAAGCTTTTTCGCAAACTGGAATGATTGTTTTGAATTGTTTTACAACTAAATCAATCTCATCTTTTGTTACTTCATCTAAATGCCTTGGTGGATGAATTCCTACTACAGGACAATTAAAATGTGGGCCATAAAACGAAAACCAATCTTCTACTTCTCTACATTGATTGGTGTTGTAAACAATAAGATCTGGTTTTGGTGCACCAGATAATCCATAATGTTTTTCAAGTGGAGTTTTTTTAGAAAGAAATGAACCAATATCGCTTGTTGTATATGAACAAATATGATTTGAATAACCACATTTAATTGCTGCAGGAATATAATCCATTGCTGTTCGAGTGGCTCCTAATAATGCACCATGATTTTCGGGAAAATAAACTTCAAAGCCAAAAGAACGTAACAACTCTGCAGGGCCAACACTTGTACACCAAGCAACAGGTTTTTCTGAAGTGTTAAACGACATAAAGTAATCGTTCATTAACGATTTTAATTTTTCAGTACTTTTTATTTCAAACATATTTATGTTGTTTAAGAATCTAGTTTAATTACAAATACTTCTTCTTTTAATTCATTTTCTTCTCCGTATAAATTTTCTAAATGTGCTTTATAAACATTCATTACATTATTTGGTGCAACTTTTAAGGATGGTGTTAAAGTGTTTTTATCAAAACTCAATTCGTCGTTAATTAAAATGGCAGATTGAATTTTAGAAAATTTTTGCCCTATTCTAGAGTTTGCTATTTGTAAACAACCATTTAAGCAACTACTTAATTCATTTAAATTTTTTGGGCAAAAACATCCTGTAATTTGTGCTCCATCTGAAGATGGATTTTTTAGTAAATTTTTATTTGGAAACAGCAATGCAACTGGATATTCTTTTCCACTACCTGAAACAATTGCAAAAGAAACAAAATGGCATTTTGAATGAATGAGGTTTTCCATTTCAGTTGGAATTACTTTTTCTCCATTCGATAGTTTAAAAATTCTATCTTTTCGGGTAATTAATTTTAATCCATCTGTTGTAAAAGTGCCAATATCGCCAGTTCTAAACCAACCATCATCGGTAAAAATATTTTTATTGGCTTCATCATTTTTATAATAACAACACATAATGTTGGGCCCTTTTACCTGAATTTCATCTTCATCTCCTAACCTTAAATCAACTCCTGGAATTGGGAATCCAACGATACCTGTTTCTCTTTTTAATTTAGGATCTGTTAAAGTGCAACAAGGAGAAGTTTCTGTTAGTCCCCAACCTTCAATTACAGGAATTTGTCTTTTTTCAAATTCATTTGATAACTTATCTGGTAAAGCAGCTGCAGCAGTAAAAATAAATTTTAGCCCTTGGTGAAAAAATATATTTTCAAGTTCTTTATCGTTTTGAAAAATTTCAAATAATGATTGATATACTTTTGGAACACTGAAAAAAATATTGGGTTTAATAATTTTCCAATTTTCTAAAATGCTATTAATATCTTTTCCAAAACTAGGCTCTAAAGTATAAGTAGCACCTTGTATAATGCAGTAAATAATTCAAAAATGCCTCCAAAACTATGATGCCAAGGTAAGTAAGAAAGTAACTTATCGTTCTCATTAATATTCCACAATCAATTGCATCTAAAGCTGCTTGTTGAGATAAAATATTTTTATGAGAAAGTTGAACACATTTTGGAATTCCCATTGTACCAGATGTGTACATGTTTAAACAAATATCGTTGGGGTTTGCAGTGTAGTTTAAAGTGAAATTATTGCTAGTTTTTTCTTTTAATAAATCTTTAAATGGATGTACATTATTTTGAAATGCTGTAGAATTTAGATCATCAAAAACAAATATTTTTTGAATGTTTGGGCATAGTGCCAATATTGGATAATTGGAAGTCTCCAGCAACAGCTAAAAATTTTGCATCAGAATGATTGATTAATAATTCTGCAGTTTCTTTTTTAAAACATGCAAAAATTGGAACTGCAATTCCTCCAATGCCATTACTGCCAATTCAATCTCTAACATTTCCTTTCGATTGGGAGAATAAATGACCATTTTATCTCCTTCAGAAAATCCAAATTCTTTTAAGTTAAATGCAATATTTTGAATATTGTTATATAATTCACTCCAGGATAATCTATCAAAGTGTTGTGCTGTTTTTCTTGATAAACAATTTTATTATTAAAACGGCAGTATTATTTTTTATCAAAGTCGCAATATTTGAAACAATATTTGACAGATTTTTGCCAGACTCCATATTGCGATTTTTTTCTAATAACATTCTTAGTGTTTAATAATTACTGTACACTTTATTTACTTAATTCAAGTTCTTTTTCTTTTAATTTATTATGTCTATAACCTCCCCATAAAGCAGCACCAATTGCACCTGCATAAATAGCATCGGGATGTGATTTAATTTCAAATTTTTTACCAGTTTCTTTTAATTGTTCTTCTAGAGCCTGCAACATTCCTTTATTTAAAGCCATTCCTCCTGTAAGAATAATTGGTGATTCTGCTTTTAAAGAACTTAATAATTTAATAATTCTATTTGCAATTGATAGATGAATTCCTTTAATAATATTGGGTGTTGAAATGCCTCTGGATACCATATTTATTACATCTGTTTCTGCAAGTACTGCACAAATTCCAGATGAAACTTCTGGATCTATCAGCTTGTAAAGAAACATCACCAACTTCTTCAATTGATAATCCAAGATATCTTGAAATATTTTCTACAAATTGCCCTGATCCAGATGCACATTGTCCAGTCATTTTATAATCCTCAACTCTTGCATCTGTCGATATTTTTATGGCTCGAACAAATAAAGCTCCCATATCTACAACTGTTTTTGCATCAGGAAAAAAGTAATTAGCCCCTTTAGCATGAGTAGTCATTCCATAAAAATGACCTCGTTTACGTTTTACTAAATCTCCTTCACCTGTAGAGGCGAGATAGGCAATATCTTCATACTTTAAATTGTTTTTTTGAAGCATTACTTGAATCATTTCTTCAGCAACTTGAGTAGGATTTCTTTTTCGAATTTTTTCAGTTTGCTTATCAACAATTATGGGTTGATCTGAATAATCCATCAGTACCAATTTGATAAAATTGCTACCCACATCAATTCCCATTGTATATATATGCGAAATCATATTTTTTAATTTTTCTGAATGAATTAATTATTTACTGCAACTTTTTTATTAGACGGGAGATCAACATTTAAATTTCTTCTTGCAAACATGGCTCCACCTAATGCACCCATAAAAATGGAATCTGTGTGAATGTTTATATTAATATCATCTCCATAATTGTCTTTAACCAGTTGAGTTAAATATTTAATAACTGCTTGGTTTCTTGCAACTCCTCCAGTAAATGTAAATTCATTGAAAACTCCACCTGAACGTGCAATTAATGACATGGCCCTCATAATAATTGCTTTGTGTAATCCCCCTAAAATATCTTCTCTTTTTTCGCCCAAATTAGTAAGCTCTCTTAACTCAGCACCAGCAAATACAGTACATGTAGAACATATATTTACTTCTTTTTCTGCTTCTAATGCCATTGGCCCTAATTCATTTAATGAAATACTCATTTCATCGGCGATGTATCCTAAATATCTTCCACAACCTGCAGCACAACGATCGTTCATTTGAAAACTAGTAACCAATCCATATTTATCTACTTGTATTGCTTTAGTATCTTGACCTCCAATATCAAGCACAGTTCTTGTATTGGGAAAAATAGCATGTGCACCAAATGCATGACATAAAATTTCAGAACGAATACAATCTGCAGGAAATGGAAGTAATGCCCTGCCATAGCCAGTACCTGTCATGTTTGTGATATTAAATTCTATTTCAGCAATTTGGTCAATATGTTTTTTTAATGATTCTTCGACATGATCAAAATCTTCTTTTAGCATAAACATAGTATCGTCATATTCAACATTTGAATTTTCAGAATTTGTATCTAGGAGATTTTTGTATTTATTCCTTAATTCATCCATTGCTTTTTCAATCAACTCTTTAAAATCAAAAGTGATTAAAACATTTTCTGCTGGGCTTATGCTTTTATCCCAAACTGTCATTAAGGGTTCAAACAATGAAGTATCTAACTTGTTTACTTCTTCATTATATTTTTCTGAAACAATATCTCTAAAAAATTGATTTTTTGCTCCTAAATTGTTAAACAAATAATCATGTTTTATAATCGGTTTAAAGGCTTTACGAATTGCTCTTAAATGAGACAACATTTTTTCTTGAGTTTCTTCTTCTTTAAAAAAAGACATACAAGTTTTTAACAATTCTTCTCCTAATTTATCAAGTCGAACTTTAAACTGTTCGTATTGAAAAACACTTTCAAGATCGTTAATGTATTTTTTATAATGAGGGTTAGAAGCTATATCGTTTGCTAGGTTTTTTTTAAGTATTGAAAACCTTGCATTATAAACTGCTTCATCTCTAGCAATATCTGCAGCAACTGCATAATTTGCTCTTGTATTTGTTATACCACGACCAATTATTTCATCTTGCTCATTTATAATTACAGCTTTAGATGTAGTAGAACCTAGATCAACTCCAAGATAATATTTGCTCATTTTTTTTATTAATAATTATTTATTAAATAGTTTCTTCTTGCTTCATTATTATTTTTCGTTGCCCTAACATTTGGAAATAAGATTCCAAACGATTTTTAATATTGGCATAAGAAAAATATCTTGGGTCAACTAAATCACTTTCTATAAATCCAACTGGAATTTCCATACGTTGTTCAATTTCTCTCATAATCATTAACTGACCTGCTGAAAAAGAATTGCAACTTTTTATTGAATTAATTAGAAATCCATCTGCCTGATACTCTTTTACATAATTGGCTAATAAATCTACTCTTTGTGGCAGGTTCATATTGGTGTAACAACCCATACAATATTTCGATAAACTTTCTAAGGGCTTATTAGGATCATGTCTAAAACCAAGATCATAGACACCACCAACTTTTGTATAAGAAGATGCTACAATTACAGCACCCATATCGTAAAATATTTTCCAGAATTCTCTGAAGTTGGTCCAGTTTGGAGGGCCTTCTACCACTAATCTAAATTTTTCTTCTTTGAGTTCTCCTTCTGGTGTAATGGGGCCTAATCCTAGTTTTATTCTTTCTTGAACTTCCTTCCATAATTCTTTATAATAATTCACAGCTTCATCGGTTCCTCTAAATGCTGTAAAAATTGGACCTATATAATAAACCCCAGCAAAATAGGCATCAATTGGCGATGGTTTATGTTTGGCACTTTCTAAAATTTTAACCAATAAATCTTCTGCCTCAACTGATTTTTCCATCATTTTCGACAATCGTTTTTCATCATATTTTTTTCCTGAAACTTGTTCCATTTTTGGAATTACATCTTCTTTTAATTGTTTCACCATGTATCTAATTTGCTCTTCAGAGATGGTTCCATCTTCTTGATAAGGTGTATGCAACATGGCTACAGGAACACCAGGATATAATCGTTCTAAATTTTCGAACCATTTTAAAAACGTAAAACAACCGGTATAACTTAATAAAAGCAAATCTGGTGGGGGAAGTTTTTCGCCAGTTGGTCCAATATTTCCTTTTAACATCATTCCTATATCGCATTTAACATAGGTGCAAACATCTTCGCTAAATCCAATTTTTTCAGCTTCTCTAATATACTCAGCAGATTTTTTTCGCATTCCAGATTGTAATGCATTAATTTCTGGATAAACTGGTAGCATATCAAACGATAAAATCAACTCAGTTAAATTACCTGGAACAAAAGTGTAAACAACTTTTTTGCCTGTTTCATTAGTATTACTCAGTTCTTTAAAAAGATTTGCAAGCATCTCTTTTTGGAGAATCATACTTTTTTCTTTGATTGCATCTTGAATATCTGCCATAATTTTTTGTTTTTGAGTGAATGCTAAATAACCATTGCTTTTTTAAGCCCACAGTTTTATTGAATCGGAAAAAGTACCTGCTTGTTCTTTAATTATTTTAAACTGCCCGGTGTTTTCGTGATATTGAAAATTGATATGTGGAATTCCTGCTAAATCACATTCTTTTTGTAATTCTGGCTTATCGAGTAATGCAGGATCACAAAAACTTGCTGCACTAAATATTACTCCATCGGCTTTTCTGTTTTTTACTAGCTGAACTAATCTTTTACCTTTTGGATTACCTACATCGTACACAGCAGATGCAAAAGTGCTTTTTGTAATATAGGCGTTAACTAAAGCTCCTAAAGGATCGTTTGTATCTTCTTCCACATCGCCTTCTATCCATCTAGAACCTTGCATTAAATCATCGTCAACAATATAACATCCAGCCATTTCAATAGATTTTATTAATCCAACGGGAGGTTGCTCACAAAACGAACCGCTTATTACAACTCTAATATTATCTATAGGTTCTCCAAAATCTTCACTAATAATTTCAATAATTTCTTCGAGTATTTTATTGTGCTCCTCAATAGGCATAACTAAACCTGCTCTTAAAATATGATAAGTATCTACTGCCGATAACCTCCAAGGAAAATCTTGACGGATATTATAAATTTGTTCAATTAGTCTCCTGTTTTTATTAAAGAGTTTTATAGAATTATTTAGATTATCGGTTGTTAATTTTATACCGTTTATTTTAAACGAATCGGCTATAATTTTTTCGAGTTCTTGATAATAAAAAACACCTCCAATTTGAGGGTCGAAATTTTGTGGATAATCGAAATAGCGTTGAAATTTTCCTTTATTTGAAAGTTTAAACATTCCAGAAAGATTTCTAATACAATCGCAAATTGCTGGAAAAATAAAACCATCAAAATCATCTAAAGAATCATCAAGTGCCATTTCAATTACACCTCTGGGCAAATGACAGATATACGACTGATAATAGGCATCTCCTTTAATAATTTGCTTTCGGTCTCCAGTACCCATAATTCCAACAGCTAATCCATTTATAGCATGAATAATTTCTCTTGGAAAATAAATGGGAAGATACCCTACCAAAAAACGATTTTCTCCATTGGCCTTCCATTGTTTAGCATGTTTAAAATGTAAATCGAATGCTTTCTCTGCACAACGTGTTAGTATTTCATTTCTTCTATCCATTAATTTATATTTTTTATAATATCTTTTAAGTCTTCTTTTCGTTGCATTCCGAGTTCATTATCTTTATCTAAACATTTGTAATAAAGTTTTTCGAGTTCATCTTCGCTAAAAAGGTTGTCGGTCATCGGAAAAAGCTCATCGTTTTCAACTGCAATATGATCTTGCAACATTTCGATATATTCTTCTAATAATTTTTGGGTTGTAGCAAAATCATTTATAATCAATGCATTTCTAATATTTGCAACCATTTCTCTAAATTGCTCGTGATGCTCAACTAATTCTTGCACAATACCGTTTGATACAACATCATTTTTTTTTGCTAATGCTGGAAACAAAATTTCTTCTTCTTTTATATGATGATACTCGTCGGAATACACTTTAAAAAAGTCTAATAATTTATATACTATCCTTGTATAATCATCAGGATTATTTTCCCAATAATTTCCTTTTTGGATAATAAAATTTCCAACATTCTGAATTACATCATGTTCTGTAATTAATAATTGAGAGAGATAACTTTGCATAATCTTAATAAATCAGTCATTTTTTTTAAGGTGCAAAAAGTATAATTAATGTTTTTGTCCAAGTAGATTTTTCCTTACTATATTATATAAAAAATACTTTTTAGTATTTTTTAATGAGTAAAATACTCTTTTATATACTTATATTTTATTTACAACTTGGCTTTTACATTTCACTGAGAGATGACAGTATTTTCAGTTTCTAACTTTTGCTTGACTTTTGTGATTTAAGTTACTCATGGTAAACTATTTAGTTAAAAGATAAAAACAATTATGAAGCTTTTTTAATTTCTCTCATGGTTTTGTTTTTCTATTTTTGATTCATGAAATGGATATTTAGTATTTTAAGTTTATTTGTAATCACCCAAGTTTTTTCTCAGAAAGATCCGCTAGAAAAAGTTTGGTATAACCAAGAAAAGTCTTCAAAAATTCAAATTTATAAGGCTGTTGATGGAAAGTATTGTGGTAAAATTATATGGTTATCAAAACTCATAATGATAAAGGAGAACCTAGAACATATCAAAAATTCAGATGTAAATCAGCAAAGACAACCTTTAAATGGACTTGTAATTTAAAAGGCTTTGAAAAAGCAATGAAAGGAATTTAAAGGCTTAGGTGCCATATTTGTGGACTTCTTTTTAGGCAGATCTTCAACATGGACTCTTGCTGATTAATTTGCTACTTCATCATTTTTCCTATTTTTACAAAATAATTTAAAGACTCCATAGTTCAATGGATTAGAATATCAGATTTCGGCTCTGATGATGAGGGTTCGAATCCTTCTGGAGTCACATTTTATTCATTATCAATTATTTAGATTCATGAAATTTAGTGTGAACTTCTTCTTAAAAACTAATAAATCAACTTAATTCTATTTTAAGTATTTTGCACCCTACTTTTTAACTATAAAATTAATCTTTTGAAAAGAATTTTTACTAAAACCTTAACCTTAATGTTTGGTTTAATGGTTTCAACATTTGTTTTTGCACAAACAACCCAAAATTTTGATGTGCAGTTTAATTCAGGAAATTTTTTACCAGAAAAAAATTTAAATGGCTTAACAAAGGATGCTGATTTATTTCAACAAAGTAGTTTTGAAAATTACTACTATGTTGTCTTACAATTTAATCAACTACCCTCTGAAGCAAGCAAAGAGGCTCTAAAAAAAGGAGGCGTTAATTTAGTAGAATACATTCCATCTTTAAGCTATACTGCATCAATTTTAAAATCATTTGATATAAATATTTTGACACAAAATAATGTGAGAAGTGTTTTTAAAATGACAAATAACCAAAAAACAGTTCCAGCTATAATGAATAATCAAATACCTGATTATGCTATTAAGCAATTGGGCTTTGTTGATGTAAACGTTATTTATTACGATAATATTTCGATTCACTTAATTGAAAGTGCTTTACAAAACTTTCAAACTAATATTTTAAAATCTTCTACAAAATTTAGAACTTTAGAATTGAGAGTTCCTATCAATAATTTGCAACAATTAATTTCATTGCCATTTGTGCAATGGTTAGAACCTATAGAACCCGCTGATCAATTAGAAAACACTTTAGGAAGAACATTGCACAGAGCAAACGTTTTGAATGATGGAATTAGAAACTTAAAAGGAGATGGAATAAATATTGGTGAATGGGATGGTGGAGAAGTAAGCCCACATTTAGATTTTTCTCCTGCTGGTAGATTAACAATGATAAAAACTTCATCTGCAAGTGATCATTCTACGCATGTTGGAGGAATTATGGTTGGTAGAGGATTAATAGATCCAAAAGCTAGAGGTATGGCACCTAATGCAAAATTGTATAGTTATGATTATAATGGTGATATACAATCAGAAATGAATGTAGCTATTCCATTATATAATTTAAGTGTAAGTAATCACTCTTATGGAGGTTCTGCAACTTGTGGTTTAACTGGTGCAAGTGTTGTTTATTCTAGTAGAAGTAGAAGTACAGATATTAACTTAAATAATTATGATTATCATTTACACGTTCATTCTGCTGGAAATTCTCAATCAAGTTGTACAGGAGGTTGGGGAACAATTACTGGCAGTGGTAAACCAGCAAAAAATAATTTATTAGTTGCAAATATTACAACAACAGAAGCTATTTCTGGTAGTAGTAGTTTTGGTCCTGTTACAGATGGTAGAGTAAAACCTGAAATTTCTACTTTTGGTTCTAGTGTATTCTCAACTTATCTACCATTGAATTCTTATGGAACCATTTCTGGAACTTCAATGGCTTCTCCAGGTGCAGCTGGTACTGCAGCTTTGCTTTATCAACGTTATAAAGAATTAAATAGTAACTTTCTTCCTCAATCAACTTTGATCAAAAACGTTATCCTGAATTCTGCTTTTGATTTGGGTAATGTTGGGCCTGATTATAAATTTGGTTATGGAAGAATGAATTCATTAGAAGCTGTAAAAATTTTAGAAACTAATCGTTACCTAATGAATACTGTTGCTACAGGTGTAACAAATACAACGAGTATAATAGTGCCTGCTAATGCTGCAAAATTAAGAGTAATGATTACTTGGAATGATCCTGCAGGAAGTACAAATGCCAATCCAGCTTTAGTAAATAATTTAGATTTAACTGTGGTTAATGGAGCAACAACAAATTACCCTTGGATATTAGATAAAAACAATCCTGGTAATGCAGCTACAAAAGGTGTGGATGTAGTAAGTAATATTGAGCAAGTAGAAATTGATTATCCAACAGCTGGAACATATACTGTTAATGTAAATGGATTATCTGTACCTGTGGGTGGTTCTCAGGGTTATGCTTTAACTTGGATAGTAGATATGCCATACATTGAAGTAACATATCCTAATGGAAATGAAACTTTAAATCCAGGTTCTACTGAAACAATTACATGGAATATTGCTGGTGTAAATTCTTCTCAAACAGTTGAGTATTCTTTAGATAATGGTTCAACTTGGAATTTTATTGGAGTTGCTGGTTATAATACAACTAGACAGACTTGGACAATTCCTGCTGGTATCAATACGGCTATAGCAAAAATTAGAGTGAGTACATTTGATTTGAGTGATGTTAGTGATGCTGGTTTTAAAATATTAGGTACCCCAACTGGTTTTTATGGTGTTAATACTGGCTGTAATCCTGGTGAAGTTATTTTGAACTGGAATGCTAGTGTTAATGCAACAAATTATGATGTTTATCAATTAAATACAACAACTGGTTATTATGATATTGTTGGAACAAATGTTGTTGGAACAAATTTCTCTGTAACTGGTTTAACCCCTTCAACTTCATATTGGTTTACAGTTAGATCAAAAAATAGTATTACTTCTGCTGAAAGTGAAAGAGCAGTGGCAATAAATGTTACTAGCTCTGTAGGAAATCTTCCTCCAGCAACAATCGTTACTCCACATAGTTTTTCTCAATGTAATGATAGTCCAGCAAAAGAGTTAACAGCTAGTGGTGGAACAGGAAGTTTTACATGGAGCCCACAAGTTGGATTATATGCAGATGCAACTGGATTTTTTCCATATACAGGAGATAGTAGAGCAATAGTTTATGCAAGACCATCAACCACTACTAAATACACTGCTTTATCTACAAATATTGCAACGAATTGTTCATCTTTAGATACAGCTAATTTAATTGTAAACTGTTCATTGCCTGTTTCAATTACTAATTTTTCTGGTTCAAAAGGAAATGGAATAAACAATTTATATTGGACAACAGTTTCAGAACAAAACAACAAAGGTTTTGAACTTGAAAAAAGTATCGATGGGTCTAGATTTAGTGCAATTAGTTTTATAAACTCAAAAGGAGATAATGGCTATAGTAATTCAACATTGAATTACAGTTTTGTTGACGATAAAATTAATTCTAGTGCAAATTATTATAGACTAAAACAAATTGATCGTGATGGTAAATTTAAATTGAGTAATGTAATATTATTAAAAGGAGATAGAATTAATAATATTAAAATGACTTCATTGTACCCTAATCCAGCAACTGAAGAAATTACTGTTTCAATTGATGCTCCAAGTGCAGAAAGAGCTACTTTACTTGTAACAGATATTTATGGTAAACAAGTAATGATCAATAAAATCTCTATAGAAGCTGGAACTAATATTTCTACATTAAAAATAAATCAATTAGCTGCAGGAACTTATTTAGTTAAGATGATTGTAGAAAATAAAACTGAGACTTCTGTATTGAAATTTGTAAAAACTAAATAAAAGCAAATCTTTATAAAAACAAAAAAGTCAATTCGAAAGAATTGACTTTTTTTATGAGGATAATTTAAAAAATTAATAATTCAAATTTCTATTATTGCCAACTCCTGGTTCAATTGTTCCTTTACCCATTCCTGTTTCAACATCTAATTGTTTAATCATTAATTTGATATCAGAAACAGCAGAACAACCTTCACAAGTTGCTTTATAAGTACTATTATTATAAGCAACTTCTGTAGAACCTGATGCTTTATCTAACTTATCTCCAGAAAATTGAAAGAATTTAGGAGATTGAGCATTGTTAATGAATTTTATATTGCTTCCTGGTCTGCCAAAATTCATTCTCACACCATCAGCTTCAATAATTTCAATCATTCCAGCAACCTGAGGAGTAATTTTTAAAATGTTTTCTGCAACACCATTTTTCTTTACTAAAGTTCCTTTTTCATTAATTTCAAAATTGCCACTTGTAGCTACTTTATTTAATACAATGGTATTATCTACATAAAATTTAAGCTTCTTTATGTCCAGCCCATTATCTCTTAACTTGAAAAACAAGTCACGAGTAAAAGGCACTAATACACCAGGATCAGTTTCGGCTTTTGGCATTTGCATTTTTGCAGGTTCAACAGTTGTGGGTTGAGTTTTTTTCTTAGATACACAAGATAAAACTGTAACACTCATTGCAATTAATAAAAAGCTTGACAGTTTTTTATTCATGATAAAAAGTTTGATGCAATTTAACCAAAATTGTTTCAAAACGAAAAGACTGAAAAACTTTGAAAAACTTTTACAGATTTGCACAATGACTAATAAAGCAAAAAATCTTAATCAATAAAAGGGTTGAATTGCTTTTCATGACCAACAGTTGTTGGCCTTCCATGACCTGAATAAACAGTTGTTTCATCTGGTAAGATGAATATTTTTTCTTTTATGTTTCTTATTAAATCTTCATGACTACACATAGGAAAGTCAGTTCTGCCAATACTTTCATAAAACAACACATCTCCACCAATTATAAAATTTTGAGCTTTTGAATAAAAACAAACATGACCAGGACTATGTCCAGGTGCTGCAATAACCTCTAGTTCATCCTCATCTATTCTAATTATATCTCCTTCACTCAAATATTCAACTTCACCTTCATAATTATCAAAAGGTAAACCCCATTTTTCTCCTGAAATTGCTGCATGTCGTAACATTAACTCTTCATCTTTATGAATAATGGGTTTTAATCCATACGTTTCATTTACCCATTTATTGCCAAAAACATGGTCTAAATGACAATGTGTATTCAATAACATTTTCAAGTTAAGCTCATGCTCATCTATAAATCTTTTCAGCGTATTTTTTTCTGCAATTGAATAACAACCAGGGTCTATTAAAATTGCATTCTTGTTTTCGTTGTAGAGTAAATAAGTATTCTCTTCAATTGGACTAAATGTAAATTGTTTGATATGTAAACATTGAATATATTGATTGATTTATTGTTGATTTTTTTCTGTTGACCGTTGACCGTTAACTGTCAACTTACTTTATTTCTATTTCATCTATAAAAATAAAAGCATCATCTCCTTTTCCTAGATGCCACTCAGGAAGTTTGCCAAAATTAGTTGCTTTAATTTTTATATACCTTGCAGATGAATTTTCATTTTGGGTTTTGACTTTTAACTTTTGACTTTGAATAGTATAATCATTTGCAGGAATTTTATTTTCAAAAGTTTCAACAAGTGTAAAATTGATATTATCATTTGAAATATAAAACTCAACTTTTGTAGGAAACAAAATCCAGCTACGAGTATCTTGTAAAAAATTGGCTGATATTTCTGAAAATTGTTTTACTTCCTTCATATCAATGATGGCTTCAAAATCTTGAGCTTGATAACCTTGCCAACCACCTTTTCTCCAATCTAAATCTCCATATTGACCATCAATAATTCCATCATCACCATCTGCTGTGTATTGCTTATTGTATTTGCAATTGAGTTGAATAGAATAGTTGTGTGGACGTTTGTAGAAATGGGCTGTAGAGATGTAAGAAGTATCTGTTCCAAAATAAGTAAATGCTTTTATTGTAGAATTTTTATAAATTGTAAAAGGTGAAATGTAATCCAAAAATAAGCTATCATTAATGGAGTATTTAATGTTTGTCGGATTACCAAAATCATCAGAAAGGTAACTTCCTAAATATTTTATTCCTATTCTATTTGAATCAGAGAAAGGAGTATTGAATTCTGGTTGAATTATAGGACATAATAAATCTATTTGGAATTTTGATTTTACACCTGCACAATACACATATTCTTTTGAAGTATGAGTAGGAACATTTGTAATAACGAATTCATTCTTTTTTACACCAAAAAGAGAATTGACATCAGAAGTAAAATTGCAAGAAATTGAAGCAACATTATTATCACCATTTTTAAAACGATAAATGCTGTCCTTAATATTAGCTTCAATGGTTTTAATAAAACTTATTTTATTTGTATCATTTATTGTAACATTTACTTTTTCAAATAAAGGGAAACGAACTTTAAACATGTTATTTCCTGGGCAAGTTTGATAAAAACCTAAAGCACTCATTACATACCAAGCACTCATTTGGCCACAATCTTCATTGCCAATTAATCCATCTGGTTTATTGGTATAAAAGTTATTTATTACATAGTTCAAATAGTTTAAACTTATCTTCTCGTCTAAGAGATAAATGTAACTATGACTAGGTTCATTGCCATGTGCATATTGACCAATCATTCCTGTAATATCTGCTTGAATTCTACCAGTAGTTTGAGTATTAGCTTTAAACAATTTTTGCAATAATGAATTATTTATTGAAGTACTTTGAGGATGATAAAAACTATACTGCCATGCATTGGCTTCAGTATAATTATTGTTTACTTCATAAGGATTAAAGTTTTGTAGCCAGTTTCCATTTTTTCGTGGTTGCATAAATCCATGTTTCGGGATTCGGTTAATTCCGCCCAAGCACTAGAATATTTTCTAAAATATTTTTCATCATTACTAAAACCAAGTTCCATAGCAATCTCACTCACACACCACATATCATAACTATATTCAGCAGTTTTACTTACACTTTCACTTTCATCTTCTACACTTAAAAATCCTTTTTCTCTAAATTTATCCAAACCAAAACGATTACTCATGGCTTCTGCTTTTACAGCAGGCCAAAGTTGTTTAAGTTCATCTTTGCTAATCACTTGTTTTCTATAAGCATCTAATATTACACTCACACTATGAAAACCAATCATACAATTGGTTTCATTATTCCATAATTCCCACATGGGCAATCTACCACTTTGTTCAAATTGCTTTAAAAAAGTAATGATAAAATCATGACTTCTTTTTTTATCAATAATATTTAATAAAGGATGTAAAGCCCTGTGTGTATCCCACAAACTAAAAACTGTATAATAATTAAAGCCTTCTGCTTTATGAATTTTTCCATCTCTACCCTTGTATCTTCCATCAACATCATTCATAATACTTGGATGGATCATACAATGATAAAGAGCTGTATAAAACACCACTAAATTCTCCCTCTCCTTTGGAGAGGGTTGGGGTGAGGCTACTTCTATCTTTCTCAATTCTTTCTCCCAAGATTGTTTGCTTGAAGTTTTATTTTTTCAAAATTCCAACTTGGATTTTCAACATTTAAATTATTTAATGCAGCTTCAGCATCAACTGTTGAAATGCCTGTCTTTATTAGTATTTGTTGTCCCTTCAACACTTTGTATTGAAGTATTAATTTGGTATCATTATTCCCATCATTAACAATGTATTCATTTAATGCATCTTGATTTATTTCAAATCCATAATACAATTCTTGTCTTGTTGCCCAAGCTTTTGAAACTCTAATTCCTTTGTATTTTAAACTTCTTATTTCTTTGTTTTTGCTTTGTACTTCGTACTCTGTACTTTGTACTTTATTTATTTTGCCTTCAAGAAGTTCGTCTCTATGTTTCAAATTCAGTACCACATAACCAAATCCATCATCATTAAAAAGTGTAGCGTTGAAAGCCTGTTCTTGTAGTTGCAGTTAATTCAACTTTTACAGGAATATCATCTAACTTAACACTATAATAACCTGCACTTGCTTTTTCATTTTTATGTTTGAATTTAGTTTTTAGATTTTCATTTTTTAGTTTTTCAAAATCATCAGTTTTTGAAAACCATGGTATAAAAGCAATATCTCCATAATCACTAATTCCTGTGCCACTTAAATGAGTATGAGAAAATCCATAAATAGTAGAATCACTATAATGATATCCACTACAACCTTCCCAACTTCCATCAATTCTAGTATCTGGACTTAATTGCACCATTGCAAAAGGTGTTGTTGCACCTGGAAAAGTATGACCAGCACCACCTGTGCCAATAAATGGATTTACATATTTGGTAAGCTGAGCATTTAATGAGCTACTAACAAGAAGAGTAATGATAAATAATTTCTTCATTTACGATTTTTGTTGAATTATCAAATTTCTAACATATTATTAAAGAAATCATTAAACTAATACAGTAATTTTAATTCTTACATCAATATTATAATATTGCAATGTTATAGGCTTTATCTTTACCTTAATTAAGTAGAAAGGATTATGCAAATGAACAGAATTGTATCTCTATTTTTTTTATCAGTATTATTTACACCATTATTCTCAAATAGTCAAGTGAATGCTGTAGAGTTCGGTAAAAACAGAATTCAATATAAAAAATTCAATTGGAAATTTTATGAGGGTCAGAATTTTGATGTATATGTAACTCAAGGAGGAACTGAGTTAGGGAATTTTGTTTCTCAAATGGCTGAAACAGAATTAGCAGGTATTGAAACCTTTATGGAATCTACATTACGGGGCAAAGCAACCGTTTTTGTTTATAACAGTTATGATGAATACAGACAATCAAATATTGGATTAGGATCAACTACTCAAAACTCAAATGGAGTAACCATTTTGCCCAACAATAAAATGATGGTGTATTTTGATGGTAATCATACACATTTAAAAATGTTGATTCGAAAAGGCATTGCACAAATTATTTTAAACAATTTATTATTTGGAGATGATATTGGTGAAGTTGCCAGTAATCAGGCTTTGCTTGATTTGCCAAAATGGTTAACTGATGGTTATATTGCTTATGTTGCAGAACCTTGGAGTACAGAAAAAGATGATGAACTAAAATCTGCCATGTTAAATGGCGATTATAAAACTTTTTATCATTTTGCTTTTGCTAAATCGGAATTAGCTGGTCATAGTTTTTGGCATTATATAGCAACAAATTATAAACCAGAAAGTGTTACTTACTTTTTATACTTAGCTAGAGTATATAAAAACTTAAATACGGCATCTCAAAAAATTGCTAAGATGAAGTTTAAGAATTTGTTGGCTGAGTTTATGGAGAAAGAACAAGATAAATATTATACTGATATTAGGCGTAGAAGAAATGCACCAAAAGGGAGTATAGTTGCTGATATGGATGTTTCTAAGTCTGATTATTATAGATTTCAAGCTAACCCTAATCCAAAAAATAAAAACTATCTTGTTGTTGAATTTAAAAAAGGATTTTATAGTGTTCAATATTTCGAAGACTATGAAAGTAAAACTATTTTAAAACGAGGAGTTAGAACGAATGAAGGAGATATCAATCCAAATTATCCAATACTAGCTTGGGATGTAAAGGGCAATAGTTTTATCTGTATTTATTGGGAAGCTGGTAAAACAAAAATGTTTGTTTATGATTTAATTTCTAAATACAAAAAGTATAAACAAGAAATAACAGGCTTCGATCAAATACTTGATGCGAATTATATGTTGAATGATAATACGCTTGTGTTAAGTGCAACAAAAAATGGACATACAGATATTTATACTTATTTAATAAAAGAACAAAAAGCTACACAAATTACCAATGATATTTATGATGATTTAAATCCTTCAATGGTTTCATTTCCTAATAGAACAGGAATTATTTTTTCATCAAATCGTCCTTCACCAGATGCACCAAATGCAGATACAGTTCAACCAAGTCGTCATAGATTCAATATTTTTTTAGTAGATATTTTAAATAATTCTGCCACTAAACAAATTACTCAACTTACAAATATAAAATTTGGGAATGCTACCATGCCAATGCAATACAATACCAATCACTTCACATTTGTTTCAGATGAAAATGGAGTTGGTAATCGTTGGGCTGGTTTCTTTAGTACCAAAAGAGATGGTTTAGATACTTTGTATTTTGTTGGCGATGAAATGTTACGAAATCCATCTATCAAAGAAATGGATTCTGCTTTAGTTGCTTGGCAAAAGCAAGAGCCTGATAGCATTGCCTATTTTCAAGTGTTTAAAGATTCTACTTACACTTTTCCTATTACAAACTATCAAAGTTCTTTAACTGAAAGTAGGGTAGCAGGAAATAATGGACAAATAAGTGAAACTCGTAGAGAAGGCAACGATAAATACTTATATAAGTTAAAAATTAATGAAGATGCATTGCTGAAAAGAAATGTAACAGCACCTCCAACTGTGTACATGAAAAAAGTAATGAATGAATTAAAAATTCAAAAAGGAAAAGCCAATACTTATGGCAAGCAAAAAATAGATTCTGCAGTATTAGAACAGAAAGATTTTTTCGAGAACCCATTTGCAAATGAAAAAAGAGACTCTAGCTATCTTTCAAGAATTATCGAAAAAAATAGTGTTCAAAATACAACTCCTAAAGCCAGATTATTTAAAAGTAAATTAAAATTTCAGGCAGATAATTTACAAAGTGGCATTGCTAACAATTTATTAATTACAAGATACCAACCTTATGCAGGAGGATTTGGACCTATTCAATTGAGTAATGGTAATAACATCAATTTTGCTTTTAAAGCTGGTGTATTTGATTTGTTTGAAGATCATAGAATTTCTGCTGGTGTACGTTTAGGCACAAATTTTTCAGATAAAGATATTTTTATCAGTTATCAAAATTTAAAGACAAGATTAGATTGGGGTTTCAACTATTATAGAAGTAATAAAACTAATGCTTATACTTATTTAGTTATTCCTGGAAATGGAATTTACAATGCCAATTTGGTAACAAATATTTATCAAGGTAATGTTTCCTACCCATTTGATGAAGTAAGAAGTTTGAGAGTTAATATGGGAATTCGTAGAGATAAAATTACTTTAAAACCAGCTAATCTTAATGCATTTGGAGCTCCAGATGTTATTGGTTTAATTGTAAGAGATTCTACATCATATAATGTAATGGGAAGAATTGAATACGTTCATGATAACACCATTAACCCAACCATGAATATTTGGGAAGGCTTACGTTGGAAAGCTTATATGGAGTTTATTTTTCCAGGTGCAGATAAGAAAATTGTTCCTGGTCAAGAAACTTTTAATTTTGGTTTCGATGCTCGACATTATTTACCCATTTATAGAAATTGTATTTGGGCTGTTAGAGCAGCAGCTGATGTCAGTTGGGGAAACAGAAAAATTATTTATTATTTAGGTGGGGTTGATGGATGGATTAGTCCACAATTCAACAATAATAATCCTCCAGGAAACGATAATACTTATGCTTTTCAAAGTTTAGCAGTTAATATGAGAGGCTATAATCAAAATGTTGCCAATGGAAATAATGCTTTGGTAATTAATAGTGAAATACGATTACCCATTTTTACAACATTCTTCAATAAACCCATCAACAATGCATTCTTAAGAAATTTACAATTAGTACAATTTGTAGATTTAGGCACTGCGTGGAATGGTTTATATAATGGCATTACAAGACCAACAGAAATTTATACACAAGCCAATAATCCAATAACTGTTAAGATTGATGCAGGGGGCTTAGGTCCATTTGCTGGTGGCTATGGATTTGGATTAAGAAGTACTGTTTTTGGTTACTTCTTAAAGTTTGATGTAGCTTGGCCAATGAAAGGTGTTTTTGTAGGAAAACCAATTGGTTATTTTGCAATGGGTGTCGATTTTTAATATAAATATTTTAGCTGCTTAGATATATGTCTTTACAAACAACTGTAGATTTTTTAGAGCCAATTAATCTTGCTTATTTATCGAATGATGAAGGATATCGTGATACACAAATAGGTAAACATATTCTTGTTCATGATGATGAATTCCCTAATATCAGTCAAGCAGAAATGGTAATTGTTGGTTGTGGTGAAATGAGGGGTAATGGTTTAGAATATGATAATGCTTCATCTCCTGATGAAATTAGAAAAGAGTTTTACAAGTTATTTCATTGGCATAATAATATTCATGTTGCAGATGTTGGCAACATAAAAAAAGGTGCAAGCTTACAAGACACTTATGCTGCATTGCAAACCATCGTTTCAGAATTAATAGAACAAGGTAAAAAAGTTGTGATTTTAGGTGGAAGTCATGATATAACAATGGCTCAGTATAATGCTTATGTAAATGCTGAAAAATTAGTTGAAGCAGTTTGTGTTGATGCAGCTATTGATTTAAATATGGATAGTGTATTGATGGCTGATAACTTTTTGATGGACATGTTAACTAGTGAACCAAACTTTGTTAAAGCATTATACACATATAGGATTTCAGAGTTATTTAGTGCATCCACACATGTTAGAAACAATTGATAAACTTAGATTCGATTGTTATAGAGTAGGAAATGTTAGAGATAATATTGATGAGATGGAACCAGCTATTCGAAATGCCAATTTATTTTCATTTGATATTAGTGCAATTCAATATGCAAATGCTCCAGCTAATAGATTAACTCCAAATGGATTTACTGGCGAAGACGCTTGTAAGTTAATGCAATTTGCAGGTTTAAGTAAGTCAGTAAATACTGTTGGCATTTATGGTTATTATCCTAAACTGGATATTGAAAATTTAACTGCAAAACAAATCAGCCAAATGCTTTGGTATTATATGGATGGATTATATAAAAGTAAAATGGAAGCTGAACTTGATGAAGTAGATCAGTTTAATGAATATTCAATTGTGTTATCAGATATTGATTCTGTTTTTCTGCAAAGTAAACGAACAGGAAGATGGTGGATGAAAGCACATGATGGAAAATATATTCCTTGTTCTAAAACAGATTATATCACTGCAAGTAATAATGATATTCCTGAAAGATGGATGCGTTATGCTGAAAGAACATAAAATATTTCACTAATTATCATATTAAGGTTGACCTAAAAAGTCAACCTTTTTTATTGTTTTTAAACAATTTTAAAAATATTTTGCAAATTAAAATATTCTGAAACCCTTTATTTATAGGCATTTGAGAGCTACCCCCTAATTCAAGGGATTGTGTAGTTTGGTTTGTTGATGCAGTTTTACATTCTCTTTAAACAACTAAACAACACAAACATGAAACAAATCAAAAAAATCGTAGTATCTGTTATAGTAATAGCTGCTACCATCTCAAGTGCAAACGCTCAATCTACAGCAACTTCTTCAGCTTCAGCAACAATTGTAACGCCTATCAGCATCGTTAAAGATGTAGATATGAACTTTGGTAACATTGCAGTTACTAATAGTGGTGGTACAGTGATATTAGCTGCTGCAGGAACAAGAACAGCTACTGGTGGAGTAACATTACCTGTAGTAGCAGGAACAGTAAGTGCTGCTTCATTTACAGTATCTGGACAAAGTGCTTATACTTATGATATTACTTTACCAAGTGGTAACATTGTATTAGCTTCTGGTGCAAACAGTATGAACATTAACAACTTTACTGCAAGTATTGGCTTAACTGCTGGTACATTATCAACTGGTGTTACTGGTTCACAATCTTTCAGTGTTGGTGCTACAATTGATGTGAGTGCTAATCAAGCTGCAGGAACTTATACTACTGCAACTCCTTTTAATGTAACTGTTAATTATAACTAATTTTTAAAATCTAATTTCCTAATAAGAAAAGGGTTGCAATTGCAACCCTTTTCTTATTTTCTTATTTTCTTTGCCATGCTAAACTAACAGTCTAGCAGGTTGAACTAAAATCTTTCTAATTCAGAAAAGAAAAAGTTTCCTTCAATTGCAGCATTCTCATCACTATCACTTCCATGAACTGCATTTTCTCCTAATGATGTTGCATATTTTTTTCTAATAGTTCCTTCTTCAGCTTGTGCTGGATTTGTTGCACCAATTAAAGTTCTAAAGTCTGCCACTGCATTTTCTTTTTCTAAAATAGCAGCAACGATTGGTCCACTACTCATAAAATCTACTAATTCACCATAAAAAGGTCTTTCTTTATGTACAGCATAAAAAGCACCTGCTTGTTCTTTAGTTAATTTTGTCCATTTCATTGCTTTAATAGCAAATCCACCGGCAATAATATCATTAATGATAGCACCTGTATTACCCAATTTTGTAGCATCAGGTTTAACCATTGTAAATGTTCTGTTTGTCATATAAAAAAATTTGGTCGCGAAGATAGGGGAACAGCTTTATTTTGAATATGATCTAAAAACTAAAGATGAGTGCATTAACTTTATTTTTTGAAATATGAATACTGCAAATCAAATAAATATTAAAGGGGATGGCTTTGTTTCAAAGCTTGACGTAATAAAAAATAAGAAAGCTTTATATATTCTTAGAGCTATTAATCATCCTTTACGACTTTCAATTATCCAATTATTAAATGAAAACAAATCATTAACTGTAACAGAAATTTATACAAAATTAAATATTCAACAAGCCATTGCTTCTCAAAATTTGGCAGTGTTAAGAAGAGCAGGATTTGTACAAACAAAAAAAGAGAGCAAATATGTTCATTATATGCTCTCTTATAAATATTTCAACCACTTTACCAAAAATGTAAATCAATTTTTTGAGGAAGATTAACTACATTTTTTTAGCATCTTCTAAAAATTTCGCCAAGCCAATATCAGTTAATGGATGTTTTAACAAGCCAAGTATAGAATCTAATGGACAAGTACAAACATCTGCACCTGCTTCAGCACATCTAATAATATGATTTGGATTTCTAATTGAAGCTGCTAAAATTTCAGTTTCAAATCCTTGAATTGAATAAATGTTTGCAATTTGTTCAATTAATTGAACGCCATCCCAACCACTATCATCAATTCTTCCTAAAAAAGGAGACATGTATGTAGCACCTGCTTTTGCAGCTAAAATAGCTTGACCAGCACTAAAAATTAATGTGCAATTTGTTTTAATGCCATTATCAGAAAACCATTTAATGGCTTTAACACCATCTTTAATCATTGGAATTTTCACTACAATATTTGGATGAATAGCAGCTAATTTTTTACCTTCTTCAACCATTTCATTAAAAGTTACAGAAAGCACTTCTGCACTAATATCACCATCAACAATTTCACAAATTGTTTTATAGTGATTAATAATAGCTTCTTCGCCTTTAATTCCTTCTTTAGCCATTAATGATGGATTAGTAGTAACACCATCTAAAATTCCTAATTCATTGGCCTCTTTAATTTGATCTAGGTTTGCTGTATCGATAAAAAACTTCATAACTATTGGTTGATTGATTATTTTATGATTGATTGATTGAGTTTTGTTTGTGCTGTTTTTCTAGAGGAGCTTAATATTTTTGTTAATTCTTCTGCTTCTTTTATTAAATCTATTAATTTAGTTGGACTAATAAGTTCTAAATCTGAAATGGCTTCTAACCAAAAATGAGTTTCATCAATTTCTTCTACAACAATACTAAGTTTAGAAATGAATGCTTTTTTTGATTGTGCTCTACAAGCTGCTCTATAATTTGCAGCAACTGAAAATGAAGACCTGATAAGTTGTTTTGTAATTACCTCAGAAACTAATTCTTTTGGTAAAACCCTAACCAATTTTACAACTCTGTAAGCAAATGATTTTAGCCTATTTTGTAATTCTTGAGCATCCATAATCATTCAATATACAATCACTCAATCAAAAATAAAAAAGGCAGGCTTATTACATCGCACCGCTCAACCACTTATCCTTGCTGTATTCCTACCCTGGGGAGTTTCTGCAGGAGCTGGTCGTGTAAGACCTGCCAACTGCAAATGTAAGGGAACATTTTTTCTTAACAAATGAGATTTATCATTATAAAGATTAATTGCTATTTAATGTTGATTAAGTTATATACTTTTATATTTGTAATCTAAATAAAAAAATATGAAAAAATATTTACTTCTCAATTGTTTTATATTATTAATTGGATTTAGTAGTAATTCACAAATTAAACTCCTTGAAGACTTTAATTATACTAGTACAGGACTTCCAGCTAATGATAGTTTAACACACACCTCAATTGGTGGTACTAAATGGGTTAAACATAGTGGAACCGGCAGTCCAATTTTTTGGAGTGCAACAGGGTTAACTTATGCGGGCTATGCTGGTTCAAATATTGGTGGGGCAGTTAGCTTTGCTCATGCATCAGGGTCAAGAGAAGATGACAATATTGTTGTAGATAGTATAGAAACTGGAATTGCATATGCTTCTTTTATGTTAAATGTAACTGTTGCTGGGGGTACTACTGGCGATTATTTTGCTCATTTTTTAGCTGGTTCAGGAGCTGCACCAGGTAGTGACTTTAAATGTAGAGTATTCACAAAAGATGGTGGGGTTGCAGGTACTTTTAAATTAGGAATTTCTAAGGGATCAACTAATACTAATGCAGTTTATACTACTGCTGATTTCAATTTAAATCAAACTTATTTAGTAGTTTTAAAATACACTTTTAATGCTTCTACTTTGGATGATGTTTGTAGTGCTTACATTTTTGCATCTGGTGTACCAAGTACAGAGCCATTAACTGCTGATATAACTGCAACGGATATGACAATTTCTGATATTGCAAAAATTAAAGGTTTTGGTCTACGTCAAGGTTCAACAGGTACTGGTGCAGTTACATTTGATGGGTTAAGAGTTGGTACAGATTGGATTCATGCTCCACTTCCTATCAAACTAAATTCATTTAATGCAGTTGGGTTACAAAATTCAGTAAACTTAAGTTGGTTAACTTATTCTGATCAAAATGGTGGAAATTTTGAAGTTCAAAGAAGTATTGATGGATCTAATTTTGATAACATTTCAACAGTTGCAGCAAATAGTTTAGGTAATTCATCTTATGAAGCAACTGATAGAAATTTGCCTTTAGTAAAAACACTTTATTATCGTTTAAAAATTGTAAATGCAGATGGCAGATTTGAATATTCTACTATTCAAAAAGTTACTCTAAAAGATGTTAAATTAACAGTTTCTCCAAATCCAGCATCTAACGAAGTTTTAGTAAATGCTTCAGAAAATATTAAGTCTGTTGAAATTTATGATATTCGAGGTAGAAGAATGATGGTAAAAGATAATATCAACTTAAATCAAACTCGTATTAATGTTACTCATTTAAATAATGGTACTTATATCGTTAAAACTTTAGTTGATGGCGAAGTAACTACTAATCAAATTATGATTAAACATTAGACTTCAAAATAGTTCATAAAAAAACCGGTTCAAATGAATCGGTTTTTTTATGCTTCAAGTTTTCTTTAATACAAATCATCCAATTTCATTTTTAAATATTTCATTACACTTCTATGAGTACTTATTAAGCTGATTAAAACTCCTAAAATAATCATCCCACTAAATAAATATAATAAGTTAGTGATGTCTCTTAATTGTACTAAGTAATAAACAAAATGTTCAGACATTAAAATCAAACCACAAACTAAAAGTATTGCAATGCCAGAAGCCAATAAAGCATTTTTTATAGCTTGTTGATTTATGGGTTTTACAATAAAGCCTCTTTGTGCACCTACCATTTGCATGGTTTTAATTAAAAAACGATTGCTGTACATAGATAGTTTTATCGTATTATCAATCAATACAATTGCTAAAATTCCAAAAATTAATGCAAGAATGGCGAGGCTAATTAACACCCATTTTAATATTGGCCCCATTTTTTCTACTACACCAGCAGGATATAAAATACTTTCAATAATTGTTCCATGCTTTGTTTCTAAATCAGCTTTTATATTTAACAAAGAATCTTTCTCAACATATTCACTTTTTACATGAAAATTAAATGAAGCAAATAATGGATTCTCACCTCCTAATAATGCTTCATCATATCTATCTTCAGAAGCTTGTAAACGTTGCTTAGCAGTTTCTTTATCAACAAATTCAACGTCTTTAACAAAGGGTTGACTTTCTAAATAAGACTTTAATTCAGCTGTTTTTTGGTCTGTTGTAGAGTAATGTAAATACACCTGAACCAAAACGTCTTCTTTCAATAACTCAGCATATTTTGTGGCATTCGAAAAAATCCACCCAAATATTCCAATAATAAATAAAACAGCAGAAATACCTAAAATAGCCATAAACTGAGATGGTTTAGATTTTTTGCTGGCATTTTTATTTTTATTCATTCTATTAACTTTTATTGGAGGTTACAAAAAACAAATGTACTGCAAACACTTACATTTGCAGCACTTATAACGTATGTAAATACGATAAATTATAACAATTTTAGTATTTATTTAAATATGTTTTTTTATTTTGAAGTCAACTGCAACAATTCTAATCATCTTTAGTTGCGTCGCACTCTTCAACTATAAAATATCATTCAACAAAATATAGAGTAGAAAAAGCAATGGAATACAATTTTAGAGACATAGAAAAAAAATGGCAACAAGCTTGGAAAGACAAACAAGTTTATAAAGTTTCGAACGAAAGTGAAAAGCCAAAATATTATGTGTTAGATATGTTTCCTTATCCAAGTGGTGCAGGTTTGCATGTGGGTCATCCCTTAGGTTATATTGCCAGTGATATTTATAGTAGATACAAACGCCTGAAAGGCTTTAATGTTCTGCATCCTATGGGATTTGATAGTTTTGGATTACCAGCAGAACAATATGCTATTGAAACTGGTCAGCATCCTGCAGAAACAACAAAGAAGAATATTGCAACTTTTAAAAGTCAGTTAGATAAAATTGGGTTTTGTTACGATTGGAGTCAGTGAAGTTCAAACTTCTGATCCCAATTATTATAAATGGACTCAAAAATTATTTTTAGAACTTTTCAATTCATACTTCTGTAATGAATCTAATAAAGCTCAGCCCATTGCAGAGTTAATCAAAAAATTTGAAACTGAAGGATCAAATTCTGTCGACAGCCGACTGCCAACAGTCGACCAATTTTCTGCAGAACAATGGAAAGGATTTTCAAAAGCAGAACAAGAAGAAATATTAATGAAACGTCGTTTAGCCTTTTCAAAATTTGGAGAAGTGAATTGGTGTGAAGTGTTAGGAACAGTTTTGGCTAATGATGAAGTGGTGAATGGTGTAAGTGAAAGAGGCGGTCATCCTGTAGTAAAAAAGAAAATGCGACAATGGTATTTACGTATTACTGCTTATGCTGATAGATTGCTGCAAGGCTTAGAAACAGTAGATTTCAGCGATAGCATGAAAGAAATGCAACGTAATTGGATTGGTCGTTCTGAAGGAGCAGAAATATTGTTTAAAGTTGATAGTCAACAGTCGACAGTCGACAGTAAGCAGTTAACTGTTTACACAACCAGACCTGATACTATTTTTGGAGTTGACTTTATGGTTCTAGCACCTGAGTTAGAATTGGTGCAAGAAATTACAAGTGCAGAACAAAAAATTGCTGTTGATGAATACATCAATTATGTAAAAAGTAGAAGCGATAGAGAACGACAAGCAGAAGTAAAACAAATTACTGGTTGCTTTACTGGTGCTTATGCCATCAATCCTTTTAACGAAAGAAAAATTCCTATTTGGATTTCAGAATATGTGTTAGCAGGTTATGGCACAGGAGCTATAATGGCTGTGCCTTGTGGCGATGAACGTGATTTTAAATTTGCTCAGCATTTTAATATTCCTATCACCAATATTATTGGTGAACATTATAATGGAACAGAAGCCAATCCAACTAAAGAAGCTATTTTAGAAAACAGTGATTTCTTAAATGGATTAGTGATGAAAGATGCTATTGCTGTAGCCAATAATATAATTGAAGAGTTAGGTATTGGCAAAAGAAAAGTGAATTTTAAAATGCGTGATGCAGGGTTTAGCAGACAACGTTATTGGGGCGAACCATTTCCAATTATTTGGAAAGATGGTGTTGCAACACCAATTGATGAAACTGAATTCCCACTTGAATTACCTCATGTTGAAAAATATGGACCAGGACCTGAAGGTGAAGGTCCTTTAGCAAACATAAAAGAGTGGTGCCTCCCCAACCCCTCCAAAGGAGGGGCTTACAAACGAGAAACAAGTACTATGCCTGGTTATGCAGGAAGTAGTTGGTATTTTTTGCGTTATATGGATCCTGAAAATGACAAAGAATTTGTAAGCAAACAAGCAAGTGATTATTGGAATAGTGTTGACTTATATATTGGAGGAACAGAACACGCTGTTGGCCATTTGTTGTACAGTAGAATGTGGACTAAAGTCTTATTCGATTTAGGTTATATCAATTTTGATGAACCATTTAAAAAATTGTTGAATCAAGGGATGATACAGGGAAGTAGTAGGTTTGTGTATAGAGTTTCAACAACTAGCCCTCATTCTGGGAGTGAATTTAAATTTTCAATTTTCGTTTCATATAAATACTATCAGGAATATTTAAAGCAAGGTTTTATTTCGAAAGAAACACTTGATGATTTGTTGAATTATAGATTTAATGAAGGGTGGAAACCATTATCACAAACACCTAATGAAGGGATTATTTCCATTAATCCACTTCACGTTGATGTAAACATTGTTGATGGAGTCGAATTAAATATTGAAGAGTTTAAGAAATGTAGAAATGGAGAATATATTAATGCAGAATTTATTAGAGAAGATGGAAAATACATCTGTGGATGTTGAAACAGAAAAAATGTCCAAATCAAAATACAACACTGTTAATCCAGATGAGTTGTGTGAAAAATATGGAGCAGATACTTTCAGAATGTACGAAATGTTTTTAGGTCCGATAGAACAAAGCAAACCATGGGATACAAAAGGCATTGAAGGTGTTCATCGTTTCATAAAAAAATTATGGCGTTTGTTTTTTGATGAACTCAAAGGCAAAGTATGGAACAATGAAACTCCAACTGCAGAAGAATTAAAAATGTTACATAAAACCATTAAAAAAATTGAAGAAGATACTGAACGTTTTTCTTTCAATACAGCAGTGAGTGCATTTATGGTTGCAGTAAATGAATTGTCAGATTTAAAATGTCATAAAAAAGAAATTCTTGAACAAATATTAATTCTTTTAACTCCTTATGCTCCTCATATTGCAGAAGAATTATGGAATGCTTTAGGCAATGAATCAACCATTTTAGATGCAAGTTTCCCAATTCTTAATGCTCAATTCTTAATTGAAAATTCAAAAGAATATCCCATTAGCATTAATGGCAAACTAAGGGCCACAATGAGTTTCCCAATCGACGCTAATCAGCAAGATGTTGAGCCTATAGTTTTAGCAAATGAAATAGTTCAAAAATGGTTAGAAGGCAAAGCTCCTAAAAAAATAATTTTTGTAAAAGGCAAGATGATTAATGTAGTGATTTAAGATTTTGGTTTAACTAAACTATCAATATGATGATGAGCTTTCATGGTATCCATAATTGATTGTGCCCAATTTGTAATGGTTGTTTTTTCTTCAACAGAAAGTTTAGCATCGTCATGAATCAGAACATACGATTTTAATGGCATGTTATCTTCTTTTACCATTTCTATAAATTCTTCCATTTTGTGGTATTGCTTTCTTAATTTATAACTAGCAAATTCATCGAAATTAAAATGTTTTTTACCGTCTTTAATATGTCCATCTAACCAAAAATAAATTGGTTGAATATGGCTGTACCATGGATAAACAGTGTTGTTGCTATGACAATCGTAACAAGCTTTTTTAAAAATGGTTTCAACATTTTCAGGAATCTCAGCAACAGCAGTTATTTGTTTATCTGCTTCTACTGGATTATTATTTTTTTCTGGTCTGATAAATTGAATTCCAATTAAAATAATTACAACTGCAATGCCTATTTTTTTTATCATATTTTATTTTTTGGATTGTATAATATTTTGAACTGATTGATGATGATGCGTTACATGATGAATTGTAAAGAATAACATTTCTCTTAAAGTTAATTTGCCTAATAACGGATGAGGTAATAGATAAATATCTAAATCTTTCTCCTTCATCTTTAAAGTTAAGGAACAAAGTTTTTCGACTGAATTATTTATTTTTTTTATGATGATTTCTTTTTGCTCGAATCTAACTTGTGTTGGAATAAATCTTTTAGATGCTTTTCCTCCTAACGCTAGTTTTTGATTGTATTTGCTTACCAATTCATCATAAGATTTACTTTTTCTATTATTGGTACTAAAGAATAATTTCAACAAAAACTTTGGGAGTTTTAAAGCCAGTACTACTGGGTTCACACTTTTAAAAATATGTTCTGCTTGCTGACCTGGAGTCCATTTTTCATCAACTATTTTTTCAAAATTTTCTTTATTTAGAGATTCAATTAATTGAATAAAATTTTGATGATTCTTTTGTAAATGTTCAACTATCTCTTGTTTATTCATCTACTAAAATTTTACCTGTCATTTCTTTTGGTATTGCTAAGTTCATTATTTTAAGAATAGTTGGAGCAATATCTCCCAATTTTCCATCTTTTAAACTTCCTTTATAGTCATTACTAATCATAAAAAGTGGCACCAAATTTAAGGAGTGTTGTGTATTTGGACTTCCATCTTCATTAACCATATTATCTGCATTTCCATGGTCAGCAGTTAATAAAATGTCATAGTCTTGTTCTAATGCAGCATTTACAACTCTTTCAACACATTGGTCAACAGTTTCAACAGCTTTAACAACAGCTTCAAAAACACCAGTATGACCAACCATGTCTGCATTGGCATAATTCAAACAAATAAAATCAGTTGTTCCTTTTTGGATTTCTGGAATGAGTTGATCAGTTAATAATATAGCACTCATTTCAGGTTGTAAATCATATGTTGCCACTTTAGGAGAGGGAACAATCATTCTTGTTTCTCCATCAAAAACATTTTCTCTTCCCCCACTAAAAAAGAAAGTAACGTGAGGATATTTTTCTGTTTCTGCAATTCTAATTTGAGTTTTATTATTTGCAGATAATACTTCTCCTAATGTATTGTTCAAATTATCATTTTCAAACATTACATGAACATTAGTGTACGTTGCATCATACTCAGTTACTGTTGTGTAATGCAAATTTATTTTATGCATATTAAATTCGTGAAAGTCTTGTTGAGTAAGAACTTGAGTAATTTCTCTACAACGATCTGTTCTGAAGTTGAAGCAAATTACAGCATCATTTTCATTGATTATTGATGATTGATTATTGATGATTTGAGAACCATCTTTTTGGTTTTGACTTTTTACTTTTGAGTTAATAATTGGTTTGATGAATTCATCAGTAACTCCATTAATGTAAGATGCTTCAACAGATTTTAAAATATCGTCAGATTCTTCACCAATACCATTCACCATAGCATCATAAGCTAGTTTTATTCTTTCCCAACGTTTGTCCCTATCCATGGCATAATACCTGCCAGTAACAGTTGCAATTATTCCTACATTTTTATCTAAATGTTCTTGTAATTCTCTTAAAAATCCTAATCCACTTTTTGGGTCACAATCTCTACCATCTGTAAAAGCATGAATAAAAACATCTTTTAAATCATTGGCTTTACAAACATCAATGATAGCTTTAAGATGATTAATATGAGAATGAACACCTCCATCACTCACCAAACCCAATAAGTGTAAGGGTTTGTTATTATTTTTTGCATAGTGAATAGAATCAAGCAAAGCCTTGTTTTTTGCAAATTCTCCAGATTTGATGGCTACATTAATTCTTTGCAATTCCTGATAAACAATTCTTCCAGCACCTAAGTTTAAATGTCCAACTTCACTGTTGCCCATTTGTCCATCTGGTAATCCTACAGCTTCACCACAAGTCACTAAAGTGCTATGAGGATATTTATGATATAAAGAATCTACAAAAGGAACATTGGCTTGCTGTATAGCATCTGCATGTTTATTTTTTCCCAAACCCCAACCATCCATGATGATTAAAATAACTTTCTTATTCATGTTGTAAAATTAACTGATTGTAAAAATCACTCAACTCTTTTATAATAATTATATTTTTGCAACCCAAATTAGAAATCATGAGTAAAGTGCAAATAGGATTGGTTCAAATGAGTTGTGTTGAAGATGTGAACACTAATGTTCAAAAAGCTATTGAGCAGATTAAAGTAGCTGCAGATAAAGGAGCACAAATTGTTTGTCTGCAAGAATTATTTACTTCTTTGTATTTCTGTGATGTAGAAGCTTACGAGAATTTTCAATTGGCTGAAAGTATTCCAGGAAATACAACCAATATATTATGTGATATAGCAAAAGAAAAAGGTGTGGTGATTATTGCTTCTTTATTTGAAAAAAGAACATCTGGTATTTATCATAACACAACAGCTGTTATTGATGCTGATGGAACTTATTTAGGTAAGTATAGAAAAATGCATATTCCAGATGATCCTGCTTATTACGAAAAATTTTATTTCACTCCAGGTGATTTAGGGTATAAAAATTTTGATACAAAATTTGGTAGAATAGGAGTGTTGATTTGTTGGGATCAGTGGTATCCTGAAGCTTCTAGAATTACTGCTTTAATGGGAGCAGAAATTTTATTTTATCCAACAGCTATTGGTTGGGCAACTGCTCAAGATGAAGCTACCAATACAGAACAATATAATGCATGGCAAACTATACAACGTAGTCATGCTGTTGCAAATGGAGTTCATGTGGTGAGTGTGAATAGAGTAGGATTAGAACAAGATGGAAAGATGAAATTTTGGGGTGGAAGTTTTGTATCAAATCCTTTTGGAACTCTTTTGTACAAAGCCTCTCATGATGATGAAGAAACAACAGTTGTAGAAATTGATACAGCAAAAACTGATTCTTATAGAACCCATTGGCCTTTTATGAGAGATAGAAGAATTGATAGTTATGGGGAAATTACTAAGAGGTTTATTGATTAATGTTTAATGTTTAATGTTTAATGTTTAATGTTTAATGTTTAATGTTTAATGTTTAATGTTTAATGTTTAATGTTTAATGTTTAATGTTTAATGTTTTAAAAAAATAAACCTTTGAAGTTAATTGATTTCCTAATCTTTCAATAATCAATAATTAATAATCACTTTGGAAAAGATTTAATGAATAATACAGAAATAAATACTCCTAAAGATTTGGGCTTTTTCTTCCCAGCAGAATGGCACCAACACACAGCAACTTGGTTAAGTTGGCCTCATAAAGTTGAAAGTTGGCCTGGTAAAATTGATACAATTTATAAGCCCTATTCACAATTTATTAAAGCCATTACTCAAGGTGAAATGGTTTGTATAAATGTGAAAGATGCTAAGATGGAAAACTTTGCAACAAAGTATTTAACTGCAGAAGGTGTTGATTTAAGTAAAATAAAATTCTTTCATCATCCTACAAATGATGCATGGTGTAGAGATCATGGTCCTGCTTTTTTGATCAATAAAAAAGAAAATAAAAAAGCTATCATCGATTGGGGTTATAATGCTTGGGGAAATAAATATCCACCATTTGATTTAGATGATGTAATTCCAACTTTAATTGGAGAAAAATTAGAATTGCCTGTTTTTCATCCTGGCATTGTAATGGAAGGTGGATCTGTTGAATTTAATGGAGCTGGAACTATTTTAACTTCAACTTGTTGTTTATTGAATGAAAACAGAAATCCACATTTAAATCAAGAACAAATTGAAAATTATTTGATTCAATATTATGGTGCTGAACATATTCTTTGGGTAGATGAAGGTATTGTTGGTGATGATACAGATGGTCATATTGACGATACTGTTCGTTTTGTAAATGAAGATTCAGTTGTTACAGTTGTAGAGCATGATAAGAAAGATGAAAACTACAAATTGCTTCAAGATAATTTAAAAGCTTTGCATAAAATGCGTTTGCAAAATGGTAAGCAAATGAACATTATTGAATTACCTATGCCTAAAGCTGTAATTTGGGAAGATCAACGCCTGCCAGCATCTTACGCCAATTTTTATATTTCAAATCATGCTGTTATTGTTCCGACTTTTAGAGACAATAATGATGAAAAAGCATTAGAAATAATCAGCAATTGTTTTAACGATAGAAAAACAATTGGCATAGATAGCAGAGATATAATTTGGGGTTTAGGTAGTTGGCATTGTTTAAGTCAGCAAGAACCCACAATTTAGTTTTTATTAATAATTTCAGTTAAGATAATCTTCAATTGCTTTTCTAACTTCAGCAGTTTTAAGCATATGATTGTTAACCATAATTGAGAAAGTGAATTCCTTTCCAGAATTTGCAATTAGATAACCAGAAAGACAATAATTATTACTTAATGTTCCAGATTTAGCATAAATCTGATTAATATTATTAGGGAACATATTCCTTAATGTTCCTTCTTTACTTGTAGGAAATATTTTACTCACTCTTTCCCATCCAAATTCAGATTTCATTTTATTAAGGATAAAAATAAAATCTTCAGGTGTCATTAAGTTGTATCTACTTAATCCACTGCCATCAACCCATTTTGGGATTTGAGGTAATTCACTAAAATCATTATTCAATAAATATTGAACAAGTTTACTTTCATCCATTTCTCTAAACAATTCATTACTTACCATCAATAGAATTTGTTCAGCAATAAAGTTGTCACTCCTAACCATCATAGAATTTAATACTTCATCTTTTGATTGAGAATAAATTTTATTCAATAGAGCGTTACTAAAAACTGGAGTATTAATTATTTTTTGATGTAAAGTATCGCTTAACAATTCTGCAATTTGTCTATGCTGCAAAACTTCATTACTTGCTTCAGTAGAAAATGTAATTTGTTTTTTCGAATTTTTACCAGGAATAATTGCAAATTCTGAAGAGCCAATTTTTCTTTCAATATTAAATTGAAAATTGTTATTACTAGCATCGAAAGTTGAAGAAATTTTATTTTCAAAATATTTTGGGATGGCTCTGAAACCATTGTTATAGCTGAATGTTACCATGTTTTCATACATGGGAAAGCTATTTCTTTCAGGCATATAGGGTTCTAAATAATCGTCCCAAGACCAACCTTTAGCGTAACAAGTAGTGTTGAATTTTGTGTTTAATAAATAAATCTTCTTATTCGATCTTGTTTTTAACCAATCGTAAATTGGCTGGTTTCTAAAATTAGCATTCAAAAAAGTGGGGTCTCCAGTTCCTTGAATTTGTACAGATGAATCATCTTCAATAATATTTTAGTCCAACAATGCTATCTCCCAAATATTTTAAAGCAGCATAACATGTTGCAATTTTTAAATTGCTTGCAGGAATAAAATATTTATCTGATTGATAAGATTCTAAAAAACTCTTTTTCTCAACATCATAGATACAAATGCCCACATGTGCATTTTGTAAATTTTTAATCAAAGGATTCACTTTTTCATTTGGTTGAATAATTGTTTCAGATTGAGTTTGAATTTGTGAAACATTTTTTGATGCTTTACATGCAACAATCAACACACTAAAAAGTACAACTATTAAAAATTTAGTAGAACCTACCATTATTATTCTTTTTATCATCATAAAATAAAATTACAAAGTTTTAACAACCAATTGCATTAATGAGATATCAAAAAAATTGATAAAAATCATTAAAATCCAAAACTATATATGCTTCAATTACCTATTTTTGAACAATGGTAGAACAAAAATTGAGCATTGCCTCCTCGCAAGATCAACAATCTTCCAATTTGAACTCGAAACTAATTGTTGAAGTTAACAATCAGCATATTGCTATACTTGAGAAAAATGGACTTACAACTCAAGCATTTGAGTTTTACGAAATTAATGGCACTAATGGTGAATGGGAAGGTATTTTAAATGCTACCAAAAATCAAAGTAAAATTTTAAACAAAACATTTAGTGATACAACTATCTATTTAAACAATTCAGAAACATTAATAGTTCCATCAACAAAATATAAAAGAGAGAGTTCAGAAATTTATTTAGCTGCAATTTATGGCGATAATAATAATGTTATTTCTAGTGCTGATTTAATCAATATTGTAGATAATCCTGTTTCTGTTTATCGTTATTCAGCAAGTTTAAATCATTCTATAAAAAACAATTTTGTTTCTTTCAACTATAAAAATACCTACACCAAAGTTTTAGAGAATTTATTTGGAAATGATAGAATGTTGATGGAAATGATTAAGGTTCAATTCTACAGAAATTCTATGTTGGTTGTGGTGATTTATGATAATAAGTTAATGCTTATTCAAACCTATCAAATTAATTCACCTGAAGATGTAATTTATTATTTACTCAACATTGTTCAAGAGTTTAATTTAAGTGTAAAAAATACGCCAATTGAAGTTTCAGGGTTATTGGATATTTCATCTCGACATTTTGAATTACTTGAAAATATTTTTGGAAGATTGTCTTTAGAAGTGATTGCAAACGACAATTTATTTACTGAACATATTGGTGCAAATAAAGCACATTGGTACACGCCTTTTTATAATCTTTCAGTATGAGAATCATTTCAGGCAGGTTAGGAGGAAGAAGAGTACAGCCACCTGCAAACATGCCACACACAAGGCCTACAACTGATATTGCTAGAGAAGGGTTGTTTAATATTTTACAACATAGAATAGATTTTGAAGGATTAAAATCTTTAGATTTATTTGGAGGAACAGGATGTATAAGTTATGAATTAGCATCTCGTGGAGCCACTGATTTAACCATTGTAGAAATGGATAGAATTATGCATGCATTCATCAAAAAAAATATTGAAGCATTTCAAATAGAAAATGCAAAAATCTTTAAAATGGAAGTATTTAGCTTTTTAAAAACATGCACAGATCAGTTCGATTTTATTTTTGCTGGACCACCTTATGCTCTTGGAACAATTGATGAGTTGCCAAAAATAATTGTAGGTCAGAATTTAATTGCAAAAGATGGCTATTTTGTTTTAGAGCATACTCCAAGAAATAATTACGAAAAATTCGATGGCTTTAGTTTTGTAAGAAATTATGGAACAACATTGTTCAGCTTTTTTGTTCCTCATCAATCATAAAATATCACTTTATGGCACGACCAAAAGAAAATGAATCTCCAGCATTTTATAAAAATTATATTTCAAAAGTAGAAGGGAATTCTGTAGAAGAATTAATCAAGAATTATTCAAAGGATTTTGATTCTTTTGTTCAAAACCTTCCAACTGAAAAACAAGATTATGCTTATGCTGAAGGTAAATGGACTGTAAAAGATTTGTTGCAACATTTAATAGATGCAGAACGAGTTTTTGTATATAGAGCTACAAGATTTTCGAGAAAAGATAAAACCGATTTGCCAGGTTTTGATGAAAATGATTATGCTAAAAATGCTGATGCAACTCATAAAAATTTTCAAGATTTAAAGGATGAAATTGTTGCATTAAGAAAAAGTACAGATTTGTTTTTGAAAAATTTATCTGATGAACAACTTGCAGAAACTGGCACAGCAAATGGAAATGAAATTTCTGTAAATGCTATTGCTTTTATTACTTTTGGTCATTTCTTGCATCATAAAAACATTTTAAAAGAAAGATATTTATAAGCTCTAAAATATTAAATTTGGAATCACTTAATTTTTTACAATGGCAATCTTAATAGCTGATAGTGGTTCAACTTCATGTGATTGGTGTTTTGTACAAGGGGATAAAAAGCAAAAATTTTCTACAATTGGCATTAGTCCATATTTTTTATCATTAACAGAAATTATTAAAGTATTTGCAACAGTAAAAGCAAAAATAAAAAACACTCCACTTGAATATATTTATTTCTATGGTACTGGTTTAAGCAATAAAAAAAATGTTACTATAATTAAATCCACCTTAAAAACGACTTTTCCAAAAACTAAATTAGAAATTAAAACAGATTTATTGGGTGCTGCACGTTCATTATTGCAAAACGAAAAAGGTATTGCTTGTATTTTAGGTACAGGTTCAAATGTTGGTTTTTATAATGGTAAGAAAGTTCTAAAAACCAGTCCTGCATTGGGTTTTGTATTAGGAGATGAAGGGAGCGGAGCCTATTTAGGTAAAAAGGTTTTACAATATTATTTGTACAAAACTTTTGATGATGAATTAAGAATAGCTTTTGAGAAAAAGTACAATACAACTGTTTCAGAAATTTTGGATAGCACTTATAAGCAACCATTGCCTAATAAATATTTAGCAAGTTTTGCTACATTTCTTTCAGAAAATCGTGGACATTTTATGATAGAAAACATTATTGAAGATGGGCTACACGACTTTATTTATCAGCATTTATACAAGTTTGGTGAAAGTTGGACTTACCCCATAAGTTTTACAGGAAGCATTGCTTACACCTTTAAAGATGTGATTAAAGAAATCTTCAATCTCTATGAATTAAAACTTGGAAAAATCATCAAAAAACCTATTGATGGATTGGTTGTGTTTCACAATCAATAAATTTGTATTGTGAAATCTAAAACTTTGCAGCAATCTAATCTAGTTTTATTGTTAGGGACTAATCTAGGCGATAGAATTGTGAATCTTCAATTAGCAATTACATTGTTAAGAAAGGAATTAGGAACATTAGTAGTTGAATCTTCAATATATGAAACAGCAGCTTGGGGTAAAACTGATCAGCCCAATTTTTTAAATCAAGTTGTCATTCTTAAAACTAATTTTTCTCCCCAAAACTCTATTCAAAAAATATTGAGTATAGAAAAAGATTTAGGTAGAGAACGATTAGAGAAAATGGGACCAAGAACCATTGATATTGATATTTTATTTTTCGATAATTCAATTGTGAAAGACGAAAACTTAACCATCCCACATCCTCAACTTCAATATAGAAAATTTGTTTTAGAACCTTTAAATGAACTCATTCCTAGCTTTATTCATCCAATTTTAGACAAATCTGTAAAAGTATTATTGCAAGAATGTACAGATACTTTAAATGTGAAAAAGTTTTAACAGCAGAATACGACTCAACCTCTATTTTTGAACTCCACGTATGAAGTATTCGTTTATTACAGTTGAAGGAAATATTGGTGCAGGTAAAACAACACTAACAAATTTGTTGGCTGAACATTTTAATGCCAGAACTGTATTGGAAGAATTTGCTGACAATCCTTTCTTATCAAAATTTTATGCCAATCAACAACAATATGCTTTTCCTGTTGAGTTGTTTTTTATGGCTGAAAGATATAAGCAATTGAAAGAAATGATTCATACTAAAGAACTCTTTCAGTCATTAACAATTACAGATTACTTATTTACTAAGTGTTTATTGTTTGCAAAAGTTACGTTGCCAGAAGAAGAGTTTAGATTATATCAAAAATTATTCGATATTATTTCTGCTCAGCTTCCATTTCCAGAAATTTTAATTTATTTACATGCACCTGTAAGTAAGTTGCAAGCTAATATTAAAAAAAGAAACAGATCATTTGAACAAAATATTCCTGACGAATATTTATTTAACTTACAAGAAACCTACACGAATTATATAAAGCAACATAACATAAAAACAATTTTTATTGATGCCAGCAATGCAGATTTTGTAAATAACCCCAAACATTTAGAAGTTGTATTGAATGCTTTAGAAAAAGATATTGATAGTGGTCAGCATTATTATTCTTTGCCTTAGAATCTGTCTAAGAAATATCGAGTGTATAAAGCCAATATTTTTTTCCTAATCTTGAATCGATTTCTTTTAAAACTTTAAACCCAAGATTTTCATAAAGAGAAATGGCATTTAACATCATTTCGGAAGTATGCAAAGCAATTGTTTTTTCATTGTTTTGTTTCGCTTGTAACATACACATTTCTGTTAATTTTCTTCCAATTCCTAGTCCAGTATATTTTGGATCTACTGAAACAAATCTAATATAACTCCAATCTTTCTTATAAATTTCTGTTGGATTACCACTTGAAACTAAAAAACTCATTCCAACTATTTCTTCATTTTCATTTTTACAAATAAAACAAGTTGATTTAGAAAGCAATTCAGAATAAGTGTTATCATCCTCTAAAGTCTGTTTAAGAGATAACCAATTATTAAGAGTTAACTCTTTTTCAAATACTCCCCAAACATTGATTGCAAGATTTTTTAATTCTTTTAAATTGGTAGAATTAGCAATGCAATATTTCATACTAACACTTGGTATTTTTATTAATTCTTTTTTCTTCTATATTCTAAATCATATTCTACAGTCCAAGTTTTTCCTTCATCATCACTACGTTCACCTAATTGTCTAACTTTATCTTCTTCTAACTTTGTAAAAGTTAGTTTTCTCATAAAGGATTTGTTGGCACCATTTGCTACTTTATCAGCAAAGTATATTATGCTATTATTTGTTGCTTCTCCTCTTAAAAATTCAGTTGTATTTCCTGTATTATCCACCCAAGTTTGTTGCCATTGTTTTGATGCAGAGTTATAAGAGTTAAAACTTTTTCCTTTATAAATTAGGGAATTCTGTGGAGTTGCTCCAACCCATTCTTCTAAAATAACACAGCTATCTAAGATGTGCGATATTTTACTATTGCCAGCTAAAGATTTATTCTTACCATAAACATTCCATTCTCCAACCCAAAAATCAAATTGACGAAATTCTTTTTGACTACAGGGATTTTTTTGTGAGAATGTTGTAATAGAAAATCCTGCAAACATAAAAACAATCAATATTTTCAAGTTCATTTGAAGTTGATTTTAGATATGGTTAATAAATAGATTTTCTACTTTTTCACTTGCAAAACATATTTTTCCTTAAAATATTCTTCAGGAAAAATATCGTAAATGCTCATCATTTTTGGTCTTGTTTTACTTTCAGAAATTTCTTGGTGTAAGTCGCCACCTTTTAAACAAATTAATCCATTTGCAACTTCATTAATGCCAGCAGGTTTTATTAAAGGTTTTGCCCAAGTCCATAACTCGTTTAAAGGAGCAACTGCTCGGCTAATTGCAAAATCGAATTTTCTATTTTTTATTTCTTCTGCTCTGGTATGTTGAGTAGTTACATTTTGCAAGCCAATTGCAGCAGCAACTTCATTCACTACTTTTAATTTCTTTCCAATGCTATCAACCAAATGAAATTTTACATCAGGAAAAAAAATGGCTAAAGGAATTCCAGGAAAACCACCACCACAGCCAATATCAATTATACTTGTTCCTTTTTTAAATTCAACAATTGCTGCAATGCTTAAAGAATGTAATACATGATGTAAATACAATTGATCAATATCTTTTCTTGAAACCACATTTATTTTATCGTTCCAATCTTTATATAAAGGCAACAATTGTTCAAACTGTTGTTGTTGCGTTGCAGTAAAATCTGAAAAATATTTTAATAATGTTTGCATAAATGAAAATGGACAGAGTGCTTCAACAAATTATTTTTGACCACCAGGTTTTGGTAGTGTTGCTTTAGGTTTGGGCTTGTCTGCAGGATTTTTTAATAAATCAATTTTGCTTTTATCTTCTGCAGGTTTTGGTAATGGTCCAACAGGATTTTGTTCCTCAGGTTTTATTGGAGGCTTATTGATATCGAAATTACTTTCTGCTTTAATATCGTTATTGTCGTTAAACTGATTTGGTACACCATAATCTTGTGCAGTTCCATTTCCTGCATCTTCTAATATTGTTCCATTAGTGGGTTGAATACCCATGATATTATCATAATTAATATCATTAATTGATACATCAGGTTTTGTAAATTCTGCTGTTGGGTCAATACTTTGAATGTTTGGGTCATGACTTACTTTTTCATAAAAATAAGCCCAAATTGGCATAGCTGCTCTTGCACCTTGACCATCATAATTAGAAGCACTAAAATGAATAAATTGGTCGTCACAACCAACCCATGAACCTGCTAATAATTGTGGTGTGTAACCCATAAACCATGCATCTGTATTGCTATTAGTTGTACCAGTTTTACCAGCAATTTCTCCACTAATATCATAACTTAATTTAAGATTTCTTGCAGTTCCCCAATCTACTACTCCTTTCATCATATTAATAACATGATAACTTGTAAGCTCACTGATTACTTCTCTTCTTTGTGGGCTGAAAGTTTCTAAAGTATTACCATTTCTATCCACAATTCTCGTCATAAAAATTGGTTTCACATTAAAACCTCTACCAGGTAACATACTATAAGCTTGCATCATTTCATACAAAGAAATTTCACAAGCACCTAAAGCCATTGATGGATTAGCACCAATATTGGTTTGTAGTCCACATTTATTATTTAGAAAGTCCACAAAAAGTTTTGCAGCATTATTTCCTGTAGGATCTAAATTTTTTAAAATATATGCTGTGGCACAGTTTCTAGATTTTGCCAAAGCATCAGCCATTGTTACAGTTCCACCAGTACAACTTTTTGAAGTTGCAGGAACACTGCCATAAGCACCAAAATGTTGTTGTACATCTTGCACCATACTATTTGGAGTTAATCCACTATGTTCAATGGCAAGGCTATATAACAAAGGTTTTATTGTACTACCAACTTGACGTTTAGTATTATAATTTACGTGATCGTATTTAAAAGTTTTAAAATCTATTCCTCCAACCCATGCACGAACTTCACCACTAATAGGATCCATAGCCATAAAACCAGCTTGTAACATTTGTTTACAATACATGATAGAATCGTAAGGAGTCATAGTAGTATCTTTCTCTCTTTTACTATTCCAAGAAAATATTTTCATAGGAATTTTTTCATCAAAAGATTTTCTAATTTCCGAATCACCCATTCCTTCACTTTTCGAATTATACCATCTATCACTATGCTTAATAGCAGCTTCAATTACATTTTCGTAACCCTTCCAAACACTTTTATCTTTTATATTCTGTTGTTGATTTAATAGTTTTTGCATATAACTCATATGCTTTGCAACAGCTTCTTCTGCATACAACTGCATTCTTGGATTAATGGTTGTATAAATCTTTAATCCATCTTTGTATAAGTTATAATTATCTCCATTTGACTTCTCATGTTCCTCACACCACTTTTTTAATTCCTCACCCAAAATCATTCTAAAGTATGGTCCTAAACCATTGGTTTCATCAAGTTTTTTGTAATGACTCATGTCAATGGGCTGTTGCTTTAAAGAGTCAACAACATTTTGCAACAAATATTTATTGCGAGCCATTTGATCTAGTACAATATTTCTTCTTTCAATAGAATTTTTTGGATTTCTTCTTGGATTGTATAATGAAGGTGCATTTACCATTCCAACAAGAATAGCAGCTTCATCTACTGAAACTCTATCGGGTTCTTTTTGAAAAAAAGTTTTTGAAGCATTTCTAATACCATATACATGATCACTATATTCTACACTGTTTAAATACAATGCTACAATTTCATCTTTTGTAAAATTGATTTCAAGTTTTACAGCAATAATTGATTCCTTTACTTTTTGAATAACACGTAATAAAATATTTCTTGTTGCCCAATTTTCAGTAAATAAATTTTTAGCAGTTTGCATGGTAATTGTACTAGCACCACCATCTCTTCCTAAACCCCTAACAGCTCTTCCAATGGCTCTTAAATCTATACCACTATGTTTATAAAACCTTTCATCTTCTGTTGCAATTAAAGCTTTAACAATATTGGGAGAAATATCTTTATAATCAACATTCACTCTATCTTCTAAATAGAATTTACCCATTAAACTTCCATCTTGTGCATATACTTGTGATGATAACGAAGCTGATGGATTTTGAATATCATCAATTGAAGGCATTTTACCAAAAATGCCCCAATTACAAAGCAATAAAAAAAGTACAAATGAAGCAAAGCCTCCAAAGAAAAATTTCCAAAATGTTTTAACCGATTTTTTCATTCATGAACCCTTTTAAAATTTGTTTGGAAAAATACTTTTCAAAAATATTTTATATTTTTCCATATTATTATTTGCTTTAAGTATTTCTAAATTTCCATTACTAATTAAGCTAAATGTGTATTTGCTGTTTGGCATCCAAGGAAGTATAGTACTCATTTTGGGCTGAACATAATCAATATAATATAAAGCCATAGTTGAATTGTCTAATGGACCTAATAACATTAATGTATATTGTTTGTTTAGCTTTAAATTTCTTGTAATGATATCTTTTGTTGAAGGATGAGTGATATTGAAACTATCTAATGATTTTTTTGTTTCATTAATGAATGCATTTTCAACATCAGTTAAAAGTAAAACTGCATAATGAGGCAATGTTAAATCTTTTAAGAATGCCTTACCAATTAAACTAGAGTCAATTGGGTAGGCATCTTTAGCAGCTTGTGCTAATGAATCTTGAACAAATCTTGCTCTAAAAATTCTAGAGCTATCAAAGTTTCCTGTACTATCCAAAGTGTTTAAATGAGCAATGATTTGTTTTTTTCTGCCTAAAACTTCAATCATTGTTTTAGCTTTTTCTTTAAACGCAACTTCTGAATTACTATTGATAATTTTATTCAATTTATCAATAGCTACACTATCTTCATTATTTTTAATGTAATAAACAGCTTCTATTAAAGAGAGTTGTGGGTTCCAATATTTATCTTTAAAAATACTGTCAGCTTGTTTTTTATCTGCAAGAGCTTGAGCATAATTTTCTTGTAAGAAAAGTTTATAAATATCACTATAAACTTTAGTAGCATTTGCTTTTTCTGGATCTGAAGTTTTTTCTTTAATAATTTTATTTAATGTTCCATTTCCATAATCTAGTTCCAATGCATCAATAATCACATTGCTCTTAAATACTTTATTGGTGTTTTTATAGCAATATGCTAAATTGAACAATGCTTTTTCTGTATATGGATTTTCAGGAAAACGTTTCAACAAATCTTCATAAGTTACAATTGAAGTAGGACAATCATCTAAAACATCACTAAATGTTCTTGCATTTTCAAATAAAGCATCGATAATAATTTTATTAGATGCTTCTAATTTTTCTTCAGTTAAAGGAATTGAGTTGTATAAATATTCAGGAGTTATTTCAACTTCAATTTCTTTTTCTGTTTCAGCATTTGGGTTTATATCAACACTTGTTTTATTTGGAATATTTGAAGGGTCGCCCATGTCTAAAATATTCATATCTGCAACATCTCCTTTGCTGTTTTTTTGAACAGCAGAATTTCTTGAATTATTTTTTTTGTCTGAATTTGATGGATAATTGTTTTTCTACTTCAATTTTTCCTGCAACAGCTGCTGCTCTATTCCAATTATCTACATTTGGTCTGTTGCCCCAACGTGCTTTAAATTCTTTTATACCTTGTGATTTTAAAGCTGCATTATCAAAATAAAATTCTCCAGGATTAGTTGCAATAGAATTAAATATTGTTGATGTTGTTACATTATCGCTGCCAAAATCAAAACTGTTTAAATCATCTTTAAGACCTTTTTCTTTTTTATACTTGTTGAATATTTTTTTTAGAACTTCATTTAATGCTTTGGGTTCAAGCTTTGCTAAAACTTGTAAACTGTCTTGTAAGTATACAGCATCAATATTTTTTGCAATAATTCTAAGTGCTGGTTTTCTTGAATTAATTCTAAACAAAGCACTACTATCAACAAATTTTACGTCAATACTATCATAATAAATATAAGCAGGCTTGTACTTTTTAACTGAATAATTTAAATCGGCTAAAGCTAAAAAACTTTTATTTTTTTGGGTTGGATTATCTGTAGATGCAGTTGCACTTCTTAAATAATAATTTGCTGCATCTAGTTTTTTATTTTGTTGTAAACTCAAATTGCCAGCAGCATAGTAAATAATGTCTCTATATAAATAGTATTTATCCTTTTTAGCAAGTTTGTCAAGCTTTTCAATATTGCCATAGTTTTTTGAATTGTTCATTGATGTATCAGAAAACTGTTGCATCATGTACAAGTTTGCATATACTTCAATCATAGGATTCGATGAATGCTTAATTGCTTTTTCAAACATTTTAGTAGCTTCATCATACTTTCCTGCAAGTTGAAACATTTGGCCACTTAAAAACTCCCATCTGGTTCGTTCAACTTTATTTTCTGCATTGCTTAAACTTTTTTCTAAGTATCTGGCAGAACTATCATAATTTTTTTGAAGATAAAAACTATAAGCAGTTAATTCATTCAAATCTGTTTTTAATCGTTTTGGAAAATAAGGGTCAACTTTTAATATAGAAATTAACGCATGTGCTTCACCAACTTTTTTTTGCTCTAAATAATTTTTTATTAACCATAATATAGCTTCATTTCTTTCTAATGGACTTCGAATCATTTTTTGAAGAAATGGTCTTTGTTTTTCATTGGTTGCAATCGAGAATACACCCTGATCATTACTACTATTGCTTCCTATAGGAATATCATAACCATCATCTTTTGGGGCATAAACATAGTTTAAGTATTGAAATACACGATAAGCAGAGTCAAAATCTTGTCTTAAAAAATAAGATTTTCCTAGAAGCATGTATAAATCATCTACCCAATCTGATCTTAAATCATGTAACAAAATTCCTGCATTGCATTTATAAATTACAGAATCAATATTTTTATCTTTTGATGTTGTGGTTAAAGTATAATTATAAAAAGGAAGTAGTTGCGTATAGTCATCAACAAAACTTTCTTTAGCTTTCTCAATAATTTCATTAAACTTTACATTCGCATTATAGTAGTAGTTATAATGAGTATATGTATTATTGAAAAAGCGTTTAATGCCACTAATTTTTTTGTCCTCAGTTTTTTCGGCACTCAACAATTTTTCTCTATACTTTTCAGGTTTTTGTTTTTCTAAATCGATAGATGTATTTGGTTGTGCAATAGCCGAGAAAACAAGAACTGAAAGTGATACCAATAACAATGGTCCTTTAAAAGATAATTTCATACTTAATGTGTAAATAAACCGATATTTAAAAGTAGAGTTATTTTTACATAATCAAAGTTTTTAGCAAAACGATAGATATCTTTAATTTTGTTTTAACAGATGACAAAGCTAACAGAAAATACAACAATAAAAAGACTTAGAAACAAGTATCGTTTAGTTAGTGATGAATGATGATACTTTTGAAGAGATCGTTACTTTTAAATTAACTCGTGTAAGTGTGTATGTGGTATTGAGTTCTACTTTTGTATTATTAGTTGGTTTAACCACTTGTTTACTAGTTTTTACACCCTTAAAATTTTATATACCTGGGTATGGGAATAAGCATAGCTTAACCCAATTACAGCTTTTAAAATATAGAACAGATTCTTTAGAGCAAGCTATTACTTTTAAAGATAAATATTTAGAGGGTATTACAACAGCAATTTCAGGAGGTCAAACACTAGTTTTAGACACAACAAGTTTAAATATTCAGAAAAGTGAAGCGTATGATGATCGTTTTACACCAGCACCAGCAAAAAAAGTTAAGAAAAAAAGAAGAAGATAAATTTTATGAATAAAAAGCAACCCTTTAAATATGTTAGCTTGGGTTTAGAAATATTAGTGAGTATTTTTTTTGCAGTTTTTGCAGGTAAATGGCTTGATGGTAAATTTGATTTTTCTTTTCCGTATATCACAGTTGGACTTTCCATTTTAGTCATTACTAATATTGTTTTAAATTTAATTAAAGAAGTATCTTCTAAAAAATAAGTATGCAAGAACAAGAATCTTATTTCAAAAAAACTATACCATTATTTGTTGTTTTTGTTTTAGTGAATGCAATTTTAATTCCCTTAAAAAACAAGTTACAAGAAAAACAAATTAATGTAGATGTTGTTATTGTAGCCAATTGTTTATTATTTGTGTTAAGCTCTATTAATATTGCTTTGCACAAAAAAGCTCTTCAAAATAAAAATCCAAATGCAGCCATAAGAAGTGTTATGGGTGGAACTTTAATTAAATTGATGGTTATATCAATTGCCATTTTAATTTATTTGGTTGTTGCAGGAGAAAAAAGAAATTCGTATGGTATTTTTTGTGGGATGATTTTATACTTAATCTATACTATTATAGAAGTAAGGATTGCGACAAAAATGAAAAGTAACGATGGCAAAAACTGAGCATCCAATGAGTGCTTTAGCTGCTTATATTCCTGAAAGCAGTTTTGAGGATGTAGTACATTACATCAACCTTTATAAAGTTCATTTAACAGTTACAAAAAAAAGAAAATCTGTTCTAGGAGATTATAGGCATAATTCTATTGATAAAAACCATAGAATTAGCATTAATGGTAATTTAAACAAGTTTGAATTTTTAATAACACTATTGCATGAAATAGCACATTTACTTACGTTTGAGCAATTTGGCAATAGAGTGGATGCTCATGGAAAAGAATGGAAGTTACATTACAAAACCTTGTTAATGCATTTCATTCAAAAAGAAATTTTTCCAAAAGATGTGCATAAAGAATTATTAAAAACATTACACAATCCTGCTGCTACTGCAAATGGAGAAACACATTTATTAACTGTTTTAAGAAATTATAATGTTGTAAAGAATATAAATATTTTAACTGTTCAAGAAATTGCTGAAGGTGTTTTGTTTGAAACAGAAAAAGGAAAAATATTTAAACGTGGAGCAAAACGAAGAAAACGTTTTGAATGTTTAGAAGTCAATTCAGGCCGATTATATTCTTTTAGTGCTATTGCAGAAGTGAGATTAATTAAATGAAATTCTACTTCAGGATATGACTAATTTCAAGAATTAAACTTACCAACTCTTTATCTCTAACAACAATAACTTTTATTGTATTACCTGCACTTTGAAAAATTTGTTTATAAACTTGTAAGTTATTTGTAAAATTATTTTCAACAGCAAAAATGATATCGTTAGGTTTAAAACCAGCTTTGTCTGCAGGACTATTTTCAACAATATCTTCAACAACTATATAACCGTTAACTTGATATAATCCCAAGCCAGTATAGGAATAATCAAAATCATCGTTATAATGTGTATTTGGTTTAATGTGAATCTCCTGACTTGGATAATTAAGAATCAAATTAAATCTCCTTAAGATATCATTGCCCAATACTCCTCCCATTTTAGGGTAACTGGTAATATTAAAATCATCTTTAAAAATATAAATGGGTACCCATCTAAATTTGTAAGGTCCAACTGCAACACTTTTTACTACTGTTGTGTTCATCATTTTCTTGCCACCCAAACCCTCTGCTTGTGTTACAAAAAGTTTTCTATTTTTCTTAAGTATGGTGCTATCTTTTACATATTTTTCACTAAGTAAAAGATTTAATCCAGCACCAGTATCAAAAATAAAATCAGTGTTGGAAACAATATTATCTTTTATTGTAGATGGGATTACTGGAAGACTATAAAAAGTAGGGTGCAACAAATGTCCACCTTTTGGATAAGTTACTTTACCAGGAGTAAACACTTCAATATATTTTTCATCGTAATTAACCGTAATTACATACCTGCGTAAAAAACTTAAGCCAATAACACCATCAACTTTTATTCCATAAGAGCTTGTGAGAATATCATAATTGTTGATGTGAAAATCTAAACTATCCACTTGCAAGTTTGGAAATTTTAAAGATTTTTTATAGACAAAATCGAGTTTTTTTGTACCAGCAATTCCTCGTATTACTCTATTGGTTTTTGTGCTTTTTAAACCAATATTTTCAACTGTTGATGAGTCTAATGATATTCCGCCACTACCAGTATCAAAAACAAAATTTAAAGAATCTGGAAAATCTTCAAATTGGGCCTTAACAATGACAGTTCCACCAGAAAGCATAACAAATGGAAAACGAGTAATTTTTTCAGGTGTTGGGAAGTTGCTTTTATGAAGGATGGAACAACTACTAAATAAGAGTAAAGTAAATAATGTACAACTTAGTTTCATAAACTGTTCTAATATAGACAACTTTTACCTAAAACTAGTTGTAAGTATTGCAGAAAAAATAAAATAAATGATAGATGGTAAACTATTTTTTCCAACCCCATTTTAAAAAAGGTATAAATGCTTTAGCCCAAGTTGCAACATCATGTTTGCCTTCATTCATCTGTAAATATTCAATATTTTGATCGGGATATCCTTTTAATTTTAGTTCTTTTATTAAATCAAGTGCATCATCTATACTATCAATAATGCCATTATTATTTCTATCAGCTTTTTCATCCATTACACCAGTTTGAATAAAAAATTTTAGCCAAGGATACATTGTGCCATACTTAACTTGCAAATGCATCAACCTATCTTTTTCGTCCTCATAGCCATCATCATAAGCTTTTCGTCTCCACCATAAACTGCCACTAAAAACACCAACTTTTTCAAATTCTGCAGCATGGTTCCAAACAATATCTAAAGCACTTAAACCACCTAATGAAAAGCCAGCAAACGACTTTTCTTTAAAATTTATATTGTTAAAATTCGTTCTAATTTCAGGTAGCAATTCATCGAAAATAAATTTTGTATATAAGCCTGCCTTATCTCCTCGTCCTTTATAATCTTCAGAAAAACTTGTTCCGTATTCTTTTTTTCTTTCAGCTGAACAATGTATGCCAACAAAAAAAATTGGTTGAATTTCTTGAGATTCGAGAAGAGGTGTTATAACAGATGAAAATGGCATTTTAACCAAATCTTGACCATCATTAATTAGTAATAAACTTGGGTTAGAATTTAAAAATTCTGGTAAATAATAAACATCATATATAACATTTCTATCTAAATAATTAGAGAAAATAGAATATTGTTCAATAATGAGATTCGATTTTGCTATTATCGCTTGTTCCTCTACCATAAATTTTCTTTATACCTAAGTTTTCAAAAATAGGGTTAAATTTTTCTTAGCTTTTAATAAAGAAATAAATAATCTAATAATTTATTTTGAAACTCAGTTTAATTGAATTATTATTGTAGCAACACACACTAACTAATTAATTATGAAAAAAATTGGAATATTACATGGTAAGGAAAGAAGTTTTCCTGAAGCATTTATTGAAAGAATAAATAATAAAAAAGTAAAAGGAATTACTGCAGAAGCTGTATCAATTGATAAAGTAATGCAAGGTGAACCTACTGAATATGCTGTAATTATTGACAGAATTAGTCAGGATGTTCCTTTTTATAGAGCATATTTAAAAAATGCAGCATTATGTGGAACAGCAGTAATTAATAATCCATTTTGGTGGAGTGCAGACGAGAAATTTTTTAATAATTGTTTAGCTACAAAAATTGGAGTTCCTGTTCCTAAAACTGTAATTCTACCTTCGAAAGATTTGCCTACAGATACCAGCAACGAAATCTTTTGCTAACTTAAGCTATCCATTAGATTGGGAAGGAATTTTTGAATATATTGGATTTCCTGCTTATATGAAACCTCATTCAGGTGGTGGATGGAAAAGTGTTTATCAAATTAAATAGCTTGGAAGAATTTTTTGAAAAACATGCAGAAACTGAACAATTAGTTATGATGTTGCAAGAAGAAATTATTTTCACAGAATATTATAGATGTTATTGTATTGGGGGAAAATATGTTCGAATCATGCCTTACGAACCTCGAAATCCACATCATTTAAGATATGTTGCAGATTTTAAACCCACTACCAGAAAGATTAGAACAAATGGAGGAAATTGTTTTAAGAATTTGCAGATATTTAGGTTACGATTTTAATACAGTAGAACTTGCTGTAAGAGATGGAGTGCCTTATGCCATTGATTTTTGTAATCCTGCACCAGATGCTGAAAGTAACAAGTGTTGGTGAAGAAAATTTTGAATGGGTAGTAGAAACTGCTGCTACATATGCAATTGAAAAAGCTCAAGCTCAAGTTGAAAATGAAGATAATTTGACTTGGGGTGAGTATATAAAAAGAAGTAGCAATAAGCAAAAACTTTTCTTCTAGTAAAACAAAATAACTTTCATATTAATTCCTTTTTAAATATTCTATATGGCAAGCATTAATTATCATCATTTTACAATTGGTGTTGAGGAAGAGTATTTGGTTATAGATCCAAATACTAGAGAACTCACGAGTCATGATCAAAAAATTGTTCAAGAAGGATCATAAAATAATTAAGGATAAAGTAAAGGCAGAAATGCACCAAGCTGTTGTAGAAGTTGGAACTGATATTTGTAGAGATGTTGAAGAAGCTTATACATGATGTTGCAACATTAAGAGGCACCATTGCTCAAATTGCTGGTGATTTAGGATTTGCAATGGGTGCATCAGGCACACATCCTTTTAGTCATTGGAATAGATCAATTGATAACTGATAATGTACGTTATCATCAAATTGTAAATGAACTGCAAGATGCTGCTAGAAGTAATTTAATTTTTGGATTGCATGTGCACGTTGGTATGGAGGATAGAAATATTGCCTTACACATTGCTAATAGTGCAAGGTATTTTTTACCACACATTTTTGCATTAAGTACAAATTCACCATTTTGGGAAGGAAGAATTACAGGCTATAAATCGTATCAGAACAAAAGTGTTTGATAAATTTCCAAGAACTGGCATTCCAGATTATTTTGAAAGTATTGAAGCTTATGATAATTATGTAAATCTCTTAATTAAAACAAATTGTATTGATAATGCCAAAAAAATTTGGTGGGATTTAAGAGTTCATCCATTCTTTAATACTGTTGAATTTAGAATTTGTGATGTGCCTATGACCATTAATGGAAACCATTGCCATTGCTGCATTATTTCAAGCTCTTTGTGCAAAATTGTATAAATTGAGAATGCAAAATTTGAATTTTATTATTTATCAACGAGCGTTAGTGAATGAAAATAAATGGAGAGCTGGTAGATATGGAATTGAAGGTAGTTTAATTGATTTTGGAAAAGAATCTGAAGTTAATACTAGATTATTAATTTATGAGTTAATGGATTTTGTTGATGATGTTGTTGATGATTTAGGTAGCAGACAATGATTAATAATGTTCACAAAATAATGGAAAATGGAACTGGTGCTGATAGACAAATAAAAGTTTTTGAAGAAACAAATAGTTTAATAAATGTGGTAGATTATATAAACAGTCAATTTTTAGTTCCTTAATATCAATTATATTTTACTTTTTTCGGCAATGGTTTTTGCAGCAATAAAAGCTGTTGTCCATGCTGCTTGAAAGTTAAAGCCACCAGTGATTCCATCAATATTTAAGACCTCTCCTGCAAAGAATAAATTTTCTATTTTTTTGCTTTGCATAGTATTTACATCAACTTCATTTAAGTCAATACCGCCACAAGTAACAAATTCTTCTTTAAAAGTTGTTTTGCCAGAAACAATAAAATGCTGGTCAGTTAAAATTTTTATTAAATTATTTTCTTGTTTTGAAGTTAAATTGGCCCATGTGGTTTCATCATTAATTCCTGCATTCAATAGAAAATAACTCCAAAGTCTTTGAGGAAAATGATACGAATTTGAGTTGCTAATTTTTTGCTTGGCATGATTCAATCTTTTTTCTACAAATTCATTTTTAAGTTTTTCAAAATGAATATTATTCAACCAATTTATTTGAATTGTAAAGTTGTAATTCTTTGCAGCTAATTCTAACGCTGCAAAAGCAGAAAGCTTTAAAATTGCAGGTCCACTTAAGCCCCAATGTGTAATTAATAATGGTCCAAAACTTTGAAGTTTTGATCCTAATATTTTTACAGAAACATTTTCAATACTAATACCAGTTAAGCTAGTGATGTTGTTTTTTGGAAGATTAAATGTGAATAATGAAGGGACAGGTGGAATTATGGTATGATTAAAATTTTTCATCCAATCAAATTGAGACAATTTTGGAAACCCTCCAGATGCGATACAGACATAATTTGCTGTCAAAATATTGCCATCATTAAACTCAATTGAAAAGATATTATTTTTTTTGTGAATACTTTTTACTTCTTTGTGTAATTGTATTTCAATATTTAATTGATTTGCTAATCTCAAAAAGCAGTCAATAATTGTTTGTGAATTGTTTGTTGTAGGAAACATTCTTCCATCACTTTCAACTTTTAACTCAACTCCATTTTTTGCAAACCATTTAATTGTATCCTTAACGTTGAACCAATGAAAAGATTTTTTTAAAAACTTTTCTCCTCTTGGATATTTTTTTGAAAGTTCATTGATATCAGTACAATCATGAGTTACATTACATCTACCACCACCACTAATTTTTACTTTGCTAAGTATTTTATTGCTTTTCTCTAGAACAATTACTTTTAAAGAAGACTGTTTTTGTGCAGCTTGAATAGCACAAAAAAATCCTGCTGCACCACCACCAATAACTACTAATTTATTTTCTATCATTGCAGAATTAACCATTTATAACAAAGTTGATTGAAATTAACTGATAACCATAAATTTGCAAAAAAATAGAACAACTAAACTTTCGATTTGTTACTAAATACGAATAAGTTTAAGTTAGTATTTATACTGTATGAAAATATTATTCAAGATATTCAACTTTTTTACAAACCTGTATTTTTTAGTTTTTTTAAATGGACTATTATTAGCTTCATTATTGTATTTTAAAGCTGAATCAACCTATGAAAAGGAGGTTTATGGAGCCATTGCACAATATATTACTAAAGATAGTATTGGTAAAGCAAATAGTGATACATTCTTTATTAGGGCACTATATCTTGCAAATAGTTTTGAGAACAATCGATTAGAAGTTTTTGGAGGGTATGTATTCAAAGGAGTTAAAGCAAATATTTTTAGGCCTAGCACTATGGATCTTTTAGTTGGTAATGGTGCTTGTGGTAGTGCTTCAGTTATTTTATCTAGGATTCTTAAGTCGTATGGGTATACAATAAGATTTGCTCAAATGAAAGTCAATGAAAAATTTGGAGGCCATATAATCATTGAAGTTAAAAAGGATAAAGATTGGATTGTTTTAGACCCGCTATATAATTTATATTTTAAAAAACCTTCAGGTGAATTCGCAAGTTTTGATGACGTTTCTAAAAATATAAACTATTATAAAAATCAATTTCCTGTTGGATACAATACTGACTATGCTTTTGAAGGTGTTCGATATACCAATTGGAATAAAATTAAATTTATTAGCCCTTTGGTAAAAACTACACTTGACTTTTTTTTAGGTGAAGAAGTTGCAAATCAAATTTCAATTCGCTCTTATATTGTAAGAATCTATGATGTAACTTATAAAATATCATTATTATTTTTTATTCCTTTATTTCTTTTTACAGTTTGGAAATTTTGGAAAGTTGAGAAAGGAAAATCAAATTAAGATTTGTCCTTTAATCATCACTCATTACATTTGTCGCCAATTTTAAAATATGGAATATAGTAAACTAATCTCTGTTACTAAACTTACTGGTTTGTTTGAATTAATATCAAGCAAATCTGATGGTGCAATTGTTAAATCATTAGAGGATAAATCAACAAAATTTGCAAGTAATAGAATTCATAATTTCTCTCATCTTGAAAGTATTGAAATTTATACAACTAGAGAAAATGTAAATTTAGTAGATGTTTTTCATGCAATGGAGAAAACTACAGAAACATTGCCAGATGAGAAAGATCCAAAGGTTGTTAAAGACTATTTTAAAAAAGTATTTCCAGCTATGGATTTTGAAAGGGTATATGATAGCGACAGGAAAAAAATGGTAAAATGGTTTAAAATTTTGAAAGATAATAATGTTGAAATCAAATTATCTGAAACTGCAGAAACCGAAGAACAATAGAATTCAAATATTTTTAAGCCATCTAAAATTAGATGGCTTTTATTTTTTCATTAATTTCAATTCATGCGAATTTTATTTTTTATTTTTTCTCTATTTTTTTTTCATGAAATTAATGCCCAAGAATTTTTGCAAAAATCTAAACTTGCAAAACATTGGGTGGATAGTGTTTTCAATCAATTAACAAATGATGAAAAAATTGCTCAATTAATGATTGTTAGAGCTCATAGCAATCTAGGAAAAGATCACGTAACAAAAGTAACAGAGTTGATTCAAAAATTTAATGTTGGTGGCTTGTGTTTCTTTCAAGGTGGTCCAGTTAGGCAAGCTAATCTAACCAACTATTATCAACAATTATCACGAACTCCATTAATGATTTGTATTGATGCAGAATGGGGTTTAGGAATGCGTTTAGATAGTGTAAAATTGTTTCCTAAAAACTTTGCTTTAGGAGCAATTCAGAATGATTCTATAATTTATAAAGTTGGAAATGCAATTGGTGAACAATGTAAAAGACTTGGTGTTCATGTAAATTTTGCACCTGTAGTTGATGTTAATAATAATCCAGAAAATCCAGTTATCAATGATAGAAGTTTTGGAGAAAATAAAGACAATGTTGCTAATCATGGAGTTCAATACATGAAAGGGTTACAAGATGCTGGTGTGATGGCTTGTGCAAAACATTTTCCTGGCCATGGTGATGTTGCAGTTGATAGTCATTTAGATTTACCTATTATTAATAAATCATTAACCGAACTTGATAGTTTAGAATTATTTCCATTTAAAAAACTAATTAAGGCAAATGTTGGAAGTGTTATGATGGCTCATTTATATGTGCCATCAATAGATTCAACTCCAAATTTGGCTACATCATTATCACCTAAAGCAGTAAAAGATCTGTTAAAACATGATTTAAATTTTAAAGGGTTGAGTTTTACTGATGGGCTAGAAATGAAAGGGGTTACAAAATATTTTCCTAATTCAGAAATTTCAGTTCAGTCTTTAATTGCAGGTAATGATGTTTTGCTTTTACCTGAAGATATTGAGTTGAGTATAAAAAAAATTGATTCAGCTATTGTTGATGGAAGAATTTGTAAAAAGGAATTCGAAAAAAGTGTTAAGAAAATGCTGTTTGCAAAATATAATTTAGGACTTCATCAACCTCAAATTATTGAAACCAAAAACTTGGTTGATGATTTAAATAAAAATACTGCTTCATTATTAAATGAAATTGCTGCAAATAGCATAACAACTGTTAAACAAGCAGATGATTTTTCTTTTTCATTAGTGGAGCAAGAAAACCTTAAAAAACAAAAATTAAATATTGTTCATGTTAGTTTAGGTAATGGGGCTGAAAATGAATTTGCAAAAAAAATGAAAGAAGATTGGAATGCTAAAACTTTATATTTTAAAATAAATAGCCCCATAAACACTCAACTTGTTGATTCAATAGAACCTAGAACTGGAAAGAAGTTTAACGATAAAGAGGACAAGTTTTTGTATGCACAACAAGTTATTGATTCCTGTATACAAAAAAGTAAATTTGATATTATTATTGTCAGTGTTCAAAGTTATAATAGAAGACCAGCTAATAATTTTGGATTAGGAGAAGCTGATATTTATTTGATGAAAAAACTTGCTGAACAATCAAATTCTATTTCTTTTTTCTTTGGAAATCCATATGTAATAAAAAATATATGTGGTAGCAATAATATTATTTCTTGTTATGACGAAAACAATGAAACACAACAAAATGCTGCAGCTATTTTAAAAGGAAAATTAAAACCCGTTGGTAAGTTGCCAGTAATAGTTTGTAATTAATTATACTCGTAATTGTAATTCATTTCTCCAATTTTTTCACTTTGCTTATTAAAACCAACTTCTTTTTCTTTAAGTTGTTTGTCATTATAAGTGTATTTCCAAATAAAGTAATTACTACTACCAAATGGAATTTGTGTAAGTTGCACTAACTGGTTCTTGAAATTATATTCGAATAAAAATTCTGGCAACATTCTGTTTACTTTTAGATTAAACTTTACAATATCAGTTAAAAGATTTTGGTTGTTATAGTAATAGTAATAAGTTTCAATGAGCTTCTTATTGTAAAACCATCTTTCTTCAATAATATTATTTTTTTCATCTTTCAAAAAACTTACAGAAGTGGTATCTGTATTGTTTTTTACTTTAAGCATTTTATCTAAAACATTTTTATCATCATAAAAAAACAAATGATTTTCTTCAAAACTTTTATTTACAGAAGTGTCGATACTTTTTGAATTTAATTGAAGCAATAATCTATCATTGTTGTATAAATAAGTAGTTGTGGAATTCACGTTTTTTATTTCTTCTTCTTTCTTTACAATTAAATTATTTTCGTAAAATTGAGTTGAAGTGTTTGAAAGACCAATTGATAATTGAGCTTCTGTTATTAAAGTTTTCCAGGAGTCTTTAAACTCTTGTTTTATTATAATCCCATCTTCAGTTGCATCATTTTTAATTAGAATCTTTTTTACTTTGTTATTTTTAAAATTCAAATAATTAGTATTCCCTTGCTGATTTAATAGAATATCGCTATAATAGAATTGACTAAAAACGACTGTAGTTAGACTTGAAAAGAGCATAACAAGAATAAATGATTTCTTCATTTTGTAAAAATAGCAACTAAATAATAACTTCTATTTTTCAAGATAGTCTTTTTGCTAAAACAAATGTTAACTTAGTCTAAGATTGTTTTTAAAGTTTCAAATTTGCAATATGAATAATACATCTGAAAAGTTTCTAAGACTAAAACAAATCATGGATGAATTGAGGGAAAAATGTCCCTGGGATAAAAAACAAACAATTCAATCATTGAGAACAATGACGATTGAAGAAACCTATGAACTATCAGATGCCATAATCAATAACGATTGGCAAAACATTAAAGAAGAATTAGGTGATTTAATGTTGCATATTTTATTTTATTCTAGAATTGCAACCGAAGAAAAGCAATTTACTGTAGATGAAGTTTTAGATTCCATTGCTTCAAAATTAATAAATCGACATCCTCATATATATGGCAACATTATTGTTAAAGATGAACATGAGGTTAAGAAAAATTGGGAAAAAATTAAACAGCAAGAGGGTAAAAAAAGTGTTTTAAGTGGGGTGCCAAAATCGATGAATGCTATGCCCAAAGCCATTTGCATTCAAGAAAAAGTGAAAAAAGTTGGTTTTGAATGGAAAAATATTGATGATGTTTGGATGAAAGTTGAAGAAGAGTTAACTGAGCTTAAAGAAGCTGTGATTTCAAAAGATCAAAAAAATATTGAAGAAGAATTTGGAGATGTGCTTTTTAGTTTAATCAATTATTCTAGATTTTTAAATATTGATGCTGAACTGGCTTTAGAAAAAGTAAATGCTAAATTTACCAATAGATTTACAAAAATGGAGGAAGTAGTAGAGCAAGATCAAAAACACCTTACAGAATTAACTCTAGAAGAAATGGATGAAATATGGAATTCAGTAAAAAATAAATTACGTGTTTAAGCAATTCAGTCAAATTTTATTTTCTAAAAAACGGTATCTGTTTTTTTCAGCACTTGTTTTCTGTATTCTATCGTATATACTTCAAATTATTGTTGCTAGAGATTATTCACCAGAACAAGTATCAAGGAAAATTGAAGCATCTGTTCAGGAAAAAGAAATTGATTTTGAACAACTCATCACCGATACTGCATTTATAAATCAACTCAACTGTAAAAGAAAAAATAATTTTTTACATCAGTATATTAAGAAACCTTATGGCATATATGTTTATAGTTTAAATAAAGACTCGACATTAAAATTAAAAGCTTGGAGTAGTAACAAATTTAGTTTTTCTCCAAATGATAAATGTTTAAATGATAGCGATTTTGTTGCTGAATTTGAGAATGGTTATTTTGAGATTATTCAAAAAAGAATATTATCTCAACAAAATAATTATGTAGTAGTAGCTGTAGTTCCTATTAAATGGCAATATTTTATTACAAATAAATTTTTAACACCAAACTTTGAAGGATTTGGTCAATATTATAAATATTATCAATTAGCTAGTGAACAAAATGCTTTTCCGATAAAAAGTATAAATGGAAAAGTTTTAACGTATTTAAAGAAAACACAACAAGGTCCAATTCTTTACTATACTTGGTTTGTCATTGTTTTTAGGGTATTAGGTTTAATTTCCTTTTTAATTTTTTTAAATAACTTTTGTAGTGATATTGTTAAAAAAATAAGCTTTAAAACTGGTTTTGGATTTCTATTAATAATTGTATTTCTATTAAGAGGGCTCAATTATTTTAAAGGAGATTTTCCTTTTAATTTCAAAAAATTAACACTGTTCGATCCATCGATTTATGCATCCAATTTTTTGCACCCTTCTCTTGGCGATTTATTTATTAATTTAATTCTCATTTTTTGGCTAGTTTCTTTTTATAAAAATCATGCAAAAACAAATAAGATTAGCAGCACTTTTAATGTATCTATTCTATTTGCAATTCTAGCCCTAATCACTTTTGGGTTAGTAAGTATTTTGAAAAGTTTGGTAATAGATTCTAAAATTTCATTTAATGTAAGTAATTTTTTTAGCTTAAATATTTACACTGGTGTAGCTATTATTTCAATTTGTTTGCTATTTATTAACTTCTATAAAATTGGAGCATTATTGTTAGAATCTATTCAGATAAACATAAAAACAATTATAGTTTATTTATCTGTAATATTAGTAGTCTCAATTCCCTGTAATATTTATTTCATCAATGCATCAAATAATTATCTATGGCTTTGTATTTCTATAATTATATGGTTGACCATATTTATTTTACTCCAAAAAAATGTATTTTTTAAGGGTAAGAATTTGTCAGATGATAATATTACACTTTCGTTAAAATGGATTCTTTATTTTACTTTTTCAGCCTCATTTTTAATTATTTATTTTACTAAGAATTTAGAATTAGAACAAAGAAAAAGAGTTGCCGAAAATGTTTATTTACAATCTGATGCAACAGTTGAAAATTTATTGAATATTACTACTGCTGGATTTAGTAATGCATTCTTCATTTTTAATATGGATAGGTTTAAAAATGAAAGTGAAACTAAATTTTTACGTGACAGTTTAGTTGCTGAAAATTTTTCTGGTTATTTAAACAAATTTAATACACAGATTTATTTATATGATAGTTTGCAACAACCAATTTACAATAGTGATACAGTAAAATACAATACACTAAATGGTTATTTAAAACATTCTATTCAAGTTATTCCTGAAAAGAATTTATTCAGTTTTCAGAATAACAACCAAAGCAAAATATATCTGTTTAAAAAAGATCTGTTTAGTGCAAATAATAGTGTAATAAGTTCCTTATTTATTGTCTTTCAAGAAAAGAATGAAAAAAATAACAGTGTATTTCCTATACTATTTAAGCAATGGGAATATGATGATGTTTTGGCTAATTATGCTTATGCAATTTATAATTCTGGAGCATTAATTAAACAAGATGGTAATTATAATTTTAGTTTAAATTATAAAAATAAAGGAATAAAATACCAGGAAATTCATGAGGAGGATAAAAGTATTTTGATTTATGAACCCAATGAGTTTAAATCAATTTTCTTGGTAAAAATTAATCGTGATAGTTTAGATTTTATAACTTTTTTTGCCTACTTGTTTTTTACATTTTTATTGGTTGTATTTGTTTTTTTAATTATCAATAAGGTGGTGATTTCTAAATTCAATT
>CAVQUL010000015.1:0-72873 GCA_963716885.1 uncultured Chitinophagaceae bacterium | reverse complement strand
ATCTTTCATGTATTTAAAAAATTCAACATGCCCACCTTGATAAGAGGTGATTGCTATACTATGAACATCTTCTTCAATGGCAGTTTCAACAATTTCTTTTACACTTCTATTATGCCCTAAATGAATAATTTCTGCTCCTTTGCTCTGCATAATTCTTCTCATAATGTTAATTGCAGCATCATGACCATCGAAAAGACTAGCAGCAGTTACAATTCTTACCTTTTGTTGAATAGATTGACCCATGTTAATTTATACTATTAAGTTGCCAAAAATACGTGATTGAGTACGAATGATAACATCTGTTAGTTTTATGCATCAATTTAAACTAAATCAGAAATAGAATTCCAACTTTTTATTTGATTATTTAATATTAAAAGCAGTTTTTTTTTGCTGCAACCGTTAACAAGCATATTTTTGCATTCCATTTTTAAAAATGGTAATAAGGATTGGGTTATTGTGTAATGGTAGCACTACAGTTTTTGGTTCTGTCTGTCTAGGTTCGAATCCTGGTAACCCAACTCATACCTCTCGAAATTCGAGAGGTATTTTTTTTTGAAGCATTGTTATCCTTCTTCTGAATACATAGATTTACATATTTTTTGGACTAAAAAGAAACTTGTAGAATGAGTTCTATAGTTTTTCTTCGATACATTTGACAATAAATTAATCAATAATACCTGCTAGGCTTTATGATAAAGTTTATAACCATAATTATGATGGTGAGTTTATCAGTGGATTGTTATGCCCAACATATTAATGAATGGTCGAATGAAGTAATAGCAGAGTTTAAAAAAGCCAATCCAACTGTTCAACAAGTTGACTGGCTTTATTCAGATTCTAATTTAATTGCATCATTCAAAGAAAAAAATCTATCAGTGGAAAAAACCTTTGCAAAATCTGGTAAATTAATTAAAACGATTTTGCAAATGGATGAAAGTTTTCTACCAAAAGCTTCATTAGATTTTGTAGCCAAATATTATGGTTCTAATAAAATAGAAAGAGCTTACAAAGTGTATGATACATTAAGTAAAGTGTGTTATCTTATTGAAATTTATACTTACCGATTATCTTTTGATTATTATGGAAGATTTTTAAAAGTTGAGATTTTCAATAATTTAAAATAAAGATTTAAGTGTGTCGATAACACTGTTTTCAGTTTTCTCTTCTTCCTTATTTTGGGTTGTAAATTGACTTATTAGAGAACCAATATTTCCACCAGAAACAGAGCTTATTATATTTTGCAAATCAAAACTAGAATCGTTTGGATCATTTACTTTTTGAGTTAAGCTACTAAGAACAGTAGGAATTAATCCACTTGCAATATTTGAAGCTCCATTTTGATCAAGATTAAATTTTTCCATCAAATTTTTAACTAATGAATTTTGCATTAATCCAGATAAAGGAGATTCAGCATTATCATTTCCAGAAATTAAACTCGTTACATCGTTTAAATTCCCATTTGCTAAGGAGTTTTTTAAAGTGTCAAATATTGATGAAGAAGCCATTGATATTGCTTCATCATTGTGCTCGTTTGGTAATGTTGGATTATTAATAATTGCATCTCCTGCATGAGATTTTACTAAGTCTAAAAGATTTTCTAACATAAATATATTTTTTTTGGAAAGTACGAAAAAATTAGGGTAAAAGCAAATTAAGAAATTGCAAGGAGTCGCCATTAAAAACATTGAAATCTACTTTTTCTGTAATTCCATTTACTCTTCCCGAACTGCTGTGTTGCCAAAAAGTCCAATCTCGATGAATATTTGGTTTTTTTTCTTCTGTATAATGAGCAACCCAAAGAGGATATTCATCAAATTCCTTTTCTAAATAACTTGTATAAAATTCTGTATAAGTATAAATAATAGGTTTAACCTTATAATGATTTTCTAAAACCTGCAAGCATGCTTTTAAGTTCTTTTTAATTCCCTTTTTACTTAATCCTAAAGCTTTTTCAATATCGACAGCTGGTGGCAAGTTTCCTTTTTTAAGGATAACTTTTTTTATAAAATTTTGTGCTTGCAATTCTCCATTACTCGTTGAAACAAAATATAAATAAGCACCATGAGTAATTTTATTCTCTTTCAATAATTTCCAATTTCTATCGAACATTTCATCTTGATGATCTACACCCTCTGTTGCTTTTACGAATGCAAACTCTATATTGATATCATCAATATTCATAGACTTTACTGCATTCCAATAAATATAACTTTGGTGTTTACTGACATCAATTCCATTAATATTATATTGATTTGGAATTGCAATTTCAAATGATTTATAAAAAGTTTGCTCTCCTTTTTTTTGTAATTGATTATTTAAATAAAAAATAGCTATTGCAGTTATTATTATGATAAACAATAATAATAATCCAAAATATATGAAAAGCTTTTTTAAAGTTATTCGATGTTTCATTTTTTTAACGATGCTACAATTTAGCTATTTCTTCTTTTATTGTTTCAATAGAATGATAGAGTTGTTCGAATGAATCAATAACATAATAGGTATCTTGAATATGATCATTTTCATATGGTGTGTGCATGATTAATGGGGCATCGTATGCAATATGCTTTGGATCATCACTCAATGAAAATTTAGTTTCTGAATATGATGAGATAATTCCAGCACCATAAATCTGAGTAATATTATTTGTCTTAATCAATCCAAACTCTATAGTGAACCAGTAGAGCCTTCCAAGCATTGCAACTATTTCTTCATTTTGTAAATGCTCTACTCCAAGTGTTCCAATATTTTGAAAAAATTCTGTAAAATGATAATTGGTAAGCAATGGAACATGACCAAAAACATCATGAAACATATCTGGTTCTGGCAAATAATCAAGTTGTTCTTTTTTTCTAAGCCAAGTTGTAGCAGGAAACTTTTTTTGTGATAATAAAGTAAAAAAATCTGGTTCTTTAATTATTCCTGGCACTACAACAAGTTCCCAACCTGTTTGTTTCTTTAGAAGTAAATTTGTTTCTGCAATATCTGGTATTTTGTTAGAGTTAAATTCGATGTTTTTAATACCATCTAAATATTCTTTTGCAGCATGAATTTCTAAGGAAGGCATTTGTCTTTCATATAATATTTTCCACACTTCAAAATCTTCTAAACCGTAATCAGCATAAACTTGTTTTAAATCCTTAATCATCTCGTAACGCATACACTATTTTATTTGAAATAAAAATATGATGATTATAACTATTGTATTGAATTATTCACTTTTTAATGGAAATTAATTAAAATTGAAAAGACAAAAAATTATTTATTCAAGAATATTTTCTTCTAAAACCCTTTATTTATAGGCATTTGAGAGTTACCCCCTAATTCAAGGGATTGTGTAGTTTGGTTTGTTGATGCAGTTTTACATTCTCTTTAAACAACTAAACAACACAAACATGAAACAAATCAAAAAAATCGTAGTATCTGTTATAGTAATAGCTGCTACCATCTCAAGTGCAAACGCTCAATCTACAGCAACTTCTTCAGCTTCAGCAACAATTGTAACGCCTATCAGCATCGTTAAAGATGTAGATATGAACTTTGGTAACATTGCAGTTACTAATAGTGGTGGTACAGTGATATTAGCTGCTGCAGGAACAAGAACAGCTACTGGTGGAGTAACATTACCTGTAGTAGCAGGAACAGTAAGTGCTGCTGCATTTACAGTATCTGGACAAAGTGCTTATACTTATGATATCACTTTACCAAGTGGTAACATTGTATTAGCTTCTGGTGCAAACAGTATGAACATTAACAACTTTACTGCAAGTATTGGCTTAACTGCTGGTACATTATCAACTGGTGTTACTGGTTCACAATCTTTCAGTGTTGGTGCTACAATTGATGTTAGTGCTAATCAAGCTGCAGGAACTTATACTACTGCAACTCCTTTTAACGTAACTGTTAATTATAACTAATTTGCTAAAGTTTTTCTTAAGCAACAGAAAGGGCTGCAAGTGCAGCCCTTTCGCTATTTGTAAAATGAAATAAATTAGTGATGATGATGATGCATTTTTTCAGCAAAAGCATCAGCTGAAATTTTTTCCTCGTTAATAGTAACTTGAGCTTCTAAAGCTGCAAACATTTTTTCTGTTTGAATTCTATAGTAACTATCCTCTACAAATTTTTTATCTTTCATCATTCTGTTTACATAATCTTCAACCCAAGGTTGGGTTTCATCTAAAACGCCAGCACCCATATAACTGAACAATTGATTTTTTGCAAATGCTTTTATATCATCTGGCAAAACATCTACTTTATTATCTGTTGCAACTTTGCTGCTGATTAATGTCCATTTTAAACTGTTTTGAAAAGAAGGATATTCGGCTTCTGCTTCTTCAGCAGTTTTTCTTTGTTCACCTCCATTTTGTAACCAACGCTTTAAAAAGCTATCAGGAAATTCAATAGTTGTATTGTCTAATAATTGATGATACAATTGATCATGCAATTGATTTTTACTTTGAGCCGCATAAGCTGCAGCTATATCTTCTTCAATAGCTTTTCTACAGTCCTCTTCAGTTTTTATTTCTTTATTTGGAAATGCAGCAGTAAAAAATTCGTCATTTAGTTCAGCTTTTTCAACATGACCAATTTTGGTAATAGTTAAATTGAAATATTTTTCTAATGAAGCTGAATTTTCTTTTTCTAATCCTAAATCTTGAGCAATGAACTCTAACTCTTTTTCATCGAACACTTTATTCAATTGAAATTTTACAGTGTCGTTTAACTTTTTACCCATTAAACTTGTTCTATAATTTTCTGTAAAATATTTAACTAATAAAGAATTGGTTTTTGTTATACCACCATCAATAACATTTCCTTCTTCATCTGTTTCAACAAAGTTTACATTCAAAACATTTTCTTCTCCTGCAATAGTTTCAAGTTCAGTCATTTTACCATGACGAGTTCTTAATCTTTCTACTTCTTCATCTATCAATTTATCCTCAATAGCAATTACATAACGAGTTACTTTAAATTTTGACGGATCAATAGTTAATTCAGGTTTTAATCCAACTTCAAAAGAAAAATTATAGTCAGTTGGATTATTTACATCTAAATTATTTGTATCAAATTCAAGTGGAAGCGGTTGAGCAAAAATGTCGAGCTTTTCAGTTTCTAAATAATTGTACAACTGTTTTTCAGCAAGCTTTACAACTTCTTCAGTGAACACGCCTTGACCATACATTTTTTTAACCAATCCTGCAGGAACCATTCCTTTTCTAAAGCCAGAAATATTTGCATTTTTTGCATATTTCTTTAAGCTTTGTTCAAAATTATTGATGTAATCTTCTTTTTTAATTGTAACAGTAAGTTTATCATTTAATAAACTCATGTTCTCTCTTGCAACTGTTGCCATTGTAAATTTTGTAGTTGTTTATAATATTTTAAAAGTTGATGAAGTAAAGTGAAAGGTTGTTTTGCTTTCTAGCTTTAACTCATCAACTTTTAGTTTGGTGCGGGTGGAGGGACTCGAACCCCCATGCCTCGCGGCACCAGATCCTAAGTCTGGCGTGTCTACCAATTTCACCACACCCGCAGTTTTAAACACTTTTCCTTTTAGTGAATTGGGACGCAAAAGTAGGGGAAAATGAGATTATTTTAGTTCAATTATTGAATGAATTGCCGATTAATGACTTAAAGTTGTAAACTCATCACATAATCGTTCATAAAATAGCCATTACCAATTTCAAAATCTGCCTCGTATAATACCTGAAAACCATTTTTAAGATAAAAATCTTTGGCTGAATTATTTCTGTTGACCTGTAGTTGTATTTCTGTTCCTTCAGATTTTTTTGCATATAGAATTACTTCTTGCAATAAAGCTTTTCCTGCTCCAGATTTTTGAATTTCTGGTAACACATATAACTTATTTAATTTGAAAAGATAATCTTGCTCTTGTGAAACTGAGGCAAAACCAATTGGCTTATTATTAAATTCAGCTATAAAAAATTGATGCCCATTTTTTAGTTGTTCTTGAAGGGAAGAAGTGCTATACATCCAATTTAACATATACTCCATTTGTCCTTCAGGCAAAAAATTATATGTTACTACCCAAGTATTTTTTGCAATTTCTTGAATTGATGGAATATCTTCTGCAATCGCTTTTCTAATCAATAAACTCATATAATATTTACTTATAAACTTTTCAACTAATCAACGAATTAACTTTTTAGTAAGCCAATTACTTAAATAAGCACTTCCAATTCCAATTGCAGCACCTACTAAAACATCAGTAGGATAATGCTCTCCTAAATACAATCTAGAATATCCAACACTTGTAGCCCAAGCAAAAGCTGGTATTACAACATACCATTTTTTATTTTGCAGTGAAACTGAAGTTGCTAAAGCAAATGCAGTTGAAGTGTGACCAGAAGGAAACGAAGGGCTTGTTTCTCTGCTATAAGGCTGTATTGATGTTGGATAAGAATCAAAAGGTCTATGTCTATTAATTGTATATTTTAATCCAAGTGTAATAGAAGTATTAATAAGTAATGAGCCAATAATTTTGGAGCTTTTTTGTTGTAGTAATTTATCTTTTTTTATTAATCCAACACTCAGCATTGTTAATGGGGTTGCTAATGCTAAGGGATAAACAGAGTTTGTAATATTAATTTGAAAACTAGAATGAGGATGATTTGGGTTTATATTATTTAACAAATTCACTTCCCAATTTTGAGCAGTTGAGGAATTGGTAAAAAGAAAGCATCCTAAAAAAATTAAGGTACTTTTTTTAAATGCTTGATAAATCATTCTCTTATAAATTAGCTAAACTTTCTTCAATCGTTTTAATTCTGGCTTCTGCATCATCCCTTTTCTTTTGTTCGTTGGCTAAAACATCAGGTTTGGCATTAGCAACAAATTTTTCGTTGCTCAATTTTTTCATTACAGAAACTAAAAATCCTTTTTGATATTCTAAATCTTTCAATAAGTTTTCTTTCAATTCTACTGTATCAATTTCCTTTTCAGATTCTATATAAAATTTATCACTTTCAATAGCAACAACAATAGTATTAGAAACACTTTCATTTACAAACTGAATATTAAAAGCATTTACCTGTTTTGCAAGAATTGATATGATTGAAGTAAAGTCTTTCTCCTGTTGAGTTTGAATATATAACTTAATCTCTTCTTTTGGCTTCAATTGATTTTTTGCACGTGCTTCTCTTAAAGTTGTAATTACATTCTTTAAAAGTTTTCCTTGCTCTAATACTGTTGACAGTCGACTGTCGACTTTCGATTGAAGTTTTACCATTAAATCTTCATCTCTTTCTTTTAATTGATGATAAATTTCTTCAGTAATATTTGGCATAAAAGGAGACAGTAAATGCAACAACTCATCAAAGAAATCAACTGTTTTATTATAAACTGTAGTTTCAATGGGCTGCTCAAAACCAGGTTTCACCCATTCTAAATACCAACTACAGAAATCATCCCAAATTAAACTATAGATAACTTTTAAAGCAGCACTCAATTGAAATTGATTCATTAATGTTTCAACTTCTTGTTTGGCTTCATTTAATCTGTTAGTCAAACCACTCAAGAGCAAAATCGTTTCTGGTTTCTTGTTGATCGTTGGCTTGCCACTTTCTGTTGACTGTCTACTGTCAACTGACGACTGTCTTTCTTCCCACATCTTCACCAACTTCATTGCATTCCATAACTTATTATTGAAGTTTCTACCTTGCTCTAAACTACTTTCATCAAACAATAAATCATTTCCTGCTGGAGTTGAAATCATAATTCCAAAACGTACAGCATCTGCACCATATTTATCAATAAGCTCCAACAAGATCAGGACTATTTCCCAAACTCTTACTCATTTTTCTTCCTTGTTTATCACGAACCATTCCGGTGAAATAAACATCATTAAAAGGAATTTGATTCATGTATTCATATCCAGCCATGATCATTCTTGCTACCCAAAAGAAAATAATTTCTGGTGCTGTAACTAAAGTATTCGTTGGATAGTAATATTTTACTTCTTCATTATTTGGATTACTATAACCCTTAAAAACTTCAATAGGCCAAAGCCAGGAAGAGAACCAGGTGTCGAGACAATCTTCATCTTGTTTTATGTCCATAGACGATGGACCATTGACCATGGACTTGAATTTTTCTATTGCTTTTTCCTCATTTTCAGCAACAACAAAATTTCCTTGTTCATCATACCAAGCTGGAATTCTATGACCCCACCAAAGCTGACGACTAATACACCAGTCTTTTATATTTTCCATCCAATGCCTATAAGTGTTTTTGAATTTTGCAGGATGAAATTTAATTTCATCATTCATCACAACTTTTAATGCAGGACCACTAATCTTTTTCATATCAACCCACCATTGTAAACTTAATCTTGGTTCAACAACAGTATCAGTTCTTTCACTATAACCCACTTCGCTGGTATAGTCTTCTGTCTTAATTAAAAATCCTTTTGTTTCTAATTCAACAACAATTTTTTTACGGGCTTCAAATCTTTCTTCACCAATAAAAATTTGTGCATCATTCCCTAAAGTTCCATCATCATTAAAAATATCAACAACTTCTAAGTTATGTTTTTGTCCTAATTGATAATCATTCATATCATGAGCTGGTGTTACTTTTAAAGCACCAGTTCCAAAATCCATAGCTACATAATCATCACATATTATAGGTATTTTTCTGTTGATGAGTGGAACTATAGCAAACTTTCCATGAAGATGTTTATATCGATCATCATCTGGATGAACACAAATTGCAGTATCCCCCATAATGGTTTCAGGACGTACTGTTGCAATAGTAATTTTTTCATTCAATTCTTTTCCATCTGCATCAACAATTTGATATTGTAAATGATATAATTTTTGATGTGTTTCTTTTCTAATAACCTCCTCATCACTCAATGCTGTTAAGGCTTTCACATCCCAATTAATCATTCTTTTTCCACGATAGATATATCCTTTATTGTATAAATCTATAAATATATTGATGACACTTTTATAGTAATCATCATCCATTGTAAATGATGTTCTATTCCAATCTAAACTGCAACTCAGTTTTTTTAATTGCTGTAAAATAATACCACCATATTTTTCTTTCCATTCCCAAGCATATTGCAAAAATTCATCTCTACTTAAAGAAGATTTTGTAATGCCTCTTTCTCTCAACATTTGTACCACTTTTGCTTCTGTTGCAATAGAAGCATGATCTGTGCCTGGAACCCAACAAGCATTTTTACCTTGCATTCTTGCTCTACGAACTAAAATATCTTGAATGGTATTGTTTAAACAATGGCCCATGTGTAACACTCCAGTAACATTTGGTGGAGGAATTACAACAGTATATGGTTCACGTTCATCTGGTGTACTATTAAAATAACTTTTATCTAATGCATGCTGATACCAAAATGCATCGGCTTGTTGATGATCAAAATTTTTACTAATTGCACTCATATAAAAATCAAAAATTTGAAATCAAAACCAAAAAGTGGTTTGATTTATTTGCTTTGCTGCAAATGTAAGGAAGGCTGCGAAAGGGTTTGTTTAAACTTGAATAGCTTTTTGAATAATTTGCCAAAATTTATCTATTGAATTGGATTTAAGATGTGTTTCAGCAATTGGTTTAGCCTTATTAATGAGTTTTGTTCTCAGATTTTCATCTTTATAGATACTTTGCAGTTGAGTTGATAAAGTATCAACATCTTTTATGTTACAATACAAAGAAGCATCTTTCATGATTTCCTTAGTCGATTCAACTTCATCTGTAATTAACGGACATCCAGTTTGCAAAATTTCTAGAATACTTAAATTCTGTTGAATCAAATTAGTCGAATAAATTGATGCATAAGCAGAGGCTAAAAGTTTTGCATATTGTAGTTCAATAATATTTTCAACTACCAATACATCTTCTTTAAATTTATAAGTATATAGTTTTTCTTTATTGTAAGATGATAGCTGAGAAAATCTGCTCATTACTATTAATTTCATACTACTCTTCTGCCATTTTTTAAATTGGGCAAATGCTTTTAAGGTAATAATAAATTGTTCATGGTTGTCGTCTTCAATTATCAATAAAAAATATTCTCTTCCATCTGTATAACCATCTTTTATTGTTGTTGTTTCATTAAAACTGAGAGGTTGAAATGTTTTGGAAGGTTTTGGTAAGAAAACTTCAATAGTATCTTCCTTTAATAAAAATTGTTGTTCCAATTCTTTTTTAAAACTGTTTGAACTAACAACTATTTTTTGAGCATTTAATAAATGTAATGCTTCTTTTTTTGTTGGTTGATGTTGTAAAAAATCAATTTGGGGAATTTCAAGTTTTAAATTAAACAGATTTGAGAAATGCACTATAACATCTGGCTTCAGTTCTTTAATTATTTTTTTTAACTGAATAAGTTCAACAAGTTTTTTGCCAAGTTTAATAGAATTGGATATAAGTTTTACTTGAGTATTTTCACTAAAATTTACTGAATTTGAATTATTATAATTAGTAAGAAAAACAAATTGAGTTTGCTTTTGATTTTCTGCTAAATGTTGAATCCAATGAGTTGCTTCATGATATAAAACTTCATTGTTTTTTTCATTTTTCCAATAAGTAAAAGCAACTAACATAAAGCAAATTTACATTGATACTTTGTAAAGCCTTATTTTATAAAAAGAGCCTTGTAAAAAAATACAAGGCTCTAAAAAGTCTATACAAAGAATTTAATTTTTCAAAATCAATTTTGAATTATTGTCGCCTATTTTCAATACATAATTGCCATTTTTTAATTCATTTATTAGAATGGTTTGCTGACGATAATTTAATACTCCTTTTTTAATCACCCTACCTTGCAAATCATTAATAGAAAAATCAATGGATTTTGATATTTCTTCACCCAAATCGATATTCAATTTGCCATCTTTAATTGGATTTGGATAAATATTGATAGATGAAAACTTGGTTGTAAAATCAATTTTTCTGATTTCACTAAAACTTGATTTGCCATTTTTATCAACTTGTTTTAATCTGTAGTAATTTAAACCTGAAAAAGGTTGTACATCTACAAAAGAATAATTTGTTGTAACTGAACTGTTGCCTTTTGATTCAACATTTCCTATTACATTAAACTCTGTTCCATCTTTTGATTTTTGAATTTCGAAATAATTGTTATTAATTTCTGAAGCTGTACTCCATTTTAATACTACAGAAGTATTTTGTTTTTCTGCATAGAAATTGTTTAAAATAATAGGCAATGCTGTCATTGTTATTGAATTCGAATAAGCTCCAATATCTGTTAAGCTTGTTTTATTGCATCGAACTCTATAGTAAAATGGACCAGCAATTAAGCCTGTAACATTGTATGAATTCCCAGTTACTGAAAAAGGAGATCCAGAAATTGAAGTTGCAAAAGTTGAAGAAGTCGAAACGTCTAACAAATAATTATTTACTACTCCAATTAATTCTGGGGTCCAGTTTGCAGTAAAACTATTAGTCGTGATGTTGCTTGCATTTGTGGCAACTGGAACTACCATGGCATAGCTTTCAATCCAATTACTTGTATTGCCAGTTAATCCAAAATTATTTAAAGTTCCATTAATTAAATTTAAAGTTTGGTCATTTAAAGTTGTTAATCCAGTATTAGTACCATTAGCTAGACCATTATTAAAATTATAATATGCAATTAATCCAGAAGTATTTGGGTCAATTGGATTTCGCATATTAGTTTGAATTTCAGCTTCACTTTTTCCAACATTCCAAATTCTTATTTCATCCATGCTGCCATTAAAATAGCCAGGATTTGCACCATCTGAACCACCAGAGTTTGATGGTTTAGACCCAATGTTTACATATTGAAAATCTGTTTTTAAAGTTCCATTATAAGTTGCACTACCTACTTCTTGTCCATTGACAAATAACTTCACAGTAGTGCCATTTGCACTAAATGCTACATGATACCATCTATTTATTTCTAAACTGCTTGGTGACGATAATGTAATAGTTGTATTATTAGATTGAGCAACAGTTACATATAATATTCCATTTTGAATATCGAAGTGAAATGCTCCATTAATTGATGTACCCCAATTTTTGATTATGGTTTTTAAATTTCCACTAACACTTGAATTTACCCATGCTTCTACAGTTACTTGTCCTCCAGTTAGTTTAGTATTAATTGACCCATTTGGCAAAGAAACATAATCGTTAATTCCATCAAACTGCAAAGCATTTCCTGGACCTGTTGAAATAATATTTGAATATGCCCCTTGACTAGACACACTAGTTTTACTGGCACTCACTCTATAGTAATATGTTCCAGCAGTTAATCCAGTTAATGATTTATTTGTAGTTCCTCCAACAACTGCAAATGGTGATCCACTAATTACACTTGTAAAATTTGGTACTGCAGATACATCTAAATAAAAACTATCAATTAATCCTGCATTAGGCATGCTCCAATTTGCTGTAAAACCTGTAGCTGTTATATTCGTTGCAGCAGTAGCTGTTGGCATTACCAATGCATAACTTTCAACCCAATTTGATGTTGAACCATTGAGAGCAAAAGTCATTAAAGTGCCATTGTAATTGTTGCCAGATAAATCTTTTAAAGTTGTTACACCTGAATTATTTTGATTAGCAACAGCGGTATCAAAATTATAATAAGCAACCAAACTAGCAGGTACAGAAATGGTTGTGTTTAACATATCAGATTGTATTTGTGCTGGTGTTAATACTGTACTATAAAACCTAAATTCATCTATCTTACCATTGAAAAATCTATTTGAAGTATGAGAACCAATATTAAAATCAGTTGGTGTTGATGGAGAACTTGAAGATGTTGAAAAAATTAAATTTCCATTTATGTAAGTTTTACTTACCCCTCCTCCACGAGAAATTGCTACATGATACCATCTGTTAGTTGATGGAAATTGATAACCTGTATTATATCCTGCAATACCTGCATGATTAAAATATAAGAAGCCAGAAGCATCTATAGTAAGATTTATACCATTAGATGTTAAAGTATTATCATAGCCATAAGTAAAAATTCCTTTGTTACCCCCAACAAATGATGTTGGGTTAATCCAGGTTTCTATAGTAAAATTATTGATATGTGTAAATGGTATAGTGGCATCAACATAATCGCTACTACCATCAAATTGCAAAGCATTACCAGGAGCTGATAATTTTACTCCACTTCCTACCCAATTACTTGTTAAACCAGTTAATGCAAAATTATTTAGAGTACCATTTATTTCTGGTACTTTAGAATCCATTAAACTATTTACAGTTAAATTATTGCCTCCCCAATTACCTTGATTAAATTTATAATATCTAACTAGACCAGTTGAAGAAGTACTTATTTCAGTATTCATATTATTTTGAATTTCCGTAATGGATCTTACTGTATTCCAAATTCTGAATTCGTCTATACCTCCATTAAAATAGGGATCAACAGCGTATTGTGATCTCCCAAAATAATTTAATGTTATATTACCAAGTGAACTTGGATTTAATGTTAAACTGTTATTTTGATTAACCTGTACCCCATTAATATAAAGAATTCCTGTATTGGTAGTTGCGTTGATAGTTATAGCCACATGATGCCATTTTCCTTTTTGCAATTCAAAAGTTCCTGGAATAATTAGTTCACTAGAACTAGTACTTTTTATTCCAAATCTTGGAAAATTAGTACTGCCTAATGTTGTAAAATACATATAATTATTATCACCAGAGCCAAAATCAAAAACACGATGAAATGTGTTAGTATTATTGGTATGAACCCAAAATTCAATAGTAATGCTTGTTAATCCACTAACAGGATTACTTGCTAGAGTAACATAATCGTTGGTGCCATCAAAATTTAAAGAATTCCCAAATAACTGTGAATAGCACTTTGTTTGATAGTTCAATAAAAATATTAACACAAACGTTAATAATTTTATTCTTGTGTAAATAACTTTCATGACTTTATATTTTTTTGTGATTAATTACCCTAAGTAAATACAGATAAGAATTGTTTTTTTTAACTTGGGACTGATTCAATATTTTTATGTGGATGAAAAGCTTTTTTATGTGGATGAAAAAATAGCTAGGGTTAAAACATGCAGTATTTTGCAACTTTAATTTTAATTGTTTAGTTTATGACAGATCAACCAATTGAATTACTCATCATTGAAGATGATCCTATTAGTGCTGAAAGCCTTGAACTTACTTTAAAAGAATTTGGATTTGTAATAAAAGGTATTGCACATTCTGTAGAAACTGCATTAATACTTTTAAATAGAGAAAACTTTGATATAGCTTTAGTTGATATTGATTTAAATGGAACAACAAGTGGAATTGAAATTGGTAAAATTTTAACCAATTTATATCATCTTCCTTTTATTTTTATAACAGGTCTTACAGAACGTTCAGTTATTGATGATGCTGTAAAAGCTAAGCCAGCAGCCTATTTGCAAAAACCTGCAAGCCCAGCAACATTATTTGCTTGTATTCAAACTGCAATACAAAATTATAATTCATTGAAAGATTCTAGTTTGCAAAATCCAAAGAATGTAGAATTCTTTTTTATAAAAACGAGGAACAAATTAAAACGAATTGAGTGGAAAGATGTTGTACTATTAACATCTGCTGATAATTATACTATTTTGACTTTAGTAGATAAAACAGAACATTATATTAGAAGCTCTTTAGCAATGACATTGAAGTTTCAAATTCCAAGTTCTTTACAAAAGAATTTTGTTCAGGTAAATCGTTCAGAAGTTGTTCAATTAAATTATATAACAGAATTAGTTGAAGAAGAAATTATTACTCCAATTAAAAAAGTATTGATTACAAAATCATTTTTAAAAAATGTAAAACAACAATTAAATATTGTTAGTTAAACTGTAAATGGTAACTCAATTGTAAAAACAGTTTCCTCTCTTTCTATACTTTGTACAAAAATATTTCCACTGTGAGCTTCAACAATTTGTTTGCAAATTGAAAGTCCTAAACCATTTGAGGGTTCATTGTTGGTGCCTTTTCGTTTAGAAATTATTGATTCTGTAAATATTTGTTTAATTAAATTTTCAGGAATACCCATACCATTATCTTTTATAAGTAAAATAGTTTTTGAAGATTCTGCTTGAAGTTCAACATGAATAACCCCATTTAAGTAACTAAACTTAATGGCATTGTCTAAGAGATTTTCTATAACTCTTTGCATTTTTTCTTCATCTAATTCTATCAATAATTTTTTAATCGTTGAATGAAATTGTATCCGCTGCTGCTTTGCAATAGTTTTATAATTTACTTGATGAATAGACTGGTTAATTAATTCAACAAAATCTACTTTTTGTTTATTTAAAAAGAGTTGCCCAGATTGCATTTTATTTACTTCTAGCAAATCATTAATTAAATGCAATGATCGTTGAGCCGCTTGTTGACTATTTTGTAAAATATTTTCTTCTTGTTTTGGATGTTTAAATTTAAGCTGAATAATTTCTAAAAAATTGGCAATGGCTCCAATTGGGTTTCTTAAATCATGTGCTACAACATTTAGAATTCTATCTTTATCTCTATTAGAAATATGGAGTTGCTCTATTGCGGTTTCTGTTATTTTCTGTTGCTCTAATATTTCATTATTTAAGTGTGTTAATACTTCTAAGTTTTTTTTGCTTTTCTTATAATTATTAAATATTGTAAATGCTATTATTGCCACCATGATTAACCCTAAAGCTGTAAACCATAAATATAATTTTGAAACTTGATTGTCTTTTTGAAGTAAATTTATTTCTAGTTTCTGTTGTTTATTTTCTAACTCTTTAGTTATCGATGTTATTTGAGATATTTTATTTGCTGAGTTAAGGGAATCTCTGTTATTAATATATTTTTTATATAAATATAATTCTGCATTATTATTATTTATTCGATTGTAATAAAGTGACATTAATCTTAGCCATTCAGTATCAAGCTCATTGAGTTTTAATACTACATTCTCGTTTTTAAAATCATCCAAGCAAATTTTCATTTTGCTAATACTATCAAGTTTAAGATATAAATCTGCCAATTGTAATCTGCAGATTTGAGCATCGTTTTTCTCAATTCCAAGTTGAGTATTATTGTGTATAGCTTCTTTAAAGAAAATAATTGCTGAATCATATTTTTTATTTGTAATATAAGTTTTTGCAAGATTACCTAATACAACTCCAAGACAAGTATGATATACAAGTTCTGATTCAGATTTTTGATTACGAAATTTATACTTATTTTTTTTAATAACTTCTATGGCCTTATTATAATACTTTTCGGCACTATCTATTTTTTGTAATTTAAAAAAAGTTAATCCTATATTATTCAAAACTTGCTGCTCATTACTAGGATCAAAATCATTTCTTTCAAATTTGCATTTAACAATTAAAGAGTATTCCTTTTTAAAGTATTCAAGGGCCTGTTTAAATAATTTCTGTTTGTATAAAACATGTGCAATTGCATGAATAATTGATTCTTTTTCGCAACCATTACTTTCTTTGCTTAAAATATTCTCTGCTTTTACATAATTTTCAATAGCCTTATCAAAGTCACTTAATTCAAAATAGGCATGTGCTTTTTCAATATAAATACTAGAATAATCTTTATTACTGAGTTTATTAAAATTTTTAATTTCAACTATAGAAAGAAGTGTATCTAGAAATTTTAAAGCCTTTTGAAAATCTCCTTTTTTTCTTCCACTTACTTGTGCTAAGGTTAAATAATAATTCATGTCATCCCAAATTGTGGGTTGCTCAGTTGCCTTATAGATTTTAGTTACAGCATTAATAGCTAAATCAATACTATCTTTTGAGAAATATAATGTTGTTGAAGAATTATAAACACTATCTATTTGTTCTTTTGTTTTCTGATTAGTCTGCTGTAATTGAGAACATGAATTGAAAAATATGTTAAGCAAGCAAAAATAGAATGTAACACGACTTCTCATTATAATTAGCAGTAAGTTGACTACTAAAATATAACATTAATAGATATTAATAACAAGAAGATTGAATTTTATTGAATCGTTTTCCAAACGGTTTCATTCCATTTAACTGGATATTTTTTCTTTAAACTTTCTATCCATTTTTTTTCTAAAATTTGTTGATAATCGTTGATTACCATACCACGCGATTCGATAAAAGTTCTTGGTTCTATTTTATCACAAACTTTTGTAACATAAATAAAATTATACTGTTCTTCATTTTTACTTTTTACAGGTTCTGTTGCAGTAAATATTTTATAGTGATTTGTTGTTTGATAATTTGGTAATTGATTGTACTCATAACGAGCACTATCTGCCATTGCATTAATATCTGAATGATATACATACTCTCTCCAATTATCTGGATTTGCAGAAATTTTATTGGCTAATAAATGAGCATCTTTAAGATTGTTAGTAGTGATATTTATTGCAGCAACACCTGGTTGCCATTGATATTTATTTTTATTTTCATTGAAATAGTTCTGCAACTCTGTTGAATCAATTGATGCTTTATTCCAAACATGCTGATCCATTGCTGCAAAAAGCAAATTAGCATCATTAAACTCTTTCATTTGTTGTTTAAAACTTGCATTAAATTCTTCCAAATGTGATTTATAATATTCGGCAACTTTCATTTCTTCGAACATTTTTAACAGTACTTCATATTCACTACTTGTTCTTTCAACAGCTCCTGAATAACGAACATTTTTTATATAATCAATAAATTGATATAAACGAACATTCTCTTTTTTTAAAGAAAATAATAAAGTTGAATCATTTATTAATGACATCAAATTGTTGACTAACTTTCCTTTTAAGCTACTATCTATAAATACCCAAACTTCTTTAACATTATAAAAAGCTTTTCTGTATCCAACCAAATTTTTCCATTTTCCGCCTAGATTCTTTTTAGCTATTGCCAATCTATCACTTTTATCGAGTTGAGTTCTTAACTCTTCCATAAACTTATCATCATTTTTACTAGTTGCTACAGGACTTTTTTCTATCAATTTTAAAATATGTACACCAAATTTTGTATAAAACATTGGTGATATATCGCCAGTATTTTTTAAACTAAAAATTTGTTCTTCAAAATCTTTACTGTATTTACCTAAACCAACTTCACCCATAAAGCCATTGTTATTTGAAGTTGAATAATCATTACTATAGGCTTCAGCAAGTTTTCCAAAATCTTCTCCTTTTAAAATTTTTGCATATACTTCTGTAGCTTTTTTATCAATAGATTCTTTTTCTTCTGTAGTATAATTTGAGGGGTAAGATAATAATATTTGAGCCATTTTTCTTTTGCCAACAGCTGGTCTATCATTTATATTTTTAAAAATATGCCAACCATAGGCACTTTTATAAGGAAAAGAAATTTGATTCCTTTCTTAACCCATACACAACATTTTCAATATCGTATGGTAAGGAAAAGACTGTAATGTATCCAATATTTCCATCAGCAGCAACCAAAGGTTTATCAGTGCAATATTTGTTTAAAACCTCTTTAAATTTTTTACCAGATAAAAGTTCTTGATATGCTTTAAAAATTTCCATTCTTGTTGCAACAGTATCTGCTCCACTTGGAATAAAAATTTGAGAGAGATTAATATCTTTCTGACTTCTTTCAAAAGCCTCGTTCAGCAGCGTTTTAATATTGGCTTCTTCGTTAATAAAGCTTTCTGTAATTTGTTTTTTAAACGACTCGCTCTCCGATTTAAAAATGGGTGATTCATGCAACTTTTCATCATAAGCACTTTGAACTTTTAGTTTAAAGTTGACGAATAAATCTTTGTATTCATCTAATGCTTTTTTTCTACTACCCTCAAGGTTGGGGTTTTTATCGAATGCTGATAAAAACTCTTTTTTACTAACTGATTTGCTGCCATAAGTAAACAAAGTTTGTGCTTTTGCTTGTATGGAATAAAAAATCATGAAGCCGAGAACTATTTTTTTAAACATAAATGCCGAATAAAATTTATTTAGTAAGATGAAGTTTCTTTGATATCAAATCGTCAATTTGATTTATAGTTAGATTTTTTCCAATAATTCGTTTTTCAGCATCTAACAAATAAAATATTGGGGTTTTGGTTAAATCGTATCCCTGACGAAAATTAGGCAATCCCGCTTTTTCAGTTGCTTCCTTTTGAGCTTTTGTTTCATAAACATAATACCACTCATTTGAAAGATTTTTTTCTTTAATGAATTTCTTTAAATCTGTTATTAAATCGTCTTTCGATGCAATGCTATATACAGCAACATCTAGTTTATTCCATTTAGTTTTATAAATAGAATCTAAAATGGGCAATTCAGTTCTACAATGCCCACAAGTAGGATCCCAATATGCTACTAAAGTAAACTTAGCTTTGATATTGTACATGGAGACAACTTTTCCTGTTGTATCTGTTAAGTCTAAGGTTGGAGCAATATTGCCCAATTGATTTAACATTAAACTGTAACCCCTATCAATAATGGTTCTACGAGATTTTGCATCAAGTACTGTGGTATCTCCTTTTAAATAATGATCAGTAAATAAATACACAAAAACTTTATCTTGACCCATATATTCTGGGTTAATATATTTATTAGTAAACTTAGTTAACAAGTAAGCATACATTTCTTTTGAATCTCTAGCAGAAAGTAACATGTATTTAATTTCTGGAATAATACTATCTGGTTCTGGAGATACATAATACTTTAAATATTCATCAACCTTTGGGTCAAAAAAAGGAGTTCTTAATAATCTATCGTCTGCAAAATCTACATCATCCCAAAAATGATCTTTTATAAATCTATAAGGATATGAAGAATCATATTTCATTGTAAGAGAATCATAGGGAATTGCAGGTGCCTCTGGTCTTCTCATTGCTGTTAAAAGCACTGCCATTAATGAGCTTGGATTTTTTTCGATGATTTCGTTTCTGTACTTAATCATCTCATCGTTCTTTGCTTTAATTTGCTCTCTAATTTTTAAAGAATCAGCATCATTATTTACAGTTCCAAGGCTTTTTGAAAGTGTATTGATAGCAGTTCCTAATTCATAACTTATTTTAGTATAAATTTTGAAAATATCATTATCTGGAGAACCTACAATATTAAAATTTTCTTTATGTGTAGTATCTCCAATAATTGCAAATTCTTGATCATCTCCAATCAATAATTCAAATTGAATGCTGTATGCCTGAGATACAACAAAATAAATTCCACCAACCAATTTTTTCTCACCAATAAATCTTCCTTTACTATTTTCATCGAGCATACAAGAGTCCATAATGGCTTTGCTTTTGCCATAATAACATCCTAAATATGCTTTTTGATTTTTAGCAGGAGTAAGAGTAATTGAAATATTATGACCTAAAGAAACTCCTTTTACAGTATTAGTTTTAGTTACAAGAGGTTTTTGTTTTGGCTGAGAAAAATTTACTTGAGAGATTAATAAAAAACAAATTAGAGCTAAAAATGGCTTCATTCAACAAATATTTTAAAGCGTAAAAATAACTTAAAAGAAAAAGAACTACTTATTCAATTTAAATATTAAGAAGATTTTAAGATGGTGGCTGTAATTCCCTACATTCTTGCTTTTAAAAATTCTATTGCTTTTGTAAAAGCATCGGCAGTTGCTTCTTTATTAAAACTAGGGTTAGATGGATTTGCAAAACCATGTCCAGCTTCGTATCTATACAATGAAATGTTTTTTTCAGCTGCTTTCATATTAGCTTCAAAATCATTAATAGTAATTGCAGGAATACCTTTATCAAGATTTCCAAAAAAGCCAATCACATCACAATTTAATGCTTTTAATCGTTCAATATCTTTTTCTGGTCTGCCATAAAACATGATACAACCATTAGCTTGTTGAGCAGCAAGTAATGAAGCTTGTAAACTCCATCCTCCACCAAAACACCAACCCACTGTATAAATTTTTGCTTTTTCTCCTGCAAAAGAAATGGCAGCTTTAATAATATTTTCTAATCTTACTTTTTTAGCTCCACTCATATATACTGTTGCACTATCTCTTGTAGTTGCTACTTTACCATCATACATATCTACAGCCAAAACATTTACATCTCCTAATTCTTTAAAATATTTTTCAGCTTCTAATTTTATATAGTCATTTAACCCCCACCATTCTTGAATAACAATTAACCATTTTTTCGATTTCTTTTTGCTTTTTAATAAATAACCACTAGCATTTATTCCATCATTTGCAGTCATAGAAATCGTTTCTCCCAATGGGTTTTCTAATGTATATGCTTTTGGATTTTCATGTAATGCAGCAAAACCAGGTTTAGTTGCATCTAATTGAATCATTTCACTGGTTGATAAGTTAAAACAACTGAGATAACATTCAGGAGTTAATGCTTTTGGAGTAGCTTTTTTAAAACTAAAACTTAAAATTGTTGCTGTTGTTAAAGCTGCAATGACTAGATAAAATAATTTTTTCATCTTTAAATATTATTGATAGATGTTTTACTAATTTAAACTTAAAAAAAGTAGTTTGAAGTTGTTTTCAAAATCAAGCCATAAATTTACACCGTAAATATTATTATGAAGATATTGAGATTACTGGTTGGTTTAACATTTATTCTTTCGTGTAATAATAGTTTTTCCCAGTTTAGAAAATATTCAAACGAATTTTTAAACATTGGTGCTGGAGCAAGAGCATTAGGAATGGGTGCTGCACAAATTGTAAGTGTAAACGATGGCACTGCAGGATATTGGAACCCAGCAGGATTAATTTTTGTAAAAGACAACCCTAATTTAGCATTAATGCATGCTGAATATTTTGGAGGAATTGGTAAATACGATTTTGGTGGATTGGCTTTACCCACTAAAAACGATAATAAAGTTTTAGGTATAAGTTTTTTACGTTTTGCAGTTGATGATATTCCGAATACTTTGTTTCTTGTAAATCCAGATGGTTCAATAGATTATAATAATATTTCAACTTTTTCATCAGCAGATTATGCAGTCTTGCTCTCTTATGCTCAATTACTAAAACAAACAGATAAAGAAATGTTGAGTGTTGGAGGAAACATAAAAATCATTCGTAGACAAGTAGGAACTTTTGCAAACGCTTGGGGATTTGGACTAGATTTTGGTGTAATGTATCATAAAGAGAAATGGAAATTTGCTGCTGTGCTTCGTGATGCCACCACAACTTTCAATGCTTGGAGTTTTACTTTCTCTGAAAGAGAAAAAGAAGTTTTATATCTTACCAAAAATGATATCCCTGTTAAAAGTACAGAACTTACAGCTCCAAGATTAATTCTTGGTGTTGGAAAAGATTTTAAATTGAATGATAAATTGAATTTATACGCTGAAGCCAATTTGCATTTAACTTTTGATGGAAAAAGAAATACTTTGCTTAGTTCAAGTGTAGTAAATATTGATCCAAATATTGGTATAGAAGCCTCATATGATCAAGTGGTTTTTTTAAGAGCTGGTGTTTCTAATTTTCAACAAGCATTAAGTGATGGAGACACTACAAATCAGAAAAAAGTTTGGATTTTTCAACCAAGTTTAGGTGCTGGAGTAAAATTTAGCAATGTTGGCATAGATTATGCTTTTACAAATCTTGCTAACCAATCAAATCCTTTATACACGCATGTAATTTCTTTAAAAGTAGATTTGGTAAACAATAAAAAAAGATAATATAATTTAATATGAAGTATTTATTAGTGCTATTCGTTTTTAGTTTTTCTTTTTGTAATCTTAATGCACAACCAAAAGATCCAATTACTTGGACTTATGCTGCAACAAAAAAAATTAATAACACTTATGATGTTGTAATTAAAGCTACACTTCCAAAACCTTGGCATATTTATTCTCAAAATACTGGTGATGGTGGTCCAATACCAACAACAATTTCATTTAGTAAAAACCCATTAGTAAGTTTAGTAGGAAAAGTGGTTGAACTTGGTAAACTTGAAAAAAGTTATGATGAAAATTTTAAGACTAATGTTTTAAACTATTCTAACGAAGTTTCTTTTGTACAAACTATAAAATTAAAAGTTGCAGCTAAAACAAGAATCATTGCTAAAGTAGAATATATGGTTTGTAACGATGAAATGTGCTTGCCACCAACAACTAAACAATTTTCGATAAATATTAATTAATGAAGAAGTTCTTTTTTTCTTTCATTGCAGTATTTGCATTTTTACTTGTAAATGCTCAATCAACAGGTTTAATTTGGAAAATAAAATCCAACAAAATTGCAGATAGTACTTATGAAATAACTGCTTCAACAACAGTTGAACAAGGTTGGCATTTGTATGGTGATAATCCAACTGTTGAAGGTTTAGAGAATGTTAAGCTGGTCTATAAATTAGAAAACATCACTCCAGTTTCTGAACTTAGTTTTAATAAAGCATCATCAACAATAAAAGATGAATTATTCGAAAATAAAACAATAAATGTTTATACAGATGATGTTGAATTAAAACAAATCATCAAACTCAAAGGATTTATTCCTGAAAGTTTTAAAGTTAGTGGTGAATGCCAATATTGCCAAGGGTTTTGAGTTTATTCCTCCATCAGAAAAAGAAGTTGAAGTTGCTTTAGAAGGTGGAGCAAAATCATCAAACAATAATTTAATTCTTCCTTCAATAAATATTAAAGAACCACTTGCTAATTGTGGTGATAAAATAGAAAAAGGAAGTTTGTGGACTGTTTTTCTTCTTAGGTCTTTTTGGTGGATTAATTGCCTTGTTTACACCTTGTATGTTTCCAATGATTCCTGTAACAGTTTCTTTTTTTACAAAGCGATCTCCAACAAGAAAAGCAGGAATTAAAAATGGTTTACTCTATGGCTTTTTCATTTTTTTAATTTATGTAGCTGCAAGTTCTCCATTTCATTTATTGAATTTGAATAGTGAAATTTTTAATAGCATTTCAACTAGTCCAACTTTAAATATTGTTTTCTTTTTAATTTTTATTGTTTTTGCCATTTCATTTTTTGGTTACTTCGAAATCACCTTACCACATAGTATTGCAGGTAAAGCAGATTCAAAAAGTAATTTATCAAGTGGCTTAGGGATTTTCTTTATGGCATTAACATTAGTTATTGTTTCATTCTCATGTACTGGTGTCATTTTAGGGACTTTATTAGTTGGCACTTCTGATGGGGGAGCTTGGGCTTTAACTGTTGGTATGGGTGGATTTGGCTTAGCTCTTGGTTTGCCTTTTGCATTATTTGCAATTTTTCCAAACTGGCTTGAAAGTTTACCAAAAAGTGGTGGTTGGTTGGATACAGTTAAAAAAGTTTTAGCTTTTGTTGAAGTAGCGTTGGCTTTAAAATTCTTATCAAATGCAGATTTAGTAATGCATTGGGGATTATTAAAAAGAGAAGTCTTTATTGCTTTATGGATTGTGATTAGCTTAGGTTTAGCTTTATATGCTTTTGGATTTTTACGATTACCTCATGATTATAAAGGACAAAAAATAAGTTTAGGCAGAAAATTAATTGGAGTATTTGCACTCATTTTTGCTTTGTATTTAGCACCAGGATTGTCTAAAACAAAATATGCAAACCTTAAATTGTTAAGTGGCATTTTACCTCCTTTAAGTTATAGTACATTTTCTGAAGAAGAAAGATTTAAAGGTCTTGAACCCAATTTTATTAACGACTATCAAAAAGCTATTGCATTTGCTAAAGCACAAAAAAAGCCTTTATTATTAGACTTTACAGGTTGGGCTTGTGCAAACTGTAGAAGAATGGAAGAAGAAATTTGGACAAGAGAAGCAGTTCAAAAAATGATTCATGAAAATTTTGTTTTAGTTTCTCTATATGTTGATGATAAAGAAAAACTAGCTAATAGCAGATAGAATTATGAATTACAAAACCAAAGATGGAAATGTAAAAGACATTATTACTATTGGTGATAAATTTGCAACTTTTGAATCAGAAAATTTCTATCAAGTATCTCAGCCATTATATGTAATGTTAGATAATAACGAAAAGTTATTGGCTTTTCCAATTGGTGCAACTTTCGATGAAAAGAAATATTTAGAATGGTTAAACTGTGGATTAAAAGCCTTTAAGTAATTTGTTGAATTAGAGCTTTTACTTTTTCTGCTATTTCATCACGAACTTTATTAAAATCTGATTCATTCATGTGTCTTGGATCAGTAATTTGCCAATCAATATTTTGCTTTGCTGCAATCCAAGGACAAGCATCTCCACAACCCATTGTAACTATTGCATCAAAAGGAGCAAAAGCTTCAACTTCATTCAAACTTTTACTTTGGTGTGTAGTTAAATCGTAACTTAACTCTTTCATAGAAGCGATTGCTTTTGGGTTTACAATACCACTTGGTTTGCTCCCAGAACTAAATGCTTCAATGGTTTCTTTACCATAAATTTTTGCAAATGCTTCAGCCATTTGACTTCGATTGCTATTTTCTATACAAACAAATAGTAGTTTTTTCTTCATATTTATTTAGTTTTAAGGAATATCCAAATAATGTTTATAATACAAAATTTGGGGTCGAAACCCCAAATTATTAATTTTTAAATTGTTCTAAATTTATCTTGCTTGTCAATAAAATTAACTACAGCAATTTGGTCCACAACATGTTTTCTCATTTGGCTTTTCTGCATATACTGTAATACTAAAAATACCTACCCCACTATTTCTGAATTCTTCAAGTTCGGTTTTACTTACATAATTTATTAGAATATCATCTGGAACATGAATCAATTTTTCTTTTTGAATGGTGATATTTTCAAAACCATTTTGTTCGATTAAATTAAGATAATCTTGTTTTTGAATTGCACCACTTACACAACCTGCATACAATTCAGCAGCTTCTTGTAATGAGTTTGGCAGATTTCCAACCAAAACAATATCACTAATACTAAAATGAGCTCCAGGTTTTAATACTCTAAAAATTTCTTTAATGACATTGTTTTTATTTGGTACCAAATTCAACACACAATTACTTACTACAACATCAGCAATATTATCACTTACTGGCATTTGTTCAATGTCTCCTTGTCTGAATTCTACATTAGCAAATCCAATTTTTTCAGCATTTATTCTTGCCTTATTAATCATTGCATCAGTAAAATCTATTCCAATTACTTTTCCTGTTGAGCCAACTTCTTTACGAGCAACAAAACAATCGTTGCCTGCACCACTACCTAAATCAATCACTGTATCTCCTTCTTTTATTTTTGCAAATTGTGTGGGCAATCCACAGCCTAAACCCAAATCTGCATCAGCATTATAACCTTCAAGTTCAGTATAATCATCTGTCATAATATTATACACTTCTGTGCTACATCCACCAGCACCACAACATGAACTTGCATTTTCAGTTTTTGATTGCAGAGCAATTTCACTGTATTTTTCTTTTACTAATTGTTTTAATTCATTTTCAGTTTTCATGATTTTATATTTTTAGTTTTAATAATTAACAACATTTACTATTACTCGATTTTATATTATCAAACAACATATTTATTGTTTGCTTTACTTGATCTATTATACTCCAGTCAATACAATAACAAGTTTTTACTCCATCAATTTCTCCTTTTATTAGTCCAACTTTTTTCAATTCTTTTAAATGCTGACTAATTGTACTTTGTGCCAAAGGCAATTCTGAAACTATATCACCACAAATACAATCATTCTTTTGAGCTAAGAATTTTAAAATTGCAATTCTTGCAGGATGTGATAAGGCAACAGCAATTGCAGCCAATTTTTGATCTTCTTCACTAAATAAATCGTTCTTTTTAATTGCCATAATATTTTAATCGTGTTAATACGATAATGCAAATATAAAGACTTTAATCGTGTTAATACGATTAAATTTAACACTATATTTTACCGTTCATCATTTTTATAAAAAATTAATTTCAATGGGCAATAACCTCTGAAAGTATTGATTTTATTGACATTTATCAATCCATACAATACTTTTTTATCTAAATTACTAAAGTTTACTTAGTATTATGTTTTGCATAGTACTAAAAAGATTATATGTTTGCATTGTCAAATTAAAAACAACATCATTCAAATAAAAAATTAAACATCATGAAAAACAAACACAGCAACTTTTTAAGAACATTAAATCATCAAGAAATTTTTAATGGTTCAATTGAAACTAAAACAATGGGTGCATCAGAAACCAATCATGCATCTTTAAAACAAGTCTTTACTTCTGTAGATTTATGGAACATCCATAAAAATAGTAGAACTGGTTTTGCAAGAAGAAGAGTTCAATCAATAGGTTGGTAAATTAAAAAATCTTCTCATTAATCAATAAAACTAAAAATCATGGATATTCAAAACACACAAAGTCAGATGAGAAAAGGAGTTCTAGAATTCTGTATTCTATCTGTAATAAAAAAAGGGGAAGTTTATCCTAGTGATATTGTAGAAACAATGAAAGCAGCTGGTCTTAATATTTTAGAAGGCACATTGTATCCTTTATTAACTAGATTAAAAAATGCAGACTTGCTAACCTACAGATGGGTTGAAAGCCAAAGTGGTCCGCCCCGAAAATATTTTCTAATGACAGAAAAAGGATTAGACTTTTATACTGAATTAGAAGCAACATGGAAAGAACTTGCTGATGCAGTTCATAATATTACCAATGTTGAAACTGAAACCAACAACTTTAACCAATAAACTAAAACAAATGAAAAAGGTTATAAATATAAATTTTCAAGGAAGAGTAGTTCCAATTGAAGAATCTGCTTATGATATTCTTAAGCAATACACAGAAAGCTTAACTAGGTTCTTTGCTGAAGAAGAGGGCAAAGAAGAAATAATAAATGATATAGAAGGTAGAATTGCTGAACTTTTTGCTGAAACACTTAAAAAAGGAAGCACTTGTATCTGCGATGATGATGTGAATAGAATTATTGATAGCATGGGTCGTCCAGAAGATTTTGAAACTGAAGAACCACATTATAAAGAAAGTAATGGAGCTTCTTCATCAAACTACAGTAACAATAATAGCTATTCTGCACCAAGAGGTAGATTGTATAGAGATGAACAAGATAAAATATTAGGTGGCGTTTGTGGTGGATTAGCTAACTATTTAAGAGTGGATGCTAGTGTAGTTAGAATAGTTTTTGCAGTTTTATTGTTTGGTGCTGGAACTGGATTTTTTATCTATCTATTATTATGGGTGTTCTTACCAAGTAAGAATTTAAAAAGCAATTTAACGAAACGATTATATAGAAACCCAGACGAAAAAGTAATTGGTGGTGTATCAAGTGGTTTAGCTGCTTATTTTAATATTGCAGTTTGGATTCCAAGATTAATTTTTGCATTTCCTTTAATAATGGGAGTTTTAAGTTCATTATTTCACAATATATTTTGGAGCTTCGATCCATTTCCATCAATATTTTTTGGCTCTTTTGGTGGTTCACTTACCTTAATCTATTTAGTATTATGGGCTGTAATTCCAGAAGCAAATTCTGCTAGTGAAAAATTAGAAATGCGTGGAGAACGAGTTGATCTCAATACCATTAAAACAACTATTCAAGATGATTTAGTTGGCTTTAAGGAAAAAGCTGATAAATATGGTGCTGTAATTTCTGAAAAAGTGAATAAATGGGGAGATGAAGTAAATTCTACAGTAAATAAATCTGGAAGTAGATTTGGCCATGCAATTGGTATTGTATTTAAAGCCTTCTTCTTATTTATTGCTGGGATGATAGCATTTGCTTTATTAATGGCTTTAATTGGAATGTTAATTGGGGGTGTTGCAATATTTCCTTTCAAAAACTTTTTCCTTGATGGATTTTGGCAACTTGCTCTAGCATGGACAACAATTATTGGATTTTTAATAGTTCCTATTATTGGATTTATTGTTTGGGTAGTTCGTAGAATAATGAAAGCAAAAACCAAATATAAATACTTTGGTGCTGCAATTGGAACAATATGGACAATAGGATTGTTTTCTTGTATCACTTTAGTTGCTATGATCTTAAATAATTATAAAACTAAATCTGCAGTTGAAGAAAATATTACTATTCAACAACCATCCAACAACAAATTATACATTACTACTAAAAGAGACCAAATATCTTTTTATGGAGATGATTGGTTTGGGATTAATTGGGATAAAAATGATGCTCCTTTTTATGGATTAAATGAAGATAGTGTTATGATGAGAACTATTAGAATTAGTGTTACTCAAAGCAAAGATTCAAGTTATCACATGAAAATCGTAAAAATTAGTAGAGGTAAAGAAAGAGACATTGCTAAACAAACAGCAAGTAATATAAATTTTGCTTTCAACCAAAATGATAGCATTTTAGAATTGCCACAAGGATTTATTATAACTAATAAAGATAAATTTAGAAATCAACAAGTATTAGTCATCATTGAAGTTCCAGTTGGCAAAAAAATTCAATTAGATAAATCTTTAGATGACTACGAATGGTTCGATTTGAATTTTAATAAGAGAAATGGTTGGAATATAGATTTAGATAGAAGCATAAGTAATTCCTTTTCTTGGGATGATGATGTTGAATTAATCATGGGTGAGAAAGAGTTAATTAATCCGAACAAAAATTATGAAATTGGCGATGACCTAGAAAATTTAAAAAAAGAACTAGAAAGAATAGATGATTTAAAAAAAGAACTTAATGATAAAAAGAAAGATCTCAATGATAAAAAAAGAGATTTGTTGAATGAAGAAAATACTAACAAATCAACTCACAATAACAAAACTCAAGTCTATAAAACAAGTATATCAAATAATGTATTTGTAAGTAGTTTTTTATTAGATAAGTTTTCATTTTAAAATCCAATAATCTTCTAAAATGCCTCACAATTGTGGGGCATTTCTATTTTTATTCAATAATATTTTCTTCTGAAACTCTTTATTTATAGGCATTTGAGAGTTACCCCCTAATTCAAGGGATTGTGTAGTTTGGTTTGTTGATGCAGTTTTACATTCTCTTTAAACAACTAAACAACACAAACATGAAACAAATCAAAAAAATCGTAGTATCTGTTATAGTAATAGCTGCTACCATCTCAAGTGCAAACGCTCAATCTACAGCAACTTCTTCAGCTTCAGCAACAATTGTAACGCCTATCAGCATCGTTAAAGATGTAGATATGAACTTTGGTAACATTGCAGTTACTAATAGTGGTGGTACAGTGATATTAGCTGCTGCAGGAACAAGAACAGCTACTGGTGGAGTAACATTACCTGTAGTAGCAGGAACAGTAAGTGCTGCTTCATTTACAGTATCTGGACAAAGTGCTTATACTTATGATATCACTTTACCAAGTGGTAACATTGTATTAGCTTCTGGTGCAAACAGTATGAACATTAACAACTTTACTGCAAGTATTGGCTTAACTGCTGGTACATTATCAACTGGTGTTACTGGTTCACAATCTTTCAGTGTTGGTGCTACAATTGATGTTAGTGCTAATCAAGCTGCAGGAACTTATACTACTGCAACTCCTTTTAACGTAACTGTTAATTATAACTAATTTTTTAACCTTTTCGATGTAACTAAAAATGCCTGCAATTGCAGGCATTTTTAGTTTATATATTCAAACTATTTATCCATAAATAGCAACCTCATTTAACCCTTCATTATTTTTTACTGCTCTATACATTCCAGCACTATTAAAAATCATCGCATAATTTCCTTTTGCATCAACACCAATCATACCACCTTCTCCATCTATGTTTTTTAGTTTTGTATTTACTGTAAAATCCATAGCTTCCTGTAAACTCATTCCTTTGTATTCCATTAAACAACTTACATCATAAGCTGCAACTGCTTTAATAAATGGCTCGCCATGACCAGTGCAACTTATAGCACAAGTTTTATTATTGGCATAAGTACCACTACCAATCAGTGGACTATCACCAATTCTGCCATATTTTTTATTGGTCATACCTCCAGTACTTGTAGATGCAGCAATATTTCCCTTATCATCACAAGCAACAGCACCAACAGTTCCAAACTTTTTATCTTTCATTAATTCATCTAAATGATGATGTGTATGATCTAAAGAATAATTATCAGAATCTCTTAATGCTTTCCATTGATCATATCTAAACTGTGAGAAAAAATATTCATCTGATTCTAATTTAACTCCTTGCTTAATGGCAAAATCATTAGCTCCTTTTCCACTTAAAAAAACATGATTACTATTGAACATCACTTCTGTTGCAAGAAGAATAGGGTTTCGTACATTTCTAATTCCAGTAACTGCTCCAGCTTCTAAATCAAACCCTCGCATAATAGCAGCATCCATTTCTTGAACACCTTTTTTAGTAAAAACACTTCCTCTTCCTGCATTAAATAACATGTTATCTTCTAAAACAACAACGGCAGCTTTCACTGCATTGGTTGCAGTTCCACCTTCTTCTAAAACAGCATAACCTGCATCTAGAGCAAATTGTAAGCCTTCGAGATAAGCAGCTTCTAATTCAGGAGTCATATCTTCTTTCAAAATAGTTCCAGCTCCTCCATGAATACACAATGTAATTTTTGACATAAGTAAAAAAGTGTGTTTATTTTAGTAATTCAAAATTATCTATTTTACTTTCAATAATTCTTTTTAAATCAATTTAAATGTTCAAACGAAGTTTATCAATCGACGATTATCTTTTAATATTAGTAAACCTTATTCCTGTTTATGGTGTATGGTTTGCAGAGTGGAATGCTCCACAAATATTTTTAGTTTATTGTTTAGAAACTGTAATTGTAGGTTTTTTTAATGTAGTAAAAATGCTTGTTGTATTATTATTAGTTCGTACTCAAGATTTGAATAATAATAAACTTCCAATGACTATTAAGAGTGGTATTTTTTTAATTGTGTTCTTTATTCTTCATTATGGAATTTTTGTTTTTGTGCAAACTCAAATTTTCTTTTCTGTTAGTGGAATTATACAGGGTAGCAGTTTCTTTACATCTTACCAAAAAATTGATAATGCTTTAGGAAGTAATGGCAAAATTTTATTAATGATATTTATTGGTTATTATACCCTTCAAACAATCTATGTATTTTTTGTAAGTGGAAGATACAAAATCATCACAATTGAAAAGCTGATGATTGAACCTTATAGCAGAATTTTTATTCAGCAATTTGTAGTAATTATTGGAAGTATGTTTCTTTTATCTAGTGCCAATATGATTTTTATTTTAATAATGGCAATTGTGAAAATTTGTTTTGAATTATTCTTTAAATTAAATTTTAGAAAAAAAATAAAAAACGAAATTAATACGCAAACAGAAAAGGCAATTAATAATAGTTAATTAAGTAAACGACTACATTCTATCAGTAATTTTTCTTTATTGATGGCTGCAGTGCCAACTTCTTCACAAACCAAACCTCCAGCAATGTTGGCAACCTCACTTGTTAATTGCATATTTTTTGTAATAGCATACACCATCGATGCTACAGCAATTACAGTATCTCCAGCACCACTTACATCTGCAATAATTCGAACATGAGTAGGAATAATATTAGAGCTTTTTTCATCTTGATAAAAAACACCTTTTTCTGACAAAGTGATAAAAGAAATTTTATTGTTTAGTTTTTGATGTAATTGATGGTGAACATCTTTTAATAAATCGATATCTACATCATCAAATAAAATGTTTAATCCTTCTTTTACTTCAACAAGATTTGGTTTAAATATGTCTACATTCTTATAAGTAAAGAAATTTTTTCTTTTAGGATCAACTGTTGTGATGATGTTTTTTTCTTTACACCACTCAATAGTTTGTTCAATGACCTTTTGAGTCAGCACTCCTTTATTATAATCTTGAAAGATGATGACATTGGGATTTTCTGTATCAATATATTTTTTGATATTACTTAATAGTTGAGCTTCTATTTTATTATTAATGTCTGTTGAAACTTCTGCATCTAAACGCATCATCTGTTGATTACGACTAATAATACGTGTTTTATTGGTGGTAATTCTTTCATCATTACATATGATATATGATGAATTTATTTTTTTTTGTTCAAGTAAGTCGAGTAATTTCTTTCCTTCATCATCATTTCCAATAACAGAAATTAAAGTAGTTTGAGCATGTAATGCAACAAGGTTTAAAGCAACATTTGCAGCACCACCTAATCTCAACTCATTTTTTTGTAAAGCAACAATGGGCACTGGGGCTTCTGGAGAAATTCTAGAAACATTACCCCACCAATACGTATCTAACATCACATCGCCAATTACTGCAATTCGTATTTTTTCAAATTCATTAAATAGTTGTTGAATCATCATTCAAAAGTAATGTTAGATAAATTATGAAGCTGTATTTGATGCTTTGTTTCTACTAACTAATAAATAATAAACTGGTATTCCAAGCAAAGTAATGATTAAGCCTGGCCATGTATAATTGGGTTTATAAATAATTAGTAAAATGCAAAAAGCTAGACCCATGATGATATACATTATAGGTAAAAAAGGATAACCAAATGCTTTGTAAGGCCTTTCTGTATTGGGTTGTGTTTTTCTTAAAATAAAAATTCCAACAATTGTTAAAATATAAAACATAACTACTACAAAAGAAATCATATCTAACAAATCGCCATATTTACCACTTAAACACCATAAGCTTGCAGCAATACATTGAATCCATAATGCAACTTGAGGAACAGAAAATTTATTTAATTGTCCAACTTGTTTAAAAAACAATCCATCTTTAGCCATTGTATAATAAACCCTTGCACCAGCTAATATTAAACCATTATTACAACCAAAAGTTGAAATCATAATACAAATAGCAATAAAGATGGTTCCAAATGCAGGGAAAATTTTATTAGCAGCAGCAACTGCAACTCTATCATCTGTAGGAAATGCCAACTCTTGTAAAGGCATTACATTTAAATACATCAAATTGGCAGCAACATAAATAATGGTAACAATTAATGTTCCTAATAATAAACTCAAACCTAAATTTCGTTTAGGATTTTTCATTTCAGCAGCAATAAAAGTTACATTGTTCCATGCATCACTACTAAAAATACTTCCCACCATTGCAGCAGCAATGGCACCAGCTAAAGCACTTCCTCCAATTCCAATCCATTGAGATGGTTGTAATAATCCTTCAGCATCTTTAGTTCCAAAATTTTGCATGGCTGTGAAACCAGTCTTCATATTTTCTGCCCAAAAACTTTCTTTAACTAAAAACAATCCAAAAATGATAAGTGCAAATAATGCTAAAAGCTTAGCAGATGTAAATAATCGCTGAATCCATTTGGCTTCTTTTACTCCTCTTGTATTTACAAAAGTTAGAAAACTAATTATGGCAATAGCCACTAGTTGACCAGAATAAATTTTTAATCCAAATAAATCAACCAAGAAATATCCATTACCCAGTTCTGGAACCAGATAAGCTAAAAATTTAGAAAATGCAACGCCAACAGCAGCAATGGTTGCAGTTTGAATTACTGTAAAAAAACTCCAGCCATATAAAAATCCAATTAAAGGATTGTAAGCTTCTTTTAAATAAACATACTGACCACCAGCTTTAGGAAACATACCACATAATTCACCATAGCTTAATGCAGCAACAAGTGTCATGAAACCTGTAAAAACCCAAACTAAAATTAGCCAGCCAGCACTACCAACGTTTCTAGTGATATCTGCACTAACAATAAAAATTCCTGAGCCAATCATGCTACCAGCAACAATCATAGTAGCATCGAATAAACTTAATGTAGGTTTAAAAGCAGTTGTGTTACTCATTTGGTAAAGTTATATAATTAAAAAAGCTGCACTTGAAAAGTGCAGCTTCGAAGATATAGTTTTTAAATATTCATTATTTTTTCTTTGGCTTGTAAGTGTCGTTTAAGCCTTTAATTAAATCTGCAGTTATATTGTAAGCAGAATCTTTATAATAAATTAAATCTGAGGAGTTCGATAAAATGAAAGAGTATGTTCTATCCTTGTTGTATTCTTTTAAATAATCTTCAATTTTCTTTTTTACTTCTAATAATTTATCTCTTGTTTCACTTGATAATTTATTGGCTTCAGTTTGTTCTCTAAGTTGATAATCGTTATCTCTTCTTTCTAAATCTTGTCGAGCTTCATTCATTTGTTCTGGGCTCATATTATTCCCTTTACCTTGATATTCTTTAAGCTTTGTAATATTAGCATTTTTGATTGCAGCTAAATTGGTTCTTACATTTTGTTCTTTTAAAGATAATTCTTTAATGACTTCTTTATAATATTCGAAATTGTTTTGAATAGAGTCCATTTCGAAATATGCAATTGTGCAACCTTTTGCAGAATGTTTTGTTTTTTCTACTTTACAATTATGATTATTATGTTTTAACTGCAGATAAAATAATGTGCTTACAGCAATAATGAGAATAGTAAGAAGAATAGTGTTGAAATGCTTCATTCAAAATATTTTGAACTTCAAATATAGAAGCAGCAATACTTAAACTAAGGTTAATAGAATAATTTTAGAAAAATCTTCACATATAAAGCTACCTTCCACTTAACACTATAGACTCCTTGAACATTTTATTGAATTCTGTTGATTTAATTAACTCTTCTAAGGTTAAATGCATTCTATATTGCCAAAAATGATTGGGATCTGCAGGAACATTAATTCTTTCATCATTTGGATTTTCAATTCTGATTTTATCATCAATTCCTAAAATATCTTGCAATTGAAAAATAGACCACATGGCTGGAGAGTTCAAATGCTGATCGATAATTGACTTATTAATTGATGCCTCACAAAATGTTGGAGCATTTCCCCATTGACCCAATTGTGTATTGTAAAAACGCTGCGTTTTCTCTCTGTCCTCTTCCCACCAACCACGAATAGTACTCATATCGTGAGTACTTGGAGTAACCACACTTAAATAAGGAGCATTTGCAGGATGAAAAAATTCTCCTTGATCACCTTTAGGCATTCTTTGAATTTCTAAGCTCAACAATCCTAATTGTTGCATAATTTCAGGCACACAATGAGGCACTAAACCTAAATCTTCACCACAAATCAACATATTAGTTACTCTTCTTAATGCAGGAAGTTTTTGAAGAGCTTCTAATTTCCAAAGATTATCTTGACGTCTATAAAAATAATCAACATACAATTCTTTTAATTGTTGTTGAGAATGAAAATCTAAATTTTTGAAAGAACTAGTTTTTTCAATTGCAAATCTGAAATGAAATTGTTGATTATTTGATCCTTCTACTTCAAAGAAAATTACATTGCTGATTAAATTTAACAAACCAGATTTAAGTTTATTATTTAAGTCAGTTCCTTCTTTTTGTTCAAAATAATTGGCAACTTTTATTTGCGTATTAAATTCAACTTTTAAATGAAAATTATTTGAATTATCTAGCTCTAAAAATGTATCTTTTACTTTTTGAACATCGTAACCAAACTGTTCCCACAAAACATTTTCTGTAATGTATGGTTTTGTAAATCGATGATGACTCGAAACTCAATATTTCTACTGAAAATTTCATTGATATGAACTGGAATGGCAGGAACAAAATATCCCATAATTCCTTCAACAGCATGTGTTGGAATACTCCAGATTCTAAAAAATCCTAAAATATGATCTATTCTAAAAGTATCAAAATAGCCACTCATTTGTTCAAAGCGTTGTTTCCACCAAGCAAAACCATCAGCTTTCATTTTCTCCCAATTATAAGTTGGAAAACCCCAATTCTGACCAGTAATTGCAAAGTCATCTGGTGGTGCACCAGCCTGAACATCTAAATGATATAATTCTGGTTGTTGCCAAGCATCAACACCATATCTGTAAATGCCAATTGGAATATCTCCTTTAACAACAACAGAATTTTTATGTGCATATTGAGTAGCTTCTTTGAGTTGAAGATGCAAATGATATTGCACAAAAAAGTAAAATGAAATTTCTTTTAAAGCTTCAATATCTTTTAATAAAACGTCAATTTCTTTTTGTTTAAATTTATTGTATTTAGACCAGTTGTTGAAGTTTGAAGTTTGATTCAAATCTCTTAAATATGAGAATGCAGCATAAGCTACTAACCAATGTTTATTACCTTGGTAGAACTCTTTGTAAGATTCTGATTCGAAAGTTTGTGCTGATTGTAAATTGAATATTTGTTTAAGATAGGCCAACTTTGCATCAACAACATTTTCATAATCAACCTTATCTTTTTTATTTAATTCAACTCGTTGTTTTTCTATGTCTTTTATTAGAGATAAATTTTCTTTTGCTGTTGCTGCTTCTAAATTTATGTAAATAGGATGTAGAGCAAATGCTGATATAGCAGCATATGGATAAGAATCTTTCCAAGAATGATTGGCAATGGTATCGTTAATTGGAAGAATTTGTAATAATTTTAAGCCAACTTTTTTACACCAGTCCACCATTAATTTCATATCAGTAAATTCTCCAACACCAAAACTTTTATCTGATTTTAAACTAAATACAGGAATTGCAACACCTGCACCACGCCATGTGTTTACAGGAAAGTTTACAAACGCATCATTAACAACAGTTTTTTTATCAGTTTTAATTTCATCAAAAAGAACTCTATTATCACCATCTTCAAAAGCTAGAAACTTTTTATCTTCAGTATTGTATATGCCGAATTTATAGTTTATTGGAAATGTTTCTTTGCTTAAATCCAAATCAATTTTAAATAAATCTTCTCCATCATTTTTCTTTAATAAAACAGCATTTTCAATATTCCAATTTCCAAGCTTATCTGAACTTCCCAAAATACAAATGGTTTGATTGGCTTGTATTAATGGAAATTTTGTTTGAATTGTATGAGTAACTTTTCTTGGTTTAGTTACTTTAAAATCTGTTGTATGCTGTTGTAATAATATTTTTTTGAATGGGACTGTGTAGAAAGCATTTTGTAAAAAGCCTGTATAATTCCAACCATCAATTCTTAAAACTTCTTTGCACTTGATTTGTAAATCTATTTGTTTATCTGAACCACAATCGTAACTAATTGTACCATCATTATTCTTTAAAAAATAATTATATGTTAGGGGTTCTTTGCTTAAATCTTCTTTCTTTAAATCAATTTCTGCAAACCAAAATTCATCATTAAAAAATTTTAATGGAATTGCATCATCCATATTGCCATTTCCTAATTTTTTATGATTGCCAGTTACAAATAATTCTTGTCCAAATGTTGTTTTAAATCTTAATTGAAAAGTTATTTTTTCTAAATTTTGATCTGTTTTAGAAGTGCTTGTTTTTTTTGGAGCTGACTTCTTTTTTGCAACCTTCGATTCAACTTCTTTTGCTGCAACCTTTTTTTTGGCAACAGCTTTTGTTTCAGAAGAAGTTTTTAGTTTAACAGGCGATTTTTTTTTCTCCATAATCAATTTCTTTTCAATTAAGCAAAGGACTTGCAAAATAACGATTTAATGTGTAATAAACACACAGTTGTTAGTTTTTCCTTATTTGGGAATCATTTTTATTATTTTCAATTTCTTATCCCTTACCATTACTTTGTAACCATTCATCTTTATGGCAAACAAAAAACAAGCTGCTTTAGGTTTCATTTTCATTACTTTATTGATTGATGTAACAGGTTTTGGAATCATCATTCCTATCATTCCAACACTGATTCAAGAGTTAGCCAATTGTTCACTTAGTCAAGCTGCTGTTTATGGAGGTTGGATGCAAACCACTTTTGCCATCATGCAATTTGTTTGTGCTCCCATTTTAGGAAACCTAAGTGATAAATTTGGCAGAAGACCAATTTTACTTTTTTCTTTATTTGGATTTGCATTAGATTATTTATTTACAGCATTTGCACCAACTCTAGTTTGGTTATTTGTTGGAAGAGCCATTGCAGGTATTACTGGTGCTAGCTTTTCTACAGCAGCTGCATATATTGGAGATGTTAGTACACCAGAAAAGAAAGCCCAGAATTTTGGAATGATTGGCGTTGCTTTTGGAATTGGATTTATTATTGGTCCTGCACTTGGAGGAATATTAGGACAATATGATATTCGATTGCCATTTTTTGCTTCTGCTGCATTAGCAATGATTAATTGGATTTATGGTTATATTGTTTTGCCAGAATCATTGCCTAAAGAAAAGCGAAGAGAGTTTAGTTGGAAACGTGCTAATCCCATTGGAACATTATTACAATTTAAAAAATATCCTGTAATCATTGGGTTAGTGATATCTATTTTTTTATTATATGTTGCTTCTCATGCTGTACAAACCACCTGGACTTATTATACTATGTTTCGTTTTGGTTGGGATGCAAAAGCTATTGGTTGGTCTTTAGCATTCGTTGGTTTAGTTGTAGCTGCTGTTCAAGGTGGATTAATTCGATTTATTATTCCGAAACTGGGATTAGAAAAAAGTGTTTATGTTGGATTAGCTTTTTATGCAACTGGATTTTTATTATTTGGATTAGCTACACAAGGTTGGATGATGTATGCATTTATGATGGTTTATGGTCTTGGAGGTATTACTATGCCTGCTTTACAAGGATTAATTAGTAACGAAGTTCCACAAAATGAACAAGGTGAATTACAAGGTGGATTAACCAGTATTATGAGTATTGCTTTGATATTTGGTCCACCAATTATGACACATGTTTTTGCAACATTTACAGCTAAAAATACTTTTCTACATATTCCAGGAGCAGCTATGCTTTTAGGTAGTTTATTGACGATAGTTAGTTCTTTTTTAGCTTATAATTCTTTAGTTAGAAAAAAGAAAATTAAAGTTTAAGAAGTTGCTTTTCTAGTTATACTATTATAGCAAAAACCCATTGCTAAGGTTAAAGGTAAAAATGCAATATTAAATTGTTGAGGTAATACAAACCATACACATAAAAGTAGAAAAGTTAGAATGGTAGCAAGATTGAAATATCTATTTCTATATTTCGATTTTTTTAATATCAAATAAAAACCAATAAGATTAGTTGGTAAAGACCAAAGTAAATTGTAATTATTTGCACAAGACTTATGATCTGTTGCAAACCACATAAATAATAATAAAACTCCCAATAAGCCAGTAATTAAAACAAGACTAGAAGAAAGAACATATAATATTTTTTGTGCTTTAGACTGATGAATAAAATATAACAGCACAACAATTAACAATAAAACACCAAACACAATTAGTGGTTGATTGTTTTTTGATGATGTAATTAATGTTGTTGCAGGATAAATTTTTCTATTGCTTATAAATTCTGTTTTGTTTTTGAAACTATCAATTGCAAACATTAAATAATCTGGCAAGAAAGTACTTTCTTCAATGGTTACAACTCTATCAATTTTACTGCCTAATAAAAAATCAATCCCTAATTTACTCCAACTCATGCCCCCACTATCTAAATATTGGTAGAGCATATTTCTGAATGTGGTGTTGGACTTTACTAGACTTGTGTTGCAGGTAAATGAAGCATTGTTTTTTAAAATATCTCTTATTCTAGTAGTACAGTTGTCAAATAAAAAATCGTATTTATAAAACTTATTGTTGCCAGAAAGATTTTTTATTAATGCTTGTTGAATATGATTTTTTTGTTGAGAAGACAAGTTTAAAACCTGTTCTGTAATGGTTCTTCCTTCGTATTGATAACTTGCAAAAAACTGACTTGAATATTCTTGAGATAAAAAATAATCTAATTTGCCCCTAGTAAATTTTATTAAAAAATTAGGGTCTTCAAAATCGAATGTGCCATAATTATAAATAATATCTGAACCATTTGTTGAATCAACAATTCTTAAAGCTGTATGTCCAAATATAGAATACAACTCATTTCCAGGCGAACAAGTTAAAATACTAATCTGAAGTTTTGAACTATCTGTTTGAGCAGTTGATAGTGTACCAAAAAATAAAAAAAGAAGTAATAAATATTTTTTCATTTAAATGTGCTTTTGATTCCATGTTGCAAAACTCATTTCAAATTTTGTTTCACCTTTGTTAACTGTTCCAACTTTGGCCCAACCTGTTCTTGAATAAAATTCTTCAGCTCTTGTGCTAGGTGCTGTTCCAAGCCAAATTGTATCATCAGTTTTTGAAAAATACCAGTCTAACATTACTTGTTGTAATTTTTTTCCAATTCCTTTTGCTTCAAAATCTGGATGTATAAATAATGCCCAAACATTTTTATCAATTAAATCTACAATTGCAAAGCCTACAATTACATTTTTAACTTCACAAACCCAGCCTTTTCCTCTTTCTGTAATAAATATTTCACAGTCTTTATTAGTAACCAGATTAGGATTTGAAAGCATATTTTCCTTTACCAAGTTTCTGATAATTTGAATTTGAGGAATATCATTAATAGTACATTCTCTAACCTGCATGTTCAATTTTATTTGATTTACCTATGAGTAAAATAAATGGACTAATTACTCTGCTAATATATTCTTTATTAAAAATTTTGAGAAAAATGTTTATAGATTTTAATGCAAATTTTCTAAACCAATTTCCTTCTTCATCATAAAAACCAGAAATAGTTTCAAAGTATAAGTTGTGCTTATTATAAATATTTCGATATTCTTTAATAGTTAAAATTCGTTCTGTAAAATTTCCTGTAATTGGATCGCAAGTATTGGTTCTATTGATATTAATTAATGTGGGTGTTCCTGTTTTATTAAATTCGTCTACATAAATAACAATATCATTTTCTTTTAAACCCCTTGTTGTTATTGCTAATTTTTCAAGTTTATGGTTATCTAATGTTGAATCATGTTTTTGAATAATATTTTTTCTAATCTCTTCATATTCTAATTCATCTTTCAACATTAGTTTTTCAAGTTTTTTTCTCTTGAAAAAATTATCATGTACAGATGCTGTAGTAAAAGCACTAACTATGTTTTTGTTGAGTGTATTAATATTAGTAAAGAAAATATCTAAATTGTAAATATGTTCAATAACGTCTGTTCCAATAATAATATCAATATTATTTGTTGAGAACTTTGCCGATAAATCATATTCGTTGCAAACCTGGAATCCATCAATTTCAATTTCTAAAATTGAGCTTAAAGTCTTTGTAGCTTTAATAAAGTTCTCATAATAGTCACAGGCATAAACATGTTTAAAGCCACAATGTTTTGCAAATAATGCTAATAATCCATTGCCACAACCAAAATCTAAAATTGATAAATCTTTTATAGGAGTGCTTGATTTTTTTAAGGCTTCAGCTAAAACAAAAGAGTAAATTTTTAAAAAATATTTTTTGTGATTGATTAAATAGTTGAGATAATCTGTAACGATTTTATCATCAGATATTGAAGAAATATTAACAGAAGAAAGTCGTTTTAAAAATGATTCTTCAAATTTTGTAAACTGATTTTGCATTGTAGAATTTTTATTCTACATCAACTTGATGCTGTACTAATGAGCCTTCACTAGCTTCCATCATAAATGTTCTCTCACTCACTAAATAACCATTTCCTTTTTCGCAAAAATGGACTTTAATATTTTCAACACTAATTGGATTGCCATCTGGAATATCTGCAATATTGCTATGTTTAATATCATGCCCATCAATAATCATTACAAGTCCACTACCAACGGCTTCCATTTTATTGCCATCTGTAATCAGCATGCCTGTGTCTTCACCTAAACCAATGCCAATACAACCTGGATTAGCAGCAACTGCTTGTGCCAATCTTCCAAATCTTCCACGTTTTTCAAAATGACTATCAAAAATTACATTATCCATAAAACCTAAACCAGTTGTAATTTTTACTTCTCCTTTTAAATGGGCTTTAGTTGCATTTCCTTCATAAATCATTGTATTGCTCATTGCCATTGCACCAGCACTTGTGCCAGCAATGATAAAATGAACTTCAGTGTAGTATCTTTCTTTTAAAATTTTTAAAAACTCAGTACCGCCAAAAATTGCTGTAAGTCTTAATTGATTGCCCCCACTGAACATTACAACATCACAGATTCTTAATCTTTCTAAATATGCTTCATTATTTGCATCTTCTCTATTTCTAATATGCATTAAACCAATATTGATGCATCCAATTTTAGAGAAAGCATCTAAATAGTTTTCACCAACTTCGTATGGTATTGTCGATGCAGTTGTAATGATTTCGATTTTGGCATTCACACCACCAGCTTCTTCTGTAATTTTATTTAGTATTCCAAGCTCAAAAAAGTTCAAATTATTTCTAAAAATTTCACCTTTTTCTAAATCAGTGCCTTTATCTTCTGCTCCTCCAATTGCTATAAGTTTTCCCTTTGGTAACATCATAAATTAATATATGGTTCAACAAAAATAAGGGGTTGAGTTTTATTGAGTTTCTCCATTTACGCCAAAATGTTTTGAAATTTGAAAATAGAATTTGATTTATCTCTTTAAATCGTGAATCCTATCTTTGCTTTAATATTCTACTATGATTCCTTCAGTTAAAATATTCGCAGGTACAGGTTCTCAACAATTAGCAGAAAAAATTGCCAAAAGTTTTGGAGGCAAACTTGGAAAAGTTAATATCCAAAAGTTTAGTGATGGCGAAATTCAACCAGTTTTTTTAGAAAGTATTCGGGGCGATTATGTTTTTTTAATACAAAGTACATACTCACCATCTGAAAACTTAATGGAATTATTGTTGATGATCGATGCTGCTAAAAGAGCTAGTGCACAAAAAATTGTTGCTGTAATTCCATATTATGGCTATGCAAGACAAGATAGAAAAGATAAACCTCGTGTTGCAATTGGTAGTCGTTTAATAGCAACTTTATTAGAAGCTGCAGGTGCAAATCGTGTGATTACAATGGATTTGCATGCACCTCAAATACAAGCTTTTTTTGAAGTTCCAGTTGACCACTTAGACAGTTCAGCAATTTTCATTCCCTACATTGAGAGTTTAAAATTGCCTAATTTGTGTTTTGCAGCTCCTGATGTTGGCAGTTCTAATAGGGTTAGAGAATTTGCCAGCTTTTTTAATGCTCCAATGGTAATTTGTGATAAGCATAGAAAACGTGCCAATGAAATTTCAAGTATGGTGGTAATTGGTGATGTTGAAGGACAAGATGTGGTGTTGATAGATGATATTTGCGATACAGGAGGAACACTTGCAAAAAGTGCTTCATTGCTTTTAGAAAAGGGAGCAACTAGTGTTAGAGCATTTTGTACTCACCCAGTTTTAAGTGGAAAAGCTTACGAAAACATTGATAACAGTGTATTAGAAGAGTTGGTGGTTTGCGATACTATTCCTTTAAAACATCAATCAAAAAAAATTAAAACAGTTTCAGTTTCAGATTTATTTGCTATTGCAATTCGTAATGCAGCAGAAAATAAAAGTATCACCAGTTTGTTTGTACATAGTCAGTTAAAAAGATAATCTTTCAATTTGAGTTTAACCATCCATACTAAAAATCTTGTAAAAATTTACAAAAACAGAACAGTTGTAAATGAAGTTTCTGTTGAAGTAAAGCAAGGTGAAATTGTTGGGTTATTGGGTCCTAATGGAGCTGGTAAAACGACTTCTTTTTATATGGTTGTTGGATTAATACGACCAGATAGTGGAACAGTTTTCTTGAATGATGAGGATATTACTAAACTTCCCATGTATAAAAGAGCTCAAATGGGAATTGGTTATCTTCCTCAAGAGCCTAGTGTATTCAGAAAGCTTTCAGTAGAAGATAATATTTTGGCTGTTTTAGAAATGACAAAATTATCTAAGCAAGAAAGGTTTCAAAAACTAGAAGGTTTATTAGATGAATTCAATTTGCAAAAAGTAAGAAAGAATAATGGTGATAGTTTAAGTGGAGGAGAAAGAAGAAGAACAGAAATTGCTAGAGCTTTGGCAGTAGATCCAAAATTTATTTTATTGGATGAACCTTTTGCTGGAGTAGATCCTATTGCAGTTGAGGATATTCAAACTGTTGTTGCAAAATTAAAATATAAAAACATTGGCATATTAATTACAGATCATAATGTAAATGAAACATTATCGATTTGTGATAGAGCTTATTTATTAATTGATGGAAAAATATTTAAGCATGGAACTGCCGAGGAGTTGGCAGATGATGAAAAAGTACGAAGATTATATTTAGGAACGAATTTTGAGTTGAAAAGAAAGGATTGGATTATTGACATGGAGAAGGAAAATGCTTCTTTAGTTAATAGTTTATAGTCGATAGTCGATAGTCGATAGTCCATAGTCCATAGTCAATAGAATATAATTATTGAAATTTTGACTTTGAACTTTTAATTTGTTTTTAATATGGTCTATCAACTATTGTCTATGGACAAAAAAACTACAAACCCGAACTATCGTTCCAATTTATTGGAGAGGAAAGTCCGGACAGCATAGAGCAATTTACTGGTTAAGAGCCAGGTCTTGTTTACAAGAACAGAAAGTGCCACAGAAAATTACCGCCAATTGAAAAATTGGTAAGGGTGAAAAAGTAGTGTAAGAGACTACGATTTATTACAGTAATGTAGTAAATGGGTAAACCTTAAATGCTGTAATGCCACGTATAGATGCTTTTGAGAACTGCTCGTTCAAAGCTGCAAAGCAAGCATCAGGGTAGGCAGCAAGATTTAGTTAGTAATAACTAAGCTAGATAAATGATAGTTTAGAAACAGAATCCGGCTTATGAGGTTTGTGGTTTTTTAAAAAATTAAAAGTCCTTACAAAAAATTTGTAAGGACTTTTTTTTATTTCTTTTTCTTTTCAGAAGGTTGAATTGTTGTTGTTTTTAATCTACCCACTTCAGAAAGTTTTTGTTGTATAATCCATTCAATTTGTCCATTCACACTTCTAAATTCATCAGCAGCCCAACGCTCTAATGATTTATAAGTGTCTTCATCTACTCTTAAAACAAAACTTTTTTTATTAGCCACAAGCTTTCATTTTATTCAAATTAATTATATAAAGTACCAGTATTTACAACAGGAGTTGCTGCTTTATCACTACATAACACTACCATTAAATTACTTACCATAGATGCTTTTCGTTCTTCATCTAAATTAACAATATTTTTTTTGCTTAATTGTTCTAATGCCATTTCAACCATACTAACAGCACCTTCTACAATTTTATGTCGAGCTGCAACTATTGCTGTTGCTTGTTGACGTTGTAACATGGCACCTGCAATCTCTGAAGAATAAGCTAAATGACTAATTCTAGCTTCATTAATAATAATACCTGCAGAGTGTAATCTTTCATTTAATTCTTCTTCTAATAATTCATTTACTTTTTCTGCACCATCACGTAAAGTAATCGTTGCATTTTCATCTTCCATATGATCATAAGGGCAAGTAGTGGCTAAATGTCGAACTGCCGATTCACTTTGTAATTTTACATATTCCATATAATCAGAAACTTCAAAACCTGCCTTATAAGTATCAGCAACTTTCCAAACAATTACTGCTGCTATTTCTATAGGATTGCCCATTTTATCATTCACTTTTAAACGAGTACTTTCCATATTATGTAAACGTAAACTCATTTTTATGGTGAGATAAAAAGGATTTACAAATAATAGTCCATTTGCTTTTACTGTGCCAACATACTTGCCAAAGAAGGTACAAATTCTTGAGTGATTCGGATTCACAACAATTAATCCTTTTAATAAAAAAATGCCAAGTAGAATTAATGTGAGTGCAACAAAAACAATTGTACCTGTTATGCTATCGCCATTACTTATAAATAAATAAGCAGCTACAACAAAACTTACCAAAGCAACCAATAAAGCAACAAAGCCTGAAACTGGTTTAATAATCTTTTCCATAATAATTTATTTTAATATCAATTTGATATCAAAGATAAAATTCTTTTTTGGATATCACCAAATATTTTCAACAAAAAAGCCGAAAGAAAATCTTTCGGCTTTAAAAAAATATCTTGAAATTCTATTTAAAACTTGAACTAACTACTAAATCTTTAGAACCTGGAGTATATATATAAAATCCTTCACCAGATTTTGCACCCAATTTTCCTGCCATTACCATATTTACCAATAAAGGACAAGGTGCATATTTAGGATTTCCAAATCCATCATGCAACACTTTTAAAATACTTAAGCAAACATCTAAGCCAATAAAATCTGCTAATTGTAAAGGACCCATAGGATGTGCCATACCAAGTTTCATTACAGTATCAATTGCTTCAACACCAGCAACACCTTCATATAAACTATAAATGGCTTCGTTAATCATTGGCATTAAAATTCTATTAGCAATAAAACCTGGATAATCATTTACAATGCAAGGCACTTTGCCTAATTGTTTGCTCATCTCAACAATAGAATCTGTAACTTTTTTATCTGTAGCATAACCATTAATAATTTCTACCAACTTCATTACAGGTACTGGATTCATAAAATGCATTCCAATAACTTTATTTGGTCGTTTAGTTGCAGCAGCAATTTTTGTTATGGAAATTGAAGATGTGTTACTTGCTAAAATACAATCAGCTGGAGCAAACTCATCCATCTGTTTAAAAATCTTCAATTTTAAATCAACGTTTTCTGTTGCAGCTTCAACCACTAAATCTGCTTGTGAAACTCCAATAGCCAAATCTGGCTGAATAGTAATATTGGCAAGAGTTGCAGCTTTTTGTTCTTCTGTTAAAGTTCCTTTTGTTACTTGTCTGTCTAAATTCTTATTAATCGTTGCAATTGCTTTTTCTAATTGAGCTGTATTCACATCAATTAGTGTTACAACAAAACCTGATTGAGCAAATACATGTGCAATGCCATTACCCATTGTACCTGCACCTATTACTGAAATATTTTTCATGAATCTTTATTTTTTCAACTGCAAAGAAACAAACGAAAAATTAAATTGTGGAATAAGTTGTTGCTAAAAGCAACAGAATAAAACTTCGAGGCTGCAAGCCTCTTAGATGTGAAAAGTAATTTATATTTAAGTTGTACAAACTTGTACAATTTTGTTATAATTAAAATATTATATTTGATTATCTAAACAAATTTTTGAATGAAAAATATTTTTTATCAGGTATTTCTATTTTCATTATTAATGAGTTGCACTCCCAAAGATGAAACACCAACAACACTTACAGTAACGTTTAAATATACAGTAAATGGAGTACAACGTACTTTTACAGGTTCGGCTAATAATGCTAACAAAGTAGGCTCGATGATTAACAAGTCTGTTTTTAATATTAGCCCTGGAGTTTTAAATTATGCACACAGCTTTATTATTCAGAAACACACCTACCACCATTTACTAATTATTGGAAATTCCTATATTTATTACTGCATCTGCCAGTGCTAAACCAATAATGGGTTCAATTACTTTAAATAATATTACATTGCCATCATCGTATTGCAATGCCAATGGAACAGGTGCTAGTACTTCACAAAAACTCGTAACAGGAACTCGTACGTATAACATCAATAGCTAACAATCGATATTCTGGTACTTTTTCAGCAACATTATTCGAATCAGTTTCTAATACAACCACAATAATTACAAATGGTTCATTTGAAAATTTAGAATATATCCAATAATTGGTACTAATATATTTAATGAATAATATTTAAAAATTACTCAGCTCTTCGAGGCTTGTAGCCTCGAAGCCCTATCTTATTGCTTTTAGCAATAAATCTAAAATAAAAAATCAATATCTATCAATCCTTTGCCAGAAGTATAATTCGAAGCACTGCTATAAATGAAGTGTTCTGGTTCTGCAACAAGATTTGCTCTAACAGGATTTTGATGTATGTAATTTATTTTGCTGATTAAAAATTCTTTTGAATAAATATTTTCTGGATGATTGTTGTTGGTCCATACTTTAAAAAAATCATTTGCATTAGTGCCTCTAGCATAATAAGCAAACATGTATAAAAGCCAATCTCTTCTACTCTCATTTTCACTTTCAATATTCTTTAAAATGGACTTGCTAGTAAAAGTTTTAAAATCACGAACTACATCACTTAAATTATTATTTGTTGCAGTCCAAATTGTATGAATGTGATTAGACATGATTACATAAGCTGCAATCTTTAAACCTTTATTATTTTGACAATATTTTAAACTTTCAATAATAATATCTCTATAAATTTTTCTTGAAAAAATATCTATCCAACCCATTACCGTAAAAGTTAAAAAATGAGTGGAGGCTTGGTCTCTAATTTTATAGCCATCTGCAAATTCGTAGCTCATAAAATAAATTTTGTTTAAAGCTAAAAATAATTGTTAAAAGCAATAGAATAAAATTACGAAACTACAAGTCTGTAAAGCGAAATAATTTTGTTTGAAGCTAAAATAATTGCTAAAAGCAATAGTGTAAAACTATGAAGCTACAAGCTTCATAGAGCAATAAACTATTTTTTACAACTTCTCCATTTCTTACAAACTCCATTAATGTTTTAATATGACTTGGAGATAAATCAAATTTTAAACCTGCAGCTTCATATAACTCTGGTAAGTGTTTTAGTTCCACCCAAGCTAAGTGCATTAATATAATTTCTAATTCCCAATTCCTTATTATTAATATATTGCATCCACAAACCAATAGCACCAAGTTGTGCAATACCATATTCAATATAATAAAAAGGCACTTCGAATAAATGTAATTGTCGTTGCCAACCAGTTTGTCTATATGTTTCTAATCCAGATAGTTCCATTACTCCAGTAGAAAATTCATTGGTAATTTGTAACCACATATTTGTTCTTTCTTCAATGGTATGATTTGGATTTTCGTACACCCAATGTTGAAATTTATCTATCGTTGCAATCCATGGAAAAATAGTAATGACTCTTTCTAATTGATGTTCTTTAGCACGTTTTAATTCTTCTTTATTATCAAAAAAACTTTCCCAATGATTCATGCTAAACAATTCCATTGCCATACTTGCTACTTCAGCAATTTCCATTGGATATTCTTTAAATGCACTCAACTCTAATTGATGTGTAAGAAAAGAATGTATAGCATGACCACCTTCATGTACCATAGTTGTAACATCATCCATTTGACCTGCTGCATTCATAAAAATAAATGGAGCACCCGATTCTGCTAAAGGACAATTATAACCTCCTGGAGCTTTTCCTTTTCTACTCTCTAAATCAAAATGTCCTAAGCTCATCCATCTTCTTTAAACAATCTGCAAAAAGATGGATTCATTTGTTCGAAACAAGCAACAGATTTTTCATACAATTCTTTACCAGTATTAAATGGTTTTAAAGGTTCTGTTCCTTCAGGTTCAGCTTCAGTATCCCAAGGTCGTAAAGTATCTACACCCAATTTTTGTTTTTTGTGTTGATAGATTTTTTCTACTAAAGGAACAATATGTTGTTTAACTGCTTCATGAAAATTGTAGCAATCTTCTTTTGTATAATCGAATCTTCCTAACTCAACAAATTTGTAATCTCTATAATTCTCAAAGCCAGCATTAACAGCTATTTGATGACGTTTTTGAATGAGAGTTGAATACAGTTCATGTAATTGTTCTTTATCAACCATTCTTCTTTCATTAATTTTTCTGTAAACAGATTCTCTTAATGTTCTATCATGACTATGCAAAAATTTTCCAGCTTGTTGTAAGGTATATTCTTTGCCATCGACATCAATTGTCATTGCTCCAGAAATAACACCAAACTGCTGCTGCATGACACTCAACTCTGCTTGAATAGGAATATTTTCTTCTCTATATAAATCAATATTCTTTTTTACAGAACGGATATAAGTATGATATTTTTCTTGATCTAATTCTTTTGTAAACTCACAAGTCATAAACTTTCTATTCAATGCATCTGCATAGGGTTGTAGCTTGGGTTGAATTTCCATACAGAAAAAATTGAAAGCTTCTTCTAAACTTTTATCAGTAGTATCACAAGTCATTTTAATTTGTCGCCAACAAGCATCTTCACTTACTACTGCTTCTAATTCACTCATATCTTTTAACCAATTTTCTAAATCGGTTTTGCTGTTAATATTTCTTTCAGAAAGATTTTTAAAAAAAGGTTCTAAAGTTTCCCAAGTTGTAACTATAAAATCTTGTGGAACAAATTTTCTTGGAAGTTTTTGTATATCGGCTATTGAATTCATTTATTTTATTTGAGTTGCAAATGTAAGGCTGCAGCTTTTTACTTTAAACCTTCCACCACTCCTAAACTAAATAAAGCATAATCGTATTTCACAGGATCCTTACTATCTAATTGTTTCAGTGAATTTGTTAAATCACAGCAGCTTGCCAATTGGTTTTTGTAGTCTCAATCAATCCTAATTGATGAGCCACATTTACAACATGCACATCCATAGGCATAATGAGTTGAGAAGGACTTATTTTTTTCCAAATACCAAAATCAACTTGATGTTCATCTTTACGAACCATCCATCTCAAAAACATATTTAATCTTTTGCAAGCTGAATTTTTAAATGGTGCTGCTATATGTTTATGCGTTCTTATTGGGTAATTCGGAAAAATATTTTGATTGAAAAAGTAATGATAAAATCCATTTAATGCTTGTTCAATATTTTCATCTTTTTTATTCATCCATTTTGTAAATGCTGTTTCTAAAGAATTTTCTTTTTTGTAATGATGATGAAGAAAACATATAAAATGTGTTAAATCTATTTGATTAAAAGTTCTATGAACAAAGGGTTTGATGTCTTTGGTTTGATGATTAATGATAAAATCGTAAGGAGCGTTATCCATCATTTCCATTAATTTTTTACAAGATGTAATAATAGATTTTCTATTGCCCCATGCAAGTGTTGCAACAAAAAATGCTGCAATTTCTATATCTTGGTTTTTTGTAAATTGATGAGGTATTGAAATAGGATCAAGCTCAATAAAATCTACATGATTGTACTGTTCAACTTTTTTATTAAGCAGTTGAATGATATGTTTAGGTATAGGCTTCAAGCCTTATGAATATTGAGTTGCACTAATTAATAATATAATCTGCTTTAACTGTAATTGAAGCAGTTTTTAAACGAGATGAAGTATTGAAAGAACCACCATATTCGTAAGTTTCATTTTGATTTTTTCCAACAATTTGAAATACTCCCATAGTAGCCTTTTTCAAACTGCCTAAACCACCACCTGCACTTTTTGCCATAGTTTCTGCACGAAGTTTTGCATCAGCAGAAGCTTTAGCCAACAAATCAATTTTTAATTCAGAAAGTTTAGAATAATAATAAGAAGGTAAAGCAGAATTTAATTCAATTCCTTTTTCAATTAAGTCTGTAACTTTTCTTGAAACGCCTTCAACTAAGTCTAAATCTTTAGAATCTACACTAACCGTTTGTGATAAACTATAACCATTAAATGTTCTTCCAACATACTTACCATTTGCATCATATTTTTCTTCTTCCAATCTTTGAACATTTACTGCAGAAAACAATAAATTATCTTCTTTAATTCCTTTCGATATTAAATAGTTCTTTACTACAGTTTCATCTGCTTTTAGTGCTGCATAAGCTGCTTTCAAATCAAAAGAATTTCTACTATAAGTTCCTCTCCAACTAATCATATCACTTTCAAAATCTCTTTCTCCTAATCCAGTTACAGCAATAGATTCACTCACTTTGTATTTGTATTTAAATCCATTACTAAAAATGCCAACAGAAATAATTAAAGACAAGCCGATGATAATGGCCATTACATTTTTACTCGTAAACATATATTTAATTTTAAGTTTTATGATTTTGTTTTATAAATCAATTATTTCAAATTCTGTTCTTCTGTTTTTTGCTTTTCCTTCTTCAGTATTATTATCAGCAATTGGTAAAGCTGCTCCAAATCCTTTATTGGCAAGTCTTGTAGGATTAACTCCTTTACTAATTAAATAATCTACAACAGACTTTGCTCTATTATTAGAGAGCTTCACATTATCCTCAGCCTTACCCACATTATCAGTAAATCCTTTAATCAATAACTTCAAGTTAGAGTTTTCATTTAATAATTGCAACAATTTATCTAACTCAATCAAACTTATTGGAAGTAATTGATATGAGCCAGTTTCGAATTGAACATTTTTTAAAGTAGTGCTGATGTTTTTCTGAATGGGTTGTAAAGCAATATTATTGATGTAAACACTATCTGGTTTTTCCTTGCTTAATTCATACAAATTGCTATAGTATAAATAACCTCTTCTATTCACCACAAATGTGTAATCTTTTCCTGTTGGTAGTGGAATAAAATATTTTCCTAACTCATCAGCAGTAATCTTCATGATGGTTTTATTGGTAGCATTATCTACTAACTCTACAGAACATGGAATTCCTTTTTTATTTATTGCATCTGTAACTTGTCCTTTTACATAAAGGGTTTTATAAGGACGAATATCTTCTCTCAATTCAAATTTATAAATATCTAATCCACCTCTAGAATCAGCCCTATCGCTTGCATAGTACGCAGTTCGTCCATCTGAAGAAATAGTTATGCTGCCTTCATCTTCAATAGTATTAATGGGATAGCCTAAGTTTTCTGGATTGCTCCAAGTATCTGTTGAAGTTTTTCTAGCAATAAATAAATCTGTTTTTCCATATCCTGGCCAAGCATCTGAAGTAAAATATAAAGTTTGATTGTCTGCATGAATATAGGGATACAATTCATTGCCAGCAGTATTTATAGCTTCACCCATGTTGACTGCTGGTCCCCATTTACCATTAGCTTGTCTTGTGCTCATATATAAATCTCTTCCACCAAAACCACCAGCTCTATCACTGGTAAAATAAAGTGTTCTACTATCAGGACTAATACTTGGACCACTATCCCAATATTGTGAGTTAATATTTTCTCCTAAATTTTCTGGTTCACTCCAACCTTCTGGTGTAATGTAAGAAATGTATAAATCGTAATTTCCATAACCTTGATTGCCAAAATCTGCAGCAAAGATTAACCATTCACCATCGCTTGAAACTGTTGCTGCACCTTTTAAAATAGTTTTGTTTATGGAACCTTCAATAATTTCTGCATTTGAAAATTGGTTGTTATGAATAGATGATTTTGCAAAATATTCACCTCGATTAATCATTCTAGAAAACACTAACAATGTATCACTAATACTAAGTGTTGGATAATATTCTGAGTGAACTGTATTCACACTATCACCCAAATTAATTGGATTAAATTGATAGTTATTTTGTGCATGTTTGTTTTGATAAGCAACTGCAAACTCATAAGATTTTTTTCTATACAATGCACTCCTAATGCTTCTTTCATTCAATGAAGGTATATTTAAAAATTCATTCACTTGATATAAGGCTTCATCAAATTTCCCCAAGCCTGCAAGGTTTATAGAATAAGGTAATCTGTAATAAGCAGCATAATTACTGTCTCTATCAAATGCATTTTTGTAATAAGCAACTGCATTTTTATACTCTTTTTTTTCACCATAAATTCCAGCAAGAGAAAGATAAGCTTCTATATAATTGGGGTCTGCAGTTAATGCTTGTTGTAAGGTCTCAATGGCTTCATTCAAGGAGCCATCTTGAATTTGAGTCATTCCTTTTGCATATAATTTAACTGCTCTAGGGTTCTGAGTTTTTGTTTGAGTTTTAACAGATGTACATCCTAGAGATAAGAAAAATAAAAACAATATAACGCATGTAAAAGCTTTGTGCTAAGTTGATTTAAATTAACACAAACTTTAAGTTAAAATCTAGTTATTAATTTAAGGAACGTTAATGTATTTATGAATTTGTAAACTTAATTGCCATTGAGGATTGGCTTTGATGTAATCTATAATTAATGGAGTAACTATTTCTCTTTTATCCCATTCTGGTTGAAGATATAATTTGCAAGATGGATTTACTTGAGCAGCATATTCTTCTGCCCAATCAAAATCACTTTTATTGAAAACTACAATTTTTAATTCGTTTGCTAATGGTAAAATTTCTGGTAAAGGAGCTTTGAATTTTTTGGGAGATAAACAAACCCAATTCCATGAACCACTGAAAGGGGATGAGCCAGAAGTTTCTATATTGGTTTCAAAACCTAATGCTTGCAATTGTTGTGTGAGTTCATCTAAATTATGCATCAATGGTTCGCCACCTGTGATTACTACAATTGGTTTGATGTTGGAAGTTGGAGGTTGGAGGTTTCTCGTTTGTTGTTTCTCGTTAGTTGTTTCTGGTTTTTGGTTTTGACTTTTAACTTTTGACTCGTCATCGTACTTCGTATTTTGTACTTCTAACTTCAATTTCTCTATTATTTCTTCAATACTAAATTTTGGATGAGCATCTGCATCCCAACTATCTTTAACATCGCACCACACACAGCCTACATCACAACCACCCAAACGAATAAAATAGGCTGCTCTGCCTTTATGAAATCCTTCACCTTGTAAAGTATAAAAAGATTCCATTACAGGAAGCTTTGTAATATGTTCAACCAATAAACTCAAAATAAAAAATTATAAAAATTACAAATTACTATTATTCAAATATGCTTTCATAGTATTCTTTAATAATCCTGCAATAGTCATTAATCCAACACCACCAGGAACAGGTGAAATTGCCCCAGCTTTTGTAGCTACATCATCAAAATCAACATCACCTTTTATTCTATAACCTCTAGGTGCAGTTTCATCATCAACTCTTGTAATACCAACATCAATTACAATTGCACCTTCTTTTACCATATTAGATGTAATAAAACCAGGTTTGCCCATTGCAGTAACTAATATATCAGCATTGCTGCAAATTTCTTCTAAGTTTTTAGTATGACTATGACAAATAGTTACAGTACAATTTCCATAACTATGATTACCACTTAATAGAATGCTCATGGGTCTTCCTACAATATTACTTCTACCAATCACAACTGCATTTTTTCCTTTGGTTTCTATATTGAAGTATTCCATTAAAATCGTCATGCCATAAGGTGTTGCAGGAGCAAATGTTGGATTTCCTTGTACCAATCTTCCTGAGTTTAATGGATGAAATCCATCTACATCTTTTTTGGGAGATATAGTTTCAATAACTTTTAGTTCACTGATATGATTTGGTAATGGCAACTGAACAAGTATGCCATCAATTTCAGAATTATTATTTAAATTTTCGATGGCTTCTAGCAATTCAACTTCAGAAATATCTTCTTTGTATCTAATTAATGTTGATTGAAAACCCACTTCTGCACAGCTTTTTACTTTATTGGCTACATAAGTTTCACTAGCTCCATTATTTCCTACTAAAATTGCAGCTAAATGAGGTGCTCTTTTTCCTTCGGTTTTTAAGCTTTCAACTTTTTGAGATAACTCGTTTTTGATGTGCTGAGAACATATTTTTCCATCTAGTACTAACATACTGCAAAGGTATAAGCCTGTTTTTTATGGCAAGTTAATTAATCGTGAACTTGTGGTGTTCTGTTAAAACTTTCTTCTAAAGAAATGAAAGTTTCTGTACGTTCTATGCCTACAATGTTTTGTAATTTATCGTGTAAAACAATTCTTAATTGTTCAATATCCTTACAAACAATTTCAGCAAACATGCTATAATTTCCTGTGGTATAATTTAGTCTAACAATTTCAGGAATTTTTTTTAATTCCTTTGCTACAGCATCATACAAAGAACTTTTTTGCAAATACACACCAATAAAAGCAATGACATCGTAACCCAAAAGCTTAAGATCTGCAATCAATTTTCTGCCTTTAACAATTTTAATTTCTTCAAGCTTTTTTATACGAACATGAATGGTGCCACCAGAAACAAAAAGTTGTTTGCCTAAGTCAGCATAAGAAATATCTGCATTATTCATTAAGGCTTGAATAATTTGCAAATCGAGTTTGTCAATATTTAATTTAGAAGACATATTTTAAAATTATTTAAATAAAAGTACAATTATTTTGACAAAATCTATATTTTTTAAATAATGGTATCGTTTTGTTCAATAAATAGAAAAAAGCTTTAACATTGCATTATCAATGAGTTCTTAAATACTGTGGGGTGATGAAATTTTGGCAGACATACCCTCTTGTCTCGGGGGTGAGGATAACAGAATAAACTTAGCATAGAGCCGTTTTAATAGCAATATTGAAACGACCAGGGTCGACCACTGAACTTTGTGCTTCTGCTAACTGCCTCGTGGAGGTTCGAACCCTCCCCCTACAGCAACTAGCCTCAATCGAAAGATTGAGGTTTTTTTATGTCTAATATATACTGTTGATTTCTTACTGACAAATACAAACAAGTGATGCATTCAACTTAAACTTATATTTGATTTAGCCAGCTTAATGGCAAAAACTATAAACTAATAAAAATCATGAAACTGCCATCAATTCATTATTTAGTCTCTTCTGCTAAAGATTCATTACTAAGATTTCCATTAACAATTTTATCTGCTTTTATTACAGTAATTTTTGGTATTTATTTATTTGAAAATGAAAAAAGTATTACCAATTTTTTTCCATACATGAATATTATTTTAAGTATGGGAATTGGCATACCCTTATTTTTTTGTGTTACTATAGTCTCTAATAAAAACAGATTCAATAGAAAAAATAATATTCTTATCAACTTATTTGCAGTATTGGTTTTGGTAGCAATATTTTTTACTTTACCTACTAAAGATTCTACTAAAATTATAAGTATGCCTTATATAAAATATGCTTTATATAATATTACTTGTCATTTATTGGTTTCGTTTATTCCATTTGCTTTTAGTAAACAACTCAATGCTTTTTGGCAATACAATAAAATATTATTTATTCGAATTTTAACTTCTTTAATTTATTCTGGATTTATTTATGTTGGACTTATCCTTGCCTTAACATCATTGCATTTGCTTTTTGATATTAAAATTCATGAAAAATTATATTTTGAATTTTGGATTGCAACTATGTGTTTTTTCAACACTTGGTTTTTTGTAAGTGGCATTCCTAAAGATTTTGATGAGCTCGATAAAGTAGAAGAACTTTCCAAAAGGATTAAAAATATTTGCTCAATATGTTTTACTTCCCTTATTAGCATTGTATTTACTGATACTTTATGCTTATGGAACTAAAATTTTACTTTTATGGGATTGGCCTAAAGGCATCGTTTCTTATTTAATCATTTTTGTTTCGGTTCTAGGAATTCTAACATTTCTTTTATTACATCCATACGGAAATCTAAAAGAAAATTCATGGATAAAAAAAGCTTCAAGAGGTTATTATATAGTTTTATTTCCTCTTTTAATTATTTTATTTATTGCCATTTTTATGAGGTTAAACGATTATGGCATTACAATAAACAGATACATTATTTTAATACTTGGCATCTGGCTTACCATAGTTTGCATTTATACAGCAACAGGAAAAACAAACATTAAGTTCATACCAACATCGTTAGCATTTATTGCAATTCTTATTTCTTTTGGTCCATGGGGAATGTTTTCTGTTAGTGAAAAATCGCAAGTAAATCGCCTTAAAAATATTTTAGAGCAATCTAAAATTTTAGTAGGGAATAAAATACAAAATGAAACAATTTGGATAAAAGATAGTTTACCCAATTTTAATTCCATATCTGACTTAAAGAATGAAAACAAATTGTCAGATTCTTTGCATAATGAAGTGAAATCTATTCTTGATTATCTCGATGATCATCATGGATTTTCTTTAATCAGTAAATGGTTTAAGCAAGATATGGAGTCATTAGTAACCATACAAACTAGTAAAAATAATAATTCGTATAAATATGAAGAAGCAGAAATTTATATGAAATCTTTAGGACTTAATTACGAACATTTATATAAAAGCGATAATCAATCTAAATTAAATTATAACGCTAGTTATAACTCATCAATTAAAATAGTAACAGGTTACGATTATATTGTAGATTTTAGTAAATACAACTATAATTCTAGCGATGCCAATATTTGTACTTTTAGTATTGATTCTGTTGAATACAAATTAATTTATTCTAATACTCCAACGGCAAAATTGTTTGTCGAAAATAAAAATGAAAAGATTGAATTTAAATTAGATGATTTATTGAATCATTTAAAACAAGAATTTGGTAATCGTCCAGAATCTGTAATACCCATTTCGAAAATGCAATTGGTAAGTACTAATAAAAAATTAGAAGTTAAAATTGAATTTCATACCATAGAAATGGGGGTAGAAAAAAATGAAAACTGGTTTAAAAATTTAGTGGGAGTTATGTATATTAAAAAACTCTAAACGAAGTGGAAGATTTTTTAGGGATTGAAAAATTTTATTTTTTAGCTAAGGGTTGTGTTCTTCACTAATATTAATCATTAAGTTTATTTTCATGATGATGAAAGGAACACCAACAAAAGTTAGTGAAATTGAAAGAATAAATGTTTAGTTATAAATTATTTGATAAATGGAAGAAAATAAAAAACTTACAAAAGGGTTATCTGGAATTGCTGGTGAGTATTTTGTAGCAGCTGAATTATCTCGAAGAGGATTTATGGCTACAATTACCTTGAGAAATAATGATAGTATTGATATACTTGCTTCAAACACTATTAGCAATAAATTATTTGCTATTCAAGTGAAAACTAATCAATTTGGTGGTAAATCATGGGTGTTAAATAAGAAATCTGAAAATACTTTTAGTGAAAATTATTATTATGTATTTGTAGCTTTAAAAGGAGAAAAAGATAGAGCTGAATATTTTATAGTGCCAAGTAAAGCAGTTGCTGAATATGTTAAAAACAGTCATTCTGATTGGTTAAATTCAACTGGTAAAAATGGTCAAAAACATAATGATACTTCAATGAGAAAATTCGAAGATAAAAAAGAAAAATATCTAGAAAAATGGGAATTATTCGATTAGTATTTATCTAGCTCTACGAAGCATGTTGCTTCGCTAGCTTTATTTTCTTGGCTTTGCCAAAATAATAAAATCAAAATCTTCTATGCTTGAACAGCCAACCACTTAAACTCAAATTGCTTTTCAGGAATTTTTATTCGTTCAGATAAACGTTGCAAACGATTTGGCAAATTCATTAAATAATCTCTAGCTTTTTCAGCATCACTATTTAAGCCTGTAATATATTCAATACCCCATTCTTTTATTAATGAGCTTAAGATATCTATATAATCTTGAGTAGTATATACTGAACAACGTTGTGCAGCATCAGAAAAGTGAGACCATAATTCTCCAATTTGCATTCCAGACTGTCTTAAAAAATGTGCTGGCATTACAATTTTTTTCTTCATCATATCTTCAAAAGCTAACATCATTTCACTTGGGTCTAATTCAAAAATTCTTGATACGAAATTTTTATATGCATTGGCATGTCTTGCCTCATCAGCAGCAATTAATCCACACATTTTAGCTAATAAATGATTCCCAGAATTTTTCGAAAAAGTTGCAACTCTTCTATGAGAAACGTTTGTTGCTAATTCCTGAAAACTTGTATAAACAAAATTTTTATAAGGGTCATCTCCAGTTTGAATATCAAATCCATCACTGATTAAAAATTGTGTTGATTTTTCAAATTCCCTCATATTTACTCTACCAGATAAGTATAAATATTTGTTTAATAAATCACCATGTCTGTTTTCTTCAGCAGTCCAAGAACGTACCCATTGTGCCCATCCAGTTCTACTTTCTCTATTAACACCTTTTACAGCCATTAACCAAGTTTCATAAGTTGGTAATGCCTCTTCAGTAATGGTATCTCCAATTAAAACTGTAAATAAATCATATTCCATTTCTTTTGACTGACCTTGAATTTCTCTAACTTGTTCAATAAAATTAGGATCATTTACATCAGGCAAAAAATCAGATGGTTGCCAATTTTCTTCAATTGGCTTTAAGTATTTAACAAGAAGCTCTTCCATTGACTTCTCAATTGTATGCATTACTTCACTTCTAACATCCAATAAACTCATAACTCTATTACTTTTTGTTAATATACAATTTTTTATAGAAACGCGACCAAAGTAATAAATAATTTAACTAACGATTGTTTTTATTTAAGTCTATAAAATAAATCTTCGATCTCAAATCAACAATCTTCAATATAAATTCCTCTCTTATCTTCGCAAAATGGAAGCATTGATCAATCAAATCAATAATTATAAATTAGAGATAGAAAAAGAAGTTGCAACAACTGTTGATACTGTTGAAGCTTTTAGAATTAAATATTTGGGCACAAAGGGTTTATTGAAAACTGTAATGGGAGAGATGAAGAATGTGCCAAATGAAAATAAAAAAGAGTTTGGACAAGTTGTTAACGAATTCAAGCTTTTTGTTGAGGAAAAGTATAACAGCTTAAAATCTGCTCTTGAAGAAACTGAAGATACATCAAATAATTTCGATTGGTCATTGCCTGGAGATCCAATACCAGTAGGCTCTCGACATCCATTAAGTCTAGTTAGAGAAAAAATAATTTCTACATTTTCACAACTAGGTTTTGCCATTGCTGAGGGTCCAGAAATTGAAGATGATTGGCATAACTTTGGAGCTATGAATTTGCCTGAAGATCATCCTGCAAGAGATATGCAAGATACTTTCTATGTGCAACAAAATCCAACTTGGTTATTGAGAACTCATACAAGTAGTGTTCAGGCAAGAATCATGGAAAATCAAAAACCTCCTATAAGAGTTATTTGTCCAGGGAGAGTGTATAGAAATGAAACCATAAGTGCCAGAGCTCATTGTTTTTTTCATCAAGTTGAAGGATTGTATATTGATGAAAATGTAAGTTTTGCCGATTTAAAACAAACACTTTACTTTTTTGTTCAAGAAATGTTTGGCAAAGATGTTAAAGTAAGATTTAGACCAAGTTATTTTCCTTTTACTGAACCAAGTGCAGAAATGGATATTAGTTGTTTGATTTGTGAAGGAGATGGATGTAATGTTTGTAAACACACAGGTTGGGTAGAAATTTTGGGTAGTGGTATGGTTCATCCAAATGTTTTAGAAAATTTTGGGATTGATAGTAATAAATACACAGGTTTTGCTTTTGGAATGGGAGTTGAGAGAATTTGTCAGCTGAAATATCGTGTAAACGATTTAAGGTTATACTCTCAAAACGATATTAGATTTCTAAAACAATTTACCAGTGTTATTTAGAAAATAAGAATGCCATCATTCATTAAATATATAATACTTAGTTCATTTTTAATTTCTTGTAGTTCACCAAAAGTTTCAAGTATTTTAAATGTATCTGAAGCACTAATTTTTACAAAACAAGAATTTGCTGGAAATATTCAAGTTGATGAAAATGGAAATCCTTTGCAAAAAGGATATTGGCTACAACATTTTTTAGTTGTAGAAATAATGGGTGATGCTTTACCCAAATGGGAGTCTTTAGAAATAAATGGTAAGCAAACTGTTATTAAAGAAACTGAAATTTCTGATAGTGTTTTATTAGGAAAAGAAAAGAACTCATCAAACAAAATCATTCTTTTTCCTAAAAAAGGAGGGAAGTTGATGCTTTTAAAATTTGAAGATCATTTTTCAGAAGTAGTCTTACAAAACTCCCAATTTTTTTTAATTGGAAAATTAAAAGATAAAACCATCAAATTCTTAATAGAAAAAGAACCAATTTGGTTAGAAAATGAGTTAAGACCATAATTGAGTTATATTTTTAGTTTTTTTTATGAATTTGCTGAAAAAACTTTTCCACAAATAGACGTATTCCCCTACTTTTGCAATCCTTTATTAATTTCGATGGGTACCGCAAGCGGTTTATGGCCATTAAAACGTTTGCAAATCATATACTTTAGCTAAAAAACGGATTTCATACTTATGTCTACAACAACTTTAAATCCTAGGATCAATTTTGGTAAAACAAAACACCTAGCAGATGCTCCTGACTTATTAGATATCCAATTAGAATCATTCAGAGAGTTTTTTCAATTAGAAACTACGCCAGATAAGCGTAACAACGAAGGCTTGTTTAGAGTATTTAAGGAAAATTTTCCTATTACAGATACTAGAAACATTTTCGTTCTTGAATTTTTAGATTATTTTATTGATCCACCACGTTACTCAATTGTTGAGTGTATGGAGCGTGGATTAACTTATGCTGTGCCATTAAAAGCAAAGCTTCGTTTAAGTTGTAATGATGAGGAACACGTCGATTTCCAAACCATTGTACAAGATGTATTCTTAGGTAATATTCCTTATATGACACCAAGAGGTACGTTTGTTGTTAATGGTGCAGAGCGTGTTATTGTTTCTCAATTACATCGTTCTCCAGGGGTATTCTTTGGTCAATCTACTCACCCTAATGGAACAAAAATTTATTCTGCTCGTGTAATTCCTTTTAAAGGTGCATGGATGGAATTTGCAACAGACATTAATAATGTAATGTATGCATATATTGATCGTAAAAAGAAATTCCCTGTAACTACTTTATTACGTTCTATTGGATTTGAAACGGATAAAGATATTTTGGAATTATTTGGCATGGCTGATGAAATTGAAGTTGATGCTAAAAAATTACAAGATCATATTGGAAAAAAATTAGCAGCTCGTGTATTACGTACTTGGGTTGAAGATTTTGTTGATGAAGATACTGGTGAAGTTGTATGTATTGAGCGTAATGAAATTGTTATGGAAAGAGATACTGTTTTGGATGAAGAAGGTATTGACACAATTGTTGAAATGGAAGTGAAAAGTATTTTCTTACAAAAAGAAGAATTAGGTGGAGATTATGCTATTATCTATAATACATTAAATAAAGATACTTCAAACAGTGAGTTAGAAGCTGTACAGCACATTTATCGTCAATTACGAGGTGCTGATGCACCAGATAATGAAACTGCTCGTGGTATTATTGATAAATTATTCTTTAGTGATAAACGTTACGATTTAGGTGAAGTTGGTCGTTATAAAATCAACAGAAAACTTGAACATCGAGACTCCAATCGAAAAGAAAGTATTAACTAAAGACAGATATTATTGAAATTGTTAAGTACTTAGTTCGTTTAACAAATTCAAAAGCAGATGTTGATGATATTGATCACTTAAGCAATAGACGTGTAAGAACAGTTGGTGAACAATTATATGCTCAATTTGGTGTTGGTTTATCTCGTATGGCTCGTACCATTCGTGAAAGAATGAATGTAAGAGATAATGAGGTATTTACTCCAGTTGATTTGATTAATGCAAGAACACTTTCTTCAGTAATTAACTCATTCTTTGGAACTTCTCAGTTATCTCAATTCTTAGATCAAACCAATCCTCTTTCTGAAATCACTCATAAACGTCGTATTTCAGCATTAGGGCCAGGAGGTTTAAGTAGAGAAAGAGCAGGTTTCGAGGTTCGTGACGTTCACTATTCTCACTATGGTCGTTTATGTACTATTGAAACTCCTGAAGGACCAAATATTGGTTTGATTTCTACACTTTGTGTTCATGCTGCAATTAACGAAATGGGCTTTATTGAAACGCCTTATCGTAAAGTAGAGAATGGTAAAGTGAACATGAAAGAGTTACAATACTTAAGTGCAGAAGAAGAAGAAGAAAAGAAAATTGCACAAAGTAATACACCTTTAGATAACAAAGGAAACTTTACAGAAGATAAAATTATTAGTAGAGATACTGGTGATTTCCCAATATTAGAAAAATCTGAAGTTCAATTTATGGACGTTGCACCTAACCAAATTGTAGGTTTGAGTGCTTCATTAATTCCATTCTTAGAACATGATGATGCTAACCGTGCTTTGATGGGATCTAACATGCAACGTCAAGCAGTTCCTTTAATTCGTCCAGAAAATCCAATTGTGGGTACTGGTTTAGAAGCTAAAGCTGCTCTTGATGCTCGTATTCAGTTACATGCTGACGGAAATGGTGTGGTTGAGTTTGTTGATTCTAGAGAAATTCATATTCGTTATGATAGAAATGATGGAGATCGTTTAATTTCTTTCCATGATGATTTGATGGTTTATAAATTAACTAAGTTCATTAAAACCAACCAATCAACTTGTATTAATTTACGTCCTGCTGTTAAAAAAGGACAAAAAGTTAAAAAAGGAGATTTCTTAACAGAAGGTTATGCAACTAAAGATGGTGAATTAGCTTTAGGTAGAAACTTAGTGGTTTCATTCATGCCTTGGAAAGGTTACAATTTTGAGGATGCTATCGTAATTAATGAAAAAGTAGTTCGTGAAGATTGGTTTACATCTATCCATATTGATGAATATGAATTAGAAGTTAGAGATACTAAATTAGGAGAAGAAGAATTAACTTCTGATATTCCAAACGTAAGTGAAGAAGCTACTAAAGATTTAGATGAGCATGGTATTATTAGAATTGGTGCTACTGTTAAAGAAGGTGATATTTTAATTGGAAAAATTACTCCTAAAGGAGAAAGTGATCCAACACCAGAAGAAAAATTATTAAGAGCTATTTTTGGTGATAAAGCAGGCGATGCAAAAGATGCTTCATTAAAAGCTCCAAATGGTACAGAAGGTGTAGTTATTGATAAAAAATTATTCCAACGTACTAAGAAAGATAAAAATTCTAAAGTTCGTGAAAAAGCTGCTTTAGAAAAAGTTGAGAAAGCTCACCATGCAGCTGTTGAAGAATTAAAAGAACAATTAGTTGGAAAACTTCAAATTCTTTTAAAAGAAAAATCTTCTGCTGGTGTTACTAATAGTTATGGTGAAACTTTAATTGGTAAAGGTGTTAAATTCAATGCTAAAAATTTAGCTGCTTTAGATTTTCATGGTATCAATCCATTAGGTTGGACTGAAGAAGAAAATTTAGATCAAGCTATCAATACATTATTACACAACTATACAATTAAGTATAACGAAGAGTTGGGTAAATTTAAAAGAGAGAAATTTAATATTTCAATTGGTGATGAATTGCCAGCTGGTGTATTAAAACTTGCAAAAGTTTACTTAGCAGTTAAACGTAAGTTGAAAGTAGGTGATAAAATGGCTGGTCGCCATGGTAATAAAGGTATTGTTGCTAAAATTGTACGTGCTGAGGATATGCCATTTATGGAAGATGGAACTCCAGTTGATATTGTTCTAAATCCATTAGGTGTACCTTCTCGTATGAACTTGGGTCAGATTTATGAAACCATTTTAGGATGGGCTGGATTAAAATTAGGAACCAAGTTTGCAACACCAATTTTCGATGGTGCAAGCACAACTGAAATTGAAGAGTTTTGTGTAAAAGCTGGAATTCCTTTAAATGCTCATACATCATTTATATGATGGTGAAACAGGAGAAAGATTCCACCAAAAAGCAACTGTAGGGGTTATTTATGTAATTAAATTACACCACATGGTTGATGATAAAATGCATGCTCGTTCTATTGGACCTTATAGCTTAATTACACAACAACCTTTAGGTGGTAAAGCACAATTTGGTGGACAAAGATTTGGTGAGATGGAGGTTTGGGCTTTAGAAGCTTATGGTGCTGCAAATATTTTACAAGAGTTGTTAACGCTAAAATCTGATGATATTATTGGCCGTGCAAAAACTTATGAAGCAATTGTAAAAGGTGATAATATTCCTAAACCAGGTATTCCAGAATCATTCAATGTATTGGTTCATGAATTAAGAGGCTTAGGCTTAGATTTAAGTTTCGATAATTAATATTGAATAAATAAAATTAAAAAACCTCAATTGAAAGATTGAGGTTTTTTTTATGAGTTGATTTGAAATTATTTTTATTTATCTAAAGCATTCATTAAATGATGTTTTCCTTTCATCATGTAATTTTTACTTTGCTCAATAGCATCCATCACTTGTTCTAAGATGATTTCTACAGGTTGAGTATAGTCGATTATCATTGGTTCTTTAAAACGTACAGAAAGTATTGTGCCTTTCTTTTTAAACTTCAATCCTTTTTTATTAAATGCTCTCCAAAAGCCATTAATAACAACAGGTACAACAGTTGGTTGATTATATTTAATAATATGTGCAGTCCCTTTTCTTCCAGGAGCAAAAGGTTTTGTTGTTCCCTGTGGGAAAGTTATTACCCAATTATTTTTAAGTGCTGTAGTTATTTTTCTGGTATCAGAAGGGTCTAAACCTCTTCGTACTTCTTTACCTTCTGCTCTCCAAGTTCTCTTAACTGTTAAAGCACCTGCAAGTTTAAATATTTTGCTCAACCAATCACTATTCATAGTTTCTTCAGCAGCAACAAAAAATACTCGAGTAAAAGGATTTAAAAGATAAAAAGGCAATCCTAATTTATTTTCTTTACGCCATTTTACTGCACAAAAAATATGAATAAAGACAATAACATCAGCAAAATAGGTTTGGTGATTACTTACAAATAAAACATTACTTTTAGGTAATCCTTTCAAATTCTCAGTACCTTCTATTTTTAATTTATTCACATACGATAAACCTGGGTATGTAGCTACTCCAACAAGAGAATAAACCAATGAGCGAAATAGCTTTATATGTTTTATTTTATGAAATAGATTCATTCAGCAGTTTTGGTTATGCAATAATAGTCAAGATAAGATAAATGAATTAAAACCAACCCAAAATTTTATTTTGTTTTATTTTATAGTTGATTTGAATATAGCACGAAATATGTTTTATGGCTTCATTATAATCATCTGTTAATAAAATATGTTGCAAATCATCTTTTGAAATTGTTCCTTGTTCACTCATCATTTCAATATAATCGAATAATGGTTGAAAGTATTTTTTTCCAAATAATACTACTGGAAAATTTGTAATGGTTTTGGTTTGAATTAAGGTTAAGGTTTCAAACAATTCATCCATTGTTCCCCAACCACCAGGCATGATGATAAATGCATAAGAATATTTAACTAATAAAGTTTTTCTTACAAAAAAATAATCAATTGTAATTGATTTATGTAGGTAAGGATTTTCGTGTTGTTCAAAAGGAAGTTTAATATTTATACCTACACTTTTACCTCCATTTTCAAATGCACCTTTGTTAGCTGCTTCCATAATTCCTGGTCCACCACCTGTTAATGTTACAAAACCTAATTCAGCAATTCTTTTTCCAAACTCAACTGCAGCATTATAATATTCATGTTCTGGTTCAAAACGAGCAGAGCCAAAAACAGTAATACAAGGCCCAACAAAATGCAATGTTCTAAATCCTTTTATAAATTCTTTTAAAACATTAAAAGCAAAGAAAAATTCATTTACACGAGCTTTTGGTCCTTCTAAATAAATATGTTCCTTAGCAGGAATAATTCTTTTATTCACTTCTATTATTTTATAGATTAATTGGAATAGTTGCTTTTACTTCATCCCACATAAAAATTAAATTAGCACCTGATTTATTTTCTTCAAAATATGATGTGAATGCTTCAACAGCTTCTGAATTTTTTTCTATTGGAATATCAAATCTCAGCACATCGAATTTTATATTGTAAGAATAATTGCCCCAACAAAAATTATCTTTATTAATAATGATTGTCCAAGTTGTTTCATTTGGAATACAGTAAAAAGTATATCTGCCTTTTGAAATTAATTTATTATTGATTTTTACATTTTTATAAAACTCCACTTCTGTAGCTTCATTAGCACCTAAACGCCAGAGTTCTCCATATTTAACTATTCCATCAAAAATAATTCTATTATTTTTTTGAGGCCGACTGTATAAAATTCTTGCAATTGGTGCATCTTTTACTTTTCCATTTAGTTTTAAAACAGGATAATTACTTGGCCAATAACTAACATCCATAGGGCTTTTATCAAGATCTGTTGGTTTCTGTTGGGCAAATAAATTTGTTGTTATAAACAAGACTGCTATTAAAAAAAATCTGGACTTCATATTTGTTATTTTAAGGTTTTGAAATTAATATTTCTTGAAATCTTTGCCAAGAGAAAGCATAGACTTCTTTAATAAAAATTTCATAGTAATTTTTTAAATCATTTTTATTTTCTAAAAAAATATTATATGCTTGATGATTTTTGTTGATGTATTTAGCTCTGTTTGTTAAGCCTCTAAAACTTTGCTGAATACCATAATCATCTTTATAGCGATACAACCAATTTTGTGTTTTCATGTATGGAAACATTTTAGAAAACTTTTCTGGAAAAATATTTTCGTTGGTTTCTAGAATATCATAACAACTGGTTGCAAAATTTTGTAATTCATTTTCAGTTTTAAAAATTCTTGAATCATTAGCGATATAATAATCAAGAGCTATATCAATAAATGCACCAGAATAAGTTCCAAGCTCTGGTATAAATATTTTTTTTGCTTCTTTTATTATTTGATGTTCATCAGTAAATTGATCAATTGCTCTGTGCAATCGAATGCCAGCTTGAATTTCTGAGGAATAATCAAATTGCTTTTTGCCTTTTACATAATCACTTATCATATTACCCACTAATACTTGTGGATGATGAAACGATAAATATGCATGGGCTAAATAATTCAAAAACTTTTATTAAGAATTGGTAAGATAAGTTCTTTTGTAATAATTACAAGCATCTTGTATGCCACATTCATCACATTTAGGATTTCTTGCCACACAAACATAACGACCATGAAGTATTAACCAATGATGTGCTTTATGAACCAGTTCTTTTGGAATTTCTTTAATGAGTTGTTGTTCTACTGCCAAAGGTGTAGTTGCAGTTTGTGATACTAAACCAATTCTTCTGCTTACTCTAAACACATGAGTGTCTACAGCCATGTTGGGTTGATTGTCTATAACACTTGTAATGACGTTAGCAGTTTTTCTTCCAACACCAGGCAATTGAATGAGTTCTTCAACAGTCATGGGAACTTCTCCATTAAATTTTTCTAACAATAAATTAGCCATACCAATTAAATGTTTGGTTTTATTGTTAGGATAAGAAATGCTTTTGATTAATGGAAATAAATCGTCGAAACTGGCTTTGGCTAAGGCTTTGGGGCTTGGATATTTTTTGAAGATAGCAGGTGTAGTTAAGTTCACTCTAACATCTGTACATTGTGCTGATAAAATTACTGCTACTAAAAGTTGATAAGGGTTATCGTAAATGAGTTCTGTTTCTGCATTCGGACTATGTTCTAAAAAATAATTGATGATGTGTTGATAGCGTTCTTTACGAGTCATGTTTTAGTTTACTTCTTAAAAAGTATTTTATAAATTTTATTCAGTTCAAGTTTTTCTGATGAAGAAAGTTTATCATGTTTAATAAAAGTGTTTTGCAATCCAAGCACTGCTTTATGTTGAGGATATTTGGCTAAAATTTCGTTTAGCATATTTTCTGTTTCCTCATCTTTCTTTTCTTCTTTTAAAACTATTGGGGCATTCTTTTTTTCTCTTGTTGGAAGTTTATTTATTGATGCTTCTAATGTTGCTAATAAACCTGCAGGTAAGTCTTTAACAGTTTCTGCTTTGTAAAATAATCCTTGTAATTGTCCTTTAGTTAAAAATCCTCTTTCTTCATATTGATGCATTAAACTCATTAAAAATAAATCATACTTGAGTTCTTTAAAACAAGCATTCAATATTTTTTCAACAAAATCTAGTTGACCTTTTTTAATTTCCATAAATTTTTCAAATTCCAAATCCCATTAAACTAATAAACAAATAACCAAATAAACTAATTAACCCTTCAACTTCTTCACCATAGTTAAAATTGTAGCAACACCAACCAACTCTTCTGTTTCATCAATCATTTCAACCAACCATTTTACAATACCTTTAGGAATATCAGTTTCTTCTTTTTTATCTTGAGGCAGTTTTTCTTTACAAGTAAAACGAATATAAATTTCTGCACCTGCATAAACAGGTTTGGTAAAACGTAATTCATCAATACCATAATTTAATAAAACAGGACCTAAATCACTACCATCAACAAACAATCCTGCAGCAGCACTCATAATAAAATAACCATGTGCTACTTGTCTTTCAAACATGGTTCCATCAAAATTGGTGAATGTTTTATGAGCATAAAACTGATCGCCACTTAAGTCTGCGAATTTGTTAATGTCTTCTTCTGTAATCAATCTTTTTTCAGTGATAAGTTGATCTCCAATATTCAATTCTTCAAAATGTTTTCTAAAAGGATGAACAGAATCTGTATTGCCTTTTGCATATTGTTGATACACATTTGTAATAGCTGTTAACATAGTTGGAGAACCTTGTAATGCTATGCGTTGCATATAATGTTTAACACCACGAACACCACCCATTTCTTCACCACCACCAGCTCGTCCTGGTCCACCATGAACTAATAATGGTAATGGAGAACCATGACCAGTACTTTCTTTTGCACATTCATTATTCAACACTAAAATTCTTCCATGATGTGTTGCTGCACTAATTACATATTGCTTTAGCAATTGAAGGATTAGCTGTTACAATACTACTACATAAACTTCCTTTTCCTTTTTTACTTAATGCAATGGCTTCATCTAAATTTTTATAAGGCATTAATGTACTAACAGGACCAAAAGCTTCTACTTCATGTACTTCATTACTTGCAAAAGGATTTTGGTTGAGTAATAAAATTGGAGAGATGAAAGAACCTTTTAAAGCATCTGCATCAATCACTTCAACACTATCTAATGCACCATAAATAATTTGAGATGATGCTAATAATTTTTGCACTTGAGTTTTTACTTCATCACGTTGCGTTAATCCTGCCAAACTTCCCATTCTAACTTTTTCGTTTAATGGATTTCCAATAGTTGTTTGAGCTAAAGCTTTGCCTAATGCAATTTGTACATCTTCAATTTTATTTTCAGGAACAAAAATTCTACGAATAGCAGTACATTTTTGTCCTGCTTTTGTAGTCATTTCTTTTCTTACTTCTTTAATAAAAATATCCCACTCAGGCATTTCAGGAGTAACATCTTCTCCTAAAACAATACAATTTAAACTATCAGCTTCCATATTAAATGGAATATTGTTAGATAAAATATGAGGATTAGATTTCAACATTAATCCTGTTGTTGCAGAACCTGTAAAAGTGATGACATCTTGATCAATTGTATGATTCAATAAATCTCCAGCACTGCCACAAATCAATTGTAATGCACCTTTTGGTAAAATATTACTTGCAATAATTTCTTTAACAACAGCTTCAGTTAAATAACTGGTTACAGTTGCAGGTTTAACAATGGCTGGCATTCCTGCTAAAATATTTACAGCAATTTTTTCTAACATGCCCCAAACAGGAAAGTTGAATGCATTAATATGAATAGCAACACCTTCTTTAGGTACTAATAAGTGAGTTGCCATAAAACTATTGCCTTTACTAAGGTTATGGCTTTCACCATCTATAGCAAAACTTTCATCAGGAAATTTTCTTCTTAATGATGCATAAGAAAATAAATTGCCAATTCCTCCTTCAATATCTACCCAACTATCTGCTTTGGTTGCACCAGATTGATAACTGATTTGGTAAAATTTAGGTAGATGTTCTTGCAAATGAAAAGCCAATGCTTTTAGCATTCTGCCACGTTCATGAAAAGTAAGTTTGCGTAAATTTTGATTACCTATATTTCTGGCGTAATCTGTTATTTGCTGATAGTCTAAACCTTTTGTAGTATGCTGTTGCAATTACATCTCCTGTAACTGCATTGTATAATTCTTGTCCTGCACCATCGCCTTTTATCCAACTCCCTAAAACATAATTTTCAAGCATTGCCATTGTAGTAATATTTTAAACAAAGATAAAGTTTGAAATTTCTACTCCAATGAAGTTATTATTTGATAAATCCAAAAAGTTATTTATTTTTATAATGCTATAAATATTATATGAAAAATGCAATGAAAACCAAACTGCTTATTTGCACTATTGCACCTGTAATTATCTGTTTATCTTTCATTGATTATAAACAACCAGTTGATGAGATGATTGCTGTTAAAGTGAAAACAGATTTCTTCTTTGCTAAATTGTCTGATTCCTTTGGACCAATACCTGATGATATTAATTACATTATCTATTATAAAAATCATGTGGTAGCTACAAAAATAATTCACAGTTCCATTCGAAGATTTGATACAGCTTATTATAAACAAGATACTGAATATATGATTTATGAACAGGATTCAAAACAAGGATACCTGTTTAAGAATTTAGATTCAGATGATTTTAAGAAAGAACACGTAGATTCTTTTTTACAACATAATAACTTTAATAAGTTCGATATAGATTCTATATTCAAAAATTCACATACTATTTCTGCTTTAAAAACCAACAATCAAAC
>CAVQUL010000014.1:0-74422 GCA_963716885.1 uncultured Chitinophagaceae bacterium | reverse complement strand
ACCAAGCCATTGCTGGCTTGAAGCAAGAAATACAAGACAAGTATTATGAAAATGCAGAAACGGTTTCTAAATCATTAGCATTTATAATGAAAACCCAATTGATAAAACGATTGGAAAGTAGTTTCTATGCTTTCAAAAAATCATTGGGCAATTTCCAAACAGCTACCGACAGAATGATTGAAATGTTTGAAAACGATAAAGTATTTATTGCTCCAGATACTAATGTAAATAAACTTTTAGACGATGGTTGGAGCGAAGAAGATATTGAAACAGAAATTGAAAGACTAAGCGAAGAAAATCCCAAAGAACCAAACTTTTAAAAGTGCTGATTTCAAAGATGGTTTTATTGAAAGTTTAAAAAAGGATTCTAAACTCTTAAAGGAATTAGTAAAAGGTTGGAACGCCATTGAAAAAGACCCGAAACTGGATGTATTCATTGCTCAACTTTCAAAACAATTTCTGAACAAGAAAACCAATGTAGAAGGTAAACTGGTAATCTTCTCCGAATCTAAAGATACTGTTGATTATTTGGCAAAAGCTTTGGACAGATGCAGGAAGAAAAGATGTATTGGTTATTTCGGCTGCCAACAGAAAACAAATGTATGACACCATTGTAACCAACTTTGATGCTAACTGGGCAGCTGACAAGCAAGTGAATGATTATAACATCATCATCACTACCGAAGTATTGGCAGAAGGTGTAAACTTGCACCGTTCCAATGTAATTATTCACTACGACACACCTTGGAACTCCACCAAATTAATGCAACGAATTGGGCGTGTAAATCGTATCGGAACAAAAGCAAGTGCCATTTACAACTATGTATTTTATCCTTCGGCACAAGGCGATTCACAAATACGTTTAAACAAAACTGCCTTTATGAAAATTCAGGCATTTCATACTGCCTTTGGCGAAGACAATCAAGTATTTTCAACTGAAGAAATTTTAGATGAAGTAAAACTCTTTAGCGGAACATATAAAGAAGAAGAAGATGAACGCTTGAAGTTTTTATATTTCTTACGCCACTTCAAAAAAGCAAACCGAGCTTGGTTTGACAAGATTAAAAAACTGCCTTTAAAATCAAGAGCAGGTAGAAGTTCAGCCGACATTAAAAAACCTGAACTGCAAAACGGAACAGCAGCATTTTTAAAAACCGACAAAAAATTTGAATTCTATTGGGTGGACAGCGACAACCAACCAAAGGAAATTACACCGATTGAAGCATTCAAAATATTTTCGGCAGACGAGAAAGAAAAAAATGTTGCCTTGATTGAAACACACCACGAACACGTAAACAAAGCATTAGAACATTTTGAAACGCTGGAACATAAAATTGCTCAATCGCAAACCGACCCCGAAGCATTGGGCGGTGTGGCACAAAGAGCAAAAAAATTCTTGTCCGACTTGGTGAAATATCCGCAAGTAACCGAAAAGCAAAAAGAAAATATTCAAAAAATTGTAGTGCTAATTGACATTGGTAAATACACCAACTTACCAACCGAAGTTGACCGATTGCAAAAGAAGAAAGCAAACCTGAATATTGCATTAGCCGAAATAGATAAAATTGCAGAACAATACAATGTTGATTTAAGCGATGCTCAAAAAAGCAAGAAAGGCAAAGTTGAAAAACCAGTTTTAATCATTTCAGAATCCTTTGAATAATGACATACGAACAAATTACATAACTTATTTAAGCAACGCTATAACCAAACAAATTGGAAACAATTTTTGGGCGAAGCATTTGCCAAATCACGTTTATTGGCAACACCTGAAATACTAACTGGTATTGGTAGCAACGTAGCTTCACAAGTTCAAAAATTGGGTTACATTACTCTCAACGAAAACGGAATTGAACGCCAAATTGCAGTGTTTGAAGTTACCTTGGCACAAGGAATTATTTTGGAACGCAACCGTGTTGGGTTACGCAATTTACTTCGCAAATATTGGAAAGATATTGATGCAGCTTTCATTGCTTACCATAAGCCGAAAATCCTAAATGGCGTTTTACCTATGTTTCTGAATTAACTGGTTATGATGCAGACGGTGAATTTGTAAAAATAAAAACAGAACCTAAACGCTACACATATGTTTTGGGCGAAGGCGAAAGCACTCGAACAGCAGCCGAACGTTTTACAGCCATTGCAAGCAAAGGCAGCAAAGCAACTTTAGACGATGTAAAAGAAGCCTTCTCGGTAGAAAAACTTTCTAAAGCATTTTTTGACGAATACAAAAAGCACTACGATATTTTTTGCGACTTTATGGTTTCAAAACCAAACATTCGCCAAACCATTTTCAACGGTGACGAAAAAGGAATTCGTGATTTCAATAAAAAACTTTTAGGGCGAATTGTATTTCTTTATTTCATTCAGAAAAAAGGTTGGTTGGGTGTGCCTTCAAAAAGCAATTGGGGCAAAGGCGATTTTGATTTTTTGACAAACCTGTTTAAAAACACCAAAAACCCCGACCTGTTTTATTCTGAATTGTTATCGAAACTGTTTTTTGATACACTAAATACCAAACGCAAAGACGATTTAATTGAACTGGTAAAAGGCGAACCTTGCCGCATTCCATACCTAAACGGTGGTTTATTTGAAGAAGACGACAAGAAACACCGCAACCTTATTTTTCCTGCCAATCTATTTAAAAGTCTTTTCGATTTTTTTAATCAATACAACTTTACCATTTACGAAGACGACCCAAATGACCATACTGTAGCGGTTGACCCCGAAATGTTTGGGCATATTTTTGAAAACTTACTGGAAGACAACAAAGACAAAGGTGCATACTACACACCAAAGGAAATTGTGCATTATATGTGCCAGGAAAGTTTGATAGAATACCTAACATGAACTGTGTAAAAAACCAAATAAAAATTGATCTTTTTTATGGTCTAGCTGAACAATAATTTGGTTGATACAAAGTATTGTTTTTAACTACAGCAAATACTTGTTTTAATAGTTTATTACATACAGCTATCAATGCTTGTTTACCTGTTTTACCATTTGCTTTTAATCTTTCAAAAAGAGTTTTACAAGCTGCGTTTGTTTTAATAGCATTCATGGCACACATGTATAAAACATCTCGTATGTTTTTACCACCTCGTTTATATATTCTTGGCTTGCCTTGTATACTGCTGCCACTACTATATTCTGTGGGACTCAAACCCGCAAAGCTGATTAACTGACGATGAGTTATGTGTGTTTTTAAACCCTTGTGTAAACACGATCAGCATTGCTGTAGCTCTTTTACCAATGCCTTTAATACTGCTTATACTTTTTAGTTGTTCAGGTTGCCATTGCTTGTAACATTTCTTCAGTTTGACTTCCAATTTTTCTATTTCTTTTCCTAGTTGTTTTTTAATTTTTTCCAATGATTTTATAGTGTCTTTACTCGGTACAGGTAGTAATTGTAAGCTGTGTAACTGGTTGTTAAACCGTTTGATTTGTTCAGTATATTCTCGGATCGTATTATAAACTTGTTTGCACTCAAAGTAAGCACTGTCAGGCATTTCCCAATATTCAGGATTTTGCTCAATTGCATAGCGACATATCCAGGCAGCATCTTTTTTATCACTCTTGTTACGTTCCAAATGCATTTGAATATATCGTTTGATAGAAATAGCATTTACTACACTTAATGTACAACCCTTGTTATGCAAATAAAAAGCCAACCGGATGTAATAGACCCCTGTTGCTTCCATTACAAAATGATAATGCGGTACCTGTATGTTCCATAATTTTTTCAAACCCTTTGATGTTATTTCCTACCTGAAGATGAAAAAGTTCTCCCAGATTATTTTGATAAGCAACATCCAGATGTAAGATGAGATACATCAATACCACAACATAATTTTTTTGTTTCCATAATCATTTGTTTTTTGAAGTGAATGTATTATTTTTAATACTAAGGAAAAAACAAACGGAAGAACACTCTTACACTGTGCTATCTATCCTAATGCAGGCTTTTAAAAAGCTTGTTGAACTGTTCAGCATCGGGTAAGAAAAGGGGCGGTGACTATCATGTTAGTAATGGCTTTATGCCTATTCGGTTTTACAGTCTTACTCCGCCCTTTGTTCTTTCGAATATTTGTTCTCTTCCTATAAGTAAATTTATTGAATTGTAAACATAGGATGGGGTTTGTGCAAGTGGGGGTTGACCCAAAGCACCTCAACAATAGTACTTTTTCATCTTTAGTTTTTAGCATGACGAATAACGCCAAACAACAGTAATAAACATCAACAACAAACCAACACCCAACAACAGCTCCAAGCAGCCATAAACGCTATTACCCCACCTGCTACAAGCCCTAAACGTTAGCGGAAACCCTATCGACTGCCTCAATTTAATTAAATTACAAAAAAAACAAAAAATGAAATCACTCAAAAACAAAATTCTTACAGCATTATTTATTGCATTTACAATTTTTTGCAACAGCTACAAAATATCAGCTCAAGACCCTATCCCTTTTAAAAATGGGTGATAAATATGGTTTAAAAAATTCAGCAGGAGCAGTGATTGTAGAACCCAAATATAAATATATAAATGAATTTTCAGAAGGGTTGGCTCATGTTGAAGTTGGAAATTTTAATGTTGGAGTAAAACATGGTTTTATCGATATCTATGGAAAAGAAGTAGTTGAACCGAAATACAATGAAGTTAGAGATTTTTCAGAAGGTTTAGCAGTTGTGGGTTTAGGGAATTATCAAATAGAAAAGGTGAAATATGGATATATAAATAAATTTGGGAAAGTTGTAGTTCAACTTATATATGATAACGCTGGAAATTTTTCAGAAGGATTGGCAAACGTGGGTTTAGAAGATTTAAGAATCGGTTTTAAAAGTGGTTATATAGACAAAACCGAAAAACGGTAATTGCATTAAAATATGATAAGGCTTTTAGTTTTTCTGAAGGGTTTGCTAAAATTGCTTTAGGTAAAGATAAGAATGGATATAAATATGGGTTCATCAATAAAACTGGTAAAGAAATTTGTTTGCAAAAATATTTTACATCTGAGAACTTTTCAGAAGGGTTAGCTGTAGTAGGTATTATAAATGAATTGGGTGAACCCAAAAAGGGATATATTGATAAAACTGGAAATGAAGTAATAAAACCAAAATATATATTTGCGAATAACTTTTCTGAAGATTTTAAGCCGCTGTATCAATTGGCACTTATTCAGATTATAAGTCTGGCTTTATAGATAAAACTGGTAAAGTAATTATTCCAATAGAATACAATAACGTTCAAAATTTTTCTGAGGTATTGGCTCAGTAAGATTAAAAGCAGAGGGTAATAGTGGGTATATAAACAAAACTGGGAAAGTTGTGATTGAACTAAAATATAGAAACGCACTTAATTTCTCCGAGGGCTTTGCAGCAGTTTCAACAGGGAATTCAATAGATGGTTTTAAATATGGCTTTATAAACAAAGATGATAAAGTAGTAATTCCATTTCTATATAAAGACGCCAATAGTTTTAAAATGGAAGGCTCTAATTACCTATATCACAAGCCTAATTTATATTAATAAAGAAGGTTTACCAATTAAATAAACTGATATTCTAAATTTTAAGGCTAACAAATCCTGATGATGAATAAGCATTGAAAACCAACTAACAACAGGAAAGGGCATTCCTTCCCCACAACGTCTCCTTAAAAGGCATGTGTGTTAGCAAAGGGACGTTGAGGTAATGTTTAGTACAAAAGTTTCAATAATTATATTTGCTTAATGCCAGTAAGACGAAATATTGCCAACAATGATGGCACCTATTTTATTACATTTACTTGTACCAATTGGATTCCTCTTTTTGAAATAGCACAAGCTTATGATTGTGTTTACAATTGGTTTAATGTGCTAAAAAATGATGGCCATTTTATAATTGGTTATGTAATTATGCCTAATCATTTACATACAATAATCTCTTTTAAAAATCTTGGAAAATCTATTAATTCCATTGTGTCGAATGGCAAAAGATTTATAGCTTACGATATTGTAAAAAAGTTAGGGGAACAAAAAAATACAAACATACTTTATCAATTAAGCAAGGCAAGAAATGCAAGTGAAATAAAAGCTAACAAAAAACATAAAGTATTTGAAACATCTTTCGACTGGAAATGTTGTGATAGTGATAAATTTGTTGAACAAAAGCTGCAATATATTCACAGCAATCCTTGCAAAGGCAAGTGGAATTTAGTTGATAGTTCAATAGATTACTTGCATTGTTCTGCAAAATATTATTTAACTGGTGAACAGGGAATTTATGAAGTAAAAAATTATAAGGCAATTGCAGATGAGTAGAAAACACAACGTCCCTTGGCTCCTCACAAAATCCTTAAAAGGAGACGTTGTGGTGAAGAAGTGGTTTGGCAATACTGCAGAGCTTGGCTCTTCTTATTGAGCTCTATGATTGTCCTAAATTTTTATATGCAAAAAATATTAATTTTTATTCTCTTGCTTATCATTAATACTAGCATATCTTATCTATTAATTTATAGTAAAAAAAACATACAATTTTGATAAAGATAGTTTATCAAAGCTTTGACTCCTTCCCCACAACGTCTCCTTAAAAGGCATGTGTGTTAGCCAAGGGACGTTGAGGTAATGTTTAGTACAAAAGTTTCAATAATTATATTTGCTTAATGCCAGTAAGACGAAATATTGCCAACAATGATGGCATCTATTTTATTACATTTACTTGTACCAATTGGATTCCTCTTTTTGAAATAACACATGCTTATGATTGTGTTTACAATTGGTTTAATGTGCTAAAAAATGATGGCCATTTTATAATTGGTTATGTAATTATGCCTAATCATTTACATACAATAATCTCTTTTAAAAATCTTGGAAAATCTATTAATTCCATTGTGTCGAATGGCAAAAGATTTATAGCTTACGATATTGTAAAAAAGTTAGGGGAACAAAAAAATACAAACATACTTTATCAATTAAGCAAGGCAAGAAATGCAAGTGAAATAAAAGCTAACAAAAAACATAAAGTATTTGAAACATCTTTCGACTGGAAATGTTGTGATAGTGATAAATTTGTTGAACAAAAGCTGCAATATATTCACAGCAATCCTTGCAAAGGCAAGTGGAATTTAGTTGATAGTTCAATAGATTACTTGCATTGTTCTGCAAAATATTATTTAACTGGTGAACAGGGAATATATGAAGTAAAAAATTATAAGGCAATTGCAGATGAGTAGAAAACACAACGTCTCCTTAAAAGGCATGTGTGTTAGCTAAGGGACGTTGTAGTGAAGTAGTTTTTATAAATGCTTTAAAAGTTCAGCAACTGAAGGTCTTTTTTTATAATCAGTATCAAAATATTTATAAATAATTTTCCCTTCTTGATTAATGATATACACTGCAGGCACTGGAAGATTAGCTCCATTAACACCATTAGATTTTTTTAAATCTATTCCATAAGTTAAATATTTTGTTACAGTTGGTTGATTTACTTTAAAAGAAACATTATACGAATCCATAATCTTCAAACCATCATCATACAAAATAGAAAAACTGGCTTTTGTCTTTTCTATAGTTTTTGAAATATTCTCAGGAAGTTCTGGTGTTATAGCAATTAATTGAGCTCCTTTTTCTACAATAAATTGTAAAGAATCTTCTAACGCACTCAATTGTTTATTACAATGTGGGCACCATTGTCCTCTATAAAAAATCATAACAACTTTTCCATTATTAAGTAAATCTTTTAAATCTTTTAAAGTACCATTTTGGTCTACTGCTGAAAAACTTGGAGCAATATCATTCACTTGTAACCCCTTTGGAAATTCTTGTGCATTCAAATGAGTGGATATAATTAAAACAGTCAATAGGCTAACTAATATTTTCATTTTATTATTTTAATAACGAATTAATTTTTCAATAGTTTCTGCCAATCTACTTTTTGCTAAAAAGTTTTTTTCTAGTTCTGTATTAAATGGTATTGGTGTATCTAAACTTGCACAACGTAAAACTGGACCATCTAGTTTTTCGAAACAATGTTCAGTAATCCATGCACTAATTTCTCCTGCAATTCCACCAAACATGGTGTCTTCATGCAACAACAAAACTTTTCCAGTTTTTTCAACTGCAGCTTTTATTGCATCATAATCTAAAGGCAATAATGTTCTTAAATCAAGAATTTCAATACTTACATCACTATTATTTTTTGCATATTCCAAAGACCAATGAACACTAGCACCATAAGTAATAATGGTGATATCATCACCTTCATTTACAACTTTTGCTTTTCCTATTTCAACTTCATAATATTCTAAAGGCACTTGACCTGTAATACTTCTATATAAAGCCTTATGCTCAAAATATAAAACTGGATTAGGATTGTTAATGGCAGCAATCATCAACCCTTTTGCATCATAAGGATTACTTGGATAAACAATAATTAAGCCAGGAACATGTGTAAACCATGCTTCATTACTTTGACTATGAAAAGGACCAGCACCAACACCAGCACCTGTTGGCATACGAACTACAACATCTGCATTTGCACCCCAACGATAATGAATTTTTGCAAGATTATTTACAATTTGATTGAAAGCACATGTTACAAAATCTGCAAATTGCATTTCAACTACACTCTTTATTCCTTCTAAACTTAAACCTAATGCTGTACCAACAATGGCACTTTCACAAATGGGAGTGTTTCGAACTCTTTCTTTACCAAATAAACTCACAAAACCATCTGTAATTTTAAAAGCACCACCATATTCTGCAATATCTTGTCCCATTAAAATTAAATCTCTATGTTGTTGCATAGATTGTAACAACCCTTCTTTAATGGCATCTATAAATCTTTTTTCAACTTTATCTGTCAAACTAATTTCAGGAGTAAATAATTTTTTCCAAGGTGCATAAACTGCATTTAACTCGACATTAGAATCTACTTTTATTTTTTCTGCTTGATAAGCCATTTGTAATTCATACTCAATCATGTCTTTCATATTATTTCTAATATCTGCAACTTCCATCTCAGAAATAATATTTTCACTGATGATGAATTGTTCAAAGTTTTTTACAGGATCTTTTCTTCCCCATTCTTCAAATAATTCTTTTGGTACATATTTAGTTCCACTGGCTTCTTCATGCCCACGCATTCTAAATGTTGAACATTCTATTAAAATTGGTTTTTGGTTTTGAATACAATATTCTCTGGCTTGTTTTATAGTATGAAAAACCTCTAACACATTATTGCCATCAATCTTCAATCCCTTCATGCCATAACCAATGGCTTTATCTATAATATTCTCACAACGATATTGTTCAGTTGTTGGTGTACTTAATCCATATCCATTATTTTCTACCAAAAAAATTACAGGCAAATCCCAAACTGATGCTACATTTAATGCTTCATGAAAATCTCCTTCACTAGTTCCACCTTCTCCACTAAAAGCAAGTGAAACTCTTTTATCATCTTTGATTTTTGATGCAAGTGAAACACCATCTGCAATAGCTAATTGTGGACCTAGATGAGAAATCATTCCACAGATATAATAATCTTTTGTTCCAAAGTGAAAACTTCTTTCTCGTCCATTACTAAAGCCATCTTTATTACCTTGCAATTGCATGAATAATTTATGAAATGGTATTTGTCTGCTTGTAAATACACCTAAGTTTCTATGCAAAGGCATAATCCATTCGTTTGGTTGTAATGCAACAGTTGCACCAACTGCAATAGCTTCTTGTCCAATGCCACTAAACCATTTACTAATTTTTCCCTGACGTAAAAGCACTAACATCTTTTCTTCAATCATTCTTGGAAAAAGAATTTGTTTGTAGAGATGAATTAAACCTTCGGGAGAAAAATTCTTTTTATAGTTATCGAAATGAATAGCACTCATAATTCGTGTTTACAAAGCGAAAATAAAGCAATGTAATTGAATTTGGTTTAAAACAAATAACCCCGCAAAAGCGAGGTTATTTTGGATTTTAAAAACGGAGTAGGAATACTTGGAAACTATTTTTTAATTTGAGCTAATTCTTTTTTTGTTTGATCTAAATCTTTTTTCAATTCAATCATATATAAAGTCAATTCTTCAACTTTTTTAAGTAATAAACCATTCATTTTACCTAAATCTAAACCATTTGTCATCACTTCATTTGTAGTTGGCATATCTGGCAAATGCTTATTGATTTCTAAATATTTTTCTAAATCGGTTAAAGGCATCAAATTGTAATCTGCATTAAAAACATGATCGAACCAATCTTCAGAATTTTTAATAGCTACTTTAACTTTTTCAGTTAAAATACCTTCTTCAACATATAATTTATATCCATCAACATTGGTATTTACATTACCAATTTTTACACGACCTTGATAAGAATCTATTGAAAAATATTCATGTTCATCAACTTCACTAGTGCCTTTAAATCCAATTTTAAAAGCTTGAGGTTCTTTATCAATATTATTCCCTGAAACTCTTGCTCCAAGTGTCCAATAACTTACATTATTTGGATTTGGATCTCCATTTGAGAACATAATGCTTGGTTCATTTAAACCACTTGGGGTCCAAATATTACTAAGTTGCATAAGGAAATTTTTGTAACGACCATTACCTCCATTTCTTTTAATTTCAAGTGCAGCTTGGGGTGCATCTGTTCCAATACCAATATTTCCTTTAATTGGAAAATGATTTTCTGCATCTGGGAAAGTAGTATCAATATATTGATACACTATGTTTTTTGTAGATGGCTTTTGAACAGGATATTTAGCATAAGCTTTTTTAGCTGTTGTTGTGGTAGCCTTTTTTACAGGTTGTTTGTAAGTTGGAAACTGAGCAACAGCTGTACCAACAAAAAGAATGGCAATTAGGGTGATTAACTTGTTCATGTTTCAAGTATTAGGATTAAAGAGTATTTTTTCTCTATATGTAGTAACGAATTAATTCTTAGATTAGTATGTTACCAGAAAAAAATATTCATATTTATTCTACAGAATACTTGAAAAACTAATCTGACTAGTAATTTTCTTGGTCTTTATTATAAGCTTTTATAATTGCTTTTACCAAGCGATGCCTAACAACATCTTCTTCAGTAAGTTCAACATGACTAATACCATCTATACCATACAAAATTTTAGAGGCTTTAAATAAACCACTTTGCATATTTCTAGGCAAATCTATTTGAGTAGGGTCTCCTGTTATGATGGCTTTTGCATTTGGACCAATACGTGTTAAAAACATTTTTAATTGTAAATCGTTTGTGTTTTGAGCTTCATCTAGTATAATAAATGCATTATCTAAAGTTCTACCACGCATATAAGCAAGAGGAGCAATTTCAATGGTTCTTGTAGTCATATAATAACCTAATTTATCAGCAGGAATCATATCATCTAAAGCATCATATAATGGTCTTAAATATGGATCTATTTTTTCTTTTAAATCTCCTGGCAAAAAACCTAAACTCTCACCAGCTTCAACAGCAGGTCGTGTTAAAATAATTTTCTTAACCACTTTATTTTTTAAAGCTCTAACTGCTAAAGCAACAGCAGTATAAGTTTTACCAGTACCAGCAGGACCAATTGCAAAAACAATATCGTTTTTATCGGCAGCTGCAACCATCTTTTTTTGATTAATCGTTCTGGCTCTAACAGTTTTTCCATTTGGTCCAAAAACTAAAACATCATTAGGGTTTTTATCAACAAAATTATCTACAGATTCAGCATCATCACCTCCTAAAATTTGTTCAAAATAATTTTCTCCTAAATCACCATTTCGTTCTAGATATTGAATAATCTGTTCTATTTTACCTTTAGCTACTTCAATTTGTTCTGGTGCACCACTCATTTTAATTTGAGTGCCACGAGATAAAATTTTAATTAATGGAAATTTTTTCTTTAATAAATCTAACTTTCCATTGTTAACACCAAAGAAAGCTGTAGGATTGATTGTTTCTAGGTTGATGATAGTGTCTGTCAAGGTATTTGATTTTGTTTTGGCTAACTTAATAACTTTAAAACATATTTCCTTATTATAGAATAAGATTTATATTTTATCACGATTTATTAACAATTTGATATTTGCCACGTAAAAGCCTAAATCACCAATCAAATAAAAAATAATTATTGGAAAATTATCAATTCTTAAATTTGTTGTATGAAGAAAATATTTTTTTATTGTTTTGTTTTTATTAGCATACAAACCATTGCTCAGGAAAGAACAGTTTGGAATTTAGAACAATGTATAAATTATGCAATTAAAAATAATGTTTCTGTTAAACAAGCAGATGTTCAAGCAAGACTAGCTAGTTTGGATTTAGATAGAGCAAAATACCTTACTCAACCCAATATTAATTTTTCTACAAATGTTGGTGGACAATTTGGGCGTTCAGTTGATCCAACAACAAACCAGTTTGTTTCTAGTCAGTTAATCAATAACAGTTATAATGTAAATGCTGGAATACAATTATATAATTGGGGAAGTTTAAAGCTAAATAAAGAAATTGCTACTTTTAATGCTAAAGCATCTTTAGTAGATGTTGAAAGAATTGTTAATGATATTTCTTTAAATATTGCTACATATTATTTGCAAGTTCTTTCGGCTGAACAACAAGTAAAAATTACTAATATTCAAATTGAACAAACACAATCTCAATTAAAATTTACAAGATTAAGAGTGAATGCAGGTTCTTTACCTGAACTTAATGCTGCAGAAATGGAAGCTCAATTAGCACGTGATAGTTCTAGCTATGTAAGTGCAAAAACTAATCTTGAATTAGCAACAATTCAGTTAAAAGCAGCCATTAATTTAGATATGATTAGTGATTTTGAAATTGCAATGCCACCCGTTGAAACTATTCCTATTGAACCTTTGATGTCGTTAGAACCAGAAAGTTTGTACAAATTAGCTTTAACAACACAGCCTATTCAAAAGGCAAATGAGTTAAGATTAAAATCCTCTTTAAAATCTATTGATTTTTCTAAGACTGCTTTCTATCCAACAATATCAGCATATGCTGGTTTAAATACAAGGTTTGCAAACACTAATATAAAAAATGATGGTTTAACTTATAAGGGTGATGTAATTACTCCTGCTTACACATTAAATGGAACTACAAAGAATTATCTATATCAACCAGATTATGAATATACTTCTGGTAAGAGAGGTTTTTTTGAAATGTGGGATGGTTGGGGTAAGCAATTAGATCAAAATTTCAGTCAGAATATTGGAATACAAATTCAAGTACCGATTTTAAATAATGGAAGTTCAAGATTAGGGTACGAAAGAGCCAAGCTTAATTATAAGAATACTGAATTCTTTAACGAGCAATCTAACATTACTTTAAAACAAAATATTTATCAAGCATTTCAAAATGCAAGTGCAGCATTGCAAAGATTTAATATTTCGAAAAGAAGTGTTGAACTTGCAGGAGTTGCTTATGATTTTTCTAAAAAAAGATTTGAAGCTGGTTTAGGTACAACTTTAGATTTATTAACCAATCAGAATAACTTTAACAGAGCAAAGTTAGATCAGTTAAACAATCAGTTTGAATACATATTTAGAATGAAATTGTTAGAGTTTTATAAAGGACAAGGAATAAAACTTTAGTTAGTTTGATAGTATTGGCCTGTAATTAATTTAAACACTCTTCCCTCTTGAAATTGTTTGAAACGATTAGCTTCTATCAAATTTCCATCAACCCATGTTTTGTATTGAATTGGATCTACAGCTATTCCAAAAAGCCATTGATTATAGGCATCAAACATGCCTTCTTGAATTAAAAATCTTTGCTGATCGAATAAACGAAATGAAAATTTATCATTGAGTTTATTATGAAACCAATTGAGAATAAATTTTGTTCTAATTGCAGATAAACGATAGGCTGTTAAACTTTCAGTTGATGATCCTAATAAATTAATTACTTCTTTTTCAAAATCATTTGAACCTTTTATACCTAAATACAATATTTTTTTATACGCATCTAAAATAACTGATTTTACTTCTGAGGTACGAACAGTATAGCTTTCAAGGTTTACAAAAATTTCACCATAGATAACAGTCCAGAAATAATTTGCAGTTGCACTATAATAAGTAGCTGCATAGTAATAGTTATTGGGATAATTTGGATCTACCTCAATTCCCTTTTTCCAGTTCTTCAAAGCTTCTGGCAATTTTTTATCTAACACATATAAATCTGCTAAATCGCTATACAATACACCTGAATTGGGAAATTTTATTAACCCCAATTTATACATTTTTTCACACTCCTTATAGTTACCCTGAGCTTTATAATTTAAACCCAAAATTTGGTAATCTTTTTCTTCTACAGAAAGTTCATCAATAAATTTTTTAGAAATTTCAATACTTTTTGAATAGTCTTTTTTTAAGATAATGTAAATAAGCTAAATCTTTAGTAGCAGCAATATTATTGGGTTCGTTGTTCAATAATTTATTGAATACAAGAGTTGCATTTTCATAATCCCCTTCAATCATCAAGTTCTTTGCTGTCTTATGCAAATCAGACATTGGTTGTGCAAGAACACTACCCGTCAACAAAATAAACAAAAATGAAAAAAAGGATTTCATGATATACTAATAAATTAAATGAGTTAATAAGCCATCTCTTAATTTAGGCTCAAACCATGTACTCTTTGGTGGCATTACATTACCACTATCTGCAATATCAAATAGTTGATTGATGGTTACTGGAAATAAACTAAATGCAGCAACCATTTCACCACTATTCACTCTTTTTTCTAATTCTCCTAAGCCCCTAATTCCTCCAATAAAATCAACTCTTTTATCAGTTCTTTGATCTATGATATTTAATAAAGGAGTGAAAATATTATTTTGTAAAATTGAAATATCTAAAACACCAATAGGATCATTAGTGTATGTATTTTCTTTAGCAACTAACTTGTACCATTTTTTATCAATAAACAATCCAATTTCATGTAGCTGAGTTGGCTTAAAAGCTTTTTCACCTACTTCACTAACAATAAATTTATCTTCCAATTTAGCAAGAAACTCTTCTTTACTTAATCCATTTAAATCTGTAACCACTCTATTGTAATCTAGAATAGCTAATTGATTTGATGGAAAAAGAGTTGTTAAAAAATAATTGCTAGCTTCAGTAATTTTATCACCCAATGCAGCTCTAACTTTTGCAGCTGATGCAGCTCTATGATGCCCATCAGCTATATAAGTACAAGGCACTTTTTCTTCAAAAATTGTTTTGATGTTTTCAATTACTGCATCTTCATTCACTACCCAAATGGTGTGTTGAATATTATCTTCTGCAGTAAAATTGTACACTGGATTTTTATTCGTTTTCCATTTTTCAATTAACTCATCCATCACATCAACATTTCTATAAGCTAGAAAAACATTGCCTGTTTGAGCACCAGAAGTTTTAATGTGATTGATTCTATCTAACTCCTTTTCTGGTCGTGTAAATTCATGTTTTTTGATAATATCACTTTCATAATCATCAACACTACTTACACAAACCAAACCTGTTTGGCTTCTATCATTCATAATTAGTTGATAGATGTAAAAGCACTCTTTGTTATCTTGAAATAAAATATTTCTACTAATAAAAGCTTCTAAATTTTCTTTTGCTTTTTCATAAACTTCCTGGGCATGAATATCAACATCATCAGATAAACTCACTTCGCTTTTAGTGATATGTAAAAAAGAATGTGGATTGCCTTGAACTTCAATTTTTGCTTCAGCACTATTTAATACATCATATGGTCTGCTAGCAACTTGTTTTGCAAATTGAACTTCTGGTCTTAGTGCCTTAAATGGTCTTACTATACTCATAAATAATATCTAAATTTTTATCCTTTTTTATTCGAAAATTCTTTAGCCAAATTACAAAATATCTCAACACTTTCTAAAGGCAAAGCATTATACATGCTAACTCTTATACCTCCTACAGTTCTATAGCCTTTTACCCCAATCATGCCATTGGCATTACATTTTTCTAAAAATTCATCCTGCAATTTTTCATCTTTTATAAAAAAAACAGCATTCATTTTGCTTCTATCTTCTTTTACAATAGGACAATTAAAAATAGGTAAACTATCAATGGTTTGATAAATCAAATCAGATTTTTCATTACTTCTTCTTTCCATTTCTTTCAACCCTCCTTCTTTTTTTATCCATCTTAAAGTTAATAAAGAAACGTAGATAGCAAAAACTGGTGGCGTATTTAAAACTGAATTTGACTTTATTTGATTTCTATAATCTAAAATAGCTGAAATTGGTTTTTCAAGTTCTGGAAGAATTTCTTTTTTTATAACAACCATATTTACACCAGCAGCACCCATGTTTTTTTGGGCTCCAGCATATATTAAACTAAACTTATTAAAATCTAACTCACGACTAAAAATATCACTACTCATATCAGCAACAATAGGCACTGAAGTATTAGGAAATTGATGCCATTGTGTTCCTTCAACAGTGTTATTAGTTGTAATATGTAAATATTTTGAATTTGCTGGAACTTCAAAAGTTTTATTAATATAAGTGTAGTTTTTATCTTTTGAACTGGCTGCTAAATGAATATTTCCAAAAAGACTGGCTTCTTTTAAAGCTTTACTTCCCCAAATACCATCATCACAATAACTTGCTGTATCGTTTTGATTTAAAAGGTTTAAAGGAACTTGCATAAACTGAGTTGTGGCACCTCCATGCAAGAAAAGAACTTCATAGCCATCATCTAAAATCATTAACTCTTTTACTAATGATTTTGCTTCTTCTAGCACATTCAAAAACCAATTGGTTCTATGTCCAATTTCGAGAATTGATAATCCAAGATCATTAAAATTTAAAATTGCTTGCGAAGCTTGTTCAAGAACTTCTTGAGGTAAGATAGATGGACCAGAATTAAAGTTATGCTTCTTCATTATACCAAATCAACAGTGCAAATTAAGTGATTTAAAAATTAATGATTGTTAAAGCCAGGATAAATGGTTAAGAATAAGAATTTTAATCATTTTCTTCTAAACCAACAACGCCACCACTTACTGCAAATTTCATGGCTTCTGAGGCAGATAAATGATTTAATGGTCTTACTTTTTCTTTAGGTACAATATAAGTAATGCCACTTATTGCATAAGATAAAGGAATATATACAACCACATATCCTTTCATGTCAAAATTTTCGGCATCATTTAAAGTAATAAAGCCAATTCGCCATACATCTGGACTATCTATATTGACTAAAACAGGTTTATCGAATTTCTTTTTATCTCCGGCAAAAGCTTCAAAAAAATCTTTTACTGATGAGTAAATGAATTTAATGCCAGGGGTTTTTTCTAATACTTTATCAAAAATTTCAACTAATCTGCCAACCATAAATAAGGATGAAAGCCAACCAACTAATAGAACTACACTTATAACTATAATAAATCCTAATCCAGGAATTTTATCAATATTTCCTTCTGCATTTTTCTTTATCCATTCAGGAAAAATAGAATGCATTAATGATGGTAAAATATCATCTATCCATGTAAATAATCCAAAAATTACCCAAACAGTAATGCCTATTGGTGCAAGTACAATAAGCCCTTGTAAAAAAAATTGTAATAATCTTTTACCAACAACTTTATAATTTGGTTTCATACATCAAAAATAGTCTAAAAGGAAATTGTTAGTCATAAGTTTCTTCCATAAAAATTAAAAAAATACCGTTTATCAAAATTTTATGATGGAAACTTTGGTTACGTTAATAGTTTCCGTAGTTTCGCATTTCATGTTAGAAGTCCAAAATAGAATAGTACAAAAAGCTGACGAACAATTTCGAAAATATGGAATTAGATCAGTTACCATGGATGATATTGCCTTACAAGCAGGGATTAGTAAGAAAACCATTTATCAATATTTTAAAGATAAAAATGATTTGGTTGATGATGTTATGATGACCAGTTTTAAAAAGAATCATGAAAATTGTCAATCATGTTGTCATCATTCTACAAATGCTATTGAAGAAATTTTTATGCTGATGAAAAATATTGGTGAAGATTTTAGAAATCTCAACCCTGTTGTTTTATTAGATTTAAAGAAATACCATATTAAAACTTTCCAAAATTTTCAAAAACATTTAGAGGATGATATCACTAAAATGGTTTTACAAAATTTAGAAAGAGGAATACATGATGGTTTATTTAGAGCAGATTTGAATTTAGAAATAGTTGCAAGGTTTAGAATGGCAACCATTTGGATTTTATTTGATCAAGAAACTTTCCCATATCCAAAATTTGAATTAAGTCAAGTATTTAAAGAAGTCTTAGTACTATTCCTTTATGGTTTAGTAACACCAAAGGGTTACAAGATGATAGAAAAATATCACACAAGTATAAACAAAAAATAAAAAAATGTATCAATTGAAATTTCCCAAATTATGTTTAGGTCTATTGATGCTTAGCGTAAATTACGCTTCAGCTCAAACACAACATAAATTTTCATTACAACAGGCTGTAGATTATGCCACCACAAACAATGTACAAGTAAAAAATGCTTTATTGAATGTACAAATGCAACAGCAAAATAATAAAATTATTACAAGTGCAGCTTTTCCAACAATTGATGCAAATGTTGGAACAACATATTATATAGATATTCCAGTTTCTTTGATTCCTGGTGAAATATTTGGTCAGCCACAAGGCACTTATTTACCTGTTCAATTTGGAACAAAATACAATACAACTGCTAGCATTCAATTAAGACAATTATTGTTCGATGGTCAGGTATTTGTAGGCTTACAAGCTAGAGATGCTTCAATGCAATTTCAAAAGAAAGCAGCAGAAGTAACAGAAGAAAACATTAAAGCGAATGTTCAAAAAATATACTATCAACTTGTTGTTGCAAAAAAACAAATTGAATTATTAGATGCAAACATTAGCAGATTGAAAAAACTACAACACGATGTAAATGAAATTTATAAAAATGGATTTGCCGAGAAATTAGATGTAGATAAATTAGAAGTTTCATTGAATAATTTAAAAACTGAAAAACAAAAAGTTTTAAATACAATTAGCATTGGCTATGTTGGATTAAAAACATTAATGGGTATGCCAATTGCTGATGAACTTATCCTTACTGATGCTATTTCTGAAACAGAAATTAAGAAAGATATTTTAGTTGATAGTGTGAACTTTAATGATAGAAAAGAATATCAATATCTAAACTTAGCTAAAACTTTAAATCAGTATAATATTAAAAGATATCAGCTGAGTTATTTACCAACCATTTCTTTCAATGCTAATTATAGTAAACAAGCTTTAAGAAATAAATATACTTTTTTCGAACAAGGGGATTGGTTTACATCATCATTTGTTGGACTAAACATTAATCTACCCATTTTTAGTGGCTTTAGTAAAGATTCAAAACTTCGTTTAGCAAGATTGGATTTACAACAAACAAATAACAATATTGAGAATTTAAAAATCACAATTAATGCAGAAACTGAACAAGCCAAACTGAAATTCATTTCATCTTTAGAAACGATTGATATACAAAAACGCAATATGACTTTAGCAGAAAAAGTATATGAACAAACTAAAAAGAAATATGAAGCAGGTTTAGGTTCTAATACAGAAATTACTGCTGCTGAAACAGAATTAAAAGCCGCACAAACCAATTATATAGCTGCTTTATATGATGCTATCATAGCAAAAGTTGATTATCAAAAAGCTATTGGAAAACTATAAAAACAATTACAAAAATTAAGTAAACTTATCATGAAAACTATACAAATATCAATCTTAACATTAACCAGTTTATTATTCATTGCATGTGGCTCATCGAGTGATGTATTAACAACTAAAAAAGCAGAAGTAGAAGCTTTAAAGAAAGAAGTTCTTGCTACAACTGAAAAAATTAAAACTCTTGAAAAAGAAATTGCAAAACTAGATACAAGTTCAACCAATGTTTTAAATGATAATGCAAAACTCATTGGTACTTCAATTCTTGCTACAGCAGATTTTAAACATTATATAGATATTCAAGGTAAAGTTGATGCAGATAATATTTCTTATGTTGCTCCAAGATATGGAGGTGGACAAGTAAAATCTGTTTTTGTAAAAAAAGGGGATTATGTAAAAAAAGGTCAAGCTATTTTAAAGTTGGATGATGCAGTTGCTCGTCAATCTTTAATAGCAGCAAAACAAAGTTTAGAAACTATTAAAACACAAGTTGCTTTAGCCAAGGATTTATATAATCGTCAAAATAATTTATGGAAACAAGGTATTGGAACTGAAGTGCAATTAATCAGTGCTAAAGCACAAGCTGAAACCTTAGAAAAACAATTGGCTGCAGGTGAAGCTAATTACAAAACTGCTCAAGAACAAGCTTCAGCATTAAATGTTGTAAGTGATGTTGATGGAGTTGTTGATGAATTAAATGTTAGACCAGGTGAATTTTTTACAGGATTTTTAGGTAACATGCCACAAGTGAAAATTGTAAATACAAATTCTTTAAAAGTTGTCACTGAAGTTCCAGAAAATTATATTGCAAGAGTTCATTTAGGTACGCCTGTTGAATTGTTTTTGACTGATATTAATAAAACGTATAACAGTAAAATTTCATTTGCTGGAAAAACCATTAATCCAAATAATAGAAGCTTTATTGCAGAAGCAAAAATTCCTTATGATGGCTTAACAAGACCTAATCAAAATGTGCAAATAAAAATTCAAGATTATATTTCTAAAAATGCAATAGCAATACCTGTAAATACTATTCAAACAGACGAAAAAGGTAAATATGTTTATGTTGCAGTTCTTGAAGGATCCAAGTTAATAGCTAGAAAAAAACAAGTTACCGTTGGAGAATTGAGTGGTAATTTAATTGAAGTAAAAACAGGATTGGTAGCAGGTGATCAACTTATTACAGATGGTTTTCAAACAGTGTATGATGGTCAGTCTTTAAGAACAAAATAACTGAATCCTTCAACAAAACAAAAATCATCACTCATAAAAAATTAAGATGAAAATTTTAGAAAATATTAAAACAAAATTTAAAGAATTTAAACCCACATCATGGGCTGTTGATAATAGAACTGCTGTTTATATTATTACTATTTTAATTTCATTGTATGGCATTACTAAATTTAATACAATGCCAAAGGAACAGTTTCCAGATATTGTTGTACCAACAATATTTGTACAAACTGTTTATGTTGGAAACTCTGCAAAAGACATAGAAAATTTAGTTACACGCCCTATAGAAAAACAAATTAAAGGAATTACAGGTGCAAAAATTAATAAAGTACAATCAACATCGCAACAAGATTTTAGTGCTATTGTTGTTGAGTTTGATACTGATATTAAGACCAGACGTTGCCAAACAAAAAGTAAAAGATGCTGTAGATAAAGCAAGAACAGATTTGCCTACAGATTTAACACAACAACCGAATGTAATGGAATTTGCTTTTAGTGAAATGCCCATTATGTATGTGAATTTAAGTGGTGATTATGATGGTATGACTTTAAAACGTTATGCCAAAAAATTACAAGATCGTTTTGAAGAATTAGGAGAAATTAATAGAGCAGATATTGTTGGTGCACCAGAAAGAGAAATACAAATTAATGTAGACCCTTTTAAAATGCAAGCTGCAAAACTCAGCTTTACAAGATATTGGTAATGCTATTAATTATGAAAATAAAAATGTTAGTGGTGGCTTAAGTAGAAGTTGGTAATACACAAAGAACAATAAGAGTTAAAGGACAATTTGCTGATGTATTATCAATGCAAAATATAATTGTAAAAAACCTAACAGGTGGTGCCGTATTTTTAAAAGACATTGCTGAAATTAAAGACACAGTTAAACAAACTGAAAGCTATGCTCGTTTAGATGGAAAAAATGTTGTTACACTTAATATTGTAAAACGTGCAGGAGAAAATTTAATAGAAGGTGCTGCAAAAATAAAAGCAATTGTAGAACGAATTGCAAGCTTTCAAATCAAATTCCACCAAAAGATAAATTAACCATTGTATTTACTGGAGATCAGAGCAAACAAACTGAAACATCATTTAAAGAATTAGTTAATACAATTATTATTGGTTTCATTTTGGTATTGTTAGTACTCATGTTTTTCATGGGAGTAACAAATGCATTTTTTGTTGCACTATTGTTCCCTTAAGTGTATTTGTTGCATTCTTATGTTTTTACCTGTTGCAGATATCATTGTTGGCAGTAACTGTAACATTAAATTTCATTGTTCTATTTGCATTACTCTTTGGTTTAGGAATTATTGTTGATGATGCCATTGTAGTTATTGAAAATACACATAGAATTTATAGACAATGGAAAAGTAAAAATTACAAGAGCAGCTAAAGAAGCTGCAGGTGAAATATTTATTCCTGTTTTAGCAGGTACATTAACTACTCTTGCTCCATTCTTTCCCTTTATTACTTTGGAAAGGATTGATTGGTAAGTTTATGATTTACTTACCTACAATGCTTAATTCTAACACTTGGCTGCATCATTAATAGTTGCATTCATTATCAACCCAGTTTTTGCAGTTGAGTTTTATGAAGCCTGAAGGAAAAGAATTTGAAAAACCTAAAAAAGAAATATTCAAAAAATGGTGGTTTTGGGCATTTATTGGTTTTGGTATTTTATTCAATTTAGCTGGTATGGCATGCAATTTGGAAATTTCCTTTTCTTAATGGATGTATTGGTTATTTTAAATACTTATGTTTTAAGAGATGCCATCGAATTCTTTCCAAAATAACTGCTTCCTAAGCTAATGAACAAATATGAAATTTTATTAAGATGGGTTTTAGTATGGTACAAGACCTGTATGGATTTTTGCAAGTTTATTTGGCTTGTTCATTCTTTCTTTAATTGGTCTTGGAATAAGAAATAATCCTAAAACTTTCTTTCCAAATGGAGATCCTAATTTTATTTATGTTTATCTAAAAATGCCAATAGGAACTAGAACAGAAGTTACAGATTCTGCAACTAGAATTTTAGAATCTAAAGTGTACAAAATTTTAGAAAATGAATTACCAAGTAAAAATGGAATTGTTGAAAGTATCATTACTAATGTTGCCATAAGTGCTAATAATCCAAGAGATAATGATAGAAGTACACAAAGTAATTTAGGTAGAATACAAGTAAGTTTTTTAGAACATGAAAAAAGAGACAGGAAAAACTACGCAGCAATTTCTAGATGCCATTAGAACAGAAATGCAAGCTGGTATTGCAGGTGCTGAAATTACTGTAGAAAAAGAAGCTGGTGGACCACCAACTGATCCTCCTGTAAACATTGAAATTGCTGGAGATGATTTTGATGCAATAGCAAAAACATCGATTGACTTATTAAATTATTTAGATACTAATAAAATTTATGGTGTAGAAAAATTAAAAGCAGATATTGATTTAATTAATCCAGAAATCACTATTAATGTAGATAGAGAAAAAGCAATGCGTGAAGGATTATTTACTGGTCAAATTGGTATGGAAATTCGAAATGCTGTTTTTGGTAAAGAAGCGAGTAAATTAAAAGATGGCGAAGATGAATACAAAATTCAAATTCGTTATACTGATTTACAACGTAACAATATCAGCTGATTTGATGAATATGAGAATTACTTTTAGAGATTTTGCAACTATGGCTATTAAACAAGTTCCATTAAATTCCGTGGCCACTGTTGATTATACAAACACTTCTGGTGGTGTTAAAAGAAAAAATTTAAAACGAACTATTCAAATACAATCTAATGTTATTGATCCATCTTTAACAGGCCCAGTAAATCAAAGAACTTTCAGAAAAAATTGAAGTATTCAAATCAATATACAAAAATCCCTGCAGATGTAACAATAAAGCAAGGTGGTGAAGGTGAACAACAAGCAGAAACAATGAGTTTTTTAGCTACGGCATTAATCTCTGCTTTATTAATCATCTTTTTAATTCTGGTATTACAATTTAATGGAATGAGTAAACCATTTATTGTTTTAACAGAAATATTTTTCTCTGTAATTGGCGTGTTCTTAGGCTATGCATTAACAGGTATGACGATGGCATTTATTATGCTTGGAATTGGTATTGTTGGATTGGCAGGCATTGTAATTAAAAATGGTATTCTATTAATTGAATTTACCGATGAGTTAAGAAGCAGAGGTGTTAAAACCAAAGAAGCTGCAATTCAAGCTGGTAAAATTCGTATCATACCTGTATTGCTTACAGCTCTTGCAACAATGCTAGGTTTATTTCCTTTAGCTGTTGGATTGAATATTGATTTTAATTCTTTCTTAAGCACTTTTAACCCTCATTTATTTTTTGGAGGTGATAGTGTTGTTTTCTGGGGACCATTAAGCTGGACATTAATTTTTGGATTAATATTTGCTTTCTTCTTAACCTTAATCATGGTACCAAGTATGTACATCATTAGCGAAAGATTAAGAAGACCAATGACAAGATTTTTTGGAACGAAGTTTATTGCAATTCTTGGTTTTGCTGGTCCTTTTTTCTTTATTCTTCCAGGAATAATGTTTGCTGTAAGAAAATTACAAGGAAAAAAAGTATGGATGGGGCAACAGAGAAATGATAAGTTATAAATTCAAATTTGTAAATTAAGAATTATGGGTTTAAATATTAATTCTAATTACTAACTACTATTTACTTACTACTAAAAAGAGCTGTTCTTAAAAGAACAGCTCTTTTTTTATAAATCTCCTAATTGAGGACGAATTACAATTTCTTCAACACATGCCTGAGATGATAATTGTGTTGCAGCAAAAACCATTTTAGCAATATCTGTATCTTGCATTATTCTATCAGGTGCAATTCCACTACCCTTCCAACTATCAGTATAAATAGCTCCAGGTATAATGGCTGTTACTTTAATTCCAAAAGATTTTAGTTCTTCTCTTAAGTTTTTTGTAAAGCCCAATAAAGCAAACTTGCTTATACTATAACTTCCTCCATTTGCATAAGCATCAATAGATGCAATTGAACATAAAGTAAAAATATGCCCAGTTTTATTAGCCTTCATTTTAGGCAAAACTGTTCTAGTTAAATAATAGGCACTATTCATATTAATCGCCATCATGTTTTCATAAACACCTTCTTCTTCTTCACTAATTGTTCCTGGCTGAAATGCTCCTGCATTATTAATTAAAATATCAGGAGTGCCAAATTCTAAACACCAATTAGCAAAAGCAATTGCATTTTCTTTAATACTTATGTCTATCGATTTATAATAAATTTTTGTTTGAGGTGATTTATGATTTATTTCTTCAACTGTTTGTAATAAATCATTTTCATTTCTTGCACATAAAAAAAGACTATTTTCTGCTGTTGCAAACTGCAAAGCAAATGCTTTACCCAAACCTTTTGAAGCACCAGTTATAATAATATTCATAGTTTACGAAGTTATTTCATGAAAATTAATTCTTTTAAATTAAGCATCCTTTATTTTGTAGTAAATGCAAACTACTCATTACAAACATTTATTCTTTGACTTAGACCATACCATTTGGGATTTTGAAACTAATGCTAAGGACACTTTGAATGATTTATTTGTAGAATTTAAATTAAAAGAAAAAGGGAATTGATTGTTTTGAAACTTTTTTTACAAAATACAGTCATTACAATCGTTTGCTTTGGGATAGATATACCAAAGGATTTATTAAACAACAAGAATTAAGATGGAAAAGAATGTGGCTAGCCTTGTTAGATTTTAAAATTGCGGATGAAGATTTATCTAAAAAAATGGGCGTTGGCTTTACCGATATTTTACCTTTTAAAACAAATTTATTCCCTCATACACTTGAATTATTAACTTATTTAAAAGATAAAAATTATCAGCTTCACTTAATAACAAATGGCTTTGATAGTATTCAATCTAAAAAATTAGAGCAATGCAAATTGCAAGATTTTTTTATTGAGGTCATTACTTCTGAAGCTAGCAATAGCTTAAAACCTAATAAAGAAATATTTGAATATGCCCTTCAAAAAACGAATGCCAACATTGAAGAAAGTATTATGATTGGCGATAATTTAGATGCTGACATTGAAGGTGCATTAAATGTAAATATGGATACTATTTATGTGAATCATTTAGATAACAAGAAATATGAAAGATCAAAATACACTGTATTTCACCTCAACGAAATAGAAAACATTTTGTAATTTTTACTTAATAATCACTTCTAAAGAATCTGCATCTAATCGTACCTTTAACCAATTTCTTAAAACATTTAGTTGTTGAGTTTCCAATTCCTTGTTCGAATTAATAATGCAATAAGTTATTGGTATAGTTTTTTTGCTTGAGTTGCTCAATGCTTTTGTAACTGTTACTGACTCTATTTCTGAATACATTACTTTCATCTCATTAAAAATAGATTTGCCAATTATATTAGCATCTAATAAACTATCATTTTTATTTTGCAACTGCATTATTAAAGCATCTTTTTGTGAAATTAGACTACCACTATTATTGTCATTGTTCTCTAAAAATGCAAAGCCTTGATTAATTTCTAGTTTAGCAGATTTTTTAAACCCGAAATTTTTAAAATTATTGTTAACAAACTCAAAGTCAGTATCCTTAAGTTTAGCACCTGCATAAGTTAAAATTATTTTCCTATTCGAAGCTTCAACAGTTTTATTCAATAAATATTGATTGGGTAGTTTAGCTTGAGTTTCAATAAATAATTTGGCTTGTGATTTAAAGCGATTGTCCTGAATAAAATTATAACCAAAAAATAAACTTGGAATTATGGTTAACAATGTAACCACCCAGATAATTTTTTTATTCCTTAGTTCATCTTCTTCATTCAATAAATGCTTCACTGGAAATTTTAAATAACGCACAGTTATTAAAGTAGATAATGCAATAAAAACAGTGTTTATTAAAAACAAATAAAAAGCACCAAAAAAGAAATTCCATTGTAAAGTTGCTAAACCATAACCAGCAGTACATAATGGTGGCATTAAAGCAGTAGCAATAGCAACACCAGGAATAACGTTTCCTTTTTGTTTACTACTATAAGCAAGTACACCTGCTAACCCTCCAAAAAAAGCTATGAGAACATCGTAAATATTCGGTTGTGTTCTTGATAAAATTTCTGAATAAGCATCGTTAATTGGTGAAAGAAAAAAATAAATGGCAGAAGTAATTAAACCCACAACAAGAGAAAATAAATAATTCTGAACTGATTTTCGAAGTAAGCTTAAGTCATTAGTGCCAAGGCTTAAACCCATACCCATTATAGGTCCCATTAAAGGAGAGATTAACATTGCACCAATAATAACAGCTGTACTATTTACATTTAAACCTAGTGATGCAATAAGAATTGCAAAAATTAAAATCCATAAATTAGTTCCTTTAAAAGGAACACTTTTTTCTATATTTTCAATAACTAATTCAAAATCTTCTTTCTCTTCAAAGAGTTTGAAATTTCTTAAAAACCTATAATTATTTAACATGATTTCTATTTTTTAAAAATTCTGTTGGCAACTTTTTCAATAGTTAATCCCTGAATAAATATAGAGAACATTACAATGATATAAGTTATAAAAACTAGTTCATCTTTTACAGTAACATTATCTGATAAGGATAAAACCATTGCAATTGAAAGTCCACCACGAAGACCTCCCCAAGTCATTAATAAAACAGTTTTATTTGAAATCGACAGTAGGTTTTTTGTAAGATGGAATGGTATTGATAAAGCTATGAAACGAGCTAATATCAATAAAGGAATTACAATTAACCCAATCCATAAATATTTCCATTCAAAATTTATCGATAGAATTTTTAGTCCGATTAAAACGAATAAAATAGAATTCATCAATGAATCTATTAAATGCCAAAACTTATCTACATACAAAGAAGTTTGCTGGCTCATTGCCTCACTTTTTGCTTTGTGCCCTGTCATTAATCCAGCAACAACCATAGCTAATGGACCTGAGACATGCAAAGATTCTGCAATCATATTTCCAAACATTACAACAGCTAATGTAATCATTACTTCTATTTCATAATCGTCAATAGATTTTAATGCATAGTAAATTAAGTAACCTAAAATAAACCCTAGTAAAACACCTCCTCCAGCTTCTTTTAAAAAGTGAATTGGAATTTCTACTAGGCTTACATTCTCTATTCCTTTATTGATAAAAGTTAATAAAGTTATAAAAATTACAACCCCAATTCCATCATTAAAAAGTGATTCTCCAACAATATTAATTTTAGCTTGCTGAGGCACATTCACTTTATTTAAAATACCTAAAACTGCAATTGGATCTGTTGGAGAAATAAGAGCCCCGAACAATAAACAATATAAAAAATTAATGGGTGCTCCAATAAAACTAGATACATAATAAACTACACTACCAATTAAAAAAGTTGAAATTAAAACACTAAAAAATGCAAAGAGAATAATAGATGTTCTGTTTTCTTTTAATTGCACAAAGTCTGTATGCATAGCACCAGCAAATAATAAAAAGCTTAATAAAATATCTAAAACAATTGTAGTAAAATCGAGATTATCTATTATTGTAGTGATGGGGCTTAATATTCCTGGTTCAATATAATGTACTAATAAAAGTAGGAAAGAGAATAATGTGCTTAAGAACATTAATCCAATGGTAATTGGAAGTTTAAAAATTCTTTTATTGATGTAAGCAAATACTGCTGAAACAATCACTAACGCTTCAATAATTTGATATAATCCCATCTTAAAAAATCTTTAAAGTTAAAAATACTAAACTAAAAAAGCTAGAATGGTTTAAATTCTGCTTGTAAAATAAATACTAAAACACCTGCCAAAAATCCAGCAATTGCCAACCAACTTATATTTTTTAAATACCACATAAAATCAATTTTTTCAATACCCATTGCAGCAACCCCAGAAGATGATCCAATTATAATAGCACTGCCACCTGTGCCTGTTGTTAATGCTAAAAATTCCCAGAAAATATGATCAGTTGGATAAACTGATAAATCATACATTCCTTGAGCAGCTGATACTAGAGGTACATTATCTACTATTGCAGATACCAATCCTAAAACGACTCCTATGATATATACATTGCCAAATGTTTTATCAAGTGAACTTGCAATTTCTTTAAGTACACCAACAGATTGTAATGCAGAAACTGCTAATAAAATTCCAAGGAAAAATAGAATACTCTCTGTATCTATTTTTTGTAAGGCATAAGTAACAGAATATTTTTTTTTCTCATCAATTGATTTTTTGTGATGAATAATAGAAATAATAATCCAGAAAACACTTAAAGAAAAAAGCATTCCCATAAATGGAGGCAAGTGTGTTGCTATTTTAAAAACAGGAACTAATAGCAATAAAAAAACACCGAGTACCAATACAATATTCGATTCTCTTGGAGTTAAGTTAGTATTTCCATCTAAAGATTTTATTTCAAAAGTTTGATTTTTAAACTTAGGAGTAATAATCAGTAATGGCACTAAACAAACAACTACACTGGGTAAAATCAATTGAAGTATAATATTTTGGGCTGTAATTTGACCACCAATCCATAGCATTGTTGTTGTTATATCTCCTAATGGAGAAAAAACTCCACCTGCGTTTGCTGCAATAATAATAATACTAGCAAACCAAAGTCGATCTGTTTTTTTAGTTAGTATTTTACCAATAAAAGAAGTCATTACAATTGTTGTAGTTAAATTATCTAATAAAGAAGATAATAGAAATGTAAGAATAGCAGTTATCCAAAGGAGCTTAGATTTACTTCTAGTTTTGGTTCTTCTTGTAATAATTTTAAAACCATCATGACTATCAATTAGCTCAACAATTGTCATTGCACCTAATAAGAAAAATAAAATTCCAGAAATTTCACTTAAATGATGATACAACAATTCAGTTATACTTTCTTTATCGTTTTTATTAAGAATAAAGATTACCCAACAAACAACACCTGTTAATAATGCACTTGCTGCTTTATTAAGTTTTAATGGAACTTCTAATGAAATTAAAAAATAGCCAATAATAAAAACTGCAATAAGTAATACAATCATAAACCTGTGTTATTAAATAATTTGTTTCTTAAAATAATTACTTATTTAAAAAAAATATAGTTAACATAAGTTGCAAATTTAGTTTTTGAAAACCATATCATTCAATAACATTTTATTGTTTACTTTTTAATTTAAAATATGAACAAGTATTTTGAATTTATTACATTGTTGATTTCACTGAAAAACTAGAATAAAAATTACCTTAATGCTTAATTTTTATTGATTAAGATCTGGTATGTATTACCCTTTGAGGGAAAGGAATAACAATATTATGTTCTTTAAACATTTGGAAAATTCTAACTCGAATTTCACTTTTTATATTTTCAACTCTAAATACTTCATCTGCCCAAAAATAAACTGTAAATAATATTGATGATTCACCATAATTGGTAAAACGAACAAAAGGTTTTGGTTCTTTTAAAACATTTTCTTGTAAAACTGCAGCTTGTTTTAAAAGCTCCATTGCTAGGGTAACATCACTACTATAATCAATTCCTACTTCAATATCAAATCGTGAATCTACTTCGCTATGAGTCCAATTAATTATTTGATTTTTTGTAAGAATAGTATTTGGGAGAATAATGGATTTATCGTCTCTAGTTAATACTGTTGTAGTTCTTAATTTTATTTCTTGAACTTTACATACCATACCATTGACTTCAATAATGTCGTTCACTTTAATAGTTGCATCAATGAGCAAAACAATTCCAGAAATAAAATCGCTAAATAAATTTTGAAGTCCTAAACCTATACCAACAAGCAAAGCTGCAGAACCTGCAAGCAAAACAGATACATTAAATCCTATTGTTTGTAAGCTAAGTACAATTGCAATAACTAATAAAAAATATTTAATTAAATTATAAAAAGAATACTTTTTTCCGGTTTCTATTTTTTTTGAATTATAAATTAATTTTTGAACAATAAACAAAGTGATAAAGCAAACTACAATGATGATTAACACCATGATTAATGCAGCTAATTTAAGTCTATAATCACCAATTTCTATGATGGTTTGATTTAATAATTCTTTCATAATATTTAGTTTAATTTCTCTCCACAATTACTGCAAAAATTTGTTGCATCATTGTAAGTGTTACATTTTTCACATTTCTTACTTTTATGATCTTGTTTAGAAAGTGCAACAGTTACTATACCTGTAGGAACAGCAATAATTGCATAACCAATAATCATTGCAAATGATGAAATAAATTTTCCAACAACTGTATGTGGCACCATATCTCCATAACCAACTGTAGTAACTGTAACTATTGCCCAATATATACTTTGTGGAATACTTGTAAACCCTTTTTCGCCACCTTCAACAACATACATTAATGTGCCCAGAAAAGTTACAATAGCTAAAACAGATAAAAAGAATATACTGATTTTATAAAAACTCGATTTTAATGTTTGAATTAAAACCTGTGACTCAGTATTAAAACGAACTAGTTTTAAAATTCTAAAAATTCTCAGAAGTCTAAATATTCTTACAACTAATAAATAATGATAGCCCACAAAAAATAAACTTAACCATGTTGGTAGAATTGAAAGAAAATCTATTAACCCCCAAAAACTAAAAACATATTTTAAGGGCTTTACACTAATTAAAATTCTTAACAAATATTCTAACGTAAATAAAATCGTTAAAACCCATTCAATTAAAAAAAATGCTTTTGAATATTTGGCTCCAAGTTCTGGAACGCTTTCTAACATTACTGCTAGAACACTAAATAAAATCATCCAAAGTAATACAACATCAAAATATTTTCCTGCTTTAGTGTCTGTTTCAAATACAATGTTGTATAGTTTTTTTTTATCCATTATATGTTACTTAAACTCATATACTTTACAGTATAAAATTTTATTTCTCTTTAGATTCTAATGGAGTTATAGTTTGAATTGGATTTGTTAGGGTGGACAATTTATTACTATATAACACAATTTTTTCTTCTAATCTTTTTATTTCACTTTTATTGTTTTCTATATTCTTTTTAGAAACATCAATCTTCCCATTATATTCTAATTTTTCAGATTCAGAATATTTTGAAGATCCAACTCGCTTAGAATATTTTTTTATTGTTCTCTCGTTTGACCTTGTATCTCTATTAATTTTTTTGATTTGCTTATTCATGTCCTCAACATCTTCAGCATAAAAATCCATTAACATCTTTAAACTAAAGTTGTTTAACAAATTATACATATTAGTAAATGCATCTGGAAAATCGGTAGGACTAACAAAAAAATCGTATCCAAAAGAAATAAACAATTTAGACTCTGATCCTCCTGATGGTGTTTCAAGAATTCGATTATAAATATTCAATCGTTTTTCACTAACGTTATTAATTACAGCATCTTCAGCTAAAAGAATATCTGCATTACTTAAAAAGCCATAACCTTTTATTTTAACATCAAAATTATCTTTACAATAATCTTTAAATGCCTTTTTAACAAAATTTGGATTGGCATCATACTCTACAGTTAAACAAGTTCTTAACTTATTTTCAAAAGTAATTTCTGCATTTAGTATTGAATAAATTTGACCATTTACTTGCCCTGCTAATAATAAGCAGAAAACGAATATGTTTTTCATTGTTTTTTTATTAAAGGTATTAAGCATTTCTGAATAAGAGAATATTCTTGTACCTAAATTTAATATTTTTTTATAGTTAATACAGAGGCATTTGAGTGGTTGATGATTTGGCCACCAAAAGCCTCAATAATTTTTCCTGATAATGTTGATTCTTCTCCAGGATTTACAAGAATTAAATCTATAGACGCTTGTTCAGAATATCTCAAAATAGCATCAGTAATATTTTTACCAGCAGCAACAAAAAGCTTATGTTGTATGTGTTCATTATTAAACTCTTCAACTAAACTATAAATAATATGTTGTGTTGTTTGATTGGCATTAGTTAAATCAGTTTCTAAACAAACTAAATGAATTTCACTTTTAAATTTCTTTGCCATTTTTTTGGCATATTCTTTTTTATTTCGAGGATAAAAATTTTCTATGGGTAGAATAATTTTATTAAATTGTTCTTTTGTAGAATTATTACTTACAGATAAAATTGGACATTTTACAACATCTGCTACTTGTTGTGTTTTAGATCCAAAAATAAACTCTTTAATACCTTCAGTTCCGGCTGTAGCCATAACAACCAAATCAATAGAAACATTTTCTATATACTCGTTAATTGCAGTTAGTAAATTTCCAACAGCAATTTTATAATGAACATTTATTTGATGTTCATTCATAATTTTTTCTTTAAGCTCATTCATCTTAATAACTGTTGTTTGTTTATGATCTTCAATGCTTCCATAATTGATCATCACACCTGGTTCTACTGCTACTAAATACCCAATAGTATTTATATCAACTACAGAAATCAAATGCAACTCATTGCTATTGCATAATATGGCTGTTTCAATAGCTCTATTGAGTCCAATAGTTGAAACACTTGAAAAATCTACAGGAACTAATATTTTATTAAATAATGACATAGGTTTTAGGCAGGAATTAAATTTTGCAACTCTGCATGATTGTTTTTTACATTAAAAATTGATTGAACTGAATTAAAAGAATCTTCCAATTCTGAAACACTTGGTTTTTTATTTGTGATGATAGCATCTGCATTAACTTCTTTAGCATATTTCAGAACAGCAGTTTGAAGTGATTGTTTTGGTGTTAAACATTTACATTCAACTTGTATATTTCCTGAGGCTTTTAAAATTTTTAATGTTTCTGTAAGATAATAGAAATTGGATTTATGACTTACAATTGTATTTGAACTAAAGGCAATTAAGTGCAGTTTAATATCATATGATTTTACTATGTCTATAATAGTTTTTATCCTTAATTCAGGAATAAAATTTGTAATAGGAATTACAATATTTTTCCAATTTACAATTGTGTCAGTATCTGAAATGAACGAAATTACTTGGCAAGGACTTTTCTCTATGATATAATTGTTATTAGATAAATTAAAAAAACTATACCATTTTTTTTGTTCTATTTTAGGAAGTACAATTAAGCTAGCATTTATCGTTTTTGCTTTAGCAATAACCAGTTTTTTCCAATTCCCCCAATCTACAAAAGCATGAACTTTTATTTGATATTCTTTTTCAATCCAACGTTTCCAAGTTTGCATTAAATTCACTTTGTTCTCAGTAATGCTATATATTGAATTCTTTTTTTTATAACTAATAGCCTGATGAAAATAATTTGTAATCGAGGGATTTTGTACATTTAATAAATATAAATCTGCATTATGCTTCTTTGCAATCTCTGCAGCTTGTTTAACTATAGTTAGATGTTGATCATCGAACTGAATTGGAATTAACAATTTATTTATTATAGAATTCATGTATTAAGAGTTTATAATTTTTGAGGCAGTATAATAAACTACCTTAAAGAAATAAATATAATCCCTTGAAGTAAACACTGGTTTAAACTCAGATTAGAAAGAGATTAAAACTAAATTTAATTTAATGCTGCATGTTTTTCTAACTTTTCTAGAACCTCTTCTTTATCCAACTTTGCATTTTCTGGGCGAATAATTAATACAGGTATTGTTGCATGATGAATAATTTTTTGGGTATAATACGAAATATGAAAATCTTTATTTGATTTACTTATCTCAGCAGTGACAATAGTTAAATCAAATTTCTTTTCAGATTCTTCAATAACTTTAATTACATGTTCAGCAAAATCATTGTTCTCAAAATAATATTGCAAGTCGTATGGAACATCATCTGATTCTAATTTCATTTTCATTAATAATGATAAACGATGTATGATGTGTAATTCGTTTTCATAATTTGGATTTCTTAAATTTAATAGGGTGATTGAAGGTTTACTTTTTAAAATAAATGGTCTTAATGAATCATACTTATCTGTCATACTTAACAAAGGACGAATTGGGAAAAGTATATTTTCGAAATTATGCTTGGTAACATTTTCTGGAATGATAATTACTGGAACTCTAGATTTTTCTGCTATTTGAATGGCATGTGTACCAGCATAAGTTTTAGATAAACCATTTGTGCCATTTTTCCCCATTACAATTAAATCGATATTTAGGTTGATGGAAGTTTTTAAAATATTATGAGTAACGCCACCATGCTCAGTTGCATAAGTACATTTAACTCCATCATTAACAATTACTGTTTTAGCAAGCTGTGCAAGTGTTTTTAGATAGTCTTTTAATCTTGGTGCTATAATATTTGCATCGTTTTGAAACAAATCATAATCATAATCATTTACATATAATAAATGAACTATGGCTTGATGTCTTTTTGCTATTGCAACTGCAGTTTGTAATGCATTCATGCAATTATTGCTAAAATCTACTGGTACTAATATTTTTCTAATGTGAATGATTTTCATTTTTTATCCTTTCTTTTTTAATTTAATGTAATAATTACTTGTATTCCTAAAATGATATTTCTTTTCCTCCTTCGTTATAAACAATAGAATACAAATTTTTTCTTCTATCGTTCCAAGTCTGTGCATTTCCATTTAATCTATTGGTTTTAAGCAAATGCATATCTAAGTCTTGATAAATCATTGTTTCATCTCCAGGTTCTGCAATTGCTGCAACTCCATCTCTATGAAACTCCACATCAGATGGAGTAAGAATAGCACTTTGTGCATATTGAATATCTAGATTATCTACTTGAGGCAAATTACCAACACAACCACTTAATACAACATAAACTTGATTTTCTATGGCACGTGCTTGAGCACAATATCTCACTCTGTTATAAGCCCTTCTTTCATCAGTATTAAAAGGTACAAAAATAATTTCAGCTCCTTTTGAAGTTGCAATTCTAGCTATTTCAGGGAACTCGATATCGTAACAAATATTAATGGCTATTTTACCACAATCAGTATCAAACACCTCAACAGTTTTACCTTCTTTTAATCCCCACCATTTTCTTTCATGTGGAGTAATTTGCAATTTGTATTGTTTTTCATAAGAACCATCTCTTCTAAAAAACCAAGAAATATTATAAAGATTATCATCTTCAACAGTAATGTGAGTACCACCAATAATATTGGTATTATATTTTACTGACATTTTGCTGAAAAATTCAATATACGCTTCTGTAAAATTTGATAATTCACGAATGGCCAAACCTGGTCTTTTCTTTGGTAAAAAAGAAAGTAACTGCATTGTAAACAATTCTGGAAAAACCACAAAGTCACTTTTATAATCTGCTGCTATATCAATAAAATATTCACAGTGATGGGCAAATTCTTCAAAACTTTTTACCATTCTCATTTTGTATTGTATAGCACAAACTCTAACATAAGGTGAGATGTCTTGAATGGTATAAGAAGGAATTTCATAATCTAAATTAATCCACTCCATAAAGGTTGCATAGCCACAACTACAATCATCATTAGGCAAGTAATCTTTTATGATTCTTTTTAAGATAAAATCATTGGATAATTGAGTAGTTAAAACTGGGTCAATTAATTTTTTATCTACCACTTGTTGTACATATTCTTTTGCTGTGAATTTATCAGCAACCATATGATAGTTAGGTAATCTTCCTCCAACAACTATTCTTTTTAAATTTCTAGCAACAGCTAGTTTTTTTCTTTCGTCATAAAGCCTTCTTGCCAAACGCATACTTCTAAAATTTGGAGAAACCATAATTTCTATTCCATAAAGTGTATCTCCATTTGGATTATGTGTTGATAGTGTTCCAGCACCTGTAATATCTGACCAAGAATGATTTTTTTCAAATTCATTAAAATTTAAAATTAAAGAACATGATGAAGCAGCAATATCACCATTAATTTCAATGGCTATTTGCCCTTCAGGAAATGTTGTGATAACTTTTGTCCATTGTTCTAAACTCCAGGGTTTCATTTCTGGAAAAGAAATTAATTGTATTTGTTTGATTTCTTTGTAATCGTTTACTGTTAAATTTCTAACAGAAATAATATTTTTATTGATTACAGTATCATTGTTGTTATTAATTGTTGTTGGCATAATTTATAATTAATTCAATTTATCAGCTATGGATTTCGAGAACTAAATCTCAATTAATGAAACTAATAAATTTGTTGAAGTAAGTATACAGAAATCTTATAAGAGACTCTTAAGTTTAAGATTAGAATCTGATTAAACTATTGCTTGTTATGCATTGACTGAAGTATTACAGATACCATAATGTTATTATCATTACTAATCTCTGCTTTGATTTCACCCTTGTGAATGAGCATTATTCTTCTGGTTAAAGATAAGCCTAGACCATAGCCTTTAATGCTTGAAGCATTACTACCACGTTGAAAAGGCTGAAAAAGCTGATCTATTTCACTTTGATTTATTGAAACACATTCATTAGAAAATAGTACTATGATTTTATTTTCTATAAATGATAACGAAATTTTTACTTGATGATTGGGTGAATATTTACAACCATTTTCTGCAATGTTTTTAAAAGCAGCTAATAGTAAAGTATTATTACCATTTACTTGACAGTACTCTTCATCTTCAGGTAATTCATCAAAAAAAACTGATACTCCATAACTTGGATCAATTTTTTTCATCAATGCAGGAAGTTCCATAAGTAACTCATCAACTCTTATATTTTCTGTTTGAATAGATCCACCACTTGATGTTCTAGCTATTTCAAGTAATTGCTGTGTTAAAGCACTCATGTGTAGAACATCATTTTGAACAGAATGCAATACTTGCAAATACTCTTCTTTAGATCTTTCTTTTCTTAAAGTAACAGCAATTTGATTGCTAACAGAAGTTAGTGGTGTTGATAATTCATGAGATGCATTTGCAATAAATCTTCCTTGCAACTCAAACGACTCTCTTAATCTTGTAAGCAAGTCATTAAAAGTTTTGGCAAGTTTATTCCATTCATCTTTTAAGTTTCTAATTGGTAATCTTTCTTCGAAATTTGAAGCTGATATTTTATCAACTATAGTATTAATATCAACTAAAGGTTTTAGAATTTGGTTACTAAAAAACCATCCAAAAATAAAAGAAAGAACAATTCCTAAAATAAAACCATAAATCAAATTCAATTTTAATTCTGCTAACTTGTTCAAACCATTTTGGTCAACTGCTGAAATAAAAACAACTATAGGCAATTTAAACGAAGAATAATAGACTGCTACTGTTTTCTTTTTATCTATTATAGTAATTACTTTATTATCAACTCTAGCTTGCTGAATTATTTTTTCAGAAATATTAATGGTATCGGCAGTGTTTCTTGCAAAGTGATAAATACGTTCATTTTTATTGTTAAATACATTTATATTTTCTGCATATAACAAGTTTCTAGTAGCACTATCAACTTCAGATAAAATTTTATAATTATTAAATTCTGAATTGACTAATAAAGTTGAAATTGTTGAAGCTCTATTGGAGAGCATTTTATAAAAATCCCTATTTTGCTGAGATTGAGTATTGTAATAAGTTAGAAAACATAAGGAGACTAACAATATTGTTGTTAAACAAACAAAGGCTATTGTTATTTTAGATTTAACCCTCATTAAGAAGCGTTTTCTTTTAATACATAACCGAAACCAACTTGTGTATGAATTAGTTTTTGTGGAAACTCTTTGTCAATTTTTTTTCTTAAATAATTTACATACACGTCAATGGTATTGGTTTGTGTATCAAAATCTATATTCCATACATTTTCACCAATATCTGCTCTACTTACAACTCTTTTTCTATTTCTAAGTAAATATTCTAAAAGCTGAAATTCCTTTGCTGTTAATCGTATTTTTTTACCAGAACGAGATACCATTTTCGTATCAAGGTTCATTTCTAAATCGGCGAATTTTAAAATATTTCCAACAGGTATATTAGAATCAGTTGTTCGTCTAATTAAAGCTCTAATTCTTACAATTAATTCATCAAATGAAAATGGTTTCACCAAATAATCATCAGCACCAGCATCAAAGCCATCTACTTTATCATTAATAGAACCAAAAGTGGTTAACATTAAAATGGGAATATTTTTATCTTTTTGCCTTATTTTTTTACTAAGTTCAATTCCATTCATTCCGGGCAAATTCACATCTAATAAAATGAGATTAAAAGAATAGTTGTTCACCATTTTTTCTCCCATCAACCCATCATAAGCAATCATCACTTCATAGCCAGATTCTTCCAAGCCTTGTTTTAATGATTCTGCAATTTTTTTTTCGTCTTCAACAATTAAAATATCCATATTAAAAAAGTAAAAGCTTTAATGTTTACTACACAAATATAAACCAGTAACAAATAGTTAAATATCTTAAAAATAAAAAAGCCAAATCAATAATGACTTGGCTTTGCTTACCTGTATTTAATTTAATTTAAAGAATAACTTTTAGGCAATAAATCAAGTTCATTTAAAATGCCTGCAGCAATACCTTTATTCTCAACAACATTTCTGATTTCTAAAATTTTTGAGCCTTTCATTATTATTTCTATAGTAGAAACAATTTTGTTTACTTTTTTACCAGTTGCTTTGCTGGCTTTCCAACCCTTTTTTAAAGATGGCATTTGGTGGGTATGTGTACCTGTAACTTTAACCTTAGCAATTAAAGAATCTCCATTTAAAATTAGATTTTCAATACTGAAAACTGCATCAGGCATTCCTTCTTTTATTTTTCTATACATTTCTACGAACTCAGATTTTGAAACTTCTTTTTTGAGAATTGTCGAATTAAATTTATTGTCTAGCTTTTTTTCAGCTAATTCATATTGCTCATTTTCAAGAGCATCAAACACATCAATAACAACGTTGTAATCCAAATAATTCATCAAATTCATATAGTAATTTTAAAGTTAAAAAATATAGTTCCTAGATTAAAGTCTCTAGTTACCGAAAGATGAATAATACGAAAAAAAGTTGACAATTCCAAATTTAAAATTTTCAAACACATGTATTCATCTATAAAAACTTAAACACTATTTTGAATTTTTTACATACTTTTCTAACCAATTATTTTCTTCCCAAAGCAAGTGCAATAAATTTTCTTTTCCAGAATATCCATGACTTTCATAAGGTAATAACACAAACCTTACAGTTCCTCCATGCCCTTTAATGGCATTATATAATCTTTCACTTTGTATAGGAAAAGTTCCTGAATTATTATCCATTTCGCCATGAATCATTAGCATTGGCGTTTTTATTTTATTGGCATAACTAAAAGGACTCATATTAAAATACAACTCTGGAGCTTGCCAATAAGTTCTGTCTTCATTCTGAAAACCAAAAGGAGTTAATGTTCTATTATATGCACCACTACGAGCAATACCTGCTTTAAACAAATTCGTATGTGCTAATAAGTGTGCTGTCATAAATGCACCATAACTATGTCCGCCCACAGCAACTCTATTTTTATCTCCAACTCCAAGTTTGATAAATGATTAATAGCAGCTTCTGCATTCATTTTAAGTTGATCAATAAAATTATCGTTTGGTTTTTTGCCTTCAACACCAACAATAGGCATTTCAGCATTATCTAAAATGGCATAACCTTGAGTTACCCAAAAGATTGGTGAGCCATAATTTATTCTTGTAAAAGTGTAATTGAGAACCTCGAACTTGTGCAGCATCTTTTGCATTTTCAAATTCACGAGGATAAGCCCAAATAATAACAGGTAACGGCCCATCTTTTACTGCATCATAACCTTTTGGCAAATACAAATTCCCAGTTAAATCAACACCATCTGCTCTTTTATATGAAATTTTTTCTTTTTTTACTCCTACCATTTGAGGATAAGGATTATCAAAATTGGTAAGTTGCTGATTGTGGTATTACTTAATAAATTTTTCAAATAATAATTGGGAACATCTGTTTGTGTTTCTCTTCTAGTTAAATACAATCATTTTTTCAACATCTAACAACATCTGTTATCATTTCGAAACTATTTTCTTCACAACGCCATAGCATGTTTGGTTTCTTTAGTTGCTAAATTATAAGATGATAGAAATGGCAAATCGCCTTTTGGAGAACTTCCTGAAGTGTTATTCAACAATATTTTATTATCAATAACCTGAATAACATTTCTGTTGAAATTATTCTTTGATAAAACAGGATTACCAGGATTATTATAAGCATCGTTACTACTTCTTTCAAACAAAGTTTCCATTTCTCCTGTTGAAGGATTGTAGTTTACTTATTTTACCCATTTGTTTGCTCTGCAAACTTTCTCTTATTAAAGCAAAACTCGAATTTCCCCAAGTAATACCTGCATATCTATATTTTGTTTTACATAATTCTTTTGCCGATGTTGTAAATGGTGCACTTAAAGTATACACAACATCATGAAACTCCATTTTGTTTTTGTATTTGCCACTGTCTAAAGGCATGCTCCAAGTTATAGTAGCTGCCTCATCATCTCTCCAATCGAAACGATTAGGCACATTCATAATATTATCAAAACCTGATGGAGATAATTCACTCGATGGTAATTCAGCTAAAACTTTTACAACTTTACCTGTATTGTCATTGATAGAAAATGTAGAGTTAAAACCAAATGCAGGCACTAAATAACTAAAAGGTTTTTTAATTGTTCTAACTAAATAATATTTTTGATCAGGAGATAAACTGAAAGTATTTGTGATTGATGGTTTGCCAATTTTTGTTTCAACACCATTTACATTTTTTACTAATTGTGCTGTAGCTAAAAAATCGAACAAATCTTCATCGTATGGAGATTTAATTAAATCTTGATAAGTTCTACTTGGTGCTGATTTTCCCAAATTTTCTTGTACTGTTGGGCCCTTTGGCATCAATGGTTTTGTTGGCAACAAACTTGCAGTTTTTATAATAGTTTTATAGTAAATAGTGTTTTCATCTGCCCATGAAAAGGCTGATCCAATTACTGTATTCAAACTTGTTTTATTAATTTTTACTGCTTTGTGAGTTGTAACATCAACAACATACAAATCAACATTGGTTGTGGTATTATTAGTAAATGCAATCTTTTTTTCATTGGGGCTCCAACTTATATTAGATGCTAACAAATTTTTTGGCAATCCAGTTATTGGAGACTGAACTCCTGATTTAATATTTTTTAGAGTAAGATTATTGATAAAATTTTGTCTGCTAGGCGAAAAATTATTTGGATTAATTCTTAACCCAGCAATTCTTAATTCTGGTTGAGCCATCTCTTCTACAGAAGGATAACTATTTCTTTCTATCAAAAGCATCCATTCTCCTTTACTATCAATACTTACCGAAGGTGTTGGTTTTGCCAACAATAAATCTGACAACTCTTTTGGTGGAGTTTGATAAGTTACTGCATCTTGTGCAAACAAAAATTGATGGCATAAAAAAGAAAAACAAATGAATAAAAAAGCAACAATTTTTTTCATAAATAATTTTTGAAGGAGCAATTTATGAGTTTGTTACTGTACTTAATAATTAATTATTTAATAAATCAGTTTTAAAAATCGGCACCCCCTGATTCAAGGGATTTTATAAGACCATAATTAAAGTGAGTTTTGTTTCTGAAACAATTAAAAAACTAACCTGTTAAATTGGTTTTTTAATCTCCTTAACAACCTTAAGACAAAAATTATGAAAAATTCCGCATCCCCAATTAGGGGTATTTTAGTTACAGCAATACTTTTGCTGTTTGCGATTTCTTCAAATTTATTTGCTCAAACGATAAATACAATTGCTGGTAATGGCACCATTGGATTTAGTGGTGATGGTGGACCAGCTACTTCAGCTCAATTTTCATATCCATTTGGAATTACTTTAGATAATTCAAACAATATTTTTTTTGCAGATATTAACAATCATAGAATTAGAAAAATAAATTCAATTACTGGAATAATAACAACAGTAGCAGGTAATGGGATTGGAAGTTATGCAGGTGATGGTGGGTTAGCAACTTCTGCTCGATTAAATTCACCAGCATCTGTAGCAGTAGATGCACTTGGCAACTTGTTTATATCTGATCAAAATAATCATAGAATAAGAAAAGTAGATGGAATTACAGGAATAATTACCACTCTTGCAGGTACTGGGATTGATGGATTTAGTGGCGATGGTGGGTTAGCAACTTCTGCTAAAATAAATACTCCTTTTGGTTTATCAGTAGATGCTTCTGGAAATATATTTTTTACAGATGTTTATAATTCAAGAATTAGAAGGATTGATGCTATTACTAATATCATTACAACTGTGGCAGGAAATGGAGTTGATGGATATAGTGGTGATGGGGGTTTAGCAACTTCTGCTGCATTATATAATCCAACTGATGTAAAAGTAGATGCTACTGGCAATTTATTTATCGCTGATTATATTAATCAAAGAATTAGAAAAGTTGATTTTATAACAGGTATTATCTCAACAGTTGCAGGAACTGGTGTTTCAGGATTCAGTGGTGATGGAGGTTTGGCAACTTCTGCAAAGATTGCAGGTGAATCTGGCGTTACTGTTGATGCTATAGGTAATATTTATTTAACTTCTCAAGGTAATCAAAGAATTAGAAAAGTTGATATTGCAACAGGTTTTATATCAACAATTGCAGGAACTGGTGTTTCAGGATTCAGTGGTGATGGAGGTTTAGCAACTTCTGCTCAATTAAACTTTCCTTCTGCAATAGCTGTTGATGCATTTGATAATATTTATTTTACTGATCAATCAAATCAAAGAATTCGTAAGATAACAACTTGTATAGCTCCTTCAATTTCAGTTCAACCAAATACTCCTATTGCAACATGCAATGGAAGTGGTTCTCAGATAATTTCAGTAACTGCTTCTGGTACTAATTTAACATACCAATGGAGAAAGTCGGGTATTGCAATTTCAAATGGTGCAGTAATTTCAGGTGCTACAACTAATGTTTTAACTTTAACAAGCCCTGCTATTTCCGATGCAAGTAATTACGATGTTGTTATAACTAATATCTGTGGAACAATAACATCTAATTCAGTTGTAGTTTCAGTAAATCCTTTACCAACAATTACATCAACTAATACTCCACAAGTAAGATGTGGTGCTGGGGTGGTTAATTTAACTGCAACTTCATCAATTGCTTCTAGTACTTTTAATTGGTATAGTGCTGCATCTGGTGGTGCAAGTTTATTTACTGGTGCTAACTATAGCCCAAGCATTACTGCTAATACAACTTATTATGTAGCTACTACAAGCCCACAAGGTTGTACTTCAGTTTCAAGAACTCCTGTTGTTGCTTCTGTTGGTCCAGTCTATACTGCAAATACTTCACAATGTGTAAACGGCAATAGTTTTACTTTTTATAATGGTTGTGAGGTTTTAGGTGCAACTTATAAATGGAATTTTGGAGATAACTCTCCAATAGTTACAAGTTTAACTAACACATCTCAAACTCATAGTTATGCAACTGCAGGTAATTATCAAGTTACATTGATCACTACTTTAAATGGTATAGATAGTTATTCAAGCATATTTATTTCTGTTAATCCAATGCCAGTTGCTGATTTTTCTATTCATTTAAATACTGGTAATGGTAGTAGTTATACTTTTCAAAGTTCATCTACGATTCAAAGTGGTAACATGAATTACTCTTGGAGTTTGGGTGCTAACTCAAGTCCAAGTTCTTCAATTGTTATTAGTCCACAAACATACTTATTCAACATAGTGGCACTAAGAATGTTCAATTAACTGTTACTAGTGATGCTGGTTGTTCTAGTTCAATAATAAAAACAATTAATGTAGTAATTACTGGAGGTGGTGGAAGTGGTTCTGGTGTTGGACCATTAACCATTACTCCTGCTGGTGCTGCACAATGTGCTAGTGCTAGTCATAGCTTCTCAGCTACAGGTACATTAGTTGGACCTACAACTTATAGCTGGTCGTTCCAAGATGGATCACCTGCTACAAGTACTGCAGCTGCTCCAACTGGTATAACATTCACTAGTGGTGGAACAAAAACAATTTCTTTAACTTATGTTGATAATGGTGTGACTTATACTGCAGCTCCTATAACTGTAGTTGTAAATGCTACTCCAACTGCTAGCTTTAGCTCTTCTAATACTAGTGGTAATAACTATGCATTCTTTAATGGTTCTTATCCTACTTCTCCTAATCCATTAACTTATTTATGGAGTGGTGATAATGGCATTGTATTTAATAGTACAACTGCTCAAAACCCAACTGCTGTTTTAGCTGCTGGTACTACTACTGTTACTTTACAAGTAACTGGAAGTGGATGTACTGCAACTATAACTCAAAATATTATTACTGCTGGACCATCTATTTCAGCACCAAGTGCTATAATTACATTACCATTATCAGCACCTGGATCTCCATCTAATTTAGATACACAATGTGTAAATTCAAATTTATATGTATTTGAAGCAGTTTCTACAGGTGGTGCAATTGCAACATATCAGTGGTACATACCTAATGCAAATGTAACAGGGGCTGCAACTGCAACACCAACAGCAGTCTTTACTCAACCTGGTTATTATAATGTAACATTAGTAGTTTCAAATGCAAGTGGTTCTTATAGTACACAATTTCCTGTAACTGTAGGATCAATACCAAATGCAAGTTTTACCTATACTAATATAGGGAATGACTATACATTCGTTAATACTTCATCTAATGCTATTGGTGCATTAGTTACTCAACTATGGAAAGTAGATGGAATAACACAACTTCCTTCTGATTCAATATTAAATATTACTTTACCTCCAGCTATTTACACAATTTCATTAATCAGTAGAAGTGAATTTTCTTGTAATAGTTCAATTCTTGATAAAATAATAACGGTTTTAGCTCCTGCTGTTGCTGCTCCATTAGCTACTATTACTTTTGCTGGAACGAATCCACAATGTATAACTGGTAACTCGTTCACTTTGGTGTGAACTCTACTGGTGGTGCTATTGCAAGCTATCAATGGTCGATTCCTAATGCAACTGTAACTGGTGGAACTACTGCAACTCCAACTGCTGTGTTTACACAACCTGGTACTATATAATATTACTTTAACTGTATCGAATGCTTCTGGTTCTTACAGTACTCAATATTCTTCAGTAACTGTTTTGGCTTTGCCAACTGTTACTTTCTATTCTTCTAATGTTTCAAGCACTTATACATTTGTTCCTAATGCTTATGTTTCAAATGGTACTATTACAAATTATGAATGGTTTATCAATGGTGTTAGTCAAGGTGTAACTGGAACTGCTAATAATTTAATTTCATGTTTTACCTTTAGGTCCAACTACAATTAAATTAAAAGTAAGTACAAGTGCATCATTGCTTTACAGAATATAGTCAAGTATTACAGTTGTTGCTACTGCAATTAGCACCTGTGGCTGGTATCACTTTATCTGCTGGTTCACAAACACAATGTTTAAATGGTAACTCATATACTTTCAGTCCTAATGTTACTGGTGGTACTCCTTCAACTTACCAATGGTATTTCCAAAATGGTACACCATCAAGTCAATACTGCAGCTAACCTCATATAGTAACATTTAATAATGCTGGAACTCATACTGTTCAATTATATGTAACCAATAGTGCTGGTAACTCAACAGCTACTTATAATGTAACTGTGAATGATGCTGCTCAACCAACTGTTGCTGCTGGTGGTACAACTTACTTCTGTAGTGGTGGTTCAGTGACTTTAACTTCATCTGCTGCCGCTAGCTACCAATGGTATTTAGATGCAGTGTTAATTGGTGGAGCTACTGCTCAAACTCATGCTGCTACAACTGCTGGTGTTTACACTGTTGTTGTAACTTATGCTAATGGTTGTACAAGTGCTGCAAGTAATGGTACTACTGTTACTGTGGTGGCTGCTCCTTCTCAACCTACTATAACTGCTGGTGGTGCAACAAGTTTCTGTAATGGTGGAAGTGTAGTATTAACTTCATCTACTGGTAATAGCTACCAATGGTATAAAGATGCTGTAGCTATAAGTGGTGCTACTGGCTCTACTTATACTGCAACTACTTCTGGTACATATACAGTAAAAGTTGCCTAATGCAAATGGTTGTTATAGTATAGTAAGTGTAGGAACAATTGTAACAGTAAATCCTGCTACAACAACTCCAGTGATTACTGCTAGTGGTGCAACAACATTCTGTGCTCCAAGTAGTGTAACATTGAGTTCTACTGTTGCTTTATTTTATCAATGGTATAAAAATGGTATTTTAATTCCTGGGGCAACTAATCAAACTTTAGTTGCTGATAGTTCAAAAACTTATACTGTGATCACAAGCAATGGTGGAGCTTGTCCAAGTGCAATTAGTAATGCAATTACTGTAAATGCAAATCCTAAACCTGTTGCTAGTTATGTGTTATACCTAAATACTGCTTTAGTGCCAACTGGTGCTACTGATACAACTAAAAAATGTTTTGTTCCTGGTGATGATTTTTCATACCAATCTAGTTCAACCATACCTAGTGGAATCATGAATTATTTATGGGATTTTGCTGGTGGTGTAACTTTTAGAGATGGAACTAATGTTAGCTATATCAACCCAAGAGTAATCTTTGACACTGCTGGTACTTATCCTGTAAAACTTAAAGTTACAAGTGATAAAGGTTGTGTAGATTCAGTAATTAGAATGGTGTACTTAAGTGACCCTCATGCTCAATTCAATCCTACGCTTACTTATAGTCCTGATATTTACGCTAACCCAACAGTTAATGTAAATAATACTTCATTCGATTATGGTGGAATATTAAGCTACAATTGGACTTTTGGTGGTGGTGGAGTTGCTAATTCAACTGCTTCAAATCCTGCTCCTTTTACTTATAATGCTGGAGGAAATTACAACATCAACTTAACTATTACAAGTAATGCAGGTTGTGTTAAAACAACTTCTAGAATTGTAAATGTTATCATCAAACCTAAAGCAATCATTTCTATTCACACTTCAACTTTTGACGTAAACGTTCCAATGGTTGGACTAGTAAATTATACTGATTTTAATGTAACTGGTTTTAGCAATTTGCCAACTAAAAGTACAATTGCTACAGCTACCATTAGGCACTATTACTACATATGTTTTAAAAATTGATACTACTACAATTTGGGGAACTGGAACTTATGCAACAGTTACAAATGCTGATATGTATATTGCTTTACCAACTGCAAATGTTTCATTATATACATTTAATGCAAGGCTAATTGTAACAAGCAACTTAGGAACTAAGGATACTGCATATGCAACTTTTGGGGCAAGTAGTATGGGCTTTAGTGCTTACAGAGGAAGCAATCCTAATGCACCAGTTGTTAAACTACCAAGTATAACTACTGTAGTAAATGAAAGTAATATTGAGAGCGTAAATGTATATCCAAATCCAAGTAGAGATTTTGTAAAAGTTAGTTTTAAATCACGTTCAAATACTAATACTTTAAAAGTTTATAGCATGTATGGTCAGTTAGTACAACAGCAAACAAATAATAATTCAAATAATCAAGCTTTCACATTAAATATCAATAACCTACCAACTGGGACTTATTCAATAGTTATTGTAAATGAAAATGGTAAGATTATTGGAAATTCTAAAATAATAAAAGTTATGAATTAAAGATTGTTTCGTGTTTAGTCTTAAAGAGACACGGGTCGTTGTTTTTACTTCGACCCCCTTTTTTAAAACATGAAAAAAATGATTTAAATATAAAGACAGTTTCGTGTTTAGTCTTAAAGAGAGAGGGTCTCTGGTTGTTCGGAGACCCTTATTTTAAACTCAAAGAAACAGAAGAAAAAGAAAATAAATTTCGATAGAAAAATTAAAGATAGTTCGTGTTTAGTCTTAAGGAGAAAAGGTCTCTGGTTGTTCGGAGACCCTTATTTTAAAATTACTTTTTTGGAATAACAACTTCCACCTTTGTTCCTCTATTTAGTTCACTAACTATTTTATAAGCTCCTCCTAAATTATTTGCTCTTTCTTTCATACCAACAATTCCTAATGTTTTTTTAAATGGAAGTTCATGTAGATTAAACCCTATTCCATTGTCTTCTATAATTAATATAATCTCACTCTCATTATTATTAATTATAATGTTTACTTTATTGGCTTTTGAATGCTTTGCTATGTTAGTACAAGATTCTTGAACTATTCTAAATAAAGTAGTTCGCAAATCTATGTGTAAATTATCCTGCACTAAATTACTTTCAAAATTTATATTAATATTTGATCTTTCTTCAAACTCCTTTAAATATTGTTCTACAGCAATATTAAGTCCTAGATCTTCTAAACTATATGGGCGAAGATTGAAAGAAATTTTTCTTACTGATGAAATCATTAAATGTATCAGTTCAATAATATCTACAATTTTCTCTTTGATTTGTGAATCAGAAATATTTAATTTTTTATCTAACCAAGCTATATCCATTTTCATAGCAACTAAATGTTGGCCTAATTCATCATGAATTTCTCTTGAAATGTTAAATCTTTCTTCTTCTCGAATATTTTGTAAATGTTGAGTAAGTTCTTGAACCGACTTAAAAGAGATCTCTAATTCTTGTTCAACTTTTTTTCTTTCTGAAATATCAGTAGTAACTGCTAGTAAGGCTGTAATTTGACCTTCCTTATTTAAAAAAGGTACAGCATTGGTTTCTAACCAACGATGTGTTCCTTTAAGTCCAATCACTTCAAACTGTTGCTTAATAGTTTTTCCAGTAAAAACAGCTTGAATCGATTTTTTAAATTCTGATTTATATTCTTCTTTTAGAATCTGAACTATTGGTTGATTTAAAACTGATTCTAAATTATCTGCTTCTATCATTTCCAAACCTTTAACGTTCATATCAAGAACTTCACCTTTCTCGTTCAATAATTTTATACACTGTGGTTCTGTATCCAATATTGTTCTTAAGTGTAATTGGCTTTCTTCTAACTTTTTTTCAATTTCCTTTATCTGAGAGATATCTCTCATATTACCCATAATCCTAATTGGCTTTCCATTCTCATCTCTTACAAAATAAACAGAATCATAAATATTAATATACTCGTTATTGTTGCCTAATAAACGATACTCACAATTAAAAATATTTTTATTTGAAGTAAAATTATTATCATGAATTAATCTTATTTTCTCTCTATCTTCAGGATGTATTCTGTTAATCCAAACTTCTTCGTCTGGAATGGGATCGTTTATTGTTAACCCATATAAATTTTGGTGCTTTTCGTTAGCCCATAATTCACCAGTTACTAAATTGTTTTCCCATAGTGCTTCATTAGTAGCCTTGCCAATTAGATTAAATCTATTGTTAGAATCAATTAATAAATTTTCATAAATTTTCTTTTCGGAAACATCTTTAAAAAAAATTGAATATCCATCATTTGATGGATAAATTTCGCAGGCAAACCACTTGTTATAATTTTTAGAATATTCTGTATAATTAGTAAATTTATTAGTTTGCTCTGCTTGCTTACAATAATAATAAAATGGCTCATTTATAATACTTGGAAATTCAGTCCAAATATTTTTACCTTCCATAGTATTTCTATCTCTTTGCATGGTTTGCTCAGCAATTGGATTAATATATGTGTAACACCAATCTCTATCTAAAGCTATAAAACCCTGAGAAATTCTTTCTAAGGTATTATAATAATTATTCCTATTATCTTTTTTTTCTTTATGAGCAAGTTGTAGTTGATTCTCTTTTTTTACAATACTTTTTATTCCACTTCTAAATACAAAAACAAAACAACCATAAATGTTAGTATCATAAACCCTAAACCAACTTCTGTATTATAATATCCCATTCTTTGACCTATAAGTCTAAACCAGCCAATTATAATGATAAGTAAAAAAGTGAATATGAAAAATCTTCGACTAACTTTAGAAAGATTGGTGGCTTCTAAAAACACCCCTATAATTTCTCTTGCTGGACTAAGTTTTAAAATACAAATGATAATAAAATCATACAAACTGTTGTTTGGATTGAAATAGATGAGAATTTATAGAACCCTTGCATTTCATTAATTTCATAAACATACCCAATAAAGAAAAATGCAGCAATTAAAAAGGCTATAGATGCAAGCAATTCACTTAATATATGAAAATATTTTTTTGTAGTGAATAAAAGCAAAATAGAAGTACATAATAATACAAATTCTAAAGAAGAAACATGTAAAGTAACTGTAGGTTTTATTCGAATACCTAAAAGTTTTAATTGAAATAAATCTGTTCTAGAAATACTATTTATTATAGAAGCCAATCCAAGAAATAAAAATATAAGAAGGGAAATTATTGCAACATTCTTGAACTTATTTTTTATTTTAAAAAAAATTGCAAGTGAAAAAATAATTAAAGCAATTGCTGCAATAGGCAACATTTTAATCCAAACATTACCAGAGCTAAAATTTTTAAGAAAATGAATATCAAAAATCCAACCTAAAAGGGTTAATAAGCAAATTAGAATTGTAAAAAACAACAAATAGTTTATGCTTGAAATTTTTTTAAAATATTTTAAAATTGTGTTTAACATTTATAATGTTTGTTTAAAGATTAAAACTCATTAATCTTAATAAAGATAATTTTTATTTTCCGATACAGAATTTAGAGAATATAAAATCGAGTTGTTCGTCGTTGGTTACTTGCCCAGTAATGGTTCCAAGATAATGTAAGCTTTGGCGAATATCGAGAGCTAATAAATCTCCAGGAACATTATCTTCTAGTCCTTGATTAATATCAGTCAAAGAAGTTTGAAGTTTTTGCAAAGCATCTACATGTCGAGCATTAGTAACAATAATATTTTCAGTATTGATATTTCCTTTTATGGCTTTTGAAAGTAATGAAGATTTTATAGCTTCAATATTCTGATTATTTTTTGCTGATATCAAAATGGTTTCATTTGGCAAATTGATTTCATTAGTCTGTACACTATCCATTTTGTTTGCTATCAATACAAATGGTTTTTTAAAAGATTGCAGCCATGCAATATCTTTAGTAAAATCTTCTTCACTTGTTAAATCAATAAGGTATAAAATCACATCTGCTTGATGGGCTTTTTCTCTGCTTTTACCAATTCCAATTTTTTCAATTTCATCCGAAGTTTTATCTCTAATTCCAGCAGTATCCATCATTCTAAAGAGAACCCCATTGATGTTAATGACCTCTTCAATAGTATCTCTTGTTGTTCCTGCAATTGAACTTACAATGGCTCTATCTTCATTTAATAATACATTTAATAAAGTTGATTTTCCAGAATTTGGTTTGCCAATAATGGCAACTTGTACACCATTTTTAATGACATTACCCAATTCAAATGAATTTAATAATTGAGTTGTTGTTGAACTGATTTCTTTGATTAAATTTTTGAAAGTTGTTCTATCTGCAAACTCAACATCCTCCTGACTAAAATCTAATTCTAATTCAATGAGTGCCGAGAATTTTATCAATTCTTCTCTAAGATTTGTTAATGAATTAGAAAACCCTCCACGAATGTTTTTTAAAGCTGTATTTCTACTGGCTTCTGTATTGCTAGCAATTAAATCAGCAACAGCTTCTGCTTGTGCTAAATCTAACTTTCCATTTAAAAATGCACGTTGTGTAAATTCCCCAGGCTTTGCCATTCGTGCACCTTTCTTATTAAAAATTTCCAATATTTTTTCTTGAATAAATGGAGAGCCATGACAACTAATTTCAACTACATCTTCTCCAGTATATGATTTTGGATTTTTATAAATTGAAACTACAACTTCATCTAAAACTTCATCTTCATTTTTTAAAATTCCAACATGAATGGTATGTGAAGGCTGATCGATTAATTTTTTAGATGGAAATAATTCATCAACAATTTCAATTGCCTTTTTACCACTTAATCTAATTACAGCAATAGCTCCAATTCCTGGTGCAGTTGCTAATGCAACAATAGTATCATCCCAACCTGTTAAACTTCCTTGCATTTTTACAAATTTGAATTAGCGAAAGTATGGCTAAAATAAAAAGTCCTGCTAAAATTTAGCAGGACTTCAATTTTATAAATTCAATGATATTAATCTTCAGTAATTAAGAAAGTAATTCTTTGTTTTTTACGACTCTTAACTTGAATACCATTTTGAACTCCAGGTTTCCATTTTGGTCCTCTTTTAATTACACGAATGGCTTCTTCAATTGTTCCATAATCATTATTTCCTCCACCAGCCATTGCACCTGTTACAGTACTAATATTTCCTTCTTTATCAACTGTAAAAGAAACTTCAACTGTATAACGACCAGAAGGTGCACCATTATCTTTTGGCACTTCACTATTTAGATTACGTTGCAAAAATTTATTCCAAGCTTCTTGACCACCAGGAAATTCAGATTCAATTTGAACAGATGTAAACAATCTGTCGTAATCTTCCTCAACTTTAACTGGTGCAACACCTGTTGATGATTCTACAGGAGGAGCAACAATACCTTTATCTTTTTCTCCAATTACATTTTTTACACCAATTTTGGTTTCCTCTAACTTTTCAACCTCAGGTGGTTTTTCCTCTGGTTTAACTTCCTCATCTTTTACAATTTTCGGAGGTGTAAACTTTGTCATTTCCACTTTTGGTGGTTCTGGTTTTGGAGGAGGTGGCGGTGGTGGCGGTTCTGGTTTTTTTTCTTCCTGAACCATGTTTTCTAAATTAACATCTTCAATAATGATACTTCCTTTACTTTCTTTACCTCCAATAAAGGTATTTACAACAAAGAAAAGCACACATACAGCAACTGTAAAATAAAGAGCAAATTTGATACGCTTATTATAGGTTTTACGTAACTCGTATGCTCCATAATCCTTATTCCTTCCCTCGAAGATGATATCAAGAATATCTGATTTAAGTATTTTATTAACTTCCATGATATATTTTTTCTTTTGAGATGCTAAAGAAATTTCTTTTCCATAAACTAATTAGATGCCGAACCTTCTGATTTTGCAACTAATTCTGCTTCTATGTCGAATACTTTTACAAGAGCATAACGTTTAATAACATTAATTTTCATTTCATCAAGAATATCAACAACATTTTTATATATACATTCTTTAGTAGGTTTAATAACCACTACTAAATCTTCTATATTAGTTGATGCTTTCTTTCTTAGAATTACATTTCTTATTCCATCTTCACCTACTCCGAAATTTGATGATTTGAAGTTTGATGCATCAACAGCTAAGATTCCTTCGTAATAAAAAATGTTATTGTCCTTACCTAAAAGCAAAGTTAAAGCACCACTTTCCTTGGCTTTGTTTTGCTCTTCTGGTTTATCTGTATCCTTAGGCAAATACAATTTCATTGCTGTAGGATGACTCATGGTTGTTGTAAAAATAAAAAACGTAATCAACAAAAATCCAAGATCCACCATTGGTGTTAAATCTACTCTGGTTGATAGTTTTTTTCCTTTCTTTACGCCGGGTCCTTTTTTATGTTTGCCACCTGACGACGAGGTATCCATTTCTGCCATTGCGAAAGTTTTTTATATTAATAAATTAATCTTCTAGTTTACCACCTTGATCTCTGAGTTTAAAATATTCAGAGCCAATAGGAACTGCTTCTGGATTAGTAATCATTTGAAATTTCATAAAATCGTTCTTCTTAAACGCATCTATTACTGCTTCAAAAGATGGATACTTTGAATTATTATCTCCTTTTACATAGAGATTATTCAATTTTAATCCTTGATATGCAGATGCAATTAATTGCATCCACTCTACCAACTCATTAGTTCCTTTTATGGTATCAACAGGAATTCCAGGTAGCATATCACCTTTTTTCTGACTTTCTTCAAGTGCTAAAAAAGATTTTAATGAACTAAATGGAGTTCCGAAAAAAGATGCTTTTTTAAAAGCATTTACATCTATTCCTAAGTTCCTAGTAGTATTTAATGTATTGGCAATAAATTCTTTTTTTCCTATATCATCCATTGATAAAAACACTTTTCCTTGTGCATCAATAGTTATAACAACAAAGTCTTTTTCTTCTGCAGGTTTTGCTGATACTGAGTTTGGTGTAACAACAGTTATTGCTTCTTCTGGTTTAAATTTTGTTGTAAGAATAAAGAACGCCAATAAAAGAAATGCTACATCACACATGGCTGTCATGTCAATGATGGTACTTTTTCTAGGCAATTTTGCTCTTCCCATTGTTCTTATTATTGGTTATATGAATTAGATTCAGAACTTAACAGATTCCACAAATAAATTTATTATTTGTAGTTTGCTGCAAAACTTTGTGTTAAAGTAAAGCCACTTTCATCAATACCATATGTAATAGAATCAATTCTAGTAGTAAACATATTATAACAAATAATTGCAACAGCCGAAGTACCAATACCTAATGCAGTATTATACAATGCCTCAGAAATACCTTTTGAAAGTTCAGAAGCAGCAGCACCGCCACCACCTTCATCACCTAAAGCTGAGAAAGATTTAATCATACCAACAACCGTTCCTAACAACCCAATTAAAGTAGCAACAGAAGCCAAGGTTGATAAGAATACTAGATTCTTTTCTAGCATAGGTAATTCAAGAGCAGTTGCTTCTTCAATTTCCTTTTGAATGTTCAATACTTTTTGATCAGTATCTAATTCAGTATTCGAAATCATATCTCTGTATTTACGAAGACCAGCTTTCATTACATTGCCAACACTACCTTTTTGTCTATCACATTCTGCAATTGCTTTATCAACTTCTTTATTTGCAAGGTTAAATTGTACTTTACGAATAAACTCATTAATATCGCCAGAACCTTTAGCTTTTGAAACTGTTAACGCTCTTTCTACAACGAAAGTTACAACAATTAAAAAACAACTAATAAGGAAAGGAACAATAATTCCACCCTCGTACATTCTAATTAAAGCCCCTTTAGGACCTTGATGATTTGGCCAAAACCAATGACTTGGATCTGGATCTGGTTTTGCAAAATTACCTGCAGAGCCTAATAGTATTCTCCAAATGAAGAATCCTAAAATGATACATACAATAGGAGCTATCCAAGAAATTGCATTTCCTGTTTTTGGAGGATTCACTGTTGCAGTCTTTACTGCAGATGGTTTAATTTCGGCCATAATACAATCGATTTTTAGTTAAAAAATTGTTTTAGTTAATTTTTGAGTTGGCAATTCTAAGCAAAAAATAAATGAAAAAGCCATTCTTTATGTAAAAATTATTTTTTTCGGATAAAAATTAATGAAATTATAATAAACAATTGCTAATATCCAACAGACATATTAAATAAACATTTTGTTAATCACCTCAAAAAAATGAATCAATAAATTGTTTCTTTGTAAGAGAACCCTATTTAAAATGCAAAAAGAAAAACAACTAGCAAAATATAATACAGTTTATAATGAATTAAATTCTCAACAACAAAAAGCTGTTGATGCTATAAATGGTGTTATTATGGTGATTGCTGGGCCTGGTACAGGTAAGACTCAAATTCTTAGTGCTCGTATCGGGAAAATTTTATTGGAAACAGATACTTTGCCACAAAACATTTTATGCTTAACCTATACAGATGCTGGAACTTTTGCCATGCGTAAAAGATTATTAGATTTTATTGGTCCTGAAGCTTATAAAGTAAATATTCACACTTTTCATTCTTTCTGTAACGATGTAATACAAGACAATCTAGACTTATTTAATAAAAGGTCATTAAATCCCATTAGTGATTTAGAAGAAGTGGCTTTATATAAAGAACTCATCAATAATTTCAAAAAAGATAACCCTTTAAAAAGATACAGAGGCGATGTTTATTATGAAATATTCAATCTTAAAACCTTATTTAATGCTATTAAAAAAGAAGGTTGGGATAAAGATTTTTTGTTAGAAAAAATTGAAAATTATTGTAACAATTTACCTTTTGACGAGAACTATATATACAAACGTGCATATAAAAGTTATAAAGCTGGAGATGTTAAACAACATTTAATTGATGAGGAACTTGTTAAAATGGACAAGCTAAAAGCTGCAGTTCATGAGTATGAGAATTTCAACAAATTAATGCATGATAAAAGCCTATACGATTTTAATGATATGATTAATTGGGTGATAAAAGCTTTTGAAACATATCCTCATTTATTAGAAGAATACTCGAGTAAGTTTAATCATATTTTGGTAGATGAATACCAAGATACCAGTGGTACTCAAAATAAAATAATCGAATTGTTATTTGAACCAAATTATACAGAAAGTATTTTTGTTGTTGGTGATGATGACCAAAGTATATATAGGTTTCAGGGTGCTAACGTTGAAAACATGTTGGGTTTTGCAGAGTCGTATTTAAATCAGTTGCAAACAGTTGTTTTAATAGAAAACTATCGTTCAGTACAGCCTATTTTAGACGTTTCAAAATCTATCATCGATAAAAATTTTCAAAGACTCATCAATAAAATTCCTAACCTCTCAAAAAACATTGTAACAGCAAATAAAGTTTTAATTGGACTAACCCATCAACCAGAAATTTTTGAAACGAATGTTGAAGATGAGGAGTTAATGTTTATAGCAAAGAAGATAGAATCACTTATTCAATCTGGAGTAACACCAAGTCAAATTGCAGTGATTTATAGAGAGAATAAATATGGCGAAATATTGGCAAAATATTTAAGCCATATTCAAATTCCTTTTTATAGTAAACGACAAATAAATATTCTAAAAGAACCATTGATTGAACAAATTATTTTAGTTCTTAATTTCTTAGCTGCAGAACATGATGTGCCTTACGAAGGTGATGAAATGTTATTCGAAATTTTACATTTCAACTTTTGGAATATTAAACCAATTGATATTGCTCAACTTACTGTAGAAGTAGCTTCTAAAAGATATGGTGATGAAAAAGTTTCTATTCGTTCTTTGCTTTATTCAAAAGCCAATGCAATACCTAAAGACTTGTTTAATAGCAATGGAATTAGCACTGAATTTAAAAATGCTTCTGCAGTTTTAGAGCAATTAATTGCTGATGTAAGCAATTGCACTATTCAAACTTTATTAGAAAATATAATTTCCAATACAGGTATTCTAGCACAAATAATGCAAGGTGAAAACAAGCATTTTGATTTAAAATTATTAACAGCATTTTTCAATTTTGTAAAAGAAGAAACTGCTAGAAATAATCAATTAAATTTAAAAGAATTAGTAAGCATTCTTGAAATGATGATGGATGAAAGTCTTGCTCTACCTTTAGTTGAAACCATTGGCAATGAAAAAAGTGTAAATCTATTAACTGTTCATGGCAGTAAAGGTTTAGAGTTTGAACATGTATTTATTGCAGGTACTGTTGCCCATGTTTGGGAAAAGAAAAGAAAAGGAAATAAAGGATTTAAACTACCCAATAATATTTTCCAAACTTCATCTCAATTAAATGCTGATGAAGAAAATGAAGAAGAATTAAGAAGATTATTTTATGTAGCACTAACACGAGCTGCAAAACATCTTTATATTAGTTATTACAACACAAAATCAGATGGAAAACTTGCAGAACCATCCATGTTTATTGCTGAAATTATCGACAATTTCAACATTCCAATAAATCATCAAACGCTAACTGATGATGAAAAAATGCAATTTATCTTAGCTCAATTTTCTTCAAATGCAAAACCACAGTTGGCACAAGTTGAAGAAGATTTTGTAAATAGAATTATTGAAAAATTTGTAATGAATGTTACAGCCTTAAATAACTATTTAAAGTGTCCATTACAATTTTATTATAACAATATTATTCGAGTTCCAAGTGGCAGAAATGAAGCTATGGAATTTGGTTCTGCAGTACATCATGCATTAGATATGTTGTTTAAAAAAATGCAACAAAACAATAATCAGTTTCCAAGTAAAAGTGAATTTATTGCAGATTATGATTGGTATTTAAAACGTCATAGAGAAAATTTTACAAAAGAACAATTTGATAGACGACAAGAATATGGTCATGAAATTCTCGCTAACTATTACGACAAATACATTTCATCTTTTAATAAAATTGTTACAACTGAAAAGAATATTAGAAATATTGTAGGAGAAGTTCCAATAAGAGGAAAATTGGATAAACTTGAATTTGATGGTTCAAGTATAAATGTGGTTGATTATAAGACTGGTGATTATGACAAAGCCAAAAAAACTAAAAGGACATTTGATGCCCCAAATGAAAAAAGTCCAAATGGAGGAGATTATTGGCGACAAGCTATTTTTTATAAAATATTAATCGACAATAATCCTACAAACCCTAATTGGAAAGTGTTGAGTACAGAATTCGATTTTATTGAACCCAATGCTAAAAAAGAATTTGTAAAAGAAAAAATCAATATTACAGAAGCAGATATTACAACTGTAAAAGAACAAATTAAATCAACTTGGACTAAAATTCAAAACAAAGAATTCTACTCAGGCTGTGGTAAAGAAGATTGCAGGTGGTGCAATTTTGTGAAATCTTACAATATTGCAGAAACCTACATTGAGCCAGATGAAGAACCTGATGAAAATAATTTGTTAGAAACTTCTATTGCTTAGTTAAAGTTAAATTAACTCTACCAACACTAGTACTATCATAAGCAATCACCATAGTTGTTGCAGTAAAAGTTTCAACTTTATAAGTTTTTCCACTAAATGTTAGTTGATCTGTTCCTGAAATTGTGTAAGGTCCTGAACTTGGAGCTGCTGGAGGAGTTGTGCAAAAAACACCAGCATCTGTGTAAGTATAAATTCCTGCTACTGAAAAACCATTTAAATCATCTCTTTTACAAGGTGGGAAATATGTATCGTTTGAATAAAAATCAAAAACTAAAGTTGAGCCTACTGGAGTAATTGTTGCTCCTGTAGTTTTATAATTGCCTGCAATATTTGCATTAGAAAGTACTAAAGTTGATGGTATTGCATCTTCTGTTTTTTTACAAGAAACCACAACTATAACCACTAATACTAAAGAAAAAAATTTTTTCATGATTTATATTTAGAATAACAAAAATAACAGTAATCAGATTATAAAAAGCAGATTTGGTTTAACTCATAAATGAATTATTTTAATATAAATAGACTTTAATTTTTCAAACATTACTTTTGCAGCCCGAAAATGTGTTTCAATGATTGATAAATTAGATGCTTTAAAAGCCAGATTCGACCAAATTGGTGTTGCTCTTACTAATCCAGAGATTATTAGTAATCAAAAAGAATATGGAAAATTAAGCAAAGAATATAAATCTTTAGAGAAAGTTGTAAACCCTTACCAAGAATATAAAAGGGTGTTGAATGATTTTGATTTTGCCAAAGCCAGCATTAATGATTCAGATGCTGACATGAGAGAACTGGCTAAAATGGAATTGCCTGGATTAGAAGAAAAGAAAGAAGAATTAGAGAAACATTTAACTCAATTATTGATTCCTAAAGATCCACAGGACGATAAAAATGCAATCATAGAAATTCGTGCTGGTACTGGTGGAGATGAAGCTAGTTTATTTGCAGGGGATTTATTAGGAATGTATTTGAGATACTGTAATAAGAAAGGTTGGAAAACAGCAATTGTTTCTGAAAGTGAAGGAACAGTTGGTGGTTATAAAGAGGTAATTATAGAAGTTACTGGTGAAGATGTTTATGGAACATTAAAATTTGAAAGTGGTGTGCATCGAGTTCAAAGAGTACCAAATACAGAAACTCAAGGTCGTGTACATACCAGTGCTGCAACAGTTGCAGTAATGCCTGAAGCAGATGAAGTAGATTTTGAATTGAAAGAAAGTGATATTAAAATGGAAACTGCAAGAAGTGGTGGTGCAGGTGGACAAAATGTAAATAAAGTAGAATCAAAAGTATTCTTAACACATATTCCAACAGGTGTTGTGGTGGTTTGTCAAACAGAACGTTCTCAGTTAGGTAATAGAGAAAAGGCTATGGGAATGTTGCGTACTAAATTGTATGAAGAACAAGTACGTAAACATGAAGATGAAATTTCTCGTCATAGAAAAACATTAGTAAGCACTGGTGACAGATCTGCTAAAATTAGAACCTATAACTGGCCACAAGGAAGAGTTACTGATCATAGAATTGGCTTAACCTCTTATAATTTAGATTCAGTGGTTGGTGGAAATATAGAAGAATTTATTGAAGCTTTACAAATGGCTGAGAATGCTGAGAAAATGTTGGAGAGTAATAATTAAAGTTTACTTATCGGTTGGTGTCTCACCAACCGAAATACTAAACTCTAAAATGCTTTAAAAAGTTAAACTCATCTACACCATTCAAATAAAAGTTAGCACTACTAAAACGATAGTCTTCAGGGAGAAAAGCTAATTTGCCTATCGGTTGGTGTCTCACCAACCGAAATACTAATCTCTAAAATGCTTTAAAAAGTTAAACTCATCTACACCATTCAAATAAAAGTTAGCACTACTAAAACGATAGTCTTCAGGGAGAAAAGCTAATTGCCATTTTTCCTTAACTGGATTATTATGAATGTAATTTATTTTTTGAATTAAAATATCATCAGTGCTTAATGGTATTGCAAGTGGGTCACGTTTCCAAAATTGCATTTTTCTATCTTCTTTATCAGTTATAAAGTGTTGCAGTAAATCAGGACGAAACTCCAATAAATATTTTCTAAATTGATGTGCAGTAAATTTTGCAAAACTTCCTGCTGGACTTTCTTTACCATTCATTTTAAGAATATTCCAAATTAAATGAATATGGTTTGGCATGATTACATAAGCATAAATTTCAACCAGTTTTCTGCTTACAAGATTTTGCCATGAATTAATGATGATCATTTTCAAATTATCATCAACAAGTAAAGGGTAAAAATTATGGATGGTGTCTGTATAAAAATAAGCCTGCTGAAAGCTCATTTGACCTTGACGTTTATGAAAGATATTCATTACTCAAAGTTAAAATTAATTTCGGTTGGTGAGACACCAACCGATAGGAAAAAATGCTGAGAAAATGTTGGAGAGTAATAATTAAAGTCTTAACTCACTTCAACCAAATAATAATTCTTTTTCCCTTTTTGGACTAAAACATATTTATTATGTAAAAGTGTTTCTGTTGTGATGGTTTGTTGTAAATCTTCTACCTTTTTTCTGTTAATCAACACACCTCCATTTTGAATCATCTTTTTTGCTTCTCCTTTGCTAGGAAAAATTTGTGCATCTGCTAAAAAGCTTACTACATCAATGTTTGATTGTATTTTACTCAACTCAAAATTAGATTTTACTACGCCTTCCATATTTTCTAAATCTTCAATACTCAAACTTTCTGCAGGTGCAGTTTGATTAGAAAATAATTTTTGTGTGGTATCTAAAGCTTCTTGTAAACCTTTCTCTCCATGAACAAATTTGGTGACTTCTTTAGCTAATGTTTTTTGCAAAATTCTTTCACTTGGGTTTTGCTGATGAGTATTATTTAAAGCAGCAATTTCTTCTTTGTTTAAAAATGTAAAAATCATTATCCAGCTTACTGCATCAGCATCACTACTATTTAACCAAAACTGATAAAATTGATAAGATGAAGTTTTATCAGCTGCCAACCAAACATTTCCTTTTTCTGTTTTTCCAAACTTGCCTCCATCTGATTTAGTCATTAAAGGACAAGTAAAAGCAAAAGCATTTCCTCCTGTCTTTTTTCTAATAATTTCTGTACCTGTTACAATATTTCCCCACTGATCACTACCTCCCATTTGTAGTTTACAATTCTTATTTTGATACAACCAATAAAAATCGTAACCCTGAACTAATTGATAAGTGAATTCAGTAAAGCTCATACCATTCTCTCCTTCTAATCTTTTCTTCACACTATCCTTACTCATCATGTAGTTAACAGTGATGTGTTTACCTACATCTCTAATAAAATTCAAGAAACTAAAATCTTTAAACCAATCGTAATTGTTAACTATTTCAGCAGCATTGGGTTTGCTTTTATCAAAATCTAAAAACTGTTCTAATTGAGCTTTTATTTTTGAGAGATTATAATTCAACACTTCCTCACTCAATAAATTTCTTTCTTCACTTTTACCACTAGGGTCACCTACCATTCCTGTTGCACCACCAACTAAAGCAAAAGGTTTATGTCCAAATTTTTGTAAATGCACTAATAAAATAATAGGCACTAAACTACCAATATGTAAACTATCACCAGTTGGATCAAAACCAATATAAGCATTTGTTAATTCTTTATTCAATTGTTCTTCAGTTCCAGGCATAATATCCTGAATTAAGCCTCTCCATTGTAATTCTGCTATCAAATTCATTAAAAAATCTATTTATAAAATTGCGAATCTAAGTGCTAAAAAAGTTATTCAGCTAGCTCTTAAAAATTGTGAACAAAAGTAACACAAATTTAATCTGAGATGCTTTTTTGAACTTTATCTTTGCAGTTCGCAGAAAATAATATTTGGATTGATTAACTTGTATATGCTCAAAATAAGGTTGAGCGTTTCTACAGTTTACCATAAATAAACTACTACAAGTGAATGAAAAGTTCAAAAGTTTCATTCATTTGTGTGTTGAAATTAAAAGCATTGAACACACGATTATATATACTTAAAGATGATGTATTTGATACAACATCTCATCATGCCAATCATCAACTACAACAACTAGGTTTAAAAACCACTGCAAAAGTATATGTGTGCTTTGATGTGTTTAATATTCTTGAGCAAGAATTAGAACAAGCAAAACAATCAATATTTACAGATCCTGTTACAGAAACTTGTTTTACATCTATACCCCAACATCAAGAAATTTTAGCTATTGAATATTTACCAGGACAGTTCGATTTAAGGGCTGATTCTGCCATGCAATGTTGTCAATTACTATTTGGTCATGATAATATTAAAGTTCAAACTTCTTTAGTTTATGGCTTGGATAGATTAGAAAAAGATGACTTAAAACTTATACAAAAACATTTCATCAATGCAGTTGATAGCAGAGAAAAAAATCTTGAAATATTAGCTATTGAAGAAACAGAGCCTGTTAAGGAAGTTGAAATATTTGAAAATTTTATGCAATTTTCAGAAGCTGAATTACAAACTTTTTTATATGAGAAATCTTTATCTATAGATATTGAAGATGTAAAATGTATTCAACAATATTTTATAGAAGAAAATAGAAATCCAACTGAAACAGAAATCAGAGTTTTAGACACTTATTGGAGTGATCATTGCAGACATACCACTTTTTTAACTGAGCTTAATGAAATTGAATTTGTTGGTGATTATAAAGAAGAATTGGAACAAACTTTTAACAAATACATCTCCATCAAGAAAGAATTAGGTAAGCAAAATACTCCAATTTCTTTAATGGATATTGCAACCATCATCCCAAAATATTTCATTAAAAATAATTTACTGCCACTTTATCATCATTCTAAAGAAAATAATGCAGCAACAATAAAAATTGATGTTGATGTAAATGGAGCTAATGAAGAATGGTTATTGTTATTCAAAAATGAAACGCATAATCACCCAACAGAAATAGAGCCCTTTGGTGGTGCTGCAACTTGTATTGGTGGTGCAATTCGTGATCCTTTAAGTGGTAGAGCTTTTGTGTATCAAGCTATGCGTGTTACAGGTGCAGCAAATCCTTTAGAAAAAATTCAAGATACAATAGAGAATAAATTACCTCAGCAAAAAATTGTAAAGGAAGCAGCATTAGGTTATAGTTCTTATGGCAATCAAATTGGCTTATCCACTTCTTTAATAAGTGAAATTTATGATGAAGGTTATAAAGCCAAAAGATTTGAATGTGGCTTTGTTATAGCATCTGTAAAAAAAGAATATGTTAGAGAAGAAGATCCTGTTGCAGGTGATATTGTTTTATTATTAGGTGGTGATACTGGTAGAGATGGAATTGGTGGAGCTTCAGGTTCATCGAAACAGCACAACGAAAAATCTATTACTACACTACAAGCAGAAGTACAAAAAGGAAATGCTTTAACAGAACGTAATATTCAAAAACTTTTTAGAAAACCTGAAGTCATTAAGTTAATAAAAAAGTGTAACGACTTTGGTGCTGGTGGAGTTTGTGTTGCTATTGGTGAAATTGCTGAACATATTGATATAGATTTAAACAAAGTGCCTTTAAAATATCAAGGATTAAACGGTACTGAAATTGCCATTTCAGAATCTCAAGAAAGAATGGCTGTAGTATTAAGCAAAAATGATGTGGAAGCTTTTATTCATGCTGCTTTACAAGAAAATGTAAAAGCAACACCTATTGCAACTGTTACAAATTCTGGAGCATTAAGAATGTTTTGGAATGGAAAATTGATTGTTGATTTAAAAAGAGAATTTTTACATACCAATGGTGCAACAAGAAGTGCAAATGCAATTGTTGAAAGCTCAACCCCTTTTTCTTCTAACTAATATTTTTACAAAAGAAAGTTTTCTGCATACCCTCCTAGAATTAAACATTGCATCTCAAAAAGGAATGGTAGAACATTTTGATAGTACTGTTTTAGGCAATACTTTCTTTATGCCTTTTGGGGGACAATATCAACTAACTCCAACCGATGTTTCTGCACATTTTATTGCTGAACCTTCTTACTCCACTTCAACATTAAGTTTAGCAGCTTGGGGATATCATCCAAAATTTACAACTGCAAATCCTTATTTAGGAGCAGTGTATGCAATAATAGAATCAGTCTCAAAATTAGTTGCAGCTGGTGCCAATTTTAAAAATATATTTTTAAGTTTTCAAGAGTATTTCGAGCGTTTGGGCAATGATGCAACTAAATGGGGTAAACCTTTAGCTGCATTATTAGGAGCATTGGAAACCCAACACCAGCTTGGTATTGCTGCAATTGGTGGTAAAGACAGCATGAGTGGTACATTTAAAAATTTAAACGTTCCTCCAACATTTGTAAGCTTTGCTGTTGCTAGTGAAAAAGCAGAGCAGATTATCTCAACTGAATTTAAAAAGACTAATAGTTATATCTATCTTTTTAAAGTTGAACAAAACGAAAAACAAATTCCAAATTGGGAATCTTTAAAAAAGTCTTGGCTAAATATTCATCAACTGATTAAAGACAAAAAAATCATTTCAGCTAAGCATGTTAAAGATGGAGGGATAGCAACCACCATTGCACAAATGAGCTTTGGAAATAAAATTGGAGTTGAAATTTCAACAACTGAAAATTTATTGGCCCTTCAATTAGGGTCTATTGTTTTTGAAACTAAAGATGCAATTGATGATTTCATTTTTATAGGCAAAACAAACACTTCATCAACAATTACATTTAATGAAATAGTAATTGAAATTGATAAAACCATTGACAAATGGACTTCAACTTTTGAACCTTTGTTTCCAACTAAAACAAGTTCAAATAAAACTTCTTTTCCAACTATAACTTCTTCTTCCAAAACCATTAAGAACATTGGATTTGGTAAGCCCAATATTTTATTACCAGTTTTTCCAGGAACAAATTGTGAGTTTGAAACAGCACATGCTTTTAGGAAGGGAAATATAAATACATTAAATTTCAACAATTACAACAAACAAGTCATTGAAGAAAGTATTGATCAATTCTCTCAACAAATTCATCAATCTCAAATATTAGTTTTTAGTGGGGGCTTTAGTGCTGGTGATGAACCTAATGGATCTGCAAAGTATATAGTGAATGTTTTACAAAATGAAAAAGTCAAAAACAGCATTGATGAGTTTTTGCAAAAAGGTGGATTAATCTTAGGAATTTGTAATGGCTTTCAAGCACTGGTAAAATCTGGATTATTGCCTTATGGAAAAGTAACGAATCTCAGCAAAACATCTCCTACTTTAACTCATAACGAAATTGGTCGTCACGTTTCTCAAATGGTGAAAATAAAAGTGGTAAATGATGCTAGTCCTTGGTTACAAAATATGAAAGACAAAACTTATACAGTTCCTGTCTCTCATGGTGAAGGAAGGTTTTATGCAATTGAGGAAACCTTACAAAAATTGATTCAAAAAAATCAAATAGCAACACAGTATGTTGATGAGCAATTGAATCCTACTAATATATTTCCTAACAATCCTAATGGAAGTGATTTTGCAATTGAAGGAATTATTAGTGAAGATGGGAAAATTTTTGGCAGAATGGCTCATCCAGAAAGAGTAAAAACAAACAGATTAAAAAATATTCCTAATTTGGAGTATCAAGATATTTTCAATAACGGAATCAATTATTTTTTATAAATAAAAACTTTAAAACATGAGTTACGAAAAATTAGAAATGCTTTACGAAGGGAAAGCTAAGCAAGTATACTCAACTTCTGACCCTAATTTAATCATCATTTATTATAAAGATGATGCTACAGCTTTTAATGCAGTAAAAAGAGGCACTATTGAAGATAAAGGTGCTTTAAATAATGAAATTACTGCATTGATTTATGAGTATCTTAATGGCAAAAGGAATTAAAACTCATTTTGTAAAAAAACTAAATGATAGAGAACAACTTTGTAAAAAAGTTGCTATTGTTCCTTTAGAAATAGTTACTAGAAATATTTTAGCAGGCAGCACTGCAAGAAGTTTAGGAGTTGGAAGAAGGCACACAACCTCCCAATATTATTTATGAATTGTGTTATAAAAAAGATGCTTTAGGTGATCCTTTAATTAATGATCATCATGCAGTGGCTTTGGGTGCTGCAACTTATGATGAAATCAAATACATTTTTTCAGTAACTGAAAAAATTAATGATTTTATTGAAGGAATTATTTTTAAAAGAAGAATATTATTCTTGTAGATTTTAAAATTGAATTTGGAAAAGATAGTTCTGGAGAAATTATTTTGGCAGATGAAATTTCGCCAGACACTTGCAGACTTTGGGATAAGCACACATTAAAAAAATTAGATAAAGATAGATTTAGAAGAGATTTAGGCGATGTGAGAGAAGCCTATGTAGAAATTTTACAACGATTAAAAAAAACAAATTAGATGTTTAGTGATAATGATAAGATGCATGAAGAATGTGGCGTTTTTGGTGTTTATGCCAAAAATCAGGTAGATACTTTTTTGCTCATGCAATTTGGTTTAATTGCATTACAACATCGTGGACAAGAAGCTTGTGGCATTTCTTTTCTTACCAACAAAAAAATATATTCTTACAAAAAAGAAGGATTAGTAATTGAAGCTTTTGCTTCTATAGAAAATCCAGCATTGTATCAAGGTAATGCTGCAATTGGTCATACAAGATATAGCACAACAGGTGGACAAAGCAAAAGAAACATTCAACCCTTATTTGCAAAAAATATAGATGATGAAGTTTTTATTTCAATAGCACATAATGGCAATTTGGTGAACAGTGCTAAGCTAAGAGAAGCCATGGAAACTGAGAACATCAAATTTGTTTCAAATCATTCCGATACTGAAGTCATGCTTCGTATCATCCAAAAACACTATCACAAGGGCATTGAGTATGCTATTAAAGAAGTCTATAATAATGTAAAAGGTGCTTATAGCTGTGTGTTGTTAACTCAAGATAGTTTAGTAGCATTTAGAGACCCTTTTGGTATTAGACCATTATCATTAGGCATTACAGATGATGGAACTTATGTAGTGAGTAGTGAAACATGTGGATTAGATGCAGTTTCAGCAAATTTTATCAGAGATATTGAGCCTGGTGAAATGATTGAAATTAATGACACTGGTGTACATTCTTATATCATCAAACAACAAGAAAAAAAAGCTGTTTGTTCATTTGAATTTATATATTTCTCCAGACCTGATAGTGTATTAAAAGGAAATAGTGTTTATCATTTTAGAGAACTTACTGGCAGAAAATTATGGGAACAAACCCATATTGATGCAGATGTAAGTAATTGGTGTTCCAGACTCTGGAGTGCCTGCTGCTATTGGTTATGCAACTGCTTCAGGAATTCCTTTTAAACCTGTTTTATTGAAGAATAAATATATGGGTCGTTCTTTTATTAATCCATCTCAAGCTATGAGAGAAAGAACGGTGATGTTAAAACTCAATCCTATTATTAGTGAGGTGAAAGGTAAGAGAGTTATCATTATGGATGATTCTATTGTGAGAGGAACAACTAGTAAAAGATTGGTCAATATTTTTAAGAAAGCAGAAGCAAAAGAGATTCATTTTATTTCTGCATCTCCACCCATTATTGCTCCTTGTTTTTTGGGTTTAGATACACCAGAGAAAGAACATTTAATTGCTGCCAATCAATCTCAAGAAGAAATTAAAAATTATTTAGGAGTTGATAGTCTTACTTTTTTAAGTATCGATAATTTAAAGGAGTTATTAAAAGATGAAGGTTATTGTTTTGGTTGTTTTAATGAAAAATATCCTGTAAACAAAAACGAAACAGCTGAATTAAACTAATTATATAAATGAATACATATAAAAAAGCTGGAGTTGATAAGGAAGAAGGTTACAAAACAGTTGACCTTATTAAACCTATGGCTAAAAAAACATACAACAAAAATGTACTCACCGAGTTGGGCCATTTTGGAGCTTTGTATGAATTAGGAAAATACAAAAATCCTGTTTTAGTTTCTGGTACAGATGGTGTTGGTACAAAAATAAAAATTGCCATAGAAGTTGGAAAGCTTGACACCATTGGCATTGATTGTTTTGCTATGTGTGCTAATGATATTTCTTGTCATGGTGCACAACCTTTATTCTTTCTAGATTATTTAGCTTGTGGAAAATTAGATGCACAAGAAGCAGCACAAATTATTAAAGGCATGGCTTATGCCTGTGAACAAACCAATTGTGTGTTAATTGGTGGAGAAACAGCAGAAATGCCTGGCATGTATAAAGATGGAGACTATGATGTTGCTGGATTTTGTGTTGGGGTTGTAGAGAAAGATAATATCATTACTGGAGAACATATAGAAGAAGGAGATGTAGTAATTGGTGTTGCTTCGAGTGGATTACATAGCAATGGATTTTCATTAGTGAGAAAAATATTTACAGATTTACATGAGAGTTTGAGGGCAAGCCAATATGGGAAACTTTATTAACTCCTACACAATTGTATAGTGCTTTAATCACTTCACTAATTCAACAACATTCTATTAAAGGCATTGCACACATTACTGGTGGAGGATTGTATGAAAATGTACCAAGAATAATTCCAAAGGGTTTGTGTGCATCTGTTGAACAATCTTCCATTCCAAAGCAACCCATTTTTGAAGCTTTACAAGCAAAAGGAAATATTGAAACCAAAGAAATGTTTGGCACTTTTAATATGGGTGTGGGATTGGTTCTTGTTGTTAGAAAAGATGATGCTGAAAATGTTGTAAAAGCTATAGCATCATTGAATCACAATTCATTTATATTAGGAAATATTATTTCTCATTCAGATTCTAAAATAATCATTCATTAATGCATTTAGCCGTTTTTGTATCAGGAAATGGAAGTAATTTACAATGTATCATTGATGCTATAGAAACTAAACGACTAACTAGTACAGAAATAAAATTAGTTGTTGCAGATAGAGATTGTTATGCAAAAGAAAGAGCCCATAAACATCAAATTGATTTTTTTCAGTTTGATAGAAAAACAAATTGGCATCAATTAGTAATGGAGCAATTACAACAACAGCAAATTACACATATTGTATTAGCAGGATTTCTTTCTATTCTTCCAAAACAATTTTGTGAAGTTTGGCCCAATAAAATCATCAATCTTCATCCAGCATTATTACCAAAACATGGTGGCAAAGGAATGTATGGATTAAAAGTACATCAAGCTGTGATTGATTATAAAGAAACTGAATCAGGAGCAACAGTGCATTATGTTACAGAAGGAATTGATGAAGGAAATATTTTATTGCAAGAAAAATGTTCAGTAGAACCTACTGATACAGCAGAAACTTTGCAACAAAAAATTCATCAATAGAACACCATATTTTAATTAAAGCGATACAATTATTACATGAAAAAAAATAAAGCGATATTAAGTGTTTACGATAAAACAAATATAGAAACCATTGCCATTGCCTTGGTTCAAAATAATATTGAATTATTAGCTACAGGTGGCACATTAAAATTTTTGCAAGATAAAAATATAGAAGTTACTGATGTAACTACTGTAACCAATTTTCCTGAAATGCTTGATGGCAGAGTAAAAACATTAGATCCAAAATTGTTTGCAGGAATTTTATATAAAAGAAATGATGAACAACATCAATCAACAATTCAACAACATCAACTAGAAACGATTGATTATGTTATTGTAAATCTTTATCCATTTTTTGAAAAACAAAAAGAGAATTTATCGCATGAAGCATTAATTGAATTCATAGATATTGGTGGACCATCTTTATTAAGAGCAGCAGCAAAAAATTATTTCGATGTTACAGTTGTTACAGAAGTTGAAGATTATAAACAATAGTAGAAGAAATACAACAACATCAAAACACATTACTAAGTACCCGAAAACGTTTAGCAGCAAAGGTTTTCAATCTTACTTCAGCCTACGATGCATCAATTGCAAATTATTTAAACGAGGAACAGTTTCCAAAATATTTCAACGCAAGTTTTGAAAGAAAGGAAATTTTAAGGTATGGTGAAAATCCTCATCAACAAGCTGCTGTCTACACTAATTTATCAGAAAAAGAAAACATTAGTTCGTGGCAACAAATACAAGGCAAAGAATTATCTTATAATAATTATAGAGATATTCAAGCAGCTATTAGTGTTGTGAATGAATTTACTCAACCTACTTGTTGTGCAGTAAAACACAATACTCCTTGTGGTGTAGCTCAAGCTACAAATGATTTTGATGCTTATACAAATGCATACAATGCTGACCCAGTTTCTATATTTGGTGGTATTGTAGCTTTTAACACAACAGTTTCAAAAGCTACTGCTGAAAAGTTAAATGAAATTTTTCTTGAAGTCATTATTGCTCCAAAGTTTGAAGATGCTGCTTTAGAAGTTTTTGCTAAAAAGAAAAATTTAAGAATTTTACAAATCCCAAAACAACAAATTAATCATTCAAATATCATTTCAATTAATGGTGGTTTATTGGTTCAAACAAAAGATAACATTAACTCTTACGAACTCAACTGTGTTACCCAACAAAATCCTACAACTATTCAAATTGAACAATTAGTTTTTGCACAAAATGTAGTGAAACATTGTTCATCAAATGCTGTTGTTTTAATAAATGATTTTACAACTGTTGGAATTGGAAGTGGACAAACTCAGCAGAATTCATGCATTAAAACAAGCTATACAACAAGCTCAAGAAAATAAGGTAAATTTAGCTGAATGTGTGTTGGCTTCAGATGCATTTTTCCCTTTTGATGATATAGTTAATATTTGTGCTTCACATGGCATCAAAGCTATTATTCAGCCAGGTGGTTCAATAAAAGATCAAGATTCTATTGATGCTTGTAATAAAAAGAATATAGCCATGTTATTTACAGGTATTCGTCATTTTAAACATTAAGCTATGAAAGTATTGATAATAGGTAATGGTGGAAGAGAACATGCTATTGGTGTTAAGCTTAAACAAGACCATCCAAATATTGAATTATTTTTTGCAAAAGGCAATGGAGGAACTGCAGATATTGGAACAAATATTAACCTTCTGGGAGTAAATGATATTGTACAATTTGCCAAAAATGAATTGATTAATTTTACTATTGTTGGTTCCGAAGCATTATTAGTAGATGGAATTGTAGATAATGTTTGAACAATATAATCTTAAAATTTTACCGGCCCAAATAAAAAAGCAGCCCAACTTGAGGGAGACAAAGCTTTTGCAAAAACCTTCATGTTAAAACATGGCATTAGAACAGCAAAACATCAGGGCTTTACTGCTGCTGATATTGCTATTGATTATGTTACTTATCAGAAATTTCCAATTGTTATCAAAGCAACTGGATTAGCAGCTGGCAAAGGAGTTTGTATAGCACAAAATTTTAAAGAAGCTTGTGATTATATAAATGATATTCTTGTAAATAAAATTTTTGGTGATGCAGGAAACGAAATTGTGATTGAAGAATTTTTGGATGGTTTTGAAGTTTCGGTTCTCTCCATCTTCAACAAAAAAAATATTTATCCTTTCATATCGGCCAAAGATCATAAGAAAATTTTTGATGATAATAAAGGTCCAAACACAGGTGGCATGGGTGCTATAGCTCCAAATCCATTATACATATCAGCTATTCAACAAGATTTTGAGAAGCATATTTTACAACCCACTTTAAAAGGATTGTTAGAAGATGATTTAATTTTTTCTGGTATCATATTTTTTGGTTTAATGGTGGTGAATAATGAATGTTATTTATTAGAATATGATTTAAGAATGGGCGACCCTGAAACACAAACTATTTTACCATTACTCAAATCTGATTTATTGAAAATTGTGGGGGCTGCTATTATAGGAAATGAAATAGAACTCGATTGGAAGAATGAACACAGTTGTTGCATTGTAGCAGCATCAAATGGTTATCCAAGATGTTAAACAGGAAAATCAATTAAAGGATTAGATAAACTAGAAACACCTTACTTTATTGCAGGTGCTTCTTCAAATGAAAATAATTTAATTACAAGTGGTGGTAGAGTGTTGAATATTGTTGCAACTGCAACTAGTTTAGATGAAGCTAAAAGTAAAGCCTACGAAGCCATTCATCAAATTCATCTTGATGGAATCTATTTTAGAAAAGATATTGGTTTGATTTAATTAGTAGCTTAGCAAATAGACAAAACTATTGCATGGCACTTTTTACCTATCAGCTTAAAGATTACATTCAAATCATTAAGCAATCTCTTAAAGGAGGCAATCACGATTTTACTCAAGGCAATTTAAAAAAGGCAATTGTACCTTTAGCCATTCCAATGATTTTAGAATTGAGTTTGGAATCTGTATTTGCAGTTGTAGATATGTTTTTTGTTGGAAAACTAGGTGATGCAGCAATTGCAACTGTTGGTTTAACTGAAGCAGCCATTACAATTATTTATTCTTTAGCCATAGGTTTAAGCACTGCTGCAACAGCAATGATTGCAACTGGAGAAAAAAATTCTGAAGCTGCTGCACATGCAGCTGTTCAAGCCATTGTAGTTTCACTAACTTTTACATTAATACTTAGCATTACAGGAATAATTTTTGCAGCTGATATTTTAAGGCTCATGGGTGCTCAACCAGAAGTTATTGAACAGGGCACCATCTTTACACAAATTATGTTAGGAGGAAGTGTTGCTATCATTATGTTATTTCTTATCAATGGAATTTTTAGAGGTGCTGGTAATGCTTCTATGGCTATGAAAAGTTTGTGGTTAGCCAGTTATTAAATATTGTTTTATGTCCTTTACTAATTTATGGCATTGGACCTTTTGAGGGGTTTGGATTAAAAGGTGCAGCTATTGCTGCAATTTGGGAGAAGCTGTGGTGTTTTGTATCAATGTTATTTTTTATTTATTGGAAAAGGCATGATAAAAATTACAAAAAAACATTTAGGAATAGATGTTGAAGTAATTAAAGGCTTAGTTAAAATTGCTTGGCCAGCAACTTTTCAATTTATAATTGCTTCAGGCAGTTGGATTATTATGGCAAAACTTGTTGCTGAAACTGGTGGTACAATTGCATCAGCAGGTTACCAGATAGCCATTAGAAATGTTGTATT
>CAVQUL010000013.1:0-35951 GCA_963716885.1 uncultured Chitinophagaceae bacterium | reverse complement strand
TATTGTTTTTCAATTAGCGCACATACAGTTGAGCATACTGAATTTCCTGTAGCCAGTATTGAAGAAAATAAATTACCAGATGAGTTTGCTGCTCATCAAATTAAAACAACAGCAAATTTTCCGAACTAAAAATAAATTAGTTAGTTGGCTAGTGGGTGGCTTAAATTTTCAAATTGAACACCATTTATTTCCAAAAATTTCTCATGTTCATTATCCTGCTATTAGTGATATTATTCGTAATGTTTGTAAAGAATATCAATTACAATACATTGAATATCCTACAACCAGAAAAGCTATAGCTGCTCATGTAAGATTTCTAGAGAAATGGGCCGTCACGACTAAAAGTTATTCAGATAAATAAAATATTATTAAAAGGAATAGTGAATTAATCCACTATTCCTTTTTCTCTTAATATTACCCTAGTACATTTGAGAAAATAAACTTATTCAAGTGAATCCTAATCATTACGTTGCAATTATGGCTGGCGGAATTGGTTCTCGTTTTTGGCCAATGAGCAGAACATCATATCCAAAACAATTTCTCGATATTTTAAACAGTGGCAAAACATTAATTCAGTGGACCTTTGAACGTTATGCTACTTTCATTCCTAAAGAAAATATTTTCATCATTACTTCTGAGGAGTACACAGAAATTGTTGCAGAGCAATTAAAAGATTTACCTGTTGAAAATATTTTAGCAGAGCCCAGCAAAAAAAACACAGCTCCTTGTGTTGCTTATATTGCATTTAATTCTTACAAAAAAATCCAAAAGCATCAATGATTGTTGCTCCAAGTGATCATATGATATTAGATGGAGAAACTTTTAAACCATCTGCTTTAAAGAAGCACATTGGGGCTTTGTAGAAAAATCAAGCAGCTAAGTTACATTAGGCATTAAACCAACTTACCCAAATACTGGCTATGGTTATATTCAGTACGATACTGATGTAATTGAAGATGAAATTTTTAAAGTAAAAACTTTTACCGAAAAACCAGATTTAGAATTGGCAAAAACCTTTTTAATAAGTGGAGATTTTTTATGGAATGCTGGTATTTTTATTTGGAAAGCCAAAGATGTAATTGATGAATTTGCTGCTCAACAACCCGAAATGTTTGAGTTGCTTGAAGCTGAAAAAACAAATTATAATACTGGAGATGAAAAAGATGCTATTGGTAGAATCTATCCTTTATGTACCAATATCTCTATTGACTTTGCTATTATGGAAAATGCAAAATCGGTTTGTGTTATTCCTTCTTCTTTTGGTTGGAGTGATTTAGGCACTTGGAATAGTGCTTATGAAAATTTAGATAAAGATTATTTAGGCAATGCAGTAGCTAGCGATAGTACCATTGTTATTGATGCAACAAAATGTATGGTAAGTGCCCCTCCAGGAAAAGTATTAGTACTACAAGGTTTAGATGATTTTATTATTGTTGATACCAAAGATGCTTTACTCATTTGCAAGAAAGATAAAGAACAAGCCATTAAAGAATATGTAGCTGAAGTAAAACGAAGCAAAGGAGATAAGTATTTGTAAATTTAAACAGCTCTGCGAAACAAAATGTTTCGCAGTTTTATATTGTTGCTATAAGCAACATAGTGAGTTTTCAATGCGACAAGCTTTAAAGAACTGAAAGAGACACATGCTAAAACTAAATTTAACTTTTGATACTTTTAATGATTAACTTGAAAAATAACATCTAGCCTATTATATTAGTGTTAGAATAATTGCTATTGACTTATAAAAAAGCACAAATTCCAACTTCAAATACAAACAAATGAAACAATTACTATCAACTTTATTTCTCTTTGCTTTCTTGAACGTAAACGCACAAGAAGCAAATTTTTGCACGCTGTTTATTGATGGATATAACAGTGCTTCTTTAGGTTTTCCTTCTTTAAGGTCAGCAAATACTATAAACACTGATACACTCCAAAAATTTAATATCAACGAGGACTTTATGAAATTATATAAATTCAAAAATGGTAGTATTCTAAATAAAGCTCCATTTACATCTGGATTATATAGAGATAAAACATACTCAAAATGGACTTTATTTCTTAAAAATGAAATTATTTTATTGAATGATAAAAAATGGGATGATGTAAAAGAACCAATAATAAAAGATTTTAGTAGTATAGCACAAAAGCTTGCAGGTCAGTGTTTGGTAGATCTACAGATGAGTGAACTTGTTTTACCATCTGATAATTTCGATTTTGATTTGGCAGCTTACTATTTTTACCCAAAACAAATTTCCATACCTAAAAATGCAAGCAATGACCTAATTAAGGAATTGCTAAAAGAGAGAAATTATATTGTCATATCTATAAAGAAACCAGTTTTTAGCAATGGATTCTATATGAGCTATAGTATTCAAGGGGTTAAGTATAATTAAACTATCAAAGAATTGTATTTTTTATGGTGTTTTGCTTTATTGGTTACTCTCGCCTTTGTTGGAGTTCTTCACGAACAGGGTTTATTCTTCCTTTCTTCTTAGTTCTGCGAAAAACTTGTTTCGCAGTTTTAGTTTTGTTGCTATAAGCAACTTAATAATACTATCAAAGCTACAAGCTTTGAAGAGCTGGAATATGGTAGGGAAGATTTAATAACATTTTAAAGTCATTACGAGGTACGAAGCGATCTTTAATTCAATTTGAGATTGCTTCAGGCAAGAACCTTCGCAATGAAAATATCATTTAAACAAAAAGAGAGCAGAAATATTTCTGCTCGCTTTTTATATAAATTTGTTGGTGAAGAACACCAACAAAGGCGAAGTATAAATCCAAAAATGCATTGACTAATGGTCATACTAAATATTAAAAAATTAATACTTTCGGGAAGCTTGGTGCTTTTCTATGCATTTGTATTTGGGCAAAAAGCACCCTTTATTATTGTTTCTGATATTGAAAAAAAATGTTTTTATCCGGGTGATACCCTTTCGTTTACAATTAAAAATTTGACATCCTTTAATAGAGGATATACGATAGAAGTAGCTTGCATTGATACTCATTTAAAACTATATACTGCTTACAATGAAGTTTATACTGCATATTTCAACCACGATACTTCATTTTTCAAAAAAATAAAAGAAAGTGAGAAATCTAACAACGAAGATAATATCGGTCATATAATCCCGGATTTTCAACTTCTTCCACATGATATAAGGGCTGATAGTTTATCAACCTTTGTTTTTGTTTTAACAGGAAACAGGATGAAAACCGGTATTAAAATAAAATTAATAATTTATCCTAATCTTGTTGATGGCAATCCTGATGTTCCAATTGAAACAAAACCGTTTTATGTTTTTGCAAAGGCTATGTAATACTATAAGAACAAATTTTTTTCATGCTGTTGGTTTAATAGCCACCAGCATCTTTTCGCCCTTGTTGCTTTTCTTCACCAACAAGGTTTATTCTTCCTTTCTTCTCACCACCAAAAACCAATTTTCACTTAAAGGCAAATAGCCATAATCGTAACAAAAAAAATAGGTTTGTTCTTTTTTGTTTTTGTAAGTATGGGTATGATATTTAAACACAAAACCCTTTTGTGTGAGTTTGTCTAAAGTAGTTTTTGTCATTTCTTCTTGCTCGGGTAAAACCTCAGCCAAAATTTTTCTATTCTTTAATAAAATATTATTCACCTGCTTAACATAAGCATCTGGTTTGTTTGTTGCTTTTTGCAAATTGTTGTAATTGCTTCTACAGTAATCGTCACAAAATTTTTTATCAACCCTTCCTCTAAGCGTTTTGTCACAAGCCAAACATTTTTTTAATGCAGTTTCCATGTGGATTTTTTAAAGTGAACAATCGAAATTCTAAAACACATAACTAAATGAAATTCTGAATAGTTAAGATTAAAAGTATAAAAAATTATCCGTATTTAATCGGATATATACGGATATCATCGAGAATAAACGGCTAATCTCCGACTAAAGGTTTTTGGTAATATCAACTTTGCCTTGTCAAACAATCACTGGTAAGACGTCGCCACAAAAGTTTGATTGAAATAAATTAATAACCGTTCCGAAAATGTAGGAACACAAAACAAAACATCATGTACGCATTAAAAAACAAAGTTCAATTAATTGGAAACTTAGGTAACAATCCTGAAGTAAAAACATTAGAAAGTGGTAAAAAAATGGCAAAGTTTAGTGTAGCCACCAACGAAACCTACAGAAATGCAAAAGGCGAAAAAGTAGTAGAAACCCAATGGCATAATTTAATTGCTTGGGGCAAGGTTGCTGAAATTGCAGAAAAGTTTTTACAAAAAGGCAGTGAAGTTGCTTTAGAAGGAAAACTCATTAATCGTAGTTACAATGATAAAGATGGTAACAAAAAATATGTAACAGAAGTTCAAGTAAATGAGTTGTTGTTATTGGGCAAAGAAGCTAAAGCATAATTACACAATTCAATTTATGGATGCAACTAGAAATTCATGTAAATGAATGAAGGTTGCATCCTTTTCTAAAAACTGCTCTGCGAAACAAAATGTTTCGCTGTTTTTATTTTGTTGCTTTAATTAATATGATAATGCTATCAATATTATAAGCTTTAAGAGCTGATTATATAAGATCTAATTTTAAACAATGTGAGGCTCATTAATAAGACCATTTGCAGGAATATATTCTTTAAGGAAATTTGGACAGAAGTCCATACCATTTGGCCATTCAATACCACCACCATTATCAATGGTAACTAGTTTGAAGTAATCTTTGTTTAATAATTTTGAACTAATACCATTACCAATTAGTGATTTAAAATCAATCTTTTTGGATTCTCCATCATCAAATTTTAACAACAACCAATACTCACCAAGTAAGGTTATTTCAATAATTTTATTCATGATTATTTTATTTTAATGGTTCAATTTTTTTAATTTCTTTTCTCTCAATTGCAAGCTTCCAGTCCTCAAGCAATTCTTCTCTATGTAAAGAAGCCCATTCTAAAACCATTGCATGGGCACGAGATGGCAAACTGCCTCTAATGGTTAGTAATGTATTGATATCATATTCAGCGGTGTCATCTTGATAGATTGCATGAAAATGTGGTGGATTATGATCTGCATAATACATTCTAATAATAATCCCAAAAAATCTACTTATCTCCGGCATGATAATTTTTTTTCTGGTGTTCAACTCAAAGATACGAATTGACTATTTAATTTTTTTCAATATCACAAATGAAAAATATCTCATTTTGAATAAATTTGAATTGAAGAACTTTAACTAGCTCTGCGAAACATTTTGTTTCGCAATTTTTTTTGGTGAAGAACAACAATAAAAAAAGCTACATTAGCAAAAAAAATAAATATTATGTTAAACGTCACGAAATGGATGAGTTGGGAAGGAGGAATTGATTTAGTAGCAGTTACTTCCCCTGATTTACAAATGCCAAATGTAATTATACATTTAGGCAGAATGGTTAATACACCTGTAGGTAATGCACCTAGTGGTATGATTTTTTGGCAACCAGATACTAATGCAAATCCCCTTGTTTTCGGATTTGTTGGAACTGATGAAACAGTTGGAGCATACTTTGGTCCCAATATTTTTGCAGGAACACCATTTGAAGCAGCTCCAGTTTTAAATGCAACAATTGATATTAAAATTGAAGAAAGTTCTGCAACTGCAAAATGCATTTGTGGAGATTATACATTTGAAGTTGAAATGAGTGATTTTTCTGCCCCTTATTTAATTAATAGAGAGCCAGCAGCAATGCCTCCTTTTTACCAACAAGGAGTTGAAATTCATGCAAGAAAAGCATCTTTAAAAGTTAATGGAGAAGCAATTAATATTATTATTCCTCCAGTTGGAATTAGTGGTGGACCAGCTAGTGTAATTAGTCCTAACGGAGTTTATGCCAGATAAAAACCTAATGACAAAACAAAAAAAGAGCAGAAAATTTTCTGCTCTTTTTTTATTCAAATGTTCTATTAAATTATTTGCTTACAACATTTAATTCATCTACAATATGTTTTGCACCACCTAGTTTTTCTATACACCACAATACATATCTTACATCAACACAAATGGTTCTGTTTAAATCTTTATCGAAAGCTAATTTATGACTTAAAGCTTCGTAGTTGCCATCGAAAGCTAATCCAATTAATTCGCCTTTACCGTTGATAACTGGGCTACCACTATTTCCACCTGTAATATCATTTGTTGTAATAAAATTCACTACAACATCTTTATAATTTGGATCTTCATATCTACCAAAATCTCTTGCCTTATACAAATCAATAAACTTTTGTGGCAAATCAAACTCGTAATCATCTTTCACATATTTATCCATTGCACCTTTCATGGTACAAACAATATCATACTTTACTGCATCTTTTGGATAATAGCTTTTTACATTACCATAACTCACTCTCATTGTAAAATTAGCATCAGGATACATCATCTTAGCTTTAACAGGATCCATTTCCATAATACCTTTTAAATAGGCTTTGCCTAATTCATTATTTTTTGAATTGAAGGCGGAAAATTTAGGAGCATAATTTTTATTATAGTTTGATAAAAATGCTGATGAGGTTATAAATGCTAGATCTTGATGCAAAGCTTCAACTGTTGGTTTAGTTGTAAATGCTTTCCATTTTGCATCATCAAAAGCCATAGTGTTTTCAAAAACATCTGCAGCATATTTTTTGAATGGATTTTCTTCAATGCTACTACTTCTTAAACAAATTGGGATAAAAATCTTTTGGTTGTTGAGCATTGGTCAACATCTGTCATGAACATTGATAAAACATGTGCTAATATTTTTTGATCACTTTTTTTATTTTCATTTTCTAAAAAATTTGATCTTGCTTTATCAGCAGCTTTAACAGCCTTTTCAATATCTTCTGCTTTAGCATCTTTTTTATTTAAAGCATTCTCTAAGCCAATCCATGAGCCTGCTAGAGCTAATAATGGAGAACCCATAATGCCTTCATTAATGTATTGACGATGTTTTGCATAAGGTCTCCAAGCATCATAATTTTTGGTATAATCAGTAACTATATTTTCATATTCTGCTTTTCCATTTGCCCAAGCAGTAAATTCATTTTCGAATTTTTTCTTATTGCCATACACATCATACTTTAATAATTGTTTGGTTTCGCCATCAAAGAATTTCCAATAGTTAGCAATGCTTGCATATGAAGATGCCAATTGAAGTTTTACTGCAGGGTCTTTAATCATTTCTGCATACATATACTTTAAACGCATATCTCTCAACTTCACTAAAGATGGACTATTGATGTCTGTACTTAATTTAACACCATCACTAATTTCATATCTATTAGTACTTCCAGGATAACCATAAATCATACTGTAATCACCATCTTTTAATGGTTTAATACTTACTGGTAAAAAATATTTTGGAGTCATTGGAACATTTGCAGCATCGTAGTTTGCAGGTTCTCCATCTTTACCTGTGTACACACGAAAAACAGAAAAATCACCTGTATGTCTTGGCCATTCCCAATTATCAGTATCACCACCAAATTTTCCAATACTTTCTGGAGGCGTTCCTACAAAACGAATGTCTTTTTGAACATCATAAACATATAAAAAATATTGATTGCCTTTAAACATACTAGCAACAACTGCACGTTTAAATTCGTTTCCACCAGTAGCTTCTTTAATAATATCTGATTGAATTTGTTGCATTTTAGCATTGCGTTCAGCACCTGTTAAACTACCTAGACCAGCTTCCATTTTTTGCGTTACATCTTCAATTCTATTTAAGAATTGAACTGATAAACTTGTAGGGATTTCTTTGCTTTTATCAGCAGCCCAAAAACCATCTCTCAAATAATTATTTTCAACAGAAGATGCTTTTGCAATTGCACCATAACCACAGTGGTGATTAGTGAATATCAATCCTTGGTTACTTACAATTTCTCCTGTACATCCACCACCAAAAATTACAATAGCATCTTTTAATGATGCATTGTTAACACTATACAATTGCTCAGGTTTAAGTTTTAAACCTTTTTTTACCATGTCGTTATAGACTTGTTGACCTAATAACATAGGCAACCACATTCCTTCATCTGCATAGGTTCGGAACATGACTAAAACAAGCGATAATGAAACTAATATTTTTTTCATAACTCAAATTTTGTGAGTAGCAAACCTAAGGAATTGTAATTTGATTTTTATATGATATTGATTAGTGGTTCTATTAAAATTATGACCATAAAAAAAGTAGCCTTTCGACTACTTCTGCATTTATTAAATATCAATTTCTATGCTTTAAATTTTTTAATAAACTCTTTTGTAAAATCACTTAAAACTAATTTGCCACTTATTGCTGCTCTTTCTAGTAAAAGTGTATCCCAATCCTCTGTTCCTCTCCAAAATGCTTTTTTAATTTCAGCCATCGCTTCAGGATTTTGTGTGGATAAATTCTTGGCTAAAGCTTCAGATTTAGCTTGTAATTCAGCAAGGTTTTCCACAACTTCAGCATACAATCCTTTTTCTTTAGCCCATTCTGCTGATCTGAAATTTGAGGCATCAATAGCTAATTCATAAGCTGCAGAAGTGCCAATTTTACGTTCAACAGCTGGTCCAACTACAAATGGTCCTATACCAACAGCCAATTCACTGAGTTTAATTTGTGCAAATTTTGTGGCTAAAGTATAATCACATGAGCTGGCTAAGCCAACTCCACCACCAACTGCTTTTCCTTGTACTGCTCCAATAATAAACTTTGGACATTTACGCATGGCATTAATAACACTGGCAAAACCACTAAAGAATTTTAAACCTTCTTCTTTCGTGGTAATACTTAATAATTCATCAAAACTTGCACCTGCACAAAATGTTCTTTCACCACCACTTTTTAGTATGATGACCTTGCACAAATCATCACTAGCAGCAGTATGAAATGTATTAGCCAACTGCTCTAGAATGCTTGCTGGTAAAGAGTTGTGCTGAGAAGTGTAAAATTCTATTACTCCTATAGCATCGGCTACAGTGTATTTAACATAAGATGATTGCATATTGTTAAGTTAATACTTGCAATATTAAAGCAATCGAAATTATCTAGGTCAGGTGTAAAGATTTTTACAATAAGAATCTAATTGATTAAAGAATGAATCTATTTTTTGACTGCTGTTTGTTTAGCATATTCTAAAATAGTGTCAATGGTTTTTTTACTAGGACTTAAAGGCTTTTGCTTCAGTTGGTCTAGTTGTTTTTTTGTTCTTTTTAATGAATTGATTTCTTTTAATAATTCTTTGTCGTTAAGCAAAGCCTTATCAATCGCCATTTTTAATATGGGCGATGCTTCATCGTACAAAAACTGCATGAGTTGTTGTTGTGAAAATTTTCGCATACTCTGTTTGAATTAGCTGTTATAAAATTACAGCTTTCGAAGGGTAGATGCGGAATGTCCTATATAAACGATTGTGGATAACTATTATTGTGTGAGGCCTTTTAATTTATGGTTGTGGATATTCTATAATATAAATATCTTCATTATCCTTCTTCAAAAAATACTTTTCTCTGGCAAATTTTTCCAAAGCCTCTGGGTTATGTTGAATATCTGATAGCTCTTGTTGAGCAATTTCAATTTCTTTTTTATAATAATCAACTTTGGTTTTAAGTTCCTTAAAATCCTTTAATCTAGATTGTTGAATGAAGAAATCGGTTTCATCAAAAAATAAAACCCAAACCAACATAAAAACAAATGACAATAAATATTTGTTGAAAATAATTTGAAACCACGTTTTCATGGATTAAAAGTAAAAAACCAATTCAATTTTTGGTGGAATGTTTATAACTAAAATAAAAAATTGCAGTTTCTCTAAAAGCCAAAACACAAATTGGGTTAACGACAAACTTATTTTACTTTTGCTCTATGTATGCATTATTGAGAAGCATCTTATTTACTTTATCTGCACATAAAGCCCATGAGGTTTCAATGAAGCTTTTAAAAATGGGTTGCTCTATTGGGATGATTCAAGAGCTTATTCGTAAAAGGTTTTCGATAAATAATGATCAAACTTAGAAAAAGAGGTTTTTGGTTTAAAATTTAAAAATCCTATTGGATTAGCAGCAGGCTTCGATAAAAATGCAGAATATTTAAGAGAATTAGAAAGTTTAGGCTTTGGTTTTGTTGAAATAGGAACCGTAACACCAAAAGCTCAACCTGGGAATCCTAGACCAACTTTATTTCGTTTGCCAAAAGATCAAGCTTTAATAAATAGAATGGGTTTTAATAATGAAGGTGTAAGTGCTGCAAAAAAAAGATTGTCGCTATGGAAACAAGAAATCTCAAATAGCAATTTAATCATTGGTTCAAATATTGGAATTAATAAAGTAACTGAACATATTGATGCACATAAAGACTACACAACTTGCTTTAATGAGCTTTTTGAAGTGAGTGATTATTTTGTAGTGAATGTGAGCAGTCCTAATACGCCTGGCCTAAGAGCTTTGCAAAGCAAAGATGCATTAACAAAAATATTAACTGAACTTCAAAACATAAATTCTGCAAAACCAAAGTCAAAACCATTGCTGTTGAAAATTGCACCAGACTTAAGTTTTAAAGAACTTGATGATATTATAGAATTAACAAGTGAACTCAACATCAGTGGAATAGTTTCATCAAACACATCTATAACTCGTGAAAATTTAAAAACATCAACAAAAGAAATTGAAGCCATTGGAAATGGTGGCTTAAGTGGTAAACCCATTAAACAGAAAAGTGATGAAATATTAAAATATGTTCATCAACAAAATCCTTCCATGCCATTAATTGCAAGTGGTGGAGTTTTTACTGCTCAAGATGCAAAAGATAAATTTGAATTAGGAGCAAGTTTAGTTCAAGTTTGGACAGGATTTATTTACGAAGGTCCTTCGATCACAAAAAATATTTGTAAAGAACTTTTAAAAGATTTATAGCAACACCTCTCACAATATTTATATTTGAATTTATGGAACATCTTTTTACTTCTGAAAGTATAATCAGTTTTTTTGTATTAGTAGTTTTAGAAATAGTTTTGGGCATTGATAATGTAATTTTTGTTTCCATTATCATGAATCGTTTGCCTGAAAGTTTAAGAACAAAGTCTAGATGGACTTGGATGTTTTCTGGCATCATCATGCGATCTATTTTACTATGGGTTTAGGTTGGTTGCTACAACAAAAAGGCAAAGCTTTATTTGAGTTATTTGGTAGAGGATTTGATTTGGCTAGTTTAGTAATGATAGCAGGAGGATTGTTTTTAATTTATAAAACAGTCATGGAAATTCATCACAAACTTAGAAGGAGAAGAAGAAACCAATCTATCTGGCAGTAACAAACAATTAAGTTTTTCAAAAGCTATTTTTCAAATTATTTTAATAGATATGGTGTTTAGTTTCGATAGCATTATCACTGCAGGTGGAACTGCAAAGCATATTGAAATTATGATTGCAGCAGTAATTATTGCAATGATTGTAATGTTTTTATTTAGTGCTGCAATTGCTGCATTTGTGCATAAACATCCTACCATAAAAATGTTGGCTTTATCTTTTTTAGTAATGATTGGATTAGTGCTGTTGGTAGAAGGTTTTGATAGTGAAAAAGCACATGATTTGCACTTAAAAAACTATGTATATTTTGCTATGGCATTTTCTTTTTTAGTAGAAATGTTGAATATGAAAATGAGAAAGAAAACAAAACCTGTTGAACTTAGAGAACCTGTTTTAAAAGAAACCAAGTACGATGATATGGCTCATTAATAATTATAGTATAGCATAAAAATTTCATGAACACGTACAAAAAAGCAAAAGTTAGCGAAGGAATTGATTGGTTATCTGCATGGATATATCTTTTGCTTGTTGCCATTGGCATTCTTTGCATTTTTATGGTTGAGTATAAACCTCAATCAGATTTATTTCAAACTTTTATTGGTGGCAAAGCAAATTATAGTAAGCAGCTAATGTTTGCTTTATTTTCTTTAGTAATTGCTTTATTCATTTTATTATCTGATAGTAAATTATTTACAGCATTTGCAAATCTCTCTTATGCATTTGGTGTTGTTTTAATGCTTTCAACTTTTGTTATTGGTAAAGTGGTAAATGGTTCTAAAAGTTGGATTCCTTTGGGAGGTGGATTTAATTTACAACCTGTTGAATTGTGTAAAATATTTACTGCATTGGCGTTAGCTAAATTTTTATCTCGACAAGAAACCAGTTTCGATAAACTAAAGCCTCAAGCTATTGCTATTGGCTTGGTTTTATTTCCCTTTTTGATTTCTACTATGCAACATGAACTTGGCTTAGGCTTGGTTTATACTTCTTTTTTTATTGTAATGTATCGTGAAGGTTTTCCTCCAACATTAATGATAATAGGAGCAGCAATCGGAGTGCTTTTAATTGCTTCTATTATTGTTGAGCCAGATACACTTGCTATTGCATTAACTGCCATTGCTGCCTTGTTGATTTATATTTTACGCAAACAAATGAAACGCAATAAAACCTTGTTGCGTTGGATTATTGGTGCTTGGGTCGTTTGTGTAAGCTTTCAAAAATTTGCTGTGCCTTTTGTTTTTAATAATGTGTTTGAGTGTCACCAAAGTGCAAGAATTTATAGTGCATTTGGAGGAGATTATGATTGTACACAAAACAAACATCAAGCAGCTGAAGGCAGTAAACCAATACGTAAACCTGATGATTATAATGTACGACAAAGTAAAATAGCCATTGGTTCTGGTGGATTTTTCGGAAGAGGATTTTTAAAAGGAACTCAAACTCGTGGACGTTATGTGCCAGCACAAAATACAGATTTTATTTTTACATCATTAGGTGAAGCATTTGGTTTTATTGGCTCTGCAGTTTTTCTAGGCATTTATTTATTTTTCTTATTTAGAATTATTAGAATGGCAGAAAGGCAAAGAAGTACATTTAGTAGGGTTTATGCTTACTGTGTTGCCAGTATTTTATTTTTTCATATTGCCTTAAATATTTTAATGACAATTGGTTTATTTCCATCACCAGGTATTACATTGCCTTTAGTAAGTTATGGAGGATCATCTTTAGTAACATTCACCATACTTATTTTTATTTTATTAAGATTGGATGCAGATAGGCAAATGGTATTACGATAGAACTTATTTTTTTAACTCAATTTATTTCAATGAAAATATTGATTACAGCAGCCACAGATTTTGAGTTAAATGGTTTACAACAAAAAATAAAATCAACAAAAAATATAGAAATTGTTTTTGCACCAACAGGAGTTGGAATGCTAGCGACTGCTGTTAGTTTAATGAAGTTGATCTATGAAACGAAACCTGATTTTATTTTTCAAGTTGGTATTGCAGGTTGCTTTGATATTAAAGAAAAATTGGGTAAAGTTTATTTAGTAGAAGAAGAATTTTTAGGAGATCTTGGTGTTGTGGAAAATGAAAAATGGAAAGATGTTTTTGATGTAGGATTGGTAAAACAAAATTCAAAACCATTTAAGAAAAAAGGAATCATCAACAAGAATATTCAAGAATATAATTTTCTAAATCTGCCTATTGTAAAAGCTGTTACAGTAAATCAAGTTACAACAGATAAAATTCAAATTGAACAAATAATAAAAAAATATAAGCCTACATTAGAATCTATGGAAGGTGCAGCATTGCATTATGTTTGCAATTTGAATAATGTTCCATATTTACAAATTCGTGCATCATCAAATTACGTAGGAGAAAGAGATAAAACAAAATGGAAAATGAAATTAGCTATTAAATAATTTGAGTAAAAGTGTAATTGCAATAATCAATCATCAATCTAAAATCAATCAATCATAAATGTTTAGTTTAGCATTTTCTCCTTGTCCAAATGATACTTTTATTTTTGATGCATTAGTCAATAAAAAAATTGATACTAAAGGATTAGATTTTGATGTTGTTTTAGAAGATGTTCAAACCCTTAATCAGTGGGCATTACAAGAGCAACACGATTTTACAAAAATTAGTTATGGTGTTTTGCCTTTAGTGTTGAATAATTATAAAGTGTTAGATAGTGGTGGGGCTTTAGGTAAAGGAGTTGGACCACTTTTAATTACGAATGACGAATTACGAATTGTGAATGAAGATGGAATAAAGAATATTGAACAAGGAATTTTGATTGAAGAACAAGGAACAAGAAACGAGCAACAAGAAACGAGCAACAAGAAACGAAAAGTATTCAACATTCAAAATTATGAAGTAGCAATTCCAGGAGAAAACACTACTGCACATTTATTATTTTCTTTAGCATATCCTAATGCAACTAATAAAATATTTTTACCCTTTCATGAAATTGAAGATTATGTTTTAAATAATGAAAATGCATTGGGTGTCATCATTCATGAAAATAGATTTACCTATCAACAAAAAGGATTATTTTTAGTAAAAGATTTAGGCAGTTTTTGGGAAGAAACTTTCAAACTTCCTATTCCATTAGGAGCAATTGTTGCACATAAAAGAATTGATACTAATTTAAGTTTATTAGTTAATAACTTGATTAAAGAAAGTATTGAGTATGCTTTTGAACATTATCCTTTTGTTGCAGATTATGTAAAGCAACTTGCACAAGAAATGGAAGAAGAAGTGATGAGAAAACATATTGATTTATATGTAAACAATTTTTCTATTTCATTAGGTAATGAAGGCAGAGATGCAGTTTTAAAACTTTTAGAAGTGTATCAACAAAACCATCAATCTACTAAAATCAACCTTCAAAATATTTTTCTAAATCATTAATTATGGATAGCAACTATTTAATCAGTGCCATTAAACAATTTGAATATTATAAATTGCTTGGAGAAAAAACCTTTGAACAATTGCAAGATGAAAAATTGTTCTGGCAATACAATGCAGAAAGCAACAGTATTGCAACCATTGTAAAACATCTGCATGGCAATATGCTTTCTCGATGGACAAATTTTTTAACTGAAGATGGTGAAAAAGAATGGAGAAAAAGAGATGCTGAATTTGAAAACGATGTAAGAACTCGAGAAGAAATAATTGCAAATTGGAATGAAGGCTGGCAATGTTTATTTAATGCAATAAAACCATTAATTGAAGAGGATTTATGTAAAATAATTTTCATCAGAAATCAAGGTCAAACTATTACTGAAGCTATTAATCGACAATTGTGTCACTATAGTTATCATGTTGGACAAATTGTGTTTTTAGGAAAAATGATGTGTAATGAAAATTGGCAATCTTTATCTATACCAAAAGGAAATTCTCAACAATACAATGCTCAAAAGTTTGCAGAAGAAAAGCAAAACAAACATTTTACAGACGAATATTTGAAATAGTATCTCTTAGCAAATTATTAACACCGATAAAGAAGATTAAAAAATTATTAAAAATACTTTCGCAATCTAGTAACCAAAATAATGAATGACACAAGACTATCAAAGTAATTTTCTTAAAGCATTTTTACAATTACTAAAAGTATTAAAGCTTGATCAAAAAGATATTTCAAGCATTTATTTTTTTGCTATTTTGAATGGATTAATAGCACTCATTCTCCCATTAGGCATTCAAACCATTATCAGTTTTGTAATGGCTGGTTCTATTTCTGCTTCTATAATTGTACTCATTTTTATTGTTGTTTTAGGCGTGTTTTGTAATGGTCTGGTTCAAGTAAGACAAATGCAAATTATTGAAAAAGTTGAGCAAAAAATATTCACTAGATATACTTTAGAAATTGCAGACAAACTTCCTAAGCTAGATATTGAAAAATTAGATGGAATTTATTTACCAGAATTGGTCAATCGTTTTTTTGATGTACCCTCATTAGCAAAAAGAATTGATAAACTTTTATTAGACATTCCTGCAGCAATTATTCAAATATTTTTTGGATTAATATTACTGATGTTCTATCATCCTATTTTCATAGGATTTGGAGTTTTATTAATCACCATTGTTGTTCTCATTTTAACATACACTTCTAAAAAAGGACTTTCAACCAGCATTACAGCAAGTAATTATAAGTATGCTATTGCAGCTTGGCTTGAGGAAATGTCAAGAGTTATTAAGTCGTTTAAGTTTGGTAAAAAAACTGATTTACATATTAAAAAAACAGATGAGCTTATTGGAAATTATTTAGAATCTCGAACCTTACATTTTAAAGTATTGTTAACTCAATTTTGGAGTTTAATTACTTTTAAAATTATCATCACTACTGCTATGTTAACTGTTGGTGCAGTATTATTAGTAAACCAACAAATTAATGTGGGTCAGTTTATTGCTGTTGACATTGTAATTCTTGCAATTATATCAAGTGTTGAAAAATTGATTTCTAACCTAGATAAAATTTACGATGCTTTAACCTCTATTAAAAAAATTAATACTTTAATTGAAAGTGATTCTGAAATCAATGGCTCACTTGAATTAAACACTTTGGATAAAGGCGTTTCTATAAAACTTATAAATGTAAATTTTGGTTATGCAAATGGTGATTTTAAATTAAAAGATATTTCATTAGACATAAAACCAGGTCAATTAGTTTGTATCGATGGTGCTTCAGGTTCAGGTAAATCTTCTTTACTCAGATTGCTTACTGGAGAGTATCATAATTATGATGGTTCAATATTAATTGATGATGTGCCTATTTCAAATTACAATCTAACTAGTCTTAGATCCTTAACAGGAATTTTACTAAATCAACAAGATATTTTTAATGGAACTCTTTATGAGAATTTAACAATGGGTAATCCAGATATTACAATTGAAGATGTAAGTATCATTAGTAATCAGTTGGGATTAACAGATTTTATTCAAAGTCATCATAAAGGATACGATGCCATTTTAGATCCATTTGGCAAAAGACTATCCTCTAATATTAAACAAGAAATATTATTAGTAAGAGCATTATTAGGTAAACAAAGATTATTGTTATTAGAAGATCCATTAGACCATTTAGATGCAAAAGAAAGAACAACTGTTTTGCAGTACTTAAAAAATCATTCGAATGTTACATCCATTATTATATCAAGTGATAAAGATGCACAAGCTGCTAGTGATATTGTTGTGAAATTAAAAGATGGAAGGATTATAAATTAATAAAACATGCCAGACTTTTTACATGAAAATATTGATGAAGTAGTTGCTGATTCTCCAATAACATCTTACAAAAAAATCTATCGCATTAACAAGCATAGCAAAGTGAAGCGATGGATGTATTTTATTATAAGTGTTTCTTTAGTGATTTTGCTATTGCCTTGGACCCAAAATATTAGAGCAAAAGGTGCAGTTACAACTTTACGACAAGAAAACAGGCCACAAGAAATTAATACAGTCATCTCAGGTCGAGTTGCTGAATGGTATGTTAAAGAAGGTGATCTTGTAAAAAAAGGAGATACTGTTTTAAAATTATCAGAAGTTAAAGTTGAATATTTTGATCCAAATTTATTGAGCAGAACTAAGGAGCAAATCTCAGCTAAAGAACAATCTTCTGAAGGCTATAAAGGAAAAGCAAGTACAGCTTTGTTACAAATTGAAGCTTTATTGCAGAATAGAAATTTAAAACTACAATCACTCGATAATAAAATTCAACAACAACGATTTAAAATTATTAGTGATAGCATGGATATCACTGCTGCTGTAAATGATTTCAATATCTACAAACGGCAATTAGATGCTGGTAAAATCATGTTAGATAGTGGTGCTATTTCCTTAGTTGATTTTGAAAAAAGAAAAGCTAATTATCAAACTGCTTATGCAAAGAAAGTCAGTGCAGAAAATAAGTTAATACAGAGCAAACAAGAACTTACTATTTTGCAAATTGAAAAAAATAGTGTTCACCAAGATTTTGCTGATAAATTGGCAAAAGCAGAGGGCGACAAGTATAGTTCAATTTCAGATGCAGCTACTGCAGATGGTGAGGTAGCAAAGCTAAAAAATTTATACGCCAACTACGATATTCGAAATCAATTATATTATGTAATTGCACCACAAGATGGACAAATTACCAAAGCTAAAAAAGCTGGGATTAATGAGTTTATTAAAGAAGGTGAAATAATTGCTGAGATTGTTCCAAACAAAATTCAGCTTGCTGTAGAATTGTATATAGATCCTATGGATGTGCCTTTAATTAGTAAAGGCCAAAAAGTAAGATTCATTTTCGATGGTTTTCCTGTTATTGTTTTTAGTGGTTGGCCAAATGCAAGCTATGGAACTTTTTCAGGTGTTGTTACTGCCATTGAAACCAATATAAGTAAAAACGGAAAATTTAGAATTTTAGTTAGCGAAGATTCAGACTTAACAGAAAAACGTTGGCCAAAATATTTACAATTGGGTACTGGTGCTCAAGGCATAGCTTTATTAAAGAATGTTCCTATTGGCTATGAATTGTGGAGAAACATTAATGGATTTCCACCAGAATATTATAAACTTGGAGAAGCATTAGATAATAAGATAAAATAATGTTGAAGAAATTTACATTTACTTTTCTTGGTGGTATAATTGGCTTTGTTGGATTTGCTCAAAATTCAGCCGACAAAATATTTTCTGTAGAAGCATTTATTGAACTTGTAAAAGCAAATCATCCAATTGTTAAGCAAGCAAACATTCAAATAAAAAAATCCGAAGCAGAAATATTAGCTGCAAAAGGAAGTTTTGATCCATCTATAAACATTGATGTTTCTGCAAAAACTTTTGATGGTAAGAATTATTATAATTATTTCAACCCTGAATTAAAAGTTCCCTTACCTATTGGTGACATTAAAACAGGTATTGAAAATAATGGAGGAGGAAATTTAAATAGTGAATTTACCCCTGGCAAATCTAGCTATTTTGGAATCGAAATTCCACTTGCAAAAGGACTCTTGATTGATAAAAGAAGGGCTGTACTAAAACAAAATAAAATATTCCTTCAACAATCTTATCAAGATCAAAGACAGACCATCAATAATTTATTGTTTGATGCATATATTACCTATGCTAAATGGTCTGCAGATTATCAAATCTATTCTTTGTTTAATAGGTATATCGAGATTAATCAACAAAGATTAAGACTGTTAAAAATTGCCCAACAAAATGGAGATAAAAGTGTGATGGATACTTTAGAAGCCTTTACACAATTGCAGAATTTGCAAATTATGCAAGCTAATGCACAAATGAATCTGTTAAACTCTGTGCTTGATGTTTCTAATTATTTATGGATGCAAAATGACTCAGCTTATGCACTTGCAGAAAATATTATTCCAAATAGTGCAGTTTTTGCAGATTTGAACTTTACACAAAATATTAATAGTTATATAGAACAAGCTTTTCTAAATCATCCAATATTGAGATCGTATTATTTTAAGATTGATGTTTTAGAAGTTGATAAAAAGTTAAAAGCCCAAAATTTATTGCCAACAGTAAATACCAAAATCAATGTATTGAATCAAGATTATGCAGTATTCAATGGTTTCAATAATGCATTTTTTCAAAACAATAATAAATGGGGAATAGATTTTAAAATGCCTTTATTTTTAAGAGAAGGAAGAGGAGAGCTTAAAAAGGCAAAACTAAAAATTGAAGAAACAAATTTAGAAATCAGTTTAAAAAAATGGGAGTTAGAAAATAAAATTAAAAGCTATTTCAATGAGTTTAATTTGTTGCAACAGCAGTTAAACATAGCGTTACAAGCTTATGATAATTATAATAAATTATATCAAAATGAATTGCTCAGATTTAATAATGGAGAAAGCAGTTTGTTTGTTTTAAATACTCGAGAAAATAAAGCTTTAGAATTTTATCAAAAAACGGTAGAGTTAAGGGTTAAACTTTTTAAAGCAAGATATGCTATGGATAATAGTGCTGGGTTGTTGCAATAAATTTCATTTACTTACCTTCACCAACTAAACTAAAACTAAATGTCATTCGAGGAAGAAGTAAAAAATAATTCTGCTGCAATTATTGAACAATTAATTACTGAGGCATTAACTGAAACACATTTAGAAGTATTATTTGATTACTTAGGTCAAGATCAATGGTCTTTTATAACTACTCATCATTATGAAGAAGACAAAGAAGTTTCTCTTCGACTGCATTCAACCAATATATTTAAATTAATTATTGGATATTATGATGATGAAGATGAATTTCATGAAGTTGTGCATGAACTAAATTCCAAAGAACAAGAAGCTATTCCTGACGGCTTACAAAAACTCATGCAAAAAGTTGTGAATGATGAGCAGAGTATAAAAGTAGCCACTCATTTATTAAAAGGAAAATTGTAGATTTTCTTAATCTTCTAACACAACTCTAAAGCCTAAATTAGCAAACACAGATGAAGGATAGTTGGAACTTCTTGATGAAGTTTTTGAAAATTTTTCTTCTTTACTACTACTACCACCTCGATTAACTTTTTTTGTTCCTGTACTAGGTCCTGTTAAATTAGTTGTATTAAGATTCGAAAAAGTTTTAAATTTTTTATAATAATCTGCATCGTACCAATCACTGCACCATTCCCAAGCATTTGAACTCATATCATAAATACCTAATTCATTTGGAAACAAGGTTCCAGTTCTTCTAATATCAACGCCAGATTTTTTAATCATCCAACCTACTTTTTCTAAGAAGTCGCTTCCTGCATAACCAAATTTTTTGGACTTTGTTCCACCTTTTGCAGCAAACTCCCATTCTGCTTCTGTAGGTAATCTGTATTTTTTTCCTGTTACAATACTTAACCATTCACAATAATCAACATGCATCATCCCAAGATGTTTCGCAAACAGGGGCTTCTTCATTCCAACCACTTAAGGGTTTTGAAACCATTTTACGATTAGTTGCAGTACAAAAATGTCTATACTCTTTTACTTTTACTTCAAACATTCCAATATAAAAATTTGAGACTGACACATTATGAGCTGGTTTGTTATCAGTAAATCCATCATCTTCATCATCACTGCCCATATTAAAACTTCCACCCTTTACATACACCATTTCTGGGAAAAGTTTTTTATTTACTCTATCCATAAAATCGAAAGGATAATCTCTATACATGCCAATATAATAATCTGTTTCATTAGCATAATAAACGTAACCATTATTACGCCATAAGGTTAAATCTTTAGTAGTTGTATTAAATGTTTTTTGAGGAGAACTAATGCTTCTATAAGCTTTGTTAGTTTTTAATTCATCAAGAGCCTTGTAAAATTTTTGAGGACTGCTACTAAATTTAATTTCTGTAAAATCTTTATTTTTATTGTAGTAAACAAACAAAGAAACTATGTCATTTTTTTTATAATAAAGTGCTTCTTTCGATGGAATTTCTTCTCTAAAAGTATAACCTTTTTTCTCCATCCATTTTTCATGTTTTTTATAGGAAATATTTTCTAAAATGTCTTTCATCTCACTAATAGTAAAACCCTCTGTTAAAAAGGCTTTCATGTGATTGAAGTCTGCTTCTGTAAGTGGATTTTGGGAAAAGCTAGAAAAGGAAAACATCAAAGAAATAAATAGAAAAATTTTTTTCATCATCAATAATACTAAAAATATTTATAATTCAACATTCATCATTAAAAATTCAACATTATTTTATCGTCTCATTCCTTTCATGCCAGGAAAACCACCCATTGGCATATTGTTCATGCTTTTCATCATTACTTTCATTTGCTCGAACTGTTTTAAAAATGCATTGACTTCAGCAATTTCTTTCCCACTTCCTTTTGCAATTCTTGCTTTACGAGTAGGGTTTAATAAATCTGGATTTAGTCTTTCAGCAACTGTCATACTATTAATCATGGCTTCAATGCCTTTAAAACTATCATTATCTACATCAACATCTTTAATGGCTTTTCCAACTCCAGGAATCATGCCCATTAAATCTTTAATATTACCCATTTTTTTAATGGCTTGCAATTGGGTTAAGAAATCTTGAAAATCGAATTTATTTTGCTTGATTTTCTTCTCTAATTTCTTAGCTTCTTCCTCATCAAATTGCATTTGGGCTTTTTCTACCAAACTGGTAATGTCACCCATGCCTAAAATTCTTTGAGCCATACGATCAGGATAAAACACATCTAATGTGTCCATCTTTTCGCCACTACTCATGAATTTAATAGGCTTGTTAACTGTGTATTTAATTGAGATTGCAGCACCACCTCTTGTATCACCATCCAACTTTGTTAATACAACACCTGTAAAATCTAGACGATCATTAAAAGCTTTTGCAGTATTAACAGCATCTTGACCTGTCATACTATCTACAACAAATAATATTTCAGTTGGGTTAATAGCATTTTTAATTGCTGCAACTTCTTGCATCATTACTTCATCCACTGCTAAACGACCAGCAGTATCTATAATAACTACATTATGATTATTGAGTTTGGCTTCTTTAATAGCATTTTGAGCAATTAGAACAGCATCTTTAGTATCTGGTTCTTTATAAATTGCAACACCAATTTGTTCAGCTAAAACAGTTAACTGATCAATAGCTGCTGGTCTGTAAATATCACCAGCAACTACTAAAGGGCTTTTACCTTTTTGTGTTTTTAAATAGTTGGCTAATTTTCCTGTGAAAGTAGTTTTACCAGAACCTTGTAAACCTGCAACTAAAATAATGGCAGGATTGCCAGAAATCTTAAATTCTGCTGGTTCGCCACCCATAAGTTCAGTTAATTCGTCCTGAACAATTTTTGTCATTAACTGACTAGGGCTAATGGCATTAATTACTTTTTCACCAACAGCTTTTTCCTTCACCTTATCGGTAAATTCTTTGGCAATTTTAAAATTCACATCGGCTTCTATTAAAGCTCTTCTAATATCTTTTACTGTGTTAGCAATGTTAAGGTCAGTAATTCTAGCCTGACCTTTAATATTTTTAAATGCCGATTCTAATCTTTCTTGTAAATTCTGAAACATTTTTTTTAGTTTAGGGTTCAAGGTTTAAGGTTTAAGGTTTAAGGTGTGGTTAACTTTAAACTATAGACTTTTAACTTTAAACTTTTTAATGGCTGCAAATATAAAACTGTAGATTTTAGCAAGAGGGATTTAACAAAACTTAAAATTGCTCAATTTTTCTACTGCTTTTTCAAGGGTGGCTTCTTTTTTGGCAAAGCAAAAACGCAATACTTTATTATCTTCTTTGTTTTTGTAGAAAGATGAAACTGGAATAGTAGCAACTCCATAATTTTTTGTAAGATGAACTGCTAAATCAAAATCATTCATTTCACTTAATCCTTCATAACTATAACATTCAAAATAACTGCCATAAGAAGGAATGAGTTTGAATGGAGTTTGTTGCATTAAAGTTCTAAAATAATCTCTCTTTTGTTGTAACTCTTTACCTAAACTTAAATAAGCATTTTCATTTTGTAAATAATTTGCTAATGCAAATTGTACAGTACTATTACAACTAAAGCAATTAAACTGATGCACTTTTCTAAACTCTTGCATCAAAGGTTTTGGAGCAATACAATAACCCAATTTCCAACCTGTACAGTGATAAGTTTTGCCAAATGAAAAACAAACAAAACTTCTTTCAAATAAGTTCAGGATAATTTAAAATGCTCAAATGCTTTTTATCGTCAAAAATTAAATGCTCATACACTTCATCACTTAAAATAAATATATCATGTGCAGCAACAATTTGTTTCAATTGAATTATGTCTTCATCATCCAAAACCATTCCTGTTGGATTGTGTGGACTGTTAATCATAATCATTTTGGTATTGGCTGTAATCTTTGCCCTCACTTCATCCCAAGGAATTCTGTATGTTGGATATTGTAAAGAAATTAAAATAGGGATTGCTCCATTAATTTCAATATTAGGAATATAACTATCGTAAGCAGGTTCAAAAACAATTACTTCATCACCTTTATTTAAAACTGTTGTTAATGCTGTATAAATAGCATAAGTGCCTCCTGGCGTAATAGTAATTTCAGCATTTACATCAATAGGATTATTATATAATTTCAAACATTTTTTTGCCAATTGTTCTCTCAAAGCAGGTAGGCCATTCATGTGTACATACTGATTGTTACCAGCTTTCATTGATTCATTTACTAAAGCTATTAACTCTTCACTCATCATAAAATCTGGGAAACCTTGTCCTAAATTAATGGCTTTATGTTCTTGAGCCAATACACTCATTGTTGTAAAAATCGTAGTGCCAACATTGGGAAGTTTAGATTGAATTTGCATGAAACGAAGATAATTGCAAAGAATTATGAATACTAAATTTTGGATATTGAATGAAGAAATAATTCACTCAATTTAGTTCTACAACCTTAACTTTAAGTTTCATCTTTAACTATGAATCCAAGTTTTAATATATTCAAAAATCAAATTACCAATCCTTTAAAGTTTAAACTATTTACTCTTGCAAAACTACCTATGGCTTTTTTTAGTGGTTTGAAAGTAACAACCTTAGAACCTAATACAGCAGCAGTTTCTGTAAGATTTAAATGGATTAATCAAAACCCTTTTAAGTCAATATATTTTGCTGTATTAAGTATGGCTGCTGAATTAAGTACAGGAGTTTTAGCATTCGCTCAAATTTATAATAGACAGCCATCTGTAAGTATGTTGGTAGTTAAATTAGAAGCTGAATTTTTTAAAAAAGCAGTGGGTAAAATTGTTTTTACTTGTAATAATGGAAACAATGTTATAGAAGCAATTGAAGCAACTATTGCAAGCAAACAAGGTGTAACTGTAGAGTGTACATCTATTGGAATAGATGAACAAGGTAATGAAGTAGCAAAATTTATTTTTACATGGAGTTTTAAATCGAAATAATTATGAAAATAACTTTTCATGGAGCAGCAAGAACAGTAACAGGTTCAAAGCATTTAATTACTTTAAGTAATGGAAAAAAATTATTATTAGATTGTGGGTTGTTTCAAGGTATGGGAAAAGAAACTTTTGAACTCAATAATAATTTGGGTTTCGATGCTAGTGAAGTAGATGCAATGATTCTTTCTCATGCACATATTGATCATAGTGGTCTTACCCCAAAATTAGTTAAAGAAGGATTTCGTGGACAAATATTTTGTACACCTGCAACAAAAGAATTAGCCAATATTTTATTAGAAGATTCTGCTGTAATACAAAGAGATGATACTCGTTACATCAATAAAAAAAGAGAACGACAAGGGCTACCACCTTATGAACCTTTATATGATTTAGAAGATGCTGCAAGAACTAGTACTTTTTTTAATGAACAAGATTATAATCAATGGTTTCCTGTAATGCATGGTGTAGAAGCTTTGTTTACAGATGCTGGTCATATTATAGGCAGTGCATGTGTACATTTAAGAATTAATGAAGATGGAAAAACTACTGCTATTACTTTTAGTGGTGATGTGGGTAGATACAGAGACATTATTTTAAAATCTCCTCAAACTTTTCCTCAAGCAGATTATATAATTTTAGAAAGCACTTATGGAAATTCTTTGCATGATGATATCATTAACTCAACTGAAACTATTTATAACTGGGTTCAAAAAGCCATTGTAGAAAAAAAAGGCAAGCTTATTATTCCTGCTTTTAGTGTTGGTAGAACTCAAGAAATTTTATATTCACTCAATCAATTGAGTTTAGAAAACAGATTACCAAAAGTAACTGTGTTTGTTGATAGTCCACTCAGCTCAGAAGCTACTCAAGTTATTAGAAGCTATCCTCAATATTTTAATAATCGGGTACAAAAAATTATAGAAATTGATAAAGATCCTTTTGATTTTCCTGGATTAGTTTTTACACAAAATGCCGATGAAAGTAAAGCCATCAATCAACTCAATCAACCTTGTATAATTATATCAGCAAGTGGTATGGCAGATGCTGGAAGAATAAAACATCATATAAAAAATAATATTGGCGATGCAAAAAACACTATTCTATTTGCAGGATATTGTGAACCCAATTCTTTAGGAGGAAGATTATTAAATGGTGCTAAAGAAGTAAGAATTTTTAGTGAGTTTTATGATGTTGTTGCTGAAGTAGGAAGAATGAGAAGCATGAGTGCACATGGAGACTATGACGATTTATGTCAATACCTCAGTTGCCAAGACAAAGATTTAGTAAAACAATTATTCTTAGTTCATGGCGAAGAAGATGTTCAATTCGATTTTCAAACAAGTCTATTAAAGAAAGGCTTTAAGGATGTTGCCATTCCTAAAATGCATCAAACTTTTCAGTTAGACTAAGTATGAATCACCATTAATGGAACTTTAGTATGAAAAGCTAATTTATTAGTATAGCTTGGATTTAAAATTTTAGATAGCCAACCTCTTTTCTTTGAGATATTAATGATGATTTGAATATTATCATTTTCTGCAACTTCATTTACTGCATCTTCAAAATCGTTTCTTAATGAGTATTTAAATTCAGGAGCATATTTTCTGAGTAATTGAGTTAAAGCAAATTTTTCTAATGCAGGTTCTACTAGCTCTCTATTAAAATCAGGATCAAAATTTACAACTTCTAAAGTAGGTAAAGCTGTTTCTAAAAAATTAATTAATTGTTGTTCAGGAACTGATGAGCTAATATCTTTAAAGTCACTTAACAACATAGCATTTGCAATAAACTGGTAATTACATTCTTTTGGTATAATAATTACAGGCACTTCAGTTTTCTGAGAAATATTTACAGTATTGCTTCCAATCAATTTTTCATCAAGTGTTCCACCACCAGTTATTCCCATTACCACATAAGCAATATCTTTTTTCTTACATAAATCAGCAACTCCATTTTCTAAAACAGCTAATTCAGAAAGGGTTTCAATTTGAATATGAATTGGACAAATCTTTTTTAATCTTGCTGCTTCTTGTTCTAATTGAGCCCTGCTTGATTCTTTAATAGCATCAATTTCAGAAATAATTAGAGTTGACATAGGGTCAGTAATACTCACTGGTTGCCATGCATTGTATAAGAGAATATGATCTATTCTCATTTGTTTAGCAAAGCCAATAGCATAATCAGAAGCATTTAAAGCTGTTGAAGAAAAATCTGTAGGGATTAGAATTGATTTCATAAAAAATGGTTGATTCCAAATTTACAACAATTCTTTCGTTATTCGAAATGATAAAAATCAGTTGACTGACTGATTTACTTCTCCATTTGTTCAATAACTTCTTGTGTAACACCTGTAAAGCTAAAGCCACCATCATGAAACAAGTTTTGCATAGTAACCATTCTGGTTAAATCACTAAAAAGTGTAACACAATAGTTGGCACAATCATCTGCTGAAGCATTACCTAAAGGACTCATTTTTTCTGCATAATTTATAAATCCATCAAAACCTTTAACACCATTTCCTGCAGTAGTTCTAGTTGGAGATTGAGAAATAGTATTGATACGAACTTTGTTTTTTACACCATAATGATAGCCAAAACTTCTGGCAATACTTTCTAATAAAGATTTTGCATCTGCCATTTCGTTATAATCTGGAAAAACTCTTTGTGCAGCAATATAAGTTAAGCCAACAATGCTACCCCATTCACTCATAGCATCTAATTCATAAGCAGTTTGACAAACCCTATGTAAGCTTAATGCAGAAATATCTAAAGTTTTATATTCTAATTCGTGGTTGAGTTTAGTGTAATGATTTCCTTTTCTAATGTTCATACTCATGCCTACACTATGTAAAACAAAATCAATTTTACCACCAAAATGTTCCATTGATTTTGTAAAAAGATTATTTAAATCATCCATATTGGTAACATCTGCACCAATAACAGGAGCATTACAAGCTTCAGCTAATTTATTAATTTCTCCCATTCTTAATGCAATTGGAGCATTGGTTAAAACAATTTGAGCACCTTGCTCAAAACATTTTTCAGCAGCTTTCCAAGCAATAGATTGGTCGTTTAATGCACCAAAAATGATTCCCTTTTTTCCTTTCAATAAATTATTAGACATAAGCTTTAATTTGAAAAACAAAAGTAAGGCTAAAGAGTACAAATACTTCTTTGTAATTATTAACTATTTATCTTTAGATTGCTTGTTAATTTAACTATGGAATACGATTATATAATAATTGGAAGTGGTTTTGGAGGTTCGGTAAGTGCATTGCGTTTATCTGAAAAAGGATATAAAGTTTTAGTAATCGAAAAAGGGAAATGGTATCAAGCTAATGATTTTGCTAAAACAAATTGGGATATAAAACGATGGCTTTGGATACCTTTTTTAAGATGTTTTGGTATTATGAAGATGTCCTTCTTTAGGCATATTACAATTGCTTCTGGAGTAGGTGTAGGAGGAGGTTCTTTAGTATATGCCAATACTTTACCCATACCTACTTCTGCTTTTTTTAATACTGGTAGTTGGAGTGAATTAAACCCATGGGAAGAAGTATTGAAACCTTATTATAAAACAGCATTAAAAATGTTAGGAGCAGAACAAAATCCAATATTGTTTGATGCAGATAAAGCACTTAAAAGCATATCGCAACAAATAGAAAAAGAAAATCATTTTTTTCCTACTAATGTGTCTGTTTATTTTGGCAAACCCAATATAACACAACCTGATCCATATTTTAATGGAAAAGGGCCAGCAAGAACAGGCTGTACTTTTTGTGGTGCTTGTATGACGGGCTGTCCCAATAATTCAAAAAATTCTCTCGATAAAAATTATTTGTATTTAGCTCAAGCTAATGGAACTAAGATTTTAGCAGAAAAAGAAGTTTACAGTATAAAGCCTATCAATTCTAACAATGGCAGCGATGGATATGAAGTGTGTATAAAAGATAGTACTACACTCTTTAAAAGCAAAAGCACTATAAAAACCAAAGCAGTTATATTTTCTGGTGGAGTTATTGGCAGCATAAAACTCCTACTTCAACTAAAGAAAACTACACTACCAAATCTTTCAAAAAAATTAGGGCAAGATATTAGAACCAATAATGAAACATTAATTAGTGTTTCAACTTTAGAACCAAATCTTAATTTTTCTAAAGGAGTAGCTATTGGTAGTATTTTACATACAGATGATAATAGCCATTTAGAAGTTGTAAGGTATGGAGAAGGATCAAATGCTTGGAAAATTTTGCATTTACCATATTCAGCATCTAAAATTTTTTTTATAAGATTTATCACTATTATTAAAGGATTTATTTTTTTTCCTCTACAATATTTTAAAATTTATTTTAAAAATAACTGGGCAAAAAAAACGGTGGTGTTACTATTTATGCAAACCATTGATAGTACAATTACCTTTAAAAAAAATATTTTTGGTGGCATGAAATCTTCTATGAGTTCTGGTAAAAAGCCTACCCCTTTTATTCCAGAATCAATTAAATTAACCTCGCTTTATTCTAAACAAGTAAACGGTAAGGCTTCTTCTTTTGTTGGAGAAGCTTTGTTTGGAATTCCTTCAACAGCTCATATTTTAGGAGGTGCTGTTATGGGCAAAGATGCAGATTCAGGAGTTATAGATAAAAACAACAAAGTTTTTGGTTATGAAAATATGTATATAATAGATGGGTCTATGATTTCGGCTAATCCTGGTGTAAACCCTTCTTTATCAATTACTGCCATTGCAGAACATGCGATGTCTAAAATTAAATCTAAAGAAACAGAATCATTTGTTTAGAAATGAATTTTTATTCTTTCGCCTTTCTTGCTGCTCTTTATCAACTCTTCAAAGATTATAGCAACAACATAAAACTGCGAAACAAAATGTTTCGCAGAGCTATTTAAATTTACAAATACTTATCTCCCTTGCTTCGTTTTACTTCAGCTACATATTCTTTAATGGCTTGTTCTTTATCTTTCTTGCAAATGAGTAAAGCATCTTTGGTATCAACAATAATAAAATCATCTAAACCTTGCAATACCAATACTTTTCCTGGAGGGGCACTTACCATACATTTAGTAGCATCAATAACAATGGTACTATCGCTAGCTACTGCATTGCCTAAATAATCTTTATCTAAATTTTCATAAGCACTATTCCAAGTGCCTAAATCACTCCATCCAAAAGAAGAAGGAATAACACAAACCGATTTTGCATTTTCCATAATAGCAAAGTCAATAGAGATATTGGTACATAAAGGATAGATTCTTCCAATAGCATCTTTTTCATCTCCAGTATTAAAATTTGCTTTTTCAGCATCAAACAACTCAAACATTTCGGGTTGTTGAGCAGCAAATTCATCAATTACATCTTTGGCTTTCCAAATAAAAATACCAGCATTCCATAAAAAATCTCCACTTATTAAAAACGTTTTTGCAATTTCTAAATCTGGTTTTTCGGTAAAAGTTTTTACTTTAAAAATTTCATCTTCAATTACATCAGTATCGTACTGAATATAACCATAGCCAGTATTTGGGTAAGTTGGTTTAATGCCTAATGTAACTAAGCTGCTATGATTTTTCTACAAAGTCCAATGCTTTTAAAGCAATGGTTTTAAAAGTTTCTCCATCTAATATCATATGATCACTTGGAGCAACAATCATTGATGCTTTTGGATTTTTTTGTAAGAGTTTAAATGCAATATAAGCAACACAAGGAGCTGTGTTTTTTTTGCTGGGCTCTGCTAAAATATTTTCAACAGGTAAATCTTTTAATTGCTCTGCAACAATATCTGTGTACTCTTCAGAAGTAATGATGAAAATATTTTCTTTAGGAATAAAAGTAGCATAACGTTCAAAGGTCCATTGAATTAAAGTTTTGCCACTATTTAAAATATCGAGAAATTGTTTTGGATATGAAGTTCTGCTCATTGGCCAAAAACGAGAACCAATTCCGCCAGCCATAATTGCAACGTAATGATTAGGATTCACTTGAATAAGTTTATTTTCTCAAATGTACTAGGGTAATATTAAGAAAAAAGGAATAGTGGATTAATTCACTATTCCTTTTAATAATATTTTATTTATCTGAATAACTTTTAGTCGTGACGGCCCATTTCTCTCAGAAATCTTACATGAGCAGCTATAGCTTTTCTGGTTGTAGGATATTCAATGTATTGTAATTGATATTCTTTACAAACACTACGAATAATATCACTAATAGCAGGATAATGAACATGAGAAATTTTTGGAAATAAATGGTGTTCAATTTGAAAATTTAATCCACCTACTAACCAACTTACCAATTTGTTTTTAGTTGCAAAATTTGCTGTTGTTTTAATTTGATGTGCAGCAAATTCATCTGGTAATTTATTTTCTTCAATACTGGCTACAGGAAATTCAGTATGCTCAACTGTATGTGCTAATTGAAAAACAATACTTAAAACAAAGCCTGCAAAAAAAGTAATAGTAATAAATCCAATTAACCAGTTTAACCAACCCACAACTAAAATTGGAATTACAATAAATACAGCAGCATGATATACTTTTACTACCCAAAATCCAATATGGTCTTTAATCTGCATTTTCTTTAAAGGCACAGATCCAATTTTTTGAGTAAAATATTTTGAATAGTCTGTATAAAAAATCCAAAAAACATATAACAACATGTACAGAAACCAAAAATAGAAATGTTGAAATTTATGTGCTTTATATCTTTTCTGTGTAGGTGCCATTCTCATAAAAATACCTACTTCAATATCATCATCAACACCATCAATATTTGTAAAAGTATGGTGCAACATATTGTGTTTCATATTCCACATAAAATGGTCTGCACCTAACATACTAATGCTATGAGCAGCAATCTTATTCAAAACTCTATTCTTGCTAAAACTTCCATGACTGCCATCATGCATTACATTAAATCCAATAGCTGCAATTAATCCTCCCAAAGCAAAGCATTCTATTAAACTAATATACCAAACAGGTTGTACAAAAATTAAATGACAATACAAAGCTGCAAATACTGTAACTAAAAATATGGCCTTAAAAAATAAACGACTATCGCCTGTTGGGTCAATATTGTTATCAGTAAAATATTGGTTTACTCTTTTTCTTAATTCTGCATGTAGCGATTGTTTTACTACTGGGAATTTTGGAATGATGTTGTTGATGGTCATTAAAAACTATTTGAATTGGGTAAAAGTAGGTAAATTTATAAGAATGATACTACGATTTAACAAATCCAATTTTTTAAAGCATTGTAAAACGCTGGCAAGCAAACATTCATATTTTAATGAAATTATTTTGCAATATGGCTATCCTCCATTTTTTAATAGAAGTAACAGTTTTGAAACCTTGGTTCAAATAATTTTAGAACAGCAAGTTTCTTTAGCTTCTGCAAAAGCTGCTTATAATAAATTGCAAGACAAAATTGAAATTGTTTCAACCTCAAACTTTCTAAAACTTACTGAAGATGAGTTAAGAGCCTGTTACTTTAGTAGACAAAAAATATGTTATACAAAAGAGCTGGCAACTGAAATTGAAAATGGCAATTTGAATCTCGATGATTTAGAAATAATGGATGATGAAAAAATAAGAATTGAACTCAAAAAAATAAAAGGAATTGGAGATTGGACGGCAGATGTTTTTTTAATGATGGCTTTACAAAGTAGAGATTGTTTTCCTTTAGGTGATGTGGCTTTAATAAAAAGCACAAAAGAAGTCTTGAATTTGAATAATGCAAAAACAAAAGAAGAAATTGAATTGATATCGAATAATTGGAAACCTTATAGAACTATTGCAGCTTTTATTCTTTGGTGGGCTTATATAAACAAGAGAAACATTAAATGGAATTGATTATGCTTTTACAGCTAGCCAACTCATAATTCCCATGCCAATTTCAATAGTATTTTCATCTATATTAAATTGAGGAGTATGTACATTATGAATAATTCCTTTGCTTTCATTTCTAACACCTAAACGAAAAAAGCAACCAGGAATTTGTTGAGTATAATAACCAAAATCTTCAGCACCCATTCTTAACTCAGTTTCTTCAACATTGTTTTCACCCATAAATTCTGTTGCAAGTTGAGTACATTGTTCTGTTAAAATTGGTTCACTATCAACTGTAGGATAACCTACATCAATATGAATATCTAGTTCTGCACCCATGCCTTCAACAATAGATTTAGCTTGGGTTTTAATGAGTTCATGAGCTTTGTAACGCCAAGTTTCATCCATGGCTCTAAACGTTCCCATGAGTTTTACTTCACTTGGAATTACGTTAGTGGCGTTGCCTCCATGAATTGAACAAATAGATAATACAGATGGTGAAGTTGGATTATTATTTCGAGAGATGATTTGTTGCAATGAAACAATAAGTTGAGATGCAATAAGCACTGTATCTTGTGTAAGATGAGGAGCAGCTGCATGGCCACCTTTACCTTTGATAGTGATATAAATTTCATCTGCACTGGCCATTACTCTTCCTTTTCTAAAACTTAATTTGCCAACCTGTAAACCAGGATGCACATGTAAAGCAATAATTTTTGTTGGAGCAGGATTTTCTAATACTCCTTCAGCAATCATTAAACTTGCACCACCAGGATTTTTTTCTTCTCCTAATTGAAAAATTAATTTTATAGTGCCTTCAAATTCATTTTTTAATTCACTTAAAATTTTTGCAGCTCCTAATAAACAAGTGGTGTGAACATCATGACCACAAGCATGCATCACTCCATCTATTGTTGATTTGTATGGTACATCATTTTCTTCTTGAATAGGCAAAGCATCCATATCTGCTCTTAAAGCAATAATTCTTGAGGATGGATTTTTTCCTTCTACAATTCCAACAACTCCAGTTTTTGCAAGAACAGTAAAAGGAATATTAAATTCAGATAATTTTTTTTGAATGAAAAGAGACGTATTAAATTCTTGATAACTCAATTCTGGATGTGCATGTAAATGATGCCTGATGGCTTTAAACTCATCAGCATATTGAGCAGCAAGTGATTTAATTTTTTCTATCATCTAAATTATTTTTCTAAAAGTTCATTAATATGAGCTGGTCTGTATTCTATTGCATCTTCAACTATGTAAACACCACTACTATATTTTTTTGAAACTTGTTTTCTTGCATTTTCTGCTTCATCTCTTTTTAAAAAATTACCTAATCTTACTTTGAAATATGGAGCTTGATAAACTACATAAGCTTTATATTCTGGATAGTTAGTCATTAAAGAATATTTTAGTTTAAAAGCTAAATTTCTATTGTTTGAGCTTAATAATTGTAATCTATATCCTTTGTATAAGCCTGTGCTGAGTTGAGCTTGAGCACGTTTATTGATGATGGCTTGTTTTTGTGTAAGAATATCTAAACGTGGATCTTTATTAACAATAATAGAATCTTTTCTAAAACTTGAAGAGTCAGTTTGAGCATTTACTTGATTAAGTAACAAGTAGCAAGTAGCAAGTAAAAAGTAAAAAGATTTCTTCATTAAAAATTTATAATTTACAATTAAAAATTATCCTAATATCCTGCTTTTGCTCCACCAATGTTTTCAATAGGATGCCAAGTGGTTTTTATTTCTTGAGTGTCCATAATCATGTATGGATTTTCAGCATCATCACTATTCCATTTCATTTTATTGTACAATACAATTCGTTTAACATTCAATGATGCTTTTTCTTGAATAAGTTTAATGCTTTCAATATCATTTTCACAATAAATCATAGCATTCACATCCATGTGATCTGCAAAATATTTAACTAATTCACTTGGTTTACCTGTTAATATATTTACCACACCTCCTGAAACATCTGATGAATTTATGACTTCTGCAAAGGTTACTGAGCAAAGTGGTTTTGATTCACTTGCTAAAACTACACAAGTATTGCCACCAGCAATTACTGGAGCAATTACAGAAACTAATCCTAATAAAGAACTATCCTGAGGTGCAATGATTGAAACTACACCTGTTGGTTCTGGAACTGAAAAGTTGAAATGTGATGAAGCCACTGGATTCACGCTGCTATTTACTTGTTGAAACTTGTCGCACCAACCTGCATAATAAATTAATCTATCAATAGAAGTATTCACTTCTTTTTCTGCTTGAGCAGCAGTTGAATCTTGCTTCATTAGCTCGTTAATAAATTGAGCTTTTCTGCCTTCAAGCATTTCAGCAATACGATACAAAATTTGCCCTCTATTAAATGCAGCTTTAGCACTCCAACCAGCAAAAGCATTTCTTGCAGAAACAACAGCATCTCTAAAGTCTTTTCTGCTACTTAAGCATACATTGGCTAATTGTTGTCCATTTTTATTTTTAGCAACATAATATCTACCACTTTCAGTTCTTGGAAACTGACCACCAATGTATATTTTGTATGTTTTTAAAACTTCCAATCTTGTCATTTTGTTTTTAATTTAACCACAAAGGACTCAAAGTAGTCGCTAAGGGATTTTATAAAATAATTCTTTTTATACCATCAGTTAATCTAGCAACATTAAAATTAATTAATAACCCTAGTTTAATTTTTGATAATTTTAAATATGTTAAAACTTGTGCTAAATGAACATCTGTGAATGATTTTCAACAGCTTTAAGTTCAACTATCAATTTGTTTTCAACTAATAAAATCAATTCTATATCCAACATCCATTTTAACTTCTTCATAAATTAAAGGCAATGCTTTTTGCTTTTCTACAAACATTCCTTCCTTACTAATTTTATAAAACAAACACTCTTCATAAGCACTTTCTAATAAACCTGGTCCCAAAGCTTTGTGGACATCAATTGCACAACCAATAACTTTTCTAGATAAATTATTTACTTCTTCCATAATAAATCTTTGAGTCTTCTTTGTGTCCTTTGTGGTTAATTATAAATTTAAATATGCCCCTAAACCATGTAAACCACCTTCTCTTCCAAATCCACTTTCTTTATATCCACCAAAAGGAGAAGTTGGGGTCGAATTTATTAAATGTATTTGCCCAAATTACACCCGCTCTTAGTTTGGTTGTTAAATTAAAAATCTTAGAACCCTTATCTGTCCAAACTCCTGCACTTAAACCAAATGGAGTATTGTTCGCTTTTTCAATTACTTCATCATCTGTTCTAAATGTTTGAATAGTTAACACTGGTCAAAAATTTCTTCTTGAGCCAAACTACTTGACTGTGCCACTTTTGTAAATAAAGTTGGTCGAATAAAATATCCTTTCTTTGGTAAATCACATTGAGGTTGATACATTTCTAAACC
>CAVQUL010000012.1:0-11498 GCA_963716885.1 uncultured Chitinophagaceae bacterium | reverse complement strand
AATGAATGGAATGACTGAACCAGTAAGAAAATAATGAAATTTTTTTGACTGCCATAAACCCCAACACAACCAAAATAAAAATTCTTTTTCTTGTTCATTTGCTGCAGTTAGGATAAAACAATTAGGGCAAGGATTTAGTAAAGGCTTACCACTATTTAACCCTTTGTTTAAAATAAAAAATTGATTGGTTAAAACTTCATTTGTACTTGTTGGATTGAAACATTGAATTGAAAAAGTAAACATAAAAGCTACCACTGATTTTTACAAGTGGCAGAAAACCACTATTGACCAGCGATAAGCAGTCAAAATGCAGGGAGGGTAAGGAGGCAAGGTTTTTTACAAGAAAAATACTACTTACTACTTGCCAATTTTGCGAAGCATGGCAAGTGAAAAGTAAGTGGAGATTTTTTTGAAAAAACCGAAAGGCAAACGAAAAGCCTCACCCCAAGCCCTCTCCAAAAGAGAGGGAGAAAAAGGATTATGGCTTTTTGTGTAGACCTTGCCGACTTTGTTGAGCATAATTTTGCTATTCGCTGGGCAAGAGACTTAATACTTCAAATCCATTTTAAACAAAACAACTTTTCTAAGAAAAAACTTAATAAATAAACAGAAACTTGAATTGCGTTTTGCATGGGGCAATGCTACCAGAAAATAAAGAGCAAATGTTTGGCTAAAAGCAAGTGCCTGACGAATGGAATAAACAAATTGTTTGGGATTGATTTTGCTTGAGCATTTGTGTATTTAGGATTTGCAGTATTGCTTTTCAAATGCCAAGCATAAGCAATGGTGCGTAGCTTGTGTAATGTAATGAGGAAAGGCTGTTGCTGTGTGGTGCTGTAATATGCTGAAATGAATGTAACTGAAATGAAGTGTAAGATAGTGGAGTGAATGGAACAAAGTGTAATGAACGAAACGCTGTAACGTAATGGAAGTGTAAGGCATGAAGCTAATTACAGTACAGAGGTATTTGCTCATTTATTTTATGGACAATTGAAATGGGTGGTGGGGAGCTGTGGTTGCCTCATCTGGCTTTCAGCCATCTTCTCCAAAGGAGAAGATAAATGGAATGCTGTATTTTTTTGAAGCGTTGGCTACACGGCTATATTTTGATAAAAATATTTGGGTTGGCTACTTAGCATAATGACGTGTTATTGGAAAGCCATGTATAGCATATCTTGTATGAGCGTTGGTATGGCTTTGTTAACGTACCAATAATATCGCATTATGTTAATGTTGCTTCAGGAGTTTTATTTTGGCATAAATGAATGGTGGTGGTGGTTGGAATGAGTGTCTTTTTGTTTCTCACAAAAAGTATGACAAAATAAAACTACTGCAACACATGATGCAGTTTGACATGGCTTTGTGTTTAGCACTGCATGAGCCGTGTGTTGTGAGGAATTTTTTTTTACCTGTTTGAAATTTAATATGAGTAATTTTTGTCATTTTTTACCCATATAGGGATTGAAGTGGGTAAATTTCTTGATTTTTTTAACATAAAATAGAAACATGTTAAGTTTTCCCGTTTTTCTTAACATGATAGGAGTAACGTGTTAAGATTCAGACTTGAATTTATGTAATTCTGGTGCATTATAGAGGTATTGAAACAGGGCATCATTTATATAAAAATTTTCAGTTCCAATTTTATGTTTAGTTAATAATTTATGTTCAATTAATTTTTCTAAATAACCTGATGCTGTTTTACGAGTTACTTGTAAATCAGTTACTAAAAAATCTATTTTGGTATATGGGTGTTTGAATAGATTATTGATTAAATCTTGGGAATAAATTTTTGGTAGTTCTTTACGAATTTTTTGTTTGTAATCCATCATGAGATTTTTAATGCCACGAACCATTGCAGAGGTTTGAATGGCAGTTTGCTCAATTGCTTCTAACATATAAAGTATCCAGGGCTCCCATTCATTAGACTCTCTTGTAAATTGTAACAACTTGTAATAGTTTGCTTTGTTTTGGTTGATGTATCTACTTAAATATAATACAGGTAGGTTTAATAGATTTTCTTTTACTAAATATAAAATATTGATGATACGACCTGTACGACCATTGCCATCGTAAAAAGGATGAATGCTTTCGAATTGATGGTGAATAATTGCCATTTTGATTAAAGCATCTACTTCTGATAATGAAGTATCGTTAATGAAAGATTCTAGGTTGTTCATTAAAGCAATAATTTCTTCATTGCTTTGAGGTGGTGTATAAACAGTTTCTCCTGTTTGTTCGTTTTTTAATGCAGTGCCAGGTAGTTTTCTAAAACCTGCATTTGTTTGTTCTAAAGTTTCTTGTATTTGTATAATTTGATTGCATGTAAGTAAACCTTTTTGCTTAACAATTGCAAAACCTTCTTTTAAAGCAGTGGCATAATTATGTACCTCTTTAGCAGCTGAACTTGCAAATTGTTGTGCAATGGTATCACTGCTATATAGTTCATCGTGAGTAGTAATTATGTTTTCAATAGCAGAACTGTCTTTTGCTTCTTGTAATGAAAGTGTATTTAAAATAATTACTTCATTTGGCATTATTTCTACCACACCATTTAATTCTGCAAGTGCTTTGTGAGCTAGTGCTAATTTCTTTAACACAGGCTTGGTTTCTAAGTCATATGAGAGTGGCAAAAGAGGTATGGTGTATTTGCTGGTTGACATTCTAACTATTTATTTCACATTAGAAAACAAAGTTAGGAATGGATATTCAGATTTGTTTTATTTTTATATAATAGCAATTCCTTCCCCAAAACGTCTTCAAAAAGGCTTGTGAGTTAGCTTTGTGGAAAATCCACTGAAATTGACCCCCTAATACCACGTTAAACTGACCCCCACTCGCCAGAGCAAACTGACCCCCTTTCGCCATTTCAAATTGACCCCCTAAAAACTGTAATAAAATTAAGTTGTTTTTATGATAAATAAAGTGGAAGTTATTGATTCATCAATTTCTTTATTTATATGTCTAACAAAACAATTGAGATGTTTACCATACGACAAATTCTGCGTTTATATAGTCTTGGAAAAGGCACAAAATATATTAGTCAATCTACTGGTATAGCTCGTAACACTGTTAAAAAGTACTTGTATCGATATGCCATTACACAAAAGACTTTGCACGCAAATAGAGCTCATGAATGATGCTCAGCTTTCAAAACTCTTTTTAATAAATGATAGAATTGAGCCTATCAATAAACGACAGTTAGATTTAGAGCCACTGTTACCAGCTCTTGCAGCCATGCTAAAGAAAAGAGGAGTCACCAAACATATGGTGTATGAAAAGTATCGAACACAATGTCCTGAAGGATTTATGAGTTCTGCTTTTTTAATCAAGCTCAATCATTTTATGAGTGCAGGTAAACCCTCTATGAAAATGACTCACAAAGCAGGTGACAAACTATTTGTAGACTTTACTGGTAAGAAGTTACAGTTGGTAGATAAAGCATCTGGTGAGATAATTGATGTTGAAGTTTTTGTAGCTATACTGGGATGCAGTCAACTCACTTTTGTAATGGCTGTTGCATCACAACGTAAAGAAGATTTTATACTAGGTTGTGAGAGAGCATTACATTTTTATGGTGGAGTACCACAAGCTATTGTTCCAGATAATTTAAAATCAGCAGTAACGAAAGCAAGCAGATACGAAGCACAATTAAATGATGACTTTGCTGCATTTGCAGAACATTATCAAACCTTTGGTTTTCCTACACGCAGCTACAAGCCAAAAGATAAAGCACTGGTAGAAGGTGCAGTAAAAATCATTTACACCACCATCTTCTCTAAAATAGACCAAAAAGTTTATCATGATATGGAAGGTTTAAACAACGATATATTACTTCATCTAAACCATCATAATAATACTTTATTAACTGGAGAAAATTATAGCAGATGGCAACAATTTATAGAACTCGAAAAACAATTTTTGAATCCATTAAATCCTTATTTATTTGAACTCATGTCTCATCAACTATCAACAGTAAATAAGTATGGACATGTTTTGTTAAGCATTGATAAAAGATATTATAGTGTGCCTTTTAAACTTATAGGGAAGAAACTTAAAATAAAATATACCAGTCATAAGATTGAAGTATATGATAACAATGAAATTGTTGCAGTACATAACAGAGTAACAACAAAAGGATTTAAATATGTTACCATACCAGAACATTTAGCTACCCAGCATCAGTATGTAGCAGATTGGAATCCTGAAAAATTTATGAGCACAGCTGCTGCTATTAGTGAAGATGTAGCTCAATACATTGCTAAAATATTGGCTCGAGAATTATATCCTGAACAGAGTTATAAATCTTGTTCAGGAGTATTAAGTTTTGCAAAGAGAGTTGGACCTACTAGATTAACCAATGCTTGCAAAAGAGCAGATGGATTTGGTGTCTATAACTATGGCATCATAGACCAAATATTACGTTCAAAAGCAGATGCTATTGCTATAGAAGATGAAACAATAAATGAAAACATGCCAGAACATGAAAATATAAGGGGACAAGATTATTATGAATAATATTCATCCTTCATTACAACAAACAATTAAACAACAATTAAAACAAACAAAATGAATCAGACAACAGTGCTGCAAATGGGTGAGATGAGATTACATGGAATGCAAACAGCTTTCAAAGCTTTTATTACAACACCATCATTAGCCAGTTTTACCAATGATGAAATGGCTTCTTATTTAGTACAAAATGAATGGGACGACCGCAAACATCGTTCTCTACAAAGAAACATTAAAACAGCAAAGTTCCGTTATGTAGCCAACAAAGAAGGTATTGACTTTAGTACTTCCAGAGAACTTGATAAAAATCAAATAGACAGATTATTCAGTTGTGATTTTATTAAAAAGGGACATGATGTTTTTATTACAGGAAGTACAGGAACAGGTAAAAGTTATTTAGCCTCAGCCATAGGATACCAGGCTTGTATTATGGGTTTTAAAGTTTACTATGCAAGCACTGCAAAGTTGATGTCAGTACTTAAAATGGCGAAAGCCGATGGTTCTCACTTAAGAGAATTACAACGAATAGAAAAACAAGATGTATTAATACTTGATGATTTTGGCATACAAGCTTTTGACGCCAGCAGTAGAGCTATTTTAATGGATTTAATTGAAGATAGACATGGTAAACACTCCACCATAATAGCTTCTCAAGTACCTGTAAAAAAATGGTATGAAATTATTGGCGAACAAACAATAGCTGATGCAATTTTGGATCGGTTGGTTCATCAATCAGTTCGTGTAGAATTAAAAGGTGATTCCTTGAGAAAAACTAAAAAAGAAAATCAAGATTAATAAAGCAAAATAATATTTAATGATATAGACATTTAAAACTTTAAATTTGATAAATAAAAACAATTAGTTCTTTACAATTTTTAGACCCATTTTTTAGATAAAAGAAAGAAGATTTTTAAGGGGGTCAATATAAAATGGCGGAAGGGGGTCAGTTTGCGTGGTATTTACATTGTTTACACTTTTTATGTTTTTAGTGTAAACCTATTTTAGGACAAGAGAGAAGCAATGAAAGAAAATGTACGTTTACAAAACTTAACAAAAGCAAAAGCAGCTTTATGCTTATAAAGCCCCAAGAAATAAAAAATTAAAAAATTAAAAAATGAAACACATTATAATTTCAATATTGATTTTATCTATTATTTTTTGTTCTTCAAAAAAAGAGGAGAATAAAAATTCAAAAAAAGTGAAATCATTGTCTAGTCGCCCCCCACTTCCAACTACTTTATTAGATTCCTTACAAGGAACTTGGGTAAGAGATGATGATTCTAATTCAATTGCACATATTAATGGTAGAAGTTGGATTGATACTCAAAAAGACACTAATTCAAATATTTCAATTGTATATAATTCGCTAGTGTATTTTTCTGATACAGCTCTAAAATTTAATGATACAGAAGATTTTAATGCAATTAGAATTATGCCCATATTTGACACAACATTAACAACAGGCAAGTACATAATTTTTAAAAACATAGCCGATAATTATATAGAATGTTATACAATCGAGGGATATAGCACCAGTAATACAGATACAACTTTTTCTTTTCACCCTGTTAAATACTGGAAAGCCAGTTCTGTAATAGTTTATAGAAAAAAATAAATAACATTGCTTTTAAATGAAACATTTTATAGTTATTATTTTATTAGTATTCATTATAGTTGGTTGCTTTAATAAAAAACTTAAAGTTGAGAAATCATCTCGTTCAATCCTTGATTCTCTGCAAGGAAAATGAGTATCAAGTACTGACACCAATTATTCACTAATAATTTCAGGTCATACCAAATTTAACTACTACGAAAATCAATTGTTGGATTCAATAAAATTTAGCTTAGAGGATAGTTATATTACTACTCCTACACTAATAAATGTTTCAAGAGTAAATGGGTTTTTTATTCAAGAATATGAATCTGGTTTACAATTAGGTCTATGTTATAGAATTTCATACATATCACTAACCTCTTTGGAATTGTTCTATGATGGAAAACATCTAAGTTTCAACAAATAAATTTCTGCTGCTACTATGAAAACAATATACCTGATTTTATTCATATTTTCTCGCTTTTGTTGGTGTTCCTCCACCAACAAGCCTTCTAATTTTCAAAAAATAATGTAACAATTACTTTTCAACTCAACAATCCAAGCCCTGCTAAAATAAATATCTATAATCAGAAAGGGCAAGTAGTCTATACCAAAGTGTTTGAGCAATTTCCACAAGGCAGAAATCAAATTCTCATTAACCCTCCTTTGGAGGGCAGGGAGACAGGTATTTACATAATAAAAGTTTTTTTCTAACGAAACCTTGCAAACAACTTATTTTATAAAAGAATAATAAATTAATAGATATGAAGAAAATAATTTTAATAGTACTACTTTTCTTTTTTACAGCTAATACTATAAAATCACAAATAACCAGTACATTAACACAATTAACAACAGACTTAATGGGTGGAGAATTTAATAGTAGTTTTAATTGGTACTCCTTTTCATTCACAATAGTAAAATCACAAACTTTTAATTTTACTGAAGCATCCCGTCCAGACTGTAAACAATTTGGTGTCAGAGTTCAATGGGTTGAAATGATTATAGATAACCCAGATGGCAGTACTGATTCAGACATTTGGGAGGATAATTGTGATGGAACTGGTGCACATCACTTTATGTTTCAGCACAACAATGGTGGCGGTGGTGGTTCAAATACAACAAGTAACACTCCATTTACTGGAACTGGTTGGGGTAATCTTCCATGGGGTAATATAGGCAATTATTATACTTCTGGTTTCCTCAATCCTCCAAGTGAAGGTCATTCTAGTGGTGGCGTTGATGGATATATTGGAGGTGGTGGTTCAGCCCCTCCTCCACAAACTGGTCCTAGCTATCCTCCTCCAACTAATCCCATTGATGTTGATGACCCAACGGGTGGGGCTGCTACACCTCAAAAAAAAGATACTGTAATCTTTATCATAAATCAGTGTGCCGATACTTCATACAGAGTTATTACCAACCAGTTAGCAGCAGATTTGCGAGACTTACGAAATGCCAACCCAAAACGATTCGATTCTATCTATAATGCAAATATTACGGGTCATCCTGTTGAAAGAAGTTTAGGATACGGCAGGGTAATGGGATATATGGTAACAACTCCCATTATTAATGGTTCTCGCAATCGTGTTTCTGTGCCTACAGACCCCACCAAAATAGAAAACGATAACCATCTTCATAGCCATATTACAGACCTGATGCCATATCCCGATATAATCGATGTGTATAACATAATACAAGTTATCAAGCAAAGCATCAGAGCAACCAACAACACTAGCCTAGTGCTAGGTGCCGATAGCAGTATTTATGCCGTAGTAAAAGATGATAAGTCGGCTGCTTCAAGTTTCCTCATTGATTTTCCCTATGTAAAGAACGTAGATGAAAATAATAACCCAGAAGCATTTTTTAAAAAAGGCTCAATTTTAGCAGATAGTGCATTTATTCCTTTTGTTGTATCTGCAATGTCAGCTAAACTTTCACCAAATGATGCACATACATATGCAATGGCAAACCTTTTAGCAAGAGGACAAATGGGTGTTAAAATGTATAAAGCACAATCTGCAAACAGTAAATTTGCAAAAATAGAAGCAGAAATTGAGTGGAATGAAGCCCAACAAAGAAATATCATTACAATCACAATTTGTCAATAACCATTTTATGAAAACAATAACAAAAATTATCGTCATAGTCCTTTGCTTAATTTTCACTAATTCTAAAGGATTTACTCAAGTTATAAATCCCGATACACCTCGATTAGTTCATTATAATAATGATACAATGAATTATTTAATAAAAGACTTCAATGATAGCACATCTTTGTATAAAAATAAACCTTTAAAATTACTATTGAAAAAATTGGAAATAAAACCATTTTTCTATATTCAAGCAACAGATACACGAATTGATAGTGTTTACAGTATGTTTATTTACTTTATAAGTCCTATCTCATATAAAAAAAGAATTGCTGGAAAAGAAAATGGCTTATGTTACAGGCTAGTAATTACTTTTAGAGACCCAATTGAATCATCAGAATTTTTACAATTAGAGCATTTAGATAATTTCAATTGGAATAGAAATATTGCTACTAAACTTGGGCAAAAAATTATAACAGATTTCGAATTTTATAAACGCTAAATAAAAGGTCTCGCCCTTAATTTCTATGACAAAAACAATATAAATTAACAAAAACTTTTTTCTCAATTTCAACAATTTCATAATTTAGCTACTCATTAAAATTAATTTTATGCCAAGTACTTCAGAAACAGGTCATGCAAAAAACATAGCCAACTTTCGTAACTTGATAGCCTTTGTTACAGGTTATGGTGCAACCTACAATCCTTCAAAAGCAGCACTCAAACTTCCACAATTAAACAATTTAGCAAACATTGCCGAAACCAATCTTGCAAACATTGTTACAAAAAATACTGCATACAATACAGCAGTAAACAATCGAATGATTGCTTTTGAAGGATTAAAAACGTTCTCAACAAGATTACTAAACGCTTTAGAAGTTACAGATGCTACCAACGAAAAAGTAAAAGATGCCAAAACTTTCAATCGTAAAATTCAGGGAAAACGTGCAGGAGAAAAAGCAGCCTCACCAACCGACCCAAATACTCCTGCACCAACTAACATTAGCATCAGTCAACAATCTTACGACCAACAAATTCAACACTTTGCAGGGCTTGTTTCTGTACTTCAATCAGAAGCTAGTTATGCTCCCAATGAAGCCGATTTACAAATTGTAGCACTTATTGCAAAACAAGCAGATTTATTAGCAAAAAATAATGCAGTTGCCACTGCATATACTTCTGTAAGTAATGAAAGAATTGCAAGAGACAAAACGCTTTATAACGACAGTACAGGGCTTGTGGACATAGCAACAGAAGTAAAACAATATATTAAATCAATTTTTGGTGCAAACAGCCCTGAATATGCACAGGTAAAAGGTATTGCTTTTAAGACTGTAAAGAGATAAACTAGCTACAAAAAGAAAGTTAGCTACTTCAGTTAGACAATTCTTTACTGCAAACAGAAAACTCTTAACTGCATTTAGATAACTCCTTACTGCAATTAGATAACTTTCAACTGCAAGTAGAAAATTCCTTACTGCAAAAAGAAATCTCTCTACTGCAAAGAGAAAACTCTTAACTGCCAAAAGAATATTTCTTACTGCAAACTGAAAACTTACAACTGCAAATAGAATACTCCTTACTGCAAGTAAAAAAGATTTAAGTTTGAATAGAAGTTGATTATTATGGTTTTGAGTGGACAACCCCAAATGGGTACGACAGTTGCTACAATTCAAAAGTTGGGCAATAAAGCACAGCCAAGCAGCTGCAACCACTTTGCAAAAGCACACAATAGCTAAACACAAGGCTAACTTTTGCAAACAGGTTGCAAGTGCAAAACATCAACAAAGTAATGCTATTGTCCAATGCACAAGAACAAAGCGAAAAAAGGGCTACACATAACATGGGGTTTGTAGCAAGTGGGGGTTGACCCAAAGCACCTCAACAATAGTACTTTTTCATCTTTAGTTTTTAGCATGACGAATAACGCCAAACAACAGTAATAAACATCAACAACAAACCAACACCCAACAACAGCTCCAAGCAGCCAGAACGCTATTACCCCACCTGCTACAAGCCCTAAACGTTATGGGCAAGTGTAAGGCAACACTCTTATTCTACAATATGCCTTCTAAGCTTTAAGTTTTTTAATAAATTATGGATGACAAATTTCACTATAGATTGACGAAGGATGCCAAGAACGAAATTGCTCAAAATTTGGTTGACGTTTTGCAAAAAGATGAGACTATAACTAAAGAGACCAGAATATTTATCTCGAATTGGTTGCTTACCGACCATACTGGAAAAAGAAAAGCATTTTATGATGTATGGGATATTGTATTAAAAAAATATCTGCCAACTACAAGACCGGTTTTATTTCGGACGTGCAATAGAATCGGAAATAACGGGAAAATAGCAAGTTTTACAGGTCGCTTAGAGTGTGCAAGAAGAATTAGTGATGGCAAAGGTTCTTTATTAATCTGCGATACAAACGAAAGCCTCAAACTTGAAGAAGAATTTTACAAGCCTGGAGAATATGAACATACATTTTATCCTCTTGTCAATGTTTTAATAAAAGCCAGAGATTCCGGACGAGGTGAATTATCCGAAGGGGTTTTGCGTTTTATTGGCGAAGACGAATACATTATGAGGATTAACTTAGGACATATGCACGGCTTTAAATGGATAAAAAATAACTTCTGAAACGAAGAACATCAGCCCATAACAAAAGGTTTGCCGCAAGGCTGGCGGACGGAATAACAATCGGCAGTTGTACTACTATCAGCTAATATCGGGCTTGACCGAATTCTATTTGGCTTTTAGTTGTTAACTTCAACATCAGTTTTTCAATCGGCTTCAGTTGCCGGGCGGACACAGCAACAATTCCAGCCCTGCGGCAAGCCTCGAACGTTGTAGGCAAGGCTCTTCGACACAGCCTCCGACTTGAAATATTTTTTATTCCAAAACTTTAAATGGTCAAATAATAATTAAAAACGTTTTTCAACTCCAAAACAATTTACCTACTATCAACAATGCAACAAGACGACATAAACCATCCAAAACAAATTAAGATTAAGACAATCATTGCTGGAATGATACTTATGTTTATAATTGTACACATTGGGTTTCATGCTACTTATTTAAAGCATACTCCGGAATTTACCGGATTTTCTTGGATACACCATATTCATGGAGCATTAATGGCTTCTTGGGTTTTCCTACTTGTTTTACAGCCAATATTGATTTATAAGAGGAAATATACAGTACATCATTTTTTGGGAAGGTTGACTTATTTAATTGCACCATTGATTGTTATTTCTATGTTTCTTATTGCAAAGCAGAATTATCAAACCGGAATACTT
>CAVQUL010000011.1:0-62531 GCA_963716885.1 uncultured Chitinophagaceae bacterium | reverse complement strand
ATACTATGCTAATTGGGAAATAATAACTAAGAAGCTATATTTAATAGAGTTCTTCGGTGAGAACCTTATTGTAAGAAGTGAAAAGCCTTTAAAATTTGATACAAAAGAATATAGCTTACTAGATATTTTTCCTCAGCTACTGAGAAGGTCTTTGCTGAGTGGACTCTGGTGAATTAAAAATACAAATGGGAGACCCAATTGATTATTCTCATGGTGGAGTTGGATTTACATATCCATACACCACAACTATCAAGATTAGCAATGGTATTGTCCTAGACTCAGGATCTTTTCTTCTAGACTAATCTAGTAGCCATTATTCTTACTAATTCGCTGTCGAGAGTTGCGGTGCTATTAGAAAGTCATAATCTACATCTGGTTTGGTAATCATCTTTGCTGCATAATAACTACCTCCTTTTGACTTATCATAATCTACTAGGTATAATTCGTTATGCTGACGATATCCTGATGGCTTACAGACCTCCTTCCATGCACTTTGTACAATCTTCTTATCCTCTACATTACCAGTCAAATTGATGAGCGAATGGATGTGAAAATCTGCCCTGTTCTGAAATCTTCTCTGATGCCCAGAACACTGCTGGGTTGCTAGAGTATGGTGCTTAGGACTCGTGATGGAACTGATTCATAACTAATCCTACACTTCTGGAGAGAGAGTGGATAGTAGGTTGTAAACATACCGAAGAAGTCCCACTCTTTTTGATCTGAGCCAATTACCCCATCCTGTTACTACTGCTCTTTCGTGGTTACTGTACCCTGCTTGTTTGATAGTTGCATATTCTATGTTTTAGATGTTTCGATAAAACTCGTGTTCATCAGTGGACTCATCATATATAGTACTATGGGCTTATAGGGCATACTGGCACTGTGTTTAGTATGGAGTAGACAGACCCCAGTTAGAACAATTACTGGTATGTAATTGAGTAGTTAATGCTCTCTATAGCCTCCAAACTACTATAACACCTTTACCACCTTCGACCTATCATTATTTATTTCACTCAACTTCTCAATAGACAACACTACCCCACTGTGACCCAATCATCTAAATCTTTCTTCTTGAAGAAAATCAGTTTAGAGCCTGGTTTGAAGTGAGATAGTTTGCGTTTTGATGCGAGCTTGTATAATAATGAAGTAGAAACACCTAAATAGATAGCAGCTTCAGCTAGGGTAAAGGTCTCTTTGACATTTACCTTTTGCTGTTGGATAAATTCCTTTATAACGGCTAAATCTCTTTCTATTTGATGTATCATTTTAAACTAATTCTGACACACCAAAATTAATTTAGAGGGATGGATTTCAACCTTGACTACCTTGACCGGTAATTTACATGCAATTGGTGAATCAACCAACTTATTCGAGTTTTGAGTTCTTCTAATTTTGTTTCAATCGAAGCTGAAGCTGGATTATCGGATTTCAAATGATTTTCTAAATTTTCTTTGCACCTGATTTGTTTTCCATAAGGAATTAAAGAAATTCTTACTTATAAACCCGGCTAATATCTTTCTTTTGAAGTACAGATTCTCTGCCTTCTTTTTGTTGATGATAATACCCTCTTCATAAAAGCAGCCCAAAAAGACATCCTATTTCATCGACAGTTAAATTAAGAGCAACCATTAATCCTGCATTTGAGAATCTTTCTTCTCCTAATGGAATCGAGCTTGATTCAACAGTTTCATTCAATAAATTGTCCAAAATTCGAAAAGATAGGAATGCTAATTCCTTCTTTATATTGTTCTTTATTTCTGATTATTACTTTTCTAAGGGCTAAAATCTAAACCGAATCCCAAGGATCTTTTCAACATACCTTTCTTCTGCCTCGTATTTGATATTTTTGAAAATTATATCTATTTCTTTCTGCAATGCTTACAATCTTTTCCTTAATAAAAGTAAATTGCTGATTGAACATATTCTTCATCAAATTCTGAAATTCCTCTATCGTAAAAATGTCCTTAATGTTTGAGTCTTTATCATTAAATTGTCTTTTATCCATTTGCTCTCCTTTTAAAGTAAGTAAGCCTATTTGGATAATTCTTTGAAAGCAACTATGAACACTTTCGTTTCTAGCCATAAGTTTAGTTTAGAGAATCTAAGAAAAGAAAATTTGGCGAGATTGAAGAATTAGAGAAGATGAATTTTTGATTTCGAGATTTATTTCTATCTTTGAAAGGCAAAGGGAAGAGAAAAGAAAGTTCATGCAAATTGTATGTACAGAGGGAAATAAAAAAGAGCTACATTAACTGTAACTCTTTGATTATTAAGTGACCGCGTTAGGATTCAAACCTAAAACCTTCTGATCCGTAGTCAGATGCTCTATTCAGTTGAGCTACGCAGCCAATTCAGTTTAAAATCTCAAACTGGGCTGCAAATATAATGTGTAGCAGGCTAATGCACAAATCATAAATCTATTTCTCAAAACTTTTGTGGGCTTATATTGCAAACTCATTTGTTTTTATGTGTGGTATTGCTGGTATTATTTCTACTCAAAAAGATTTTGTTCAACAAAGTCATTTACAAAAAATGGCTGATGCTTTGGCTCATCGTGGACCAAATGCTGAAGGTTTTTGGATAAACGAACACCAACCCATTGGTTTTGCTCACAGAAGATTATCCATCATTGATTTAAATACTAATGCCAATCAACCTTTTCAATTACCAACATTGTTCTATAGTTTACAATGGAGAAATCTATAATTACATCGAGCTAAAAGAATTTCTAAATACCAAAGGATTTTCGTTTACAACACAATCAGATACTGAAGTTATTCTTGCTGCTTATTTATTTTGGGGGAAGGATTGTTTAAAAGAATTTGATGGCATGTTTGCTTTTGCTATTTATGATGATAAAGAAAAAGAAGTTTTTTTAGCTAGAGATCGATTTGGTGAAAAACCACTGTACTTTCATCTAGAAAAAAAACAAGATCAAACTCATTTTTATTTTGCAAGTGAAATGAAAGCCTTGTGGAGTATAGGGATTGAAAAAGAAATTCATCATCAGCAAATATTGAATTACCTCACTTTAGGTTTCACTTCAAATCCAGTTGATGCTTCTCAAACTTTTTATCAAAACATCCACTCCTTACCTGCTGGTCATTATATTTCTATTTCATTAAATGAGCATACAATCTCACAAAAAAAATGGTACAATTTAGAAAGAAATGAAAATCGGAAAGTCGGAAAGTTAGAAAATATTATAGTTGAGTTTTCAAACCTATTTCAATCCTCCATTCAAAAAAGATTAAGGAGTGATGTTAGTATAGGCACTAGCTTAAGTGGTGGAATTGATAGCTCATCTATCATTGCAAATATTCATCAACTTTCCAATCAAGAGCAATATCAACCTACAACTTTTACAGCATCTTTTCCAAATTTTATAAACGATGAAACCCAATACAGCAAAGAAGTTGCTGATGCTTTCAAATTAAAACAACATTTCATTACGCCAACTGTTGATGACTTGGTTTCTAAGTTTAATCAACTCATGTATCATCAAGAAGAGCCCTTGCAAAGCAGCAGTGTTTTTACACAATTTATGGTGTATGAAAAAGCAAAGGAGCAAAATATTACAGTGTTGTTAGACGGTCAAGGTGCTGATGAAATTTTAGGTGGTTATAAAAAATATGTGCATTGGTTTTTGCAAGAATTGTTGTTGAAGAATATTTTTCAATTTTCAAAAGAAAAATCATTGCTAAAGACTAATGAATTTTTAGAACAATGGAACTATAAAAATTATTTTGCAGCTTTAATGCCAGACGTTACAGCTGGTCTCTTAACCAAAAAAGCGATTCAGCAACAAACACAAAATAATTTTATTCATAAAGATTATTTATTACAATTTCAAAATAAAGAAACCCTTCAAAAGCCAGTCATTCATAGCCTAAATGATATTTTACATTTCAGCACTTCCCATTTTGGTTTACAAGAATTGTTAAGATATGCTGATAGAAATTCTATGGCTCATAGTAGAGAAGTTCGTTTGCCTTTTTTAAATCATGATTTGGTGGAATTTGTTTTTTCGCTTCCTTCAAAATATAAAATCAATAAAGGTTTTACTAAATGGATTTTAAGAGAGTCTGTAAAAGATAAGTTACCCAATGATATTGTTTGGCGTAAAGGAAAAATTGGTTATGAACCTCCACAAGCTGAATGGTTACAAGATGCTAAAATGAAAGAAATGATTATAGATAGTAGAAAATTATTAGTAGAAAAAAATATTCTCAACTCATCCATCCTAAAAGAAAATATTCAAGTATCAAATGCACATGATGCAAATAATATGGATTGGAGAATTTTATGTGCTGCTGCTATTTATAAATAATCTTTAACTGTTACGATGGTGAGGACAACATCCAATAAAACCTATTGGCGTGTGTCTTCACACCCCAAATCTAGAAACTCAATGAGATTTATAACTAGAAAATTAAAAATCAAACTACATCTTTGCAAATACAATACACATTATGAAATTAGAAACTAAAATTATACATGCAGGAATGACTCCAGATCCAAGTACAGGTTCAGTTATGATTCCCATTTATCAAACCAGTACTTATGTTCAAACTGCTCCTGGAGTGAATAAAGGTTTTGAATATGCTAGAAGTCAGAACCCTACTCGTTTTGCTTTGGAAGAAGCTTTTGCACAAATTGAAAATGGAAAATTTGGTTTGGCTTTTAGTAGTGGTGTTGCAGCAACAGATGCAGTAATTAAATTATTAGCTCCAGGTGATGAAGTCATTGCTGGCAATGACATGTATGGTGGTACTTATAGATTATTCTCAAAAGTTTTTGAAAAATTTGGGATCAAATTTCATTACATCAATATGCAAGATGCTGAAAACATCAAATCGTATATTAATGCCAACACAAAATTGATTTGGGCAGAAACTCCAACTAATCCTTTAATGAATATTGTAGATATTACTGCAGTTGCAACTATTGCAAAAGCCAATAATATTTTGCTTTGTGTTGATAATACTTTTGCTTCTCCTTACTTACAAAATCCATTAGATCAAGGTGCAGATATTGTAATGCATAGTGCTACAAAATATTTAGGTGGCCATAGTGATGTAATTCAAGGATGCTTAGTAATGAATGATACTGAATTAAAAGATAAACTTTATTTCATACAAAAAAGTTGTGGTGCTGTACCTGGTCCACAAGATTGTTTTTTAGTGTTAAGAGGCATAAAAACTTTACACTTACGCATGCAACGTCATTGCGAGAATGGAGAAAAAATTGCTCATTGGTTACGTAATCATAGTAAAGTAAAAAAAGTGTATTGGCCAGGTTTTACTGATGCTCCAGGTCATGATATTGCTAAAAAACAAATGAGAGGTTTTGGTGGTATGATAAGTTTTGAATTGAAAGATGAAAGCAAAGAAGCTTTAACTAAACTCTTATCATCAACCCATTTATTTTCTTTAGCAGAAAGTTTGGGTGGTGTTGAAAGTTTAATCAATCATCCTGCAAGCATGACTCATGCATCTATACCAAGAGACGAAAGAATTAAAAATGGATTGAGTGATGGACTCATTCGTTTAAGTGTGGGCATTGAAGATGCTGATGATTTAATTGAAGATTTGAATAAGGCTATTGGGTAGATTCAAACCCAACAACATCCTTTAACTCTTCTATTACATTAAAAATAATTGGGCACCTACTATAATGCATAAACACAGTGAATAATCTTTTCTGAAAATGGGGTAAATGCAATGCAGGAAATTCTCTGCATCCTTCAAACCTTACTTCATAAATAGTGCAAGAATTGTTGCTTAAAAAATGACAAGGGATTGTATTGATGAGCATTTTACCAGCTTCACTTTTTTCAATATATAATTCATCAAAATCTTTTCTTGATTTATTTAAAAATGTTGCAGCATTATCAGCTTCCTCTTCATTAATATTAACCATTAAAGATTTGCAACAATTGCCACATTTTGTACAATCAATTTGAGGTGTAATTAATTGTTCTAATTTAAAAACTGCTATATCAATTTCATTAGAATTTAATGTTTGTAAGTGAGTTACAAATTCATCATTCTCCTTGGAATTATCAATAGCTTTTGTTGCAATTGCACAAAGATTTGTTTCTATTTTTCGGATTGTCATTTATGAATTGGAATATTCATCTTTTTCGTCAGATGGTTCAATATGAATTAAAATATTTCCTAACTGAGGAATTTCACTTCGCAATGTATCTTTAAGTTGATGAGAAAAAGTATGCCCTTGTTTAACAGTTATATTAGCATCAACAATTGCATGAAGGTCAACATGGTATTTCATTCCAGCTTTTCGAATAAAACATTTTTCAGTTGCAATTATTCCATCAACAGTAAGAGAAATGGTTCTAATATTTTCAATTAAATCATCATAAAAATGTTCATCCATAATTTCACCAAGAGCAGGTCTGAAAATTAAATAACTATTGTAAAGTATAAATCCAGAAGCAAAAAGTGCAGCCCAATCATCTGCAGTTTCAAAACCCTTTCCAAAAAATAATGCAATTGAAATTCCAATAAAAGCTGCTACTGATGTTATTGCATCACTTCTATGATGCCAAGCATCAGCTTTTAACGATGAACTATTTGTTTCTTTACTTTTTTTAATAACTAACCTAAATGAAATTTCTTTCCAAATTATAATAACTCCAAGAATTATTAGTGTCCAAGCTTTTGGTAGTTCGTGTGGTGTTTTAATATTTTGTATACTCTGATAAGCAATTACAATTGCAGAAGCAATTAAAAAACCAACCACAAGAAACGTAATAAGTGGCTCAATTCTGCCATGTCCATAAGGATGGTTTTTGTCTGCTGATCTATTTGCATATTTTAATCCCAATAAAACTAATAAGGAAGAAAAAATATCAGTAGCTGATTCAATGGCATCAGCTATTAATGCATATGAATTTCCAAAGTAACCAGATAATCCTTTTATGATAGCCAAAACAGTGCTACTAACAATGCTAAAATATGTTGTTTTTATTGCAGTTTGTTCCTTTGTCATTGTCGTCTTCTACACTTTTTATTTCAATTATCGTCTTACGATTATAAGATTTTAATTAATACTATTAATGTATTTCAAAATTAACATTTAGTTTTTTTAAAGAGATACTTTCTTTTTTATTCATACATTTTTGATTTAAATATTCTTAAAAATTTTATGAGCCTACATTTGCATAACTTATTTAAAAATAAAATCAAGAAATGACACAAGAGCAAATAAAAGATATGAGAAACCGTGTGGAGGTTTTGAGGAGGTTTCTTTGACTATGCTAAAGAACACAAAAAGTAGAACAAGATAAAACCATTTCACTTTCTCCAGGTTTTTGGGATGATAATGTTCGTGCCACTGCAATACTTAAAGACATTAAAGTAAATGAATACTGGATTAAATTATTCGATAGTGTAAACAATGCTGTAGACGATTTTATTGTGTTGTTTGAATTTTGGAAATCTGGTGATGCTACTGAAATAGAAACTCAAGAAGCCTACAATAAAGCTGTTGAAGCTATTGAAGATGCTGAATTTAAAAGCACATTCAATCAACCTGAAGATGAGTTGCCTGCAGTCATGCAAATTAATCCTGGTGCTGGTGGTACTGAAAGTCAGGATTGGGCTAGAGATGCTTTTACGTATGTACAAAATGTATGGTGATAAACAAGGTTGGAAAATTTCCGAACTCGATTATCAAGAAGGTGATGGTGCAGGAATAAAATCTGTTACCCTTGAATTTGAAGGAAGTTTTGCTTATGGATTTTTAAAAGCTGAAAGTGGTGTACATCGTTTGGTTCGTATTTCTCCTTTTGATTCAAATGCTCGTAGGCATACTTCTTTTGCAAGTGTATTTGTATACCCTTTAATTGATGATACGATTGAAATTGATGTAAACCCAGCAGATATTGAATGGGCATTTTCTAGAAGTGGTGGAAGTGGTGGACAAAACGTAAATAAAGTTGAAACTGCTGTTCGATTAAAACATATTCCATCAGGTATTATAGTTGAATGTCAGCAAGCTCGTTCACAAGGTGAAAATAGAGAATTAGCTATGAAAATGTTGAAGAGTAGATTGCATGAAGAAGAGTTGAGAAAACAAGAAGCTGCAAAAAATGCAACCAATGCAGGTAAGAAAAAAATAGAATGGGGAAGTCAGATTCGTAGCTATGTTTTACATCCTTATAAAATGATTAAAGATCATAGAACCGATTTTGAAGTAGGAAATGTACAACCAGTTTTAGATGGTGAATTAGATGGATTTATAAAAGCTTATTTGATGAGCATGAAGGAGTATGGGTGAATTAATTAGTTAGGAATTGGGAATAGTAATTTTTAATTGGTTATAACATGTTGAATGATTATTTCGCATTGAATTACAACACAACCAATGAAAAATCGTTAGTTAACCATAGTTGACATTTAAGCCAAAATTATGAACTAACAAATCATACCTAGACATTCCGGTTAATCTCAGTGCTTCTCATACGATAACGGAGTATGTAATGATATTCTGGTAACACTCAAAATAATAGTTAGACTTTGATTTAGGCTTGTCGAGTACAAGTGCAAGACAGCTGCTAAAATACCTTTCAAGGCTTATAAATCCTTTGAAAAGATGTTTATTTTAATCAGTGCAGAGCATTTAGTTAAAATTCATCAGAATATCAATTATTTAACATTCTTTAATGCTTAGATTCCATATTTACCACTAACAATTCACAATTTATAATTACTTACTTGTTTTCTTCTTCGTTTTACTTGCTACTAAATTCGTAAGCACCAATTAATAATCGAGTTGACGTTTATTAAGATTAGCTGCAACTACTTGAATAGTTATTTTATCTCCCATTTTAAATTTTCTACCCTACTTAATCCACTAAACATATAATCTGCTTCAACTAATTTAAAATCATCATAATCATTTAAATTACAAATACTAATTAACCTTCGCATTTATGTTCAACTGTTTCTGCCCAAAAACCAAATGCAGCTACACCACTAATTACTGCTTCAAATTCATTACCCTACATAATCTTTTAAATATTCTACTTGCTTATATTTATTTGCAGCCCTTTCAGTTTCCATAGCAGCTCGTTCTCTTTCGCTACAGTGCTTGCATTTTTCATCCATTTTTTTATCGATTTCTGGTTTTTTTTTCCAAACAAGAATCTAATAACTCTATGAACTAAAACATCTGGATATCGTCGAATAGGCGAAGTGAAATGACAATAATGTTCAAATGCCTAAACCATAGTGACCAATATTTTCGGAAGTATAAACAGCTTTAGCCATTGTTCTTATACCTAATTGTTCTAAACATGTTGTTCTGGTTTTCCTTTTACATCTTCTAAGCATACTGTTAAAACTTTCTGCAATGGATTGAGGTGATGAAGGATCGAAAGTCATGTCCATACTTTTTTGCAAAAGCTATAAAGGGTTGCAATCTATCTTCATCTGGAGTATCATGAACTCTATAAGGAAAAGGAACTGGGTTTTTATTAACTTTTATTTTAGAAACATACTCTGCAACGGCTTTATTTGCAAGTAACATAAATTCTTCAATTAACTGATGAGCTTCTTTACTTTCTTTTATAACAATACCAATGGGTTTGGCTTTTTCATCTAATTTAAATCTCACTTCTTGCGAAGAAAAATTAATAGCTCCTTTGTCAAATCTTTCTTTTCGAAATGTTTGTGCAATTGTATTCAACAATAATACTTCATCTTTATGTAGTCCATTTTTTGTTTCAATAATTTCTTGAACTTCTTCGTAAGTAAACCGATGATTGCTGTGAATTAACCGTTCTGACAATCCACAGTATTCTTTAATTTCTCCTTTATCGTTTATATGAAAAATAGCCGAGAAAGTGTAGTTTGTCTTCATGAGGTCTTAATGAACAAAGTTCATTTGAAATTCTTTCTGGCAACATAGGGTTTACTCTATCGGGCAAATAAACCGAAGTAGCTCTTTTATAAGCTTCATCATCTAAGAATAGTATTGGGAGTATATAATGACTAACATCTGCAATATGAACTCCAATTTCATACAAACCTGTTTTTAATTTTTTAATGAAATAGCATCATCAAAATCTTTTGCATCAACTGGGTCAATTGTAAAAGTTAGGATCTTTCTAAAATCTTTCCGTTTTTTTAATTTCTTCTTTTGTGATATCTTCAGAAAGTCTGTTCAGATTCATTCAATTACTTCATTAGGAAATACAATTGGAAAGCCAGCTTCAGTTAACAATTCCTTTCATGGCTGCACATTTCATCTTCTCTCTCATTAGTTATTGTAGAAATAATTTCACCTACATGGTTTTTTATTTTCTTTTTCCCATTCAATAAATCGAGCAACAACTCTTTCTTTATGTTTGGCACCATTCACTTTATCTAAAGGAATATAAAAATCGGGCATTGGTTTTTCGGTATGCTGGAACAAAAAATGCAAAGTTGGTAGAAAGTTGTAAATGACCAATAAATTCGGTTTGCTTTCTATTATTAACATCTGTTATTTTTCCTTCTTTTCTTCTTTGAATTGGAAGAAATTTTTGTAACCTTAACTCTAACTTTATCGCCATGTAAAGCTGTATTAAAATTGCCTGGACTAACTAATACATCTCCCGATTTATTAGGTACTACAACATAACCCATCCCACTTCTAGTAATTTCTAAAGCGCCTTTTAAAAAGAGTTTGAAGAGGTAGTTGTATGTTTTCTTTTATCTCTTTTTTTTGATTTAGACATGATGCTGATTGTTGTAGTGATTAATAATATACGATTTTACAGCCCTATTAAAATCATTTGCTTCTTCAAATAAAAACTGATGTTCTATGGGTAAAACATAAACAGGAATATTTTCTAGTTCCTTGTCGAATTTCATAAATCGAACTGCATCTTTTTCTGTTGTAATAATGATTTTATTGGGCTCATCAATACCATTAAATTTTTCTTTAATATTATTTAAATCATCAATATTGAAAATATGATGATCATCGTAATTCATTTGATAATAAGTTTTAGAATTTTCAACAAGAAATCTTTTAAAGGTTTTGGATTTGCAATACCACATACCAAAAGCACTTCATCATCTTCTGTAATAGAAATCCTTTTATCTCTGTGAAAAATATGGTATGGCTCAGAATAATGAATAGTTGTAAAATAAATTTGCTGTCCTGGCCAAGGATTAATTTCATTCAACAATTCTTCTTTTTTGCTGCTTCACTTAAATCTGGTGGGCATTTAGTTATAATAATAATTTGTGCTCTTTTATAAGCAGCTTTGTTCATCTCGTAAATCCCCAGTAGGCAAGAAAAAATCTCTTAGTAAACAAATCTCGATGTTCAGTTAATAAAATATTAAACCCAGCTTTAACTGATCGATGCTGAAAAGCATCATCTAAAATAATTAACTCTGCAAGTTGGGTTTATCTTGTAATAAATGTGGAATGGCAACTAATCTTTCTTCTCCAACTGCAACTAGCTACTTCAGGAAATTTTAAATGAAATTGCATAGGTTCATCGCCTATTTCTAAAGCTGTTGTTTTATTGCTAGCAAAGCAAATCCTGTTGTTTTTCTTTTATAGCCTCTACTTAAAGTAGCAACAGCATATTCATCTTTTAATAATCTAACTAAATATTCAACCATTGGAGATTTTCCTGTACCACCAACTGCTAAATTTCCAACACAAATAATAGGAAAATTGAAAGTGACACTTTTCAATTTATTGTTATCATATAAATAGTTTCTACAGAAATAACAAATCCATAAACAATGGCAAATGGAAATAAAAGAATTCTGAAAGATTTTAAAAAGAGGTCGTTAAAATTCATAAATATTATCCGGTGTAATACAATAAGTTAAAGGTACATCAAAACTATTTCTGTCTTCAATTTTATCTATAGGTTCAAAATATGAGAAACCAATTTTTATTATATCATCATTACATTGTGCCAAATATTTATCATAGAAGCCTTTACCATAGCCAACTCTAAATCCATTTTTATCACAAACTAATAAAGGAACAAAAACAACATCAATAGTTTTTGGACTAATAAATTCACCTTGCTTAGGTTCAGTAATGCCCAATTCGTTAGTGCTATAAACTGTTTCTTCATCAATCAAAACAGCATTCATCTCATGGGTACCAAAATCTGATTTTGGATAAGCAATTTGCAAGTTGGGTACAAAATGTCTGAGGTAAGATGAAAACAATAAAGTGTTGGGTTCATTTTGATGAGCCATAGGCCAATAAGTAAACAAGGTTTCGAAAGAACTGTAATCAATTTTCTGAAACTGTAGTAACAATAAATCATCAAATTTTAATTTCTCTTTCGATGAAATAATACTACGTAAATTTTTATATTGTTTTCTAATTTCTGCTTTAGTCACTATGCAAAGTAATAGATGTTTGGTAAAGTTAATTTTCTGGAAAGACATAAAATTTATAAAAATCATTTTATGAATTGATGTGTACCCTTATTTTTGCATTGAAATTTTAATTATGGCTAATCAAGTTGAAGAAATTAAGAGTAAAGATTTTACTAAAAATTGGGTAAACTCTTCAAGATTTGTATTTTATTTATCTGTTTTTACCATTGTAGCTTTTTTATTTGGAGCTAGTGTAAAGCTTTACCAGAGCACCTATAATGGCACTCCAGACGTTGAAATACAAAGCAGTTCGAAATATACTCCAGAATACAAATAAAATTTTTGAAAAAAAATTTTGCTGTAAAGTCTGAGAGGCTATTTTTGCACCCCGAATAAAAAGTTCTTTAAAAAAGCGGAAGTAGCTCATTTGGTAGAGCACGACCTTGCCAAGGTCGGGGTGGCGAGTTCGAGTCTGGTCTTCCGCTCAAAAATATCTTGTAGATGGTAACAAGATTTTTTAAGGTCGCCCTGGTGGTGGAATTGGTAGACACGCAGGACTTAAAATCCTGTGGGCAGCAATGCCCGTAACGGTTCAAGTCCGTTCCGGGGCACAAAAAAGCTTAGTATTTATTTACTAAGCTTTTTTTGTTTTTGGGAAACCCAGATTATTCTTTTTTACTTGAGTTTAAATTTGCTCTTTCTAAGAACTTAATTGTGTATAAGAAATAAATTGCCTTAAGCAAAAATTGCTTTTTTTCCTCCATCAAGTATGATTGAAATATTTATTGACTTTTGTTTTTTTGACGAACATAAAATCCACCTCACTAATTCAATGTTTTAAAATCGGTTGCAGCCTTGGCAGAAGATCCCCAAGATTGTACAGCCATTTTTAAGAGTAAAAACGGTGAAATAATTATAATAGAGCCCCAGAAATTCTCAGGATTGAAAGATTGAGGATACTTTTTAACAACAAAAAACATGAGGATTCCTCCAATAATAATAGAGATATGTAGAACAATCATATTACTTGTAAATCCACCAACACTATCAGGGGAAGAGCCCTTTGACCAATTTAAATACAATCTGGTTATTAATACAAGGAATAAGTTGGAATTGAAAAACCAGTTTTTAAAAAATAAGATTTGCAAATTAACTAAAACCAAATCAGGATTGTCCCAATTTGCTATTAATCCAAAAAAGACAACAATAAAAACACCATAGATAATCATCATAAAAATATTACTCCTAAAAAAAGCTGATTTGCAAAAAATCTGTCAACGATAATGTTTATGAGTTCATTGCACCAGAAGAAATAAATTACATAAAAAATAGTACTATGACCATAGTAAATAGATAAAAACGTAATAAAAGTGAAACCAAAAAGATTCCATTTCCTATGATTGTAAAATTGTTCTATGATTCTTTCGTTTTCCATATAAATCCTAAGCTTATTGTAATTTGTAAGATAGAATAAAATCCACACATTGTATTATATAGCAATGTCAAGTAAAAAATTGTACAATCAATTATATTTTTAATAGCCAAAGAGAATTAGTTAAAAGGATTCCTTATTTGTAATATTTATAAAATTCTATCAGTTCCAAAGCTCTGTTTTTTTTATCGTGAGGAATTGGAATTCTTGTTTCGTCAAAAGTATCACCTTTTCGTGTACTCCATGCTATATCAAACTCCAATAAATCAAGAGAGTCCTTGAACTCCACAATAGTCATATTCTTAAGCCATTTCTTTTCTCCAAAAAGCTGAACATGTTTGCCATTGATATCAAGGTATTCAGGATAGAGATTAATATAAGCACTATTTATTGTTGAAAGTAGATAGGGGCTTGAAAACTTTATCCTTAACCATGGAATCAGTATAGCAAAAGGAATGGTCAAATGCACAGGCAATAAAAAAACCTGTATCACGAGAAAGCATTAACACGGGAATGCCAATAATTAAAATGGCAATCCCCATATAAATATTGTCTTCTTTCTTTAAGTTTTTAGAAGTGGAAATATATTGGTTCCATTCTGTTTCTGTATATGACCAACTTTCTAATAATTCAGTATTTGATGATGAAGTATTCAATGGCATTCATTTTTTTGTTTTAATAAATCTAGTTTTTATCATACCAAAATAACAAATTTATTTTTTTAATGATTTTATTTTTTAACCTTTAATAATTCCGATGTAGATGTTTTCTAAGTTTTACTTTAGGTATTAAAAAAATCATGTTTGTGAAGAATAATATAGAAATCGAATTACAAAAATTCAACAGGTTTCTCAAACAAAAACCTTCGAAAGGACGAAAATAATTCTTTGTCTTTGAGAGGTACGAAGCAATCTTTTTTGAATAAGTTTTTTATGGAGACTGCTTCATACTTCGCAGTGACGATGACTAATCAACAGATTTCTCTAGCAAAAACTTTCGAAAGGACGAGATTTATTTAAATATTCTGCTAATTTTTTTTCTTTTCAAGCACTAACTTAAAATAACTCACTTCAAATTTTTCATTTTTAACTTCACCCTGAACTTCTGCCTTTCTAATTTTATTACAAAAACCATCTTCAGCATGAGCATCTCCATGTTCATCAATTGTTGTACCTGCTACAAAATATGCTTTACCTTTTATTCTAACAGCTAAATCACAACCCTTTCCTTCTAACTTAAACTGACACTGACCACAAGCAGTTTCAACAATTTGAATTGGTTTAGTAGCATCTTTTACACTCACATTTTTTTCATGTTCTTGAGCCATACAAAAAGTTGAAACAAGCAAAAACACAAATACATTGATCATTTTTTTCATATTATTTTTTTAAAGGATAAAGTAATTCATAATTTATGATAACCAATATGATTAAACTAATATTGGTTTGTTTTTGAAATGATGATTGTCACCATAATTTAGATTTTGAAATTCCACCTTTGCAATATATTTATTAGACCATCATTTAACAAAAAGAAACTTCAATGATCAATTACATTTCTGCCGAAGAGGCCTTACAATTAGTTCACTCCAATAACAGGGTTTTTTTACATGGTAGTGCTGCAACACCTATTCACATTATCAATAAACTTATTGAACAAAAACATAGACTTCATAATGTTGAGTTGGTGAGTATTTCTCAACAAGGTGTTAACTTAAATGATCCAGAATTTGCTGGGCATTTTTTTATGAATTCCTTATTTGTATCTGAATGTAATAGACAGTCTGTTAATACTGGTTTAGGAGATTATATCCCAGTATTTTTAAGTGAAATTCCACTGCTTTTTTCAAGAAATATTTTACCTCTTGATGTGGCTATAATTCAAGTTTCTCCACCTGATAAACATGGCTATTGTTCATTAGGCACATCTATCGATATTGCACGTTCTGCAACACTTACAGCTAAAAAAATTATTGCACAAGTTAATCCAAATATGCCACGTGTACATGGTGATGCTTTTGTGCCTGTTAGTGCATTTGATGCTGCTGTTTGGGTAGATGAAAAATTGCCAGAAACCAATTATGCTGATAAAGCCACTGCTGTAACTGCAGAGATTGGAAAAATTGTAGCTGAACTTGTTGAAGATGGAGCAACTCTACAATTAGGCATTGGAAGTATTCCAGATTCTGTTTTGAAAAATTTAAACTCACATAGAAATTTAGGTTTACATACCGAAATGTTTTCTGATGGAGTAATTCCATTAATAAAAAATGGAGTAATTAATAATAGTCAAAAGAAAATTGTAAATGGATATTGTGTAACATCTTTCATTATGGGTACACGAGCTTTATACGATTTTGTAGATGACAACCCAATCATTAAAGCATTAGATATAAATTATGTAAACGACCCAAGAACTTTAAGTTTGAACCCAAAAGTAACTGCTATTAATAGTGCCATAGAAGTTGATATTACTGGTCAGGTTTGTTCTGATTCTATTGGTACTTATCAATATTCTGGTATTGGTGGGCAAATGGATTTTATACGTGGAGCTGCTTTATCAGAAGGTGGTAAACCCATTATTGCTATGCCTTCTATCACTAATAAAGGAATTTCGAGAATTGTTCCTTACTTAAAACCTGGAGCTGGAGTCGTTACAACTCGTGGTCATATTCATTGGGTGGTTACAGAATATGGTGCTGTGAATTTGTTTGGAATGAATATGGAACAAAGAGCAAAAGCTTTAATAAAAATTGCACATCCAGATCATAGAGAAGAATTAAGTAAAGCATCTTTTGAGAGATTTAAACACTAAGTGATTTTTTCAAAAGTTATAATTCTGTTAACTATACTTTTTTGGTTTAATTATTGTTTTTTTAAAGTGTCGAACAATAAACAATTATTTCATCACTTTAAATTTTATGTTATGAAAAACAATTTTAATCCATTAAAAACAACTCTCTTTTTAATTACTTTAATCTCATTTATTAACTTTTCTTTTGCTCAAGATAAAAAAGGAAGAAGTGAAAGAATAGATAGAAAAGAATCTAGAGACATCACAAAAACAAGAGATCAGAAAGTTAGAGATTTACCAGAAAAAGCTAACACAAAAATTGAAGGAAATCGTATCCAAAAAAACAAAGATGTCAGTTTTGAAAAAAGAGGTCAGTCAACTCGTAATAATAAACGTTGGAAATACAAAGTTTGAAAATGCCAATAGAAATACTTTTGAAAGCAGAAAAAATTATGCAACATTAGAAAGACCAGGAGCTAGACCAGTTTATTACAATAGACATGTTAGTTACAATGCACATAATCCAAGTTGGAGATATGTTAACTTACCTAGAAGAAACAGCTACTTTAATTATTTGCCGTCATCTTATTTTAGCATAAACTTTGGTGGTTTTGGTTACAGATATTATAATGGTGTTTTCTACAGACCATATAATAATTTGTTTATGGTAGCGTATCCACCAATTGGAATTTATATCAACACTTTGCCATTTGGTTATAGAAGAATTATGGTTCGTAACAATCCATATTATTATTACAATGGCATATATTATAATCAAACAGGTTCTAATTATTATGTGGTTTCTCCACCAGTTGGAGCAGTTGTTGAGAGTTTACCTGAAGGCTATGAAACTGTAGTTATAGATGGTGAAACTTATTACACAGTAGATGGAGCCCAATATAAACCAACGATACAAGAGAATGGTGAAATTTGGTACGAAGTCATTAAAGCCAATTAAAAAGTTTTTAAAGCAGTTTGAAGTTCAACTAAACCCACTTTTTTAATTACCCCTTTCCCAATTTTTTCTAAGAGAACAAAATGAATAAAATTTTGTTCTCTTTTTTTATCCATCATTAATATTTCGAAAATTTTTTTTGGATTAATTTTTAAATGAGTTGGCAACCCATATTGTTGCAATAAAGATTCAATCGATTTTGTTTGTTTAAAACCTAAAATTTGTTCTGATAATTTACAAGCAAACATCATTCCTATTGATATAGCTTGACCATGAGAAAGATTGTATGGAGTTTCAATTGCATGACCTAAAGTATGACCAAAATTCAACAATTTTCTATCTCCTTTTTCATACACATCCTTAGCAACAATTTTTAATTTTTGTTTGGCATTTTCTTGAACTAAAATATTTGTATTTGTTTTTTTTGAACAATAAAATTTAAATAGATGAATTTCTAATGCTTTAAATATTTTTTTATCAGCAATTGCTCCATGTTTAATAATTTCTGCGAAACCATTCTGCCATTCATTTTCAGGTAGTGTATTTAAAAATGAAATATCATGAAAGATGAATTTTGGTTGATTGATTGTGCCAACCATATTTTTATAATCACCAACATTAATTCCATTTTTACCTCCAACACTTGCATCAACCAAACACAATAATGTTGTTGGTACAAATCCAAATTCAAGTCCACGCATAAACACACTTGCAACATAACCTGTAATATCTGTCACAACACCACCACCTACTCCAATCAAAATAGTTTTTCTATTAACTTTAAACTGAATGAGCTGTTCAATAATACTATCAACAGTTGCTTGAACTTTAAATTGTTCTCCAGCTTTAATAACTATTGTATTCTTGTTTTTAAATTTTGATTCATGCAGTTGAAAAACATTTTCATCGGTTATAAAAACAGTATTTGAAAAATCGACTAAATGCTTAAGTAGATTGATTTTACTATTGAAGTAAAACTTTGTTGTGATTCCTTTATGCTGATATGATATTAGTTCTTGCAATTACTTAATATTAGTTAGCTATTCATGATTTTGTTCTGATGATTGATGCTTTCTAAATGCACAGCTTCGAAATATTTTTTGATAAACTCATCACTTAATCCAAGATGCGAATTTTTATCGAAAGCTCTTTTCAAAATTTCGTTCCAACGTTGAGTTTGGAGAATAGTAATATTATTTTGTTTTTTATAATCTCCAAGAGTATCTGTAATTTTCATTCTCTTGCTTAGAATTTCAAGTAACTCATCATCTAACTGATCTATTTGTTGACGCAATTTTTGTAATTCATTTTGTTCTTCAATATCAAGAGTAGTTTTTCTCCAAATAATATTTTCAAGCAATTGATTTAAATTTTCAGGAGTGATTTGTTGGGCTGCATCACTCCAAGCTTTATCAGGCTCTATATGACTTTCAATCATTAATCCATCATAACCTAAATCAATACTTTTTTGAGCTAACTGCTGAAGTGATTCTCTTTTTCCACTGATATGACTTGGGTCGCAAATGAATTTTAATGTTGGATTTCTTCGTTTCATTTCAATCGCCAAATGCCACATGGGTGCATTTCTATATTCTGTATTACCATAGGAAGAAAATCCACGATGCACTAATCCAATATTTTTAATTCCAGCTTTTGCAATTCTTTCAACTGCACCTTGCCAAAGTTCAATATCTGGATTGATAGGATTTTTAATTAATACTGGAACATCAACACCAACTAATGCATCAGATAGTTCTTGAATACTGAAAGGATTTACAGTTGTTCTTGCACCAATCCACAACACATCAACTTCAAACTTTAAAGCTTCTTCTACTTGCTTAGCAGTTGCTACTTCAACAGTTGTAGGAAGACCAGTAATTTTTTTTGCTTCTAATAACCATTCTAAGCCAATACTACCCACACCTTCAAACATTCCTGGACGGGTTCTAGGTTTCCAAATTCCAGCTCTGAATAAATGTACTTTATTTAATGCAGCAATCTGTGTGGCAGTTGCAATAACTTGTTCTTTTGTTTCAGCAGAACAAGGACCAGAAATAATAAGTGCCTCCCCAACCCCTCCAAATGAGGGGCTTTTGATTGCCAAAAAATTATTTTTAATCACTATAATAATATTTATAATTCCTCCCTTTTGTGGAGGTCAGGAGGGGCTAATTATCTGCTATTAGCATCGTTCATTCTAATTTTTCTGCCTCTATAATTTTTGCCATCAATGGCTTTTATCATTTGTCCAGCCGATTTTTTATCAATTTCAATCCAGCTGTTCATTTCTTTCATATCTATTTTACCAAGAACTTCTTTTTTCAAATCACTCATATCCAAAACAAATTGCAAGAAGCTAGATTTATAAAAACCATCTTTAGTACCAAGGTTTACAAACAAACGAGTTGTATTTCCCCCACCTGATCCAGCACTAGAATAATTTCTTTGTTCTCTTGGTTCTCTTGAATCTCTATTTTCTCTTTCTCTACCACGACCACGGCTATCATCCATTCTAGAATTACCTCTATCTCTACTCAATGGTTCTCTTCTATTATCTCCTCTATCTCCTCTTTTTTGTTCTCTTAAATTTAAATCTTCACTATTTTCATAGTACTTCAAAAATCTATCAAACTCAGTAGCAGCCATTCTTTTAAGGATATCTTCTTTACTAACATCAGCAAATTTTTCTACTAACATAGGTAAGTAAGAATCGTAATCACCATGACTGATATCAACTTGCAAAAGTTTATCCATAAAATGATAAAACTGTTTTCTACAAACATCTTTACCAGTTGGAATTTCTAATTTTTGAATAGGACTTTGAATAAGTCTTTCGATACTTTTTAATTTAAAATTCTCTCTTGCATGAACAATACTCATACAAACACCAGTACTTCCAGCACGACCAGTTCTACCACTTCTATGAGTGTACACTTCAGTATCATCTGGCAATTCATAATTAATTACGTGAGTAATTTCTTTTACATCAATACCACGAGCAGCAACATCTGTTGCAATAAGTAATTGTAAAGTTTTATCTCTAAAAGCATTCATTACTTTATCTCTTTGTTGTTGAGATAAATCTCCATGTAATGCATCTATATCATAACCTTCTCTAGTTAATTTTTCAGCAATATTTTGTGCATCTAATTTTGTACGAGTGAAAATAATACCATACATACCAGGATTAAAATCTATTAATCTTTTTAATGTTTCGTAACGGTGTTGTGCTTGTGTAACAAAATATTGATGATCGATATTTTTATTGGCAGTATTTACTTTACCTACAGTAATTTCAAAAGGATCTTTCATATACTTCTTACTCACCCTTTTAATTTCTGAAGGCATTGTTGCACTAAACAACCATGTACTTTCTTTTTTTGGAGTGTTCTGTAAGATGAATTCAATATCTTCTTTAAAACCCATGTTAAGCATTTCATCTGCTTCATCTAAAACCACATATTTAATCTCTTCTAAGTTGATAGCTTTTCTTTCTATTAAATCAATTAAACGACCAGGAGTTGCAACAACAATTTGAACGCCTCTTTTTAAATCACGAATTTGCATACCAATACTAGTACCACCATAAACTGCAACAACGTTCATGCCTGTCATAAATTTCTTGAACAAATCAAGTTCATTTACAATTTGCATACAGAGTTCACGTGTAGGACAAACGATTAAAGCTTGTGCATTTCTTTGTTTTTCATCAACTAAATGTAATAATGGCAAACCAAATGCAGCAGTTTTACCTGTGCCTGTTTGTGCCAATCCAATCATATCTTTTGTTCCACTTATTAAAACGGGGATTGATTTTTCTTGAATGGGTGTTGGATTCACATAACCCAAAGAGTCGGTTGCTTGAACTAATCTTTCATCTAAACCTAACTCACTAAATGTAATCATTTCTAAAAATTTCGTGCAAAGATAATCTTTTACGCTCGGAGACTATCTTTTAATATGCTAACTTAAGTGTAAAAGGTGGTAAGATTAATTGCTTAAAATTCAGATTATCTCAATATACAATTATAACTTCGCCTTTTAATAATAAAGATTATGTCGAGAATTTGTCTTTTTCCAGGAACTTTTGATCCAGTAACTTTAGGTCATCTTGATATAATTGATAGATCATTGCCTTTATTCGATAAAATTATTGTAGGCATTGGTATTAATACTAGTAAAGCCCCTATGTTTTCTGCTCAACAAAGAATGGATTGGGTGAATGAAATTTATAAAAATGATGATAGAGTTGAATGCGTAACTTATGAAGGTTTAACGATTCATTTTTGTCAAAAAATTGGGGCAAGATTTATTCTAAGAGGCATTAGATATGTGAGTGATTTTGAATATGAAAAAACTATTGCTGATGCCAATAGAACTTTAGATAGAAATATTGAAACTGTTTTTTTAACTGGAGAACCAAAATTCACTTCAGTTGCATCTACAATTGTTAGAGATATCATTAAAAATGGAGGAAATGCTTCTCCTTTTTTACACGAAGTAGTTATTAATTCTTTAAAATAATCTTCTTAATTTTTTTATACAAATGAAGATTCATTACAATCTTGATCAATTACCTGTTTTTAATAATGCAGTAATTACTATTGGAACTTTTGATGGTGTACACACAGGTCATAAAAAAATATTACATCAATTAAATGCTGAGGCAACTGCAATAAATGGAGAATCTATTGTAGTGACTTTTCATCCTCATCCAAGAAATATAGTTGGCGACACTACTGGTGTAAAGCTTTTAACCACACTAGAAGAAAAAATTGAATTATTAAAAAATGAAGGAATAAATCATCTAGTGGTAGTTCCCTTCGATGAAAATTTTTCAAATCTTTTAGCTAACGAATACATAACTAATTTTCTATATAAAAAATTGCAACCACATACTCTAATCATTGGCTACGATCATCAATTTGGAAAAGGCAGAAAAGGTAATTATGAGCTTTTAGAAGAATATGGTAGAAGATTAGGATTCTTTGTAAAGGAAATTCCTAAACAAGTATTAGAGCAATCTGCAGTTAGTTCATCAAGAACTAGAAAAGCTTTATTACATCAAGATATTGAAACTGCAAAAGAATTATTAGGATACAATTATTTTTTTGAAGGAACTATAATTCGTGGAGATCAAATTGGAAGAACTATTGGCTACCCAACTGCTAATATTCAAATAAATCATGAAGATAAATTAGTGCCTGGAGATGGTGTGTATGCTGTTAAAGTGATTATTAAAAACACAAAGTACCAGGAACAAGAATTTGGTGGTATGATGTATATTGGTAGCAGACCAGTTGTAAATGGAAAACGTAGAGTGATTGAAGTAAATATTTTTAATTTTGATGATGATATTTATGATGCAACTATGAGAGTTGATGTGATTGCTTATATACGTGGGGATATGCCTTTAACAAGTTTAGAAGCCTTGAAAGTACAATTAGCAATTGATCAGGTGAACTGTGAGAAGGCTTTGGTTTAATCGTCATGGCGAGGAACGAAGCCATCTCATTATTTTTATTATTTTTTTGTCTTTTAGAATGAAGAGAGAAATCTGTTAAAAATAATCCCAATAAACTTTTAAACGAAAGAGACTGCTTCATACTTCGCAGTGACATTAAAGTAAATTCCAAATCCCAAATTTCCAATTAACCAATCAACAAATCAACTAATCAACTAATCAACAAATCAACAAATCAACCTACTTCTTCCAATCAATCATCAACAAAGTTCGTAGAGCAATAAATGAGGTATAGTCTTTTTCACTTGCAGTAGTTACAAATTGCTCGTAACGCATACCAATGTCTAATTTTTTTGCAACAAGAAATCCCAGTCCAAACGAAAAACACATTCCTCCAACATCACCTTTGATATTATTATCTAATTTTTTTACTGAAGCAAAAGTGTAACCTCCTTCAACTTCAATATTAAATTTTGATTTTAAAAAAATGCTTGTAGCCAACTTTAGGTACAATTAAGGTTAATGCTGGATGAGCCACATTAATATTTGCAGGAGCACCAGAAACATTTAATACTTCACCAATTGGTCCTGATCTTCCACTGAAAGCAATTACACCTAATGTTCCAGTAATAAAATCTTTTTTATGAGTAGGAAATAAAATTTTTCCACTACCGCCAAAACCTAAATTATACACTTTATATGCCTGCGATGTTGCCATTACTGCACTTTCAGCAGCAATTGAAAATTGAGTTGTTCTTTTTTGAGCAAACGAAAAAATAGAAAATAAATGAAAATGCAAACAAAAAAATCTTTTTCAAAATAACAAATTATGACTGTAAAAATAGGGGTTCGTTGCAATAAAAAACCCTGCAAATTGCAGGGTTTTTTATTATTGTTTGAAATGAAAGTATTATTTACCTCCACCAAAAGAATAAGCTAATCTAACTCCAACAAATGAACTTGTTGCACCTGTTTGAGAAATTGCTTCGTAACGAGCTGATAAATCTAATGAACCAGTTGTATAACCTACGCTTGGAGCATAAGTAAATCCACTTCCACCAGTGTAGAAAGTCATACCAACTTGAGGCTCAAAATAGAAACCACCTTCAGAAGCCATTCTGTAACCAACTTTAACAGGGATTAAGTTTGATGCTGTTGTTGTATATGAACCTATGCCACTTCCTACAGTTTTACCTGCAAAAGTCATATAACCTGCTGATGCAGTAAAACCAGATGTTCCACCAAAAACTGCTTTAAGACTAGCACCTAAACCAATACCTGCATTTGTTCCAAAATTACCCATTGGTAAACCTAATTCTAAACCACCATTAATGTTTGTTTCACCACCTTTACCTTGAGACATTGCTGAGAAAGACACCATTCCAACGATTGCAACTAATAAGATTTTTTTCATGATTTTTTGTTTTTTATTGAATTAATAAGCTAAAATATAGTTACTTGTAGATATAGCAAAATATTTTTTCCCTTCATATGAAAAAAATATTTTTTCGTACAAATCCAAAATTTCTAACGAGCTAAATTTACAGCTCTCTTTTCTCTAATAACTGTTACTTTAATTTGACCAGGATAGGTCATATCTGTTTGGATTTTTTGTGCAATTTCAAAACTGAGTTTATCACTATCCAAATCTGTTACTTTATCTGCTTCTACAATAACTCTTAATTCTCTACCAGCCTGTATTGCGTAGGCTTTTTCAACACCTTGATAGTTCATAGCAAGAGTTTCTAAATCTTTAATACGTTGCAAGTATTGTTGCATCATTTCTCTACGTGCTCCTGGTCTTGCACCACTAATTGCATCACAAGCCTGAATAATTGGAGAAATTACAAATTGCATTTCCATTTCATCGTGGTGAGCACCAATGGCATTGACAACAGCAGGATTTTCGCCATATTTTTCAGCAAGTTTTGCCCCCAATAAAGCATGACTTAATTCTGTTTCTTCATCTGGCACTTTTCCAATATCATGTAATAATCCAGCTCGTTTAGCAAGCTTTGGATTTAAACCTAACTCACTAGCCATTATAGCACAAAGGTTTGCAGTTTCTCGACTATGCATTAATAAATTTTGTCCATATGAAGAACGGAAACGCATTTTACCTACTATTCTCACCAATTCTTTATGTAAACCATGAATACCTAATTCAATTACAGTTCTTTCGCCAATTTCAACAATTTGAGCTTCGAGTTGACTACGAGTTTTTTCAACCACTTCTTCAATACGTGCAGGATGAATTCTACCATCAGCAACTAAGCGTTGTAAACTTAAACGAGCAATTTCTCTACGCAATGGATCAAAAGATGAAAGCAAAATAGCTTCTGGTGTATCATCAACTATTAAATCTACTCCTGTTACAGCTTCAATAGCTCTAATATTTCTTCCTTCTCTACCAATAATTTGACCTTTAATTTCATCTGATTCTAAATGAAACACAGTTACAGTATTTTCAATAGCTTGTTCAGATGCTGTTCTTTGAATACTTTGAATGATGATTTTACGTAGCTTCTTTATTGGCTTTTTCTTTAGCATTTTCAATAATTTCTTGTTGTAACACTAAAGCTCTAGTTTGAGCTTCGTTCTTTAAACTTTCTATTAATTGATTTTTGGCTTCTTCGGCTGTAAGATTGGCAATTTTTTCTAAGCGTTTGATATGTTCTTCCTGATGTTTTTCTAACTCAGTTCTTTTTTGATTAACTACTTCTATTTGGCGATTTAAATTTTCTTTAATGACTTCATTTTCTTTTACTTGCTTTTCAATGGCAGCTTCTTTTTGGTTAAAAGAAATTTCCTTTTGCTTAATTCTATTCTCGCCTTCATTAATTTTTCTGTTGCGTTCATTAACTTCTTTATCGTATTCTGATCTTAATTGAACAAATTTTTCTTTTGCCTCAAGTTCCTTTTCTTTTCGAACAGATTCAGCATTTAATTTGGCCTCTTTAAGAATATCTTTTGCCTCACTATTAGCTTCGGTGATTTTCTTTTGAGCTTCTTCTAATTCTTTTTTATTGTTTTTTGTAAATGCGAATTTGCCAATAATTCCTCCAAAAAGCAATGAGGCAATTCCTATAATTATATTGATGGGATCCATTTGTAATTGTATTAATGATTAATTTATCTATATGTTTTATTATCTTACTCATAATTTAAATGAGGTGGCAGCGAAGATAACAAAATTGAGTTACGAAATTACTGCCAACAAAATATTTAAAATATCTACAATCTTTTAAATTAAATTTTAGTAATTACTATACATTTTTAACAAACTTAATTGGTTACTTTTATATTATTAACGAATTAAATGTTAGTGCAATTGGTTTTTAATGAGGAAACTAAAAAAAATATTCTTAGCATTCATCTTCTTGGTAAGTTGTAGTTTATTTAATAAATCTATTGCTCAAAAAGGGGAATATGATACTTTAAAAGTTTATGCTTGGGTGAGTCCTGAAGGAGATACTTTACCACTAACATATTTATCATGGATAACAGTAGAAACTCATAGAGTATTAACTGCTCAGGAAAGAAAACGTAAAGCAGAATGGACTAGATTAAGAAATGCTGTTTACTTAACCTTTCCTTATGCCCTAGCTTCTTCTAAAATAATGAATGAAATTAATGTAAAACTTGTTGGTGTTAAAGAAAGAAGTGATAGAAGAGCTATTATTAAAACTAGAGAAAAAGAATTGAGAAAAGAATTTGCAGATAGACTTACAAATCTTTCTATTTATCAAGGAAAAGTTTTAATGAAACTTATTTATAGGCAATCTGGTAACAGTTGTTATGAAATAATTAAAGATTATAAAGGTGGGTTTTCTGCTACTTTTTATCAAGCCATTGCTTTAATTGTTGGCACTAATTTAAAACAGAGTTATGAAGCCCAAGGTAAAGATTATGAAGTTGAACAAATTGTTCAAGAAGTTGAAAGAATGTATGGACTGAGGGGGTAATTATTAATTGTAAATTGTAAATTTTTAAATAACGACTAACAACTAACGACTAACGACTAACGACTAACGACTAACGAATAACGACTAACAACTTCTTCATAAATTCATGTTCTCGAAATCATTCTTGCTCCAAAACTTTCTAAATGTTCTGTGTAAACTTGACAATCTATTAAACTTATTCCCTCATTTTTCAATTGTTCAACATATTTAGCAAAAGCAAATTTGCTGGCATTTGAAACTTTTGAAAACATACTTTCACCAAAAAATATTTTACCAATTTTAATTCCATACAAACCACCTACTAATTCATTGTTAAACCATGATTCTGCTGAATGTGCAATACCTTTTTGATGTAGTTGATGATATACTTCTATAAATTCATCACTAATCCATGTACCTTCTTGATTTCTTCGAAAAATATTTTTACAATGAGTCATCACTTCAACAAAAGCAGTATTTGTTTTAAATTGAAACTGATTTTTTTTGAGAGATGATTGAAGCGATTTGCTAATTTTTATTTCATCAGGAAACAACACAAATCTTGGATCTGGATGCCACCACAAAGGCAAATCACCATCGTACCAAGGAAAAATTCCACTACTATAAGCTAACAATAATCTTTCAATTGTAATATCTCCTCCAATTGCTAATAAACCATCACTTAACGCTTCTTCTGGTTTTGGGAACCACAGTTTATTATCGAGTACAGCAACTGACAATTAAATTATTATTTAAACCAACGCCAAACATCTAAGCCAAGAGCGTAAGCCATTAAACCTAATAATAAAACCATTCCAACAGTTTGTGCATATTCCATAAACTTATCTGATGGTTTTCTTCCAGTAATCATTTCTACCAAAGTAAATAATGCATGACCACCATCTAAACCAGGAATTGGTAATAAATTCATGAAAGCAAGAATAATAGAGAAGATTGCAGTTAAGGTCCAAAAGCTTTGCCAATGCCAAACAGCACCAAAAGTGTTGGCAATGCTAAATACACTTCCTAAAGAGTCTTGAGCTTTTACTTTTCCTTTAAACAATTGACCTAAACTCGTTACATATTTATCAAGTGTAGAAAAGCATTTTTTTGTACCAGCAGAAATTGATTGAACAAATGAATATTTTTTAACTGTTGTTCCTAAAATTTCTTCAACAGTTTTTGAAGATACACCCATTAAACCATTTTCACTTAACTCAACTGTAGTTTGAATGGTATCTTTTCCACTTCTTAAAACTGTAATATTTAAAGGAGTTTTAGAGAGTCCTTTTTTTAATTCAAAATATTCATTGATGTATTCAATTGAAGTCCCTCTTACTGCAATTACTTGATCTCCTTTTAGAATACTTCCACTGATAACTTTACATTGAGGAGAAACTGAATCAATAAAATATGGAACTCTTGGTTCAATAAAACCATTCAATCTACTTTTATTTAAATCATTAATAAAACCTTCTGGCACATTTAAGTCAATCATTTTTCCAGAACGATCTACTGTAACTTTCTTTGCATCTTTCAAAGCAATTTCACTACCAATAGTATTGAAATTATCAATGGCTCGTCCATCAATTGAAACAAATTTATCTCCAGATTCAACGCCCATTTTTCTTGCTAAAGAATCTGCATAAACACCATATTTAATGTTTTTATTAGGCACATATTCTTCGCCCCAATACCACATAATTCCAATAAATATCACAATTGCCAGTAGAATATTTACAACAATTCCTCCTAGCATAATGATTAATCTTTGCCATGCTTTTTTTGAGCGAAATTCATGAGGTTGAGCAGGAAGTTTCATTTGTTCCTTATCCATGCTTTCATCAATCATTCCACTAATTTTTACATAGCCTCCAAAAGGAATCCAACCAATTCCCCATTCTGTATCACCTTTTTTTGTTTTAAATAAACTGAACCAAGGATTGAAGAATAAATAGAATTTTTCTACTCTACATTTAAACCAACGAGCAGGTATAAAATGACCTAATTCGTGAAGTACTACTAAAATGGAAAATGATAAAATAAACTGACCAGCTTTAACTAAAATACTGCTCCAATCAATTGCTAATAAAGTCATAAGAGATTTATAAAAAGTAAATTATAATTTAATAATATTGGCTGCGAAATTACGTGCTTCTGCATCGCTTTCAAACAATTCTTCAATTGTAGGATTTTCAATAAATGGAATGGTATGAATGATTTTCTCAATTACATCAGTAATGTCTAAAAAACCAATTCTATTTTTTAGAAATGCATAAACTGCTATTTCATTGGCTGCATTTAAAAGACAAGGAATATTACCTCCTCTTTCTAATGCTTCTTGGGCTAATGCTAAATTTCTAAAAGTTTTGATATCGGGTTCGTCAAAAGTTAAAGTGTTAGGATGTTTGAAATTATAACGAGGAAAATTATTTTGAATTCTTTGAGGATAAGCCATTGCATATTGAATGGGTAACTTCATATCTGGCAATCCCATTTGAGCTTTAATACTTCCATCTTCAAATTGCACCATACTATGAATGATACTTTGTGGATGAATCACCACTTGAATTTGTTCTGGCTTTAAATTGAATAACCATTTGGCTTCAATCATTTCAAGCCCTTTATTCATCAATGTTGCAGAGTCTATTGTAATTTTTGCACCCATACTCCAATTAGGATGTTGCAATGCGTGTTCACGTTTTACATTCACCAAAAAATTTGGTTTTTTTCCTAAAAATGGGCCACCACTTGCAGTAAGAATTATTTTCTCAATTTTATTTCTAGTTTCTCCAACTAAACATTGAAAAATTGCAGAATGTTCACTATCGACAGGAATGATGGGAACTCTTTTTTCTACAGCTTTTTTCATGATGATATCACCTGCAATTACCAAAGTTTCTTTATTGGCTAAAGCAATAGGCTTACTTTGTTCAACAGCTGCTAATGTTGGTTTTAAACCAGCATAACCTACAATTGCAGCAAGCATCATATCATAATTTTGAAACTTAGCAACTTCCTCTAATGATTTTTCGCCAGCAAAAACTTTAACTGTTGTACTAGCAAGTGCTTCCTTAACTTTTGTGTACTTAGATTCATCTCCAATAACAACACAGTTTGGATTAAATTTTTGTGCTTGCTGAATTAATAAATCTGCATTGGAATGAGCAGTTAATATTTCAGCACAAAACTTATCTGGATTTGCTTCAATAACATCTAAAGCTTGAGTGCCAATAGAACCTGTTGATCCAAATATTGCAATACGTTTTGGCGAAGATGTAGACATGTTCTGTATCATGTGTTGCAATATTAATTAAAATCAACTACTAATCTTGTTGCATTTTGTTAATACATTAAGAATTATAACCAATTGCCAAATCTAAAACTTGCTGCATGGTTTTTACATAATGAAATTTTAACCCTTTTATAAAGTTGTTATCAATCTCTTCAACATCTTTTTGATTTTGATAACACATGATGATTTCTTTAAGTCCAGCTCTTTTTGCAGCTAATATTTTTTCTTTAATTCCACCAACTGGTAAAACCTGACCACGAAGTGTAATTTCTCCAGTCATAGCTAAAAAAGGTTTTACTTTTTTATTGGTAAATGCAGAAGTTAAAGCTGAAAGCATTGTAATACCTGCACTTGGACCATCTTTTGGTGTTGCACCTTCAGGCACATGAATATGAATATTTTTTGTTTTAAATAACTCAGGATTGATGCCAAGTTTTTTATAATTTGCTTGCAAATATGTTAATGCTGTTGATGCACTTTCTTTCATTACATTACCTAAGTTACCAGTTAATTTTAATTCTCCTTTACCGTCACTTAAAGCAACTTCAATAAACAAAATATCTCCACCAACATAAGTCCAAGCTAAACCTACAGCTACACCAGGCATATTAGCAGTTTTGTAGATTTCATTACTATATCTCGGTTTTCCTAAAATATTTTCAATATCTCCAGATGAAACAGTTGGTTTTATTTTACCTTTTGAAGCATAATTTTTTGCCAAATTTCTCATTATAGAAGCTATTTGCCTATCTAATTCTCTTACACCACTTTCCCTTGTATGATTTTCAATAATTTTTTCAAGAACAACATCTGAAACCTTAATATTCACTTTATCTAACCCATGTGCTTCTTGTTGTTTGGGAAGAAGATGACGTTTTGCAATTTCAACTTTTTCTTCAATGGCATAGCCACTTAAATCAATAATTTCTAAACGATCTCTTAATGCTGGTTGAATGTTTTGTAAATTATTGGCAGTGGCTACAAACAATACTTTACTTAAATCATATTCAAGTTCTAAATAATTATCGTAAAAATTATTGTTTTGTTCAGGGTCTAAAACTTCTAATAATGCTGAAGAGGGATCTCCACGAAAATCTTTTCCTATTTTATCAATTTCATCCAAAATCATTACTGGATTACTGCTTTTACATTTACGAATGTTTTGTAAAATTCTCCCTGGCATTGCACCAATATAAGTTTTTCTATGACCACGAATTTCACTTTCATCATGCAATCCACCTAAACTTAAACGTGTATATTTTCTACCAACTGCATGAGCAATACTTTTACCTAATGAAGTTTTACCAATTCCTGGAGGTCCAACAAAACAAAGTATTGGACTTTTCATATCACCCTTCAACTTCAATACAGCCAAATATTCTAAAATTCTGCTTTTAATTTTTTGCATACCATAATGGTCTGCATCTAAAACTTTTTTAGCATTTTTTAAATTATAATTATCATCAGTATATTCTTCCCAAGGAAGTTCTAGCATTAAATCACAATGATTATACACTACTGAATAATCAGGTGTTTGAGGATGCATACGTTCTAATTTAGCAATATTGCTATCGAACATTTTTTTAGCATTCTCAGGCCATTTTTTGGCTTCTGCTTTCTTTTTTAAATCTGCAATTTCACGTTCATTATTTTCTCCTCCCAACTCATCTTTTATACTCTTCATTTGTTGTTGAAGAAAATAATCTCTCTGCTGCTTATCAATTTCTAAACGAGTTTTATTAGATACTTTTTCTTTAAGCTCAGCAAATTGAAGTTCTTTTTGCAAAAGTTCAATTAGTTTTTCTGCACGAGATTTAATATCATTGTTCTCTAATAAACTTTGTTTTTGAGCTATATCGTTATTTAGATTACTACAAACAAAATTGATTAAGAAAGATAGGACTTTCAATATTTTTTAAAATAATTGAAGCTTCTGTTGGCAGGTTTGGAGAAAGATGAATGATCTGTGCTGCAATCTCTTTAATGGTTTCAATTTGTGCTTTAAGATTATCGTCTTTTTCGACTTCAATATCATCTAATTTAATAATATTAGCTACGAAATAAGGCTCAGTTGAAACAACTGAAGTGATTTCAAATCTCCGTTTTCCTTGAATAATAATCGTGGTGCCACCATCTGGCATTTTAATTAGCTTGATGATTTTAGCTAAAGTGCCAACCTTACATAAGTCTTTAACTTCAGGATCTTCTATTTCAGTATCTTTTTGTGAAACAACGCCAATTAATTTATCGCCTTTATAAGCATCGTTAACTGCTTTTATACTTTTATCTCTACCTACTGTAATGGGTAAAACCACACCTGGAAACAACACTGTATTTCGTAATGGAATTAATGCAATAGTTTCAGGAACAATGACTTCCTTTTCATTCTCATCATTTTCAGACAAAGGAATTATTGGCATAAAATCATTCTCATCACCTGGCAAAAAATATTTCTTCTCTTTCATTAAATTGATTCTTAATTCTAAAATAAAGGGTGCAAAGGTAGGTCAATATTAATGCCATGAAATCATTAATACGAATTATGTACAAAATGGCAGTAAAGAAAATAAAAATGAATTAGCTAGCAGTTGCTTTAAAAAGCTGATTAAGCAATAGTAGCCCAATTACTCCTACGCTAATCCAGAAAATAAAATTGAGTGTATTACTTACTTTTAAAAAAGTTTTAGTTTTTTTAGATGGAGCATCATGTAAATGATAGATAGAATTTATTCGTAAAAAACTCTTAAAAAGAGAAGTTCTTTGTTTTACATCTGTAATTAAAAGCCAGAATAAAACCTTTAAAGCAAAAGCAGAAATCATTGTGACAACAACTAGATTCATCAAATCATCTTTCATATTCAAATATTATAAATCAAAATTAAGCTTTCATATAGAATTTAATTGTTCAAATTTGTACAAATTAAATTCAATGATTGAAACAGTTGCAATTAATGAATGAACCTATAAAAATATTAAACACTTTTTGGGGTTTTAATTCATTTAAGGGATTACAAGAACAAATAATTAATGCTGTATTAGATGATAAAGATGTTTTAGCTCTTTTGCCTACTGGCAGTGGAAAATCAATGTGTTTTCAAATTCCGGCATTAATGAAAGATGGAATGTGCATTGTAGTTTCTCCACTAATTGCTTTAATGAAAGATCAAGTAACCAATTTACAAAAACGTGGAATAAGTGCAGTGGCTTTAAATAGTAGTTTAACCTATAAAGAAGTGATTCAAGTATTAGATAATGCAACTCAAGATCATTATAAGTTTATATATGTTTCACCTGAAAGATTAGAGAGCAAAATTTTTAAAGAATATATTGCTGATTGTAATATTTGCTTAATTGCTGTTGATGAAGCCCATTGTATAAGTCAATGGGGTTACGATTTTAGACCACCGTATTTAAAAATTGCTCAGCTCAGAGAAACATTTTCTCAAACACCAATTATAGCATTAACGGCATCTGCAACTTTAGAAGTACAAAAAGATATTGTTCAAAATTTAAAGCTTCAAGATCCACAAATATTTCAACAATCTTTCGAAAGAAATAATTTATCTTATTCAGTTTTTAAAGTTGAAAGTAAAATCAACAAACTCGTCGAAATTTTGAACAATGTTTCTGGAAGCAGTGTTGTCTATTGCAAAAACAGAAAACAAACCAACGTTGTTTCAGAATTATTGAATTTACAAAATATTAGGTCCGATTATTATCATGCTGGATTATCACAAGAAATTAGAAATCAAAAACAAGAATCTTGGATAAAAAATGAAACAAGAGTAATCGTTTGTACCAATGCTTTTGGAATGGGTATTGATAAACCAGATGTTAGAACAGTTGTACACTATGATGCTCCAGATTGTTTAGAAAACTATTATCAAGAAGCTGGCCGAGCTGGACGAGATGAAAAAAAAGCTTACACCGTTTTGCTTTATGAATCTATTGATATTAGAACTCTTGAAAAAATAAGTGAAATTCGATACCCAAGTTTTACAGAAATTAAAAAAGTGTATCAGGCTTTAGCCAATTATTTACAAATTCCACAAGGCATTGGAGAAGGAATTTATTACGATTTTGATATTGTAGATTTTTCAAAAAAATTCAAACTCGACAGCCAGTTAGTTTTAAACACCATTAAAACTTTAGAACAAGATGAGCATATTAGTTTTACAGAAAATATTTTCGTCCCATCAAAAGTTGAGGTTTTAGCCGATAAAAATATTTTAGAAGATATTGAAAAAACTCATCCCAATATTGAATTAACTTTAAAAACAATATTAAGATCCTATGCAGGAGTTTTGAATAATCAAGTTTCAATAAGTGAAAAACAATTAGCTAAAATTAGTCATCAAACTTCTGAAAAAGTTGTGGATGATTTAAATATATTGCATCAGCTTTCTATTATCCAATATGTAGCAAAAAAAGAAACCCCACAGATTTATTTCATTAATAATAGAGCTGACATTGAAGGCCTAAATATTAATCATGAGGCACATTTTAAAAGAAAAAAACAGTTTGAAAAAAGGTTATACACTTTTATTAAGTATATATATAATTTAGAAAATTGCAGAGCAAAAATAATTGCAAATTATTTTAACGCACCCTCAAAAGATTCATGTGGTATTTGTGATAATTGTTTAAGAAAAAAGGAACTTGAAATATCTAAAATAGAGTTCGATGAAATTGTTCATCAAATAAAAAATAAACTTCAAAATAATTCTCTAGAAACACAAAAACTAATTGCAGAGTTAAAGCATATCAATAAAAAAAAGCTTTGGCAAGTTTTACATTTTTTACAAGATGAAAGTATCGTAATTATTAATGGTGAAAATCAAATTAGCTTAACACAAGTCTAATTAAAATAAGTTCTAGAGTTTTCATTTTCTCTCAAACATTCTTCCCAAATTTCTCGTACAATTTCTGCAGCTGGTTTTATAGTTTTTATCATACTACTTACTTGTCCAACTTCAAGCTCACCATCATCCAAAGACCCTTCAAACATTCCTTTTTTTGCTCTTCCTCTACCCAAGATTTCATTCAATTCTTCTGCACTAGCCCCTCTTAATTCTGCTTCACGAATTTGTTGAAAAAAATTATTTTTTAATAATCTAACAGGAACAGTTTTTTTCATACTCAACATGGTTTCTCCTTCTTTAGATGCAATAATTGCTTCTTTGAAATTTGAATGAGAAGATGCTTCTGGTGTACAAATAAATCTACTTCCAATTTGAACTGCATCAGCACCTAAAACCATTGCTGCTAACATTTGTTTTCCATTAGCAATACCACCTGCTGCAATCAATGGAATATTAATAGCTTCTTTAACTTGAGGAATTAAAACCATAGTAGTCGTTTCTTCTCTACCATTATGACCACCAGCTTCAAATCCTTCAGCAACCACAGCATCACATCCTGCTGCTTCCGATTTTTGAGCAAATACACTACTGCTCACTACATGAACAACTTTTATTCCTTCATCTTTTAAAATTTTTGTCCATGTTTTTGGATTACCAGCACTTGTAAAAACAATAGGAACTTTTTCTTTAATTATTATCTCAATATGTTTTTCAATATCTGGATAAAGTAATGGAACATTTACACCAAAAGGTTTATTAGTTGCTGCTTTACATTTTGAAATATGGTGTTGCAAAACATCTGGGTACATACTTCCACTTCCTAATAAACCTAAACCACCAGCATTGCTTACTGCTGAAGCTAATTTCCATCCACTATTCCAAATCATTCCTGCTTGAATTATAGGAAGTTCAATATTAAAGAGTTTAGTTATTCTATTTTTTTGCATGTTATTATTTAAATTCTGGTAGAGCTTTAAAGGTAAATCCTAATTGTGAAAAATGTTCCAACACTTTTGGCAAACAATATTCTAATTTATTAAAGGCTTTTTCACTATCATGAAAAACAACTATTGAACCCGATTTGGTTTTGCTAATTACATTGTTTAAACATTTTTCTTTATCTATTGTAAGATCAAAGTCAGCACTTAAAACATCCCACATAACAATTTTAAACCCTTTACTCATTAACTCTTTTGATTGATTCCTTTTTATACTTCCATAAGGTGGACGAAATAATTTACTTTGAATAAAATTTTGAGCAACCATTACATCTTCAATGTAAATTGATAATGGGGTGTTTCGTCCTTTTAAATGTTGTTGAGTATGATTGCCAACTTGATGTCCTGCTTTGAGAATTGATTGATAAATTTCAGTGTGAGTTTTTACATTTTTTCCGATGCAAAAAAAACTTGCTTTAGCATCAAAATCTTTTAATGTTTTTAATACGAATGGAGTTATTGTTGGATGTGGACCATCATCAAAAGTTAAATAAATAGTTTTTTCATTAGTATCTATATTCCAAATAAAATCTGGGAATATTTTTTTAACTATCCAAGGAGTTTTAACTAGATACATCATGAAAATTTCAATCAAAGTAACCAAAAAAAATAGCATAGTAAATGAAATATTTCATTACTATGCTATAAAATAAAGTTTTAAAATTTATTCTTACTCTTTATTCAAATAATTATAAACTACTCCTGCTAATAATCCACCACCAAGACAACTCACCAAATAAATCCAAAGTGTTGAAAAATTATTGGTATGAACTGCAACACCTAAAGCAACTGCTGGATTAAATGCTCCACCAGAAAAACTTCCTAATGCTAAAGCCATTGCTAAAACTGTTCCTCCAATTGCTAAACCAAAATATTGATTTCCTTCTATAGATTTTGTTGTTGCAACAGTAATGACTACAAATGCTAAAGCAAATGTTCCTAATGCTTCTGCAATCATTGCACTAGAAGTACTTGCTAATACTACTGGAGTACCACAAGCTCCTTGTAAATGACAAGCAAGCATTGCAGCAGCAACACCCCCAACAATTTGACTTCCCCAATAACCCATCATGTCTGTAACTGATAATTTTCCTCTAACTAATAATCCCAATGAAACTGCAGGATTATAATGAGCACCTGAAATGTGTGCACCTGCATAAACCATAACTACTAATGTTGCAGCAGCAGCTGGACCACCACCCAATAAAGCAGCAAGAACTAGGAAAAATGTTCCTAGAAACTCAACCATGTACTTTTTCATAAATGTTTGTTTTGGTAAATAATTGGCAATCTAATAAAAAATACCATTTCGTACTTTTTTAATGTAATTTATTTATAAACATTTAATTTGCATAAAATAATAATTATGTTACAAATTGGACAACAAGCCCCAGATTTTACACTACATAGTTCAACAAGAGAAGTTAATGTTACTTTAAGTGATTTAAAAGGGCAAAATGTATTATTATTATTTTTTCCATTAGCATTTACTGGAGTTTGTACAAAAGAATTATGTTCAATTAGAGATAATATTATTCTTTATAATAATCTTAATACAACAGTTTTGGGAATATCAGTAGATTCTCCAGCAACTTTAAATAAGTTTAAAGAGGAACAAAGTATCAACTTTACTTTACTAAGTGATTTTAATAAGGAAGTATCTACAGCCTATGATTGCATCTACGATAATTTTATTGGTTGGATGAAAGGTGTAAGCAAAAGGGCTGCATTTGTTATTGATAAGTTTGGAGTAATTCAATACGCTGAAGTGCTTGAAAATGCTGGAGAAGTTCCTGATTTCTATTCCATTAAAACCTCATTAGAAAAATTAGTTTAAACTTAAATTTTGTAATTGTAGCAATAACTATTAATTTTATGCCGTTATAGTTTTTAATTAATGAAGATTTTTTACAAAATATTAATTTTCTCTTTCCTTCTTTGCATTACAAATAATTGTTTTGCAACAATTGATAATTTATTTCCTGATAAAATTGTTAAACTAGTACAGTGCTACCCTAACCCAGCAGTTGCAAGTATAAATTTTGAAATTCCAGTTCAAAACGAAAAATCATTTGTACTTACAATTTATAATTTTATAGGCAAGAAAGTTGATGAAATGAGATTGAATAACGGTAGAACTACTCTTCAATTAGACAATTATTTTCGTGGCTTATACATCTATCAAGTTAGAGATAAACAAGGTGAACTTATAGAAAGTGGTAAGTTTCAAGTAATCAGATAGTTTATTCTTCTCCCCATTTATATCCATTTTTATTTATTCCTGCAAGTTGTAATACTCTATCAGTAACAGTTGTTGCTAATTCTTCAAATGTTTTAGGATTACTATAAAATGATGGTGATGCAGGACAAATAATTCCTCCAGCTAAAGTTATAGTTTCCATATTTTTTAAATGAATTAAATGATATGGAGTTTCTCTTGGCACCAAAATTAATTTTCTTCTTTCTTTTAAAATTACATCAGCAGCTCTAGTAATTAAATCATCACTTATTCCATTGGCAATTCTACCAATCATTCCCATACTGCAAGGAGCAACAATCATAATGTTGTATAAAGCTGAGCCAGAAGCAAAAGGTGCATTAAAATCTTTCTTTTCATAAAATGGTAATCCATAACTTTCATAATCTTTATTACCTAATTCCATTTCCCAAACAATTTTAGCATTATCACTCATCACCAAAGCTATTTTATCCCATTGATCTTTTAGCTTCAACAAACTTTCAATCATCACTTTTGCATAAATAGAACCACTAGCTCCAGTTATGGCAATAACAATCTTATTATTAGAATTTGAATTCATTTAGTTATTTGATGCAAAGCTAACAAAAAAGGATGCTCACATATAGTAAGCATCCTTTAATGATTTTCGAAATAGAAAGTTTATTTACCAACTACCTCACCTTCTATGGTTAAAATAGATGGCTCTGGAATATTTAAAAACTTAACTGTGACAGTTTTAGTAAACGGACCAGGATTAGCAGCATTAAAAGTAACTTTTAATGGTGAGTTCCTATTTTTAAGAATAGGTTTTTTAGAATATTCAGGAGTAGTACATCCACATTGAGCTGTTGCTTGTTCAATAATTAGTGGTTTACTTCCATTATTTTTTAATTCAAATGTATAAGTAACAGGTACATTTAATTTTATCTTACCAAAACTATGTTTAACAGTATTAAAACTAACAGTTTCATTTGTTTTTGCAGTTTGTGAAATACCTACAAAGCCAATACTTATAAAGACTAATAAACTAAATACTCTTTTCATGATCTTTTATTATTCTAATTAATTACCTGAAGGTTTTAATTTATTTACTGCTTCATTTGCTGGAGCTGATTCTGTTGGTACTGCAAAAGTTTCACCTTTAAAAGTTACCATTTTAGTTAAGCTACCATTTAATGTAACTGTTACAGATTTAGAAAATGGTGCAGCACTTCCTGGAGCACCTCCATTAAATCCTAAGCCTATTTTAACAGTTTCACCTGGTGCAAATGTTTTCTTTTGCTCATATTCTGGTGTAGTACATCCACAACCTGGTTGAACCAATGTTAGCTCTGCTGTTTCATTACTAATATTCTTAATGAATAATTCATATTTAGCAACTTTTCCAGCGGGAATTTTACCAAAATCAAACGCCTCATTTTTAAATTCAAATAATTTGTTTACATCTGGTGGAGTAACTGGTTGAGTTGTAGCAACATCTTTGGTTTCAGTTTTTACACCTTCTGCTTGAGCAAAAATTGTAATTGATGTAAAAAGAGCAAGAGTAAAAATTAAAGTTTTTTTCATTTTTGTTTTTTTTATCGCTGTAAAATTAAATTGTTTTATTAAGGTTTAATCTAAAATATTATTAAAGTTTATAATTGTGCACCTAAAATCAAATTTGATGCCATAAGTTTTCATTCTTGCAATTATTAAAAATATAGAACGGCAATGAGCAAAGTTTTATTACTTTAGCAAAGCATTTAAGCCTTTTATTTTTCCACAAAACCTGTTTTTACCATTTGTAAAAAGCTAACACTTATTTTTGAGTTATGGAAGAACCAATAACAATTACATATAATAATGGGGTTTTATCTTATGAAGCTTTTAAAAATCAAGTTTTACAAGATTATAAAATAGCTACAATAAGCAGAGAAACTAGTCTTTTAGGAAGAAAAGAAGTGCTTACTGGAAAAGCAAAATTTGGAATTTTTGGTGATGGTAAAGAAGTGGCACAAATTGCCATGGCAAAATCTTTTCAAAGTGGAGATTATAGAAGTGGTTATTATAGAGATCAAACTTTTATGTTTGCAAGTGGTTTAGCTACTGTTGAACAATTTTTTGCTCAACTATATGCAGATCCAGATGTAAGAAATGAACCATTTAGTGCTGGCAGACAAATGATCAGCCATTTTTCTACAAGAAATGTTGATGAGAATGGTAATTGGCTCGATCTTGCCAATAGAAAAAATATTTCTGCCGATATTTCTCCAACTGCAGGACAAATGCCTCGAGCTGTTGGTTTAGCATTTGCTTCAAAATCCTTTAGAAATATTCAACAACTTTGGAATCAACATCATTTAAGTCATAATGGTAACGAAGTTTGTTTTTGTACTATTGGTGATGCTTCAACGAGTGAAGGTCATTTTTGGGAAACTATTAATGCTGCAGGAGTATTACAAGTTCCTTTAGCTGTATTTATTTGGGATGATGGTTATGGCATTTCTGTTCCAAATAAATATCAAACTACTAAAGGTTCAATTTCAAATGCACTTCAAGGATTTCAAAAAGAAAAAGGATACTAATGGTATTAATATTTACAAAGTAAAAGGTTGGGATTATGCAGAAATGTGTGAAGTTTTTGAAGCTGGTATTCAAAAAATGAGAGAAACACATATTCCTGCAATATTTCATGTTGAAGAAATTACACAACCACAAGGTCATAGTACAAGTGGTAGTCATGAAAGATATAAAACTGCAGAAAGATTAGAATGGGAAAAAGAATGGGATTGCAATAAAAAGTTTAAGGAATGGATTCTTGAAAATGCTATTGCATCAATCGAAGAATTAGAACAAATAGAAGAAGAATCAAGAAATTTTGTAAGAGATAGTAAACAATTGGCTTGGGAAAAATTTCAACAACCAATTCTTAATCAAATTAAAAAATCAGTTGAATTAATTACACATATTAATTGTAGTGATGTTGGTATGTATCATCAATTGCAACAGTTTGCTGCTAATTTAAAAGATATTAAAGAACCTATTACGAAGAGATATTATGCAGACCTTAAACTTAGTTATTGAGTTTGCAGGAAGTTCAGCAAATGTTGATGAATTAAGAAATTATTACAATCAATTGATTGCAGAAAATAAAGAACTATTCAATTCTCATTTATATAATCAAGGTAATAAGAGTGCTTTAAAAGTATCTGAAGTTAAACCATGGATTTCTTTTGATTCTCCTTCATTAAATGGTTTTGAAATCTTAAATAAATATTTCGATGCATTGTTCACCAATAACCCATAAGTAGTTGCTTTTGGTGAAGACTTAGGTTTTATTGGAGATGTAAATCAAGGCTTTTCTGGTCTTCAAGAAAAATATGGTGAAGAAAGAATTTTTGATACAGGTATTAGAGAAACAACCATAGTTGGACAAGCAATTGGAATGGCTGTTAGAGGTTTAAGACCCATAGCTGAAATTCAATATTTAGATTACTTATTATATGCATTGCAAACTTTGAGTGATGATGTTGCTACATTGCATTATAGAACAAAAGGTCAGCAAAGTTGTCCATTAATCATCAGAACTCGTGGACATAGATTAGAAGGAATTTGGCATAGTGGTAGTCCAATGGGAATGATTATTAATTCACTTCGAGGCATGTATGTTTGTGTACCAAGAAATATGGTTCAAGCAGCAGGAATGTATAATACATTATTACAAAGCAATGATCCTGGAATTGTAATTGAATGTTTAAATGGCTATCGTTTAAAAGAAAAAATGCCTGCAAACCTTTTAGAATATACAGTTCCAATGGGTGTTACTGAAACCATTAGAAAAGGTACTGATGTTACGATTGTTTCTTATGGCTCTACTTTAAGAATTATTTCTGAAGCTGCAGAAAGATTAGAAAATCAGCAAATCAGCTGTGAGATCATTGATGTGCAAACTTTATTACCATTCGATCTAAAACATAGCATTGTAGAATCTTTAAAGAAAACCAATAGAATTTTATTTGTTGATGAAGATGTGCCAAGTGGTGCAGCTGCTTATATGTTTAATAAAGTGATGGAAGAGCAAGGAGGCTATAAATGGTTTGATGCTGCTCCAAGAACTTTAACTGCACAAGCACATAGACCAGCATATGGTAGTGATGGAGATTATTTTAGCAAACCAAATGTTGAAGATGTGATTAGAGTGGTAAATGAAATGATGGCTGAATAATTTATTAAAAAATGGAAAAGAAAAATAAATATGAGTTAGCACTTTTTTTGCTAACATTAATCACATGTTTATTTTGGATTTTTTCTAGAAGTATAAATGTTTACGATTCTAAAATTGTTGGTGCAATTTTCGAATTGGCTTTTTTACCAATGCTTATCTTATTTTTTGTAATGCCCATTCTATTACTAATTCAGGTTTTTAAAACAAAGACAACCTATAAATCTTATTCAATTATTTCGTTAGTGATAATTTTTATTACAATTATGTACATCACAAATAAAGATTAATTAATACCAAGCTTCTCTAATAATATTGTTGCCATTTTTATTGAAGCTTCATAGCTATAGCCTGCAATGTGTGGAGTTATTATAACATTATTTTGTTGCAACAGAAAATCAATCTGTTCTTTTTCTTGAGATGAATAAGTATTTAATTTTTCATTTTCCAACACATCTAATCCGGCAGCTTTTATTTTTTTATTTTTAATTGCATTGATTAATGCGTTTGTTTCAACAACTTCTCCCCTACAAGTATTCAAAAAATAAATTGATTTTTTGAATGAGTTGAAAAAAGAATCATTAGCTAAATGTTTAGTTAAATGTGTGAGTGGAAGATGCAAACTTACAATATCGGCAAGTTCAAATATTTCTTTTAAACCAGCTTCTTTTATATAATTATTATCAAATCCAGATTTGTTTATATCATGAGCTAAAACAGAAACATTAAATGACTCTAAAAGTTTTGCAAATGAACTTCCAGTATTTCCAAACCCAATAATACCAACAGTTTTACCAAAAAGTTCTTCCCCTCTATTTTCATCTCTTAACCATTTTCCTTCTTTAATTTCTTGAAAGCTTTTGTTGATATTGTTCATCAAGTTTAATAATAAACCTAAACTATGTTCTGCAACTGCATTTCTGTTTCCTTCAGGACTACTTACACACTTAATATTTTTTGATTCTGCATATTCAACATCAATATGTTCCATACCACTTCCCAATCTTCCAATCCATTTTAAATGTTTAGCCTGATCAATAAAATTCTTGTCAATATTGATTCCAGTTGATACAATCAATCCAACTAAGTCTGTAGTTTGTTTTAACAACTCTGAATATGAACTTTTGGGCAAATACATCACATCAAAAGCTCTTGATTTCAGTGCTTCAACTAAATTTGGATGACAATTAGATGCTATAATAACTTTGTTACTCATTTCATTCTATAGGTTAGAGCTGCAAAATCTTCAATGCTTAATTGCTCTGCACGTTTAGTAAAAATCTCTTCTTGCAAAATTTCAGTCTCGAATAAAGTCTTAACTGGATTACGTAACATTTTTCTTCTTTGATTAAAAGCTGCTTTAACAAGCGTTATGAATTTCTTTTCACTACTAAATTGTAAAGGCTCTTTTTTTCTTGTAAGTTTTATAACTCCACTCACCACTTTTGGTGGAGGTGTAAATGCACTTGCAGGAACATCAAACAAATAATCTACATGATAATAGGCTTGAATTAAGACACTAATAATACCATATGTCTTTGTTCCATGTTTTGCTGCAACCCTTTCTGCCACTTCTTTTTGAAACATTCCTATTACAAATGGAACTTGGGTTCTCCAATCTAAAACCTTAAACAATATTTGAGTAGAAATATTATAAGGAAAATTTCCTACCACAATAAACTCATCATCAAAAGAAGGTTTTGTATCTAAAAAATCTTCATGAATAATTTTATCAGATAACTCAGGATAAGTATTCTTTAAATACACAACTTTTTCATCATCTAACTCAACAGCTTTGAAATTGATGTTTGGAATTTCTAAAAGATACTTAGTCAATGCTCCAGCACCAGGCCCTACTTCAACAAGATTGTTTAGTGGCAATTGCTTCAGCTCATCAACAATCTTAACACAAATGCTTTCATCTTTTAAAAAATGCTGACCCAAACTTTTCTTTAAAGTATATTCCATTATTGCAAAAGTATTGAGTAATATTTTAAGTGGAGTTGAAGTAAATAATTATAACAAACTGTTTACTTTAGTCAAGTCGAAATGAGCATTAAAAAAGCTGCATTGCTGCAGCTTTAATATCTTAAGCGTTTGCTTTCAATTTTTTTATGGCTTCTGTTAGTTTTGGAACAACATCAAATGCATCACCAACTATTCCATAATCAGCAGCTTTAAAAAATGGTGCTTCAGGATCTTTATTAATGACTACCATTACTTTACTTCTGTTAACACCAGCTAAATGTTGAATGGCTCCAGAAATTCCGATTGCAATATATAAGTTTGGTGCAATTTGAACACCTGTTTGTCCTACGTGTTCATGATGTGGTCTCCAATGAGCGTCACCAACAGGTCTGCTACAGGCAGTTGCAGCACCTAATACTTTAGCTAAATCTAATAACATTCCCCAATTTTCAGGACCTTTTAAACCTCTTCCACCACTCACTACTATATCTGCTTCAGTCAATGGAATTTCACCACTTACTTTATTTACAGCAGTAATTTTAACCTTTGAAGATGTAACCTCTAAACTCATAGTTGAAACTTCTGCAACACCTTCTCCTACAACAATATTAAAACTATTAGGATTTAATGAAATTACTTTAATAGCAGAATTCACAGCAATGTTTGCAAAAGCTTTACCACTGAAAACAGATTTTTTTACTACAAACCCATTTGTTGTATCAGGTAAGGCAATTGCACCTGCTACTAATCCTGCTTTTAAACGAACTGAAACTCTTGAAGCTACTGCTTTACCTGTTGGATTATGAGAAAAAACTACAACACTAGCATTTGATTGTATAGCAGCATCAGCGATAGCTTTTGCATATACTTGAGAATCTACATTATTAAAAGATTCACTATTGGCATGATGAATTTTAGTCACTCCATATTTACCCAAAGCAGCTAAATCATCATTAACAGTACCCAATAATAGTCCTTCTGCAGTTACTCCTAATTGTTTTGCTAACTGTGCACCATAACTTAAAGCTTCAAAAGAAGATTTCTTAATATGATTTTCAGTTTGATCTATAAATATTAAAACAGACATATAATTATTTTGAAATTTTTAAATATTAAATTGCTTTTGCTTCTTCATGAAGTAATCTTACTAACTCATCTACATTATCAGCATCCACTAATTTTACTCCTGCCTTAGCTGGTGGTAATTCGTAACTTGAAACTGATGTTAAACTGTCTATACTTGTGGGCTCAACAACATGTAAAGGTTTTGTTCTTGCTGCCATAATACCTCTCATATTTGGAATTCTTTGTTCTGCAACTCCTTTTTGACAACTTACAACAACTGGAAAACTTACTTCACACACTTCCTCTCCACCTTCAATTTCTCTTGAAACTGTTGCAGTTTGTGCATCAATATCAAATTTTGTAGCTAATGATACATAAGGCATATCTAGCATTTCAGCAACCATTCCTCCAATTGAAGAACCATTATAATCAATAGTTTCTTTTCCTGTAAAAATTAAATCATAACTATTTTGTTTGGCAACTTCAGCAATTTGAGCAGCTATAGTATAGCTATCATTGCTATCAATATTCACTCTAAAAGCTTCATCGCCACCAAGTGCTAGTGCTTTACGAATAATAGGATCACAATCTGTTAAACCAACAGTTACTAAATGAATAATTGTAGCAGCATCTTTTTCTTTTAATTCAATAGCTCTCACTAAAGAATACCATTCATCATAAGGATTAATAATCCATTGCACACCATTTTCCTCAAACTTGGTATTGCCATCTTTAAAAGCAATTTTTGATGTAGTATCTGGTGATTTACTAATACAAACTAGGATTTTCATTGTAACAATTTTTTATTTAGTTGTTTATGCAACTATATGCAAAAATAGGGGTTTTTGAAACTTGGCAAAGGTTATTGAATTATTTTTTTCTAAATCAATAATGTGTTAATTCTTTAACAATTCAACTACTCCTTCTTTCTCTAAAATCATATAGCCTAATCTATCATCACTAATGCCATCTTTTAGTTGAAAGCTAAATTCCATTTCATTATTCTTAATATTAGTTTCAAAAAACTTGAATTGAATATTTTTATAATCAGTAAGCTGTTCAGCTATTTCGTATAAATGTGTAGATAAAATATATAAGCCATTTTTTCTTTTCTGTAAGCCATCAATTACAGTAACACTGCATTTCATAGCATCGTGAATATTTGTGCCCTTAAAAAGTTCATCAATTAAAATCAACCACTTTTTATTATCATTAATTTTTAAAACTGTGTTTTTTATTCTTTGAACTTCATTGTAAAAAAAGCTTTCATTTTTTACTACATTATCTACGATTTGAATATTACTTAATAATCCTTCAAAAAAAGACAAACCAAGACTTTTAGCAGGAACACTCATACCAAGATGAGCTAAATAAACACCAACTCCAACAGCTTTAATAAAAGTGCTTTTACCAGCCATATTAGCACCAGTTAAAAATAAAAAGTTGAAGTCTTTTTTTAAATCAAACACATAAGAAACTGGTTTTTGCAATAAAGGATGGTATAAATCTGCAGCTTCAATAATAGGCTCTTTACTTTCTATAAATTTTGGAAAACTATAATTGTATTTCTCTGTTGCAATAGCTAAACTCAAATAAGCATCTATTAAACTAAAAACATGAATTAATTCTTGACAATGATGCTTGAAATCGTTTTTGAAAAATGAAGCATATTTTAAAACAGCTACATCTGTTAATTCATTTTTGTTCTCTTGAATAATTTGCTGAAGAATGTCTTTTTTTAAAATACTTGAAATGCTATTGACCCAAGACTGAATCTTTTTACTTTTTGCAGCTTGCAAAATTTTGTTTAACTCGTGTAAGCCTTTAATGAAATCAACAAAATGTTCAAGAGAATATTTGGTAAGAAAAAAAATCTGGTTTTGAAAAATATTTATAGACTTTAGTATTGATTGTTTTTGCAGGATGTGGATAGCTTTCTAAAGGTGTTAAATAAAATTTTTCAATCACCATTAATGTTCCATTAGTAATAATTTTTGGAATTTGATGATGACAGTTAATTAAATACTGAAGTGTTTGTTGAGTATCTTCAATAGCTTCAATACTTGAAAGAGGGTTGGCAAGAATTTGTTTTAAAATGCTTTTCCCTTCAGTAGTTTGGGTATAATTTAAGTGATGAAAAATTGAAAATTCTTCTTCATTACTGAAAATAGATAGGTCTTGTAAGGTGGTTTTATCTATTTGCATAAAGCAGTTAGTTTTAACTTATTTCCTTTCAAATTTCAAACGTTTGCCTTTAATAGATTCATTGAAACTGTTATTTCCATAAACCATATTCCCATTTACAAAAGTATTTTCGATAGTTGCTGGTACTGTGAAGTTTTCAAATGGACTCCAACCACATTTATATAGAATATTTTGTTTCGAAATGGTATAAGATTTATTCAAATCAAGCAACACTAAATCCGCATAATAACCTTCTCTAATAAACCCTCTTTCTTTAATTTGAAAACATTCTGCTACAGCATGACTCATTTTTTCAACTACCTTTTCAATACTTATTCTTCCTTGTTGCACATGATGTAACATGATTTGGAGTGTATGTTGAACTAGTGGCAATCCTGCATGAGCAGCAAAATAATCTTCAACATTTTTTTCTTCCCAAGTGTGTGGTGCATGGTCAGATGCAATGATGTCAATTTTATCATCTAACAATGCTTGCCAAATTGCATTCTGACAATTCTCATCTTTTATTGCAGGATTACATTTGATTTGATAACCTAATCGATCATAGTCTTTACTATTGAAATGCAAATGATGAACACAAACTTCACTAGTTATTCTTTTATCTTTTAAAGGCAACATATTGCCAAATAATTGAATTTCTTTTTCAGTTGTAATATGCAAAATGTGTAAACGAGTATCGAATTTTTTTGCAAATTGTATTGCTTTTAATGAAGATTCAAAACATACATCTTCATCTCTAATAATTGCATGATCTGCTGGCTTAAAATTAGTTTTTACTTTTTTTAGTTTTTCAATATTAGTTTTTATAAGAGTTTCTTCCTCACAATGAGTGGCAATTAAAACTTCAGAACCAGCAAATATTTTCTCTAATAGAACAGGATTATCTACCAATAAATTTCCTGTTGATGAACCCATGAAAATTTTAATACCACAAACATCATTTTTCTTTTCATTTGTTTTCATTAACTCATCATAATTCTCATTTCCTGTACCCATAAAAAAAGAATAATTAGCTAATGCTGTTTGAGATGCAATTTGATATTTATCTTCTAAAAGTTCTTGAGTAAAAACAGGTGGATTGGTATTCGGCATTTCCATAAAACTTGTAACACCACCAGCAACTGCAGCTTTAGACTCAGTATAAATATTAGCTTTATGTGTTAAACCTGGTTCACGAAAATGAACTTGATCATCAATTATTCCAGGAATTAAAGTTTTACCAGTTGCATTTAATTCTTCAACCTTATAATTAACACTGATATTATCTTCTATTTTTTCAATTCTTTCATCTTTAATTAGAACATCTCCTAAAGTATTTTTTTCCTTCATTTATGATCTCAGCATTTTTTATAATGATAAGTTGACATAGAGTCTTATTTTTGATTGATAATAATCAAAGATGAAAAAAATATTTTTCTTTTTACTTAGTTTGTTTTTTATTCAACAAATAAATGCACAAGCCGACTTTATTGAATTGGGCTCAACTCAATATAATTTATTAGATCGACTTGAAATAAAACTTCAAAAAGATTCAGTATTAAATTTCAGTATGGTTAAGCCTTATGATAGAAAAATTGTTACTGAACGATTAGAATATATTGATAGTTTACAAAAAGCAGGAGCATTAAAACTATCGAAAGTTGATATTTACAATTTAGATTTAGCTTTAAAAAACAATTTCGATTGGAGAAAAAACAGAGGCGATACATCTCTAAAATTCAAAAACCTTTGGGGTAAAGAACATAAAACTCATCCATATTATTTTGGTGTGAAAAGAGGTGATTTTTCTTTCTACTCACACTTCATGTATAATTTTCAATTGGGAAAAGAAAGTGCTTCTTCAGCAAGATTATATAATAATTCTCGTGGTATTTTTCAGTGGCGTGGACAGGTTTCTAAACGAATTGGATACTATACTTATACTACAGATAACCAATTAAGAAATCCATTATATGTAAGAGAATATAGTACTAAAAATTATGCAGTGCCTGGCTTTGGTTATTTTAAAGGAGATGTTTCGAGTGGCTCAACAGCTCCTATAGATGCATTTGAAGTTAAAGGTGGTATTATGATAAATGCTGCTAAAGGCATTGATCTACAATTTGCATTCGACAAAATGTTTATTGGTAATGGATATAGAAGTTTAATTCTAAGTGATTTTAGTAATAACTATTTATTCTTAAAAGTAAATACTCGTTTTTGGAAAATAAATTACACCAATGTTTTTGCCCAAATGATCAATAGAGATGGGGTTTTTGGCGATACTATTTTTCCAAAAAAATTCATGACTTATCATTCTCTCGATATACAAGTTACTAAATGGTTAAATCTTGGATTTTTTGAGAACATTATGTTTGGTAGAAAAAATGGATATGATTTGAACTATTTGAATCCCATGATATTTATGGTGGCAATGGGCCATCAAGTTGGCAGTCCTGATAAAGCAACAATTGGATTAAACTTCAAAGCAAATGCCATTAAGAATACTCAACTCTATGGTCAAGTAATTATTAATGAATTTGTTTTAGGAGAAGTTTTAAAATATAACAAAGGTTGGTGGGCCAACAAACAAGCACTTCAATTAGGAATTAAGTCTATAGATCTTTTTGGTGTTCCCAATTTAGATATTCAAGGTGAATTAAATTTGGTAAGGCCATTTGTATATACATCAAAAGAAAATTTTAGTTCTTACACACATTATAATCAAGCATTGGCTCATCCTTTAGGTGCAAACTTTAAAGAAATTGTTGCTATAGCTCGTTACCAACCCATTCCAAAATTAGTATTGCAAGGAAAGTTGATTTATTTTAAACAAGGTTTAGATTCAGCAGGTGTTAATATGGGAAATAATGTTTTATTGCCATATACAACAAGGCCATATGATTATGGTTGGAGAATTGGTTCAGGTGAAAATGCAACAGGTTTATTAGTTCAAGCTTCTGCAACTTATGAATTATTGCCAAATATTTTTCTTGATGCAGATTATATTATCAGAAACTATAAAAGAGTTAATAGTGCAGATATGAACACAAATATTTTCAATGTTGGATTTAGAATGAACTTAAGAAAAAGAGAATATGATTTTTAAATTAATCTAATTCCTTTTTCATCAAAACTTATAATGCGTTGCTTAAATAAGTTTCCCGTTGTCATTTTAAAAGTCTTTTTACTCATACCAAAAAAAGCATAAATATCTTCTGGCTTTAGACTTATCGTGATAAGGAAGAAAACCACTATTTTCCTTTAAAAGTCTTAATATTTTTTCAGATTCATCTTCAACTTTCATAAACCCTGGTTTTCCTAAAGCCACGTCAATCTTATATTTTAGCTTTCCTTCCTCATCGGGCTCATGAATTTTTTTAATAAAGCCTTTTAATTGATCGCCAATATTAATTTTTTCAAAAACATCATTATGATGCAATAACCCTGAATGTTCATTATTAATGATAACAACAAAACCAATATCAGTTTTTCTGTAAACTAATAAGTCAACCATGTCTAAACGTTTTACAGTTAACTCATCATTATTTAAAAACACATCCAACTTTTCAGTTGCAACAATTCTATTCGTTTGCTCATCAATATAAACTTTAACGAGATATTTTTTTCCAACAAACATTTCTCCAAGTTGTTTTGTTCTTGGTACAAAAATGTCTTTCATGATTCCAATATCTAAAAAAGCACCATGTGGAGTTACGGTTTTTGCTTCTAACAAAACAATATCGCCAACTTGCCCTTTTGGTTCTTGAGTAGTTGCAATTAATCTTCCTTCATTGTCCTTATAAATAAACACATTTACAAGATCCCCAACTTTCAAATCAGCTGGAACAAATCGTTTTAGGCAATAGAATTCCATCTAATTCATCTTCTAAATAAACGCCAAAATCTACTTCTCGTAAAACCTTCAACTCATTATATTTTCCAACATTAATCATAATAACACATTTTATTCAACCATTTTATCAAATATACAAAACTAGTTTGTGCTTATTTCATTATTCAATGAATTGACTCATAAATATTGAAGCATTGAACTTAATTTTGACAGGTGAAAGAATTACAAAATATTGAACTTGTTGAGTGTCCAAGAGATGCTATGCAAGGTTGGAAAGACTTCATTCCCACAGAAAAAAAAATTGAGTATATCAATACTTTATTGCAAGTTGGTTTTCACACCATAGATTTTGGAAGTTTTGTTTCTCCAAAAGCTATTCCTCAAATGGCCGATACAAAAGAAGTATTAAAAAAACTAAAAACTCAAAATTCAAAAACTAAATTGCTTGCAATAGTTGCCAATACTAGAGGTGCAGCAGATGCTGTATGTTTTGATGAAATTACTTATTTAGGATTTCCTTTTTCAATTTCCCCAACTTTTCAAGAAAGAAATACCAATAGTACACAGCAAGAAAGTTTAAAAAGAATTGATGAAATTCAAGAGCTGTGTATTAAAAATAAAAAAACTTTAGTGGTGTATTTAAGCATGGCATTTGGCAATCCTTATGCTGATGAATATCATCAAGATTTATTAATTCATTGGGCTGATGAAATGGCTAAAAGAGAAATAGAAATTATTTCGTTAGCTGATACAGTTGGTGTTTGTACGCCTGAACAAATTGAATTTGCCTTACAAACTCTAATTCCAAAATATCATAAAATAGATTTTGGCGTTCATTTGCATTCTACCAAACTAAATTGGAAACACAAGCTAGAAGCAGCTGTTAATAATGGTTGTAAAAGATTTGATGGTGCTTTAAAAGGAATTGGTGGTTGCCCTATGGCTCAAGATGATTTAGTGGGTAATATGGACTCAGAGAAAATGATTCAATATTTTGAAGAGAACCAATTATTAAATAATCTTAATAAAGAAGCATTAGCAAAATCGATAGTTATAGCTAATGAAATTTTTCAATCATGAAATTTAGAACAGAATTAGATATTAAAAAACTAGAACCAAGTATTACACATAAAAATAAATTAATGTTAGTGGGTTCTTGTTTTACAGAAAATATTGGAGAAAAATTACGTAAAAATAAGTTTGAGATATTTGAAAATCCTAATGGCATTTTATTTAATCCAGTCAGCGTAAGTGAAGCTATCATTAATGTAATTGAAAATAAAATTTATACAGAAAAAGATTTATTCGAATTGAATGAGGGTTTTCATAGTTGGCAACACCATAGCAGATTTTCTGGAACTAGTATTGAAGACGCCTTACAAAAAATAAATACTACAACTCAAGAAGCTAATTTATTCCTTAAGAAAGCAGATTTCATTTTAATCACTTTAGGTTCTGCCTGGATTTATACATTAACAGAAAAAGCATCGAATGCTCAAAAAGGTACTGTTGCAGCTAACAATCATAAAGCTCCAAACGATTGGTTTGAAAAACGTTTATTAAGAGTAGATCAGGTCATTTTAGTGCTAGCTACAATGTTAGATAAATTGGGTGCATTTAATCCTAACATTAAAATCATTTTTACTATTAGTCCTGTTAGGCATTTACGTGAAGGACATATTAATAATAATAGAAGTAAAGCTGTATTAATACAAGCAGTTCATGATTTGTTAGAAAAGCTTCCTAAGCTCAATTATTTTCCTGCTTATGAATTAGTAATTGATGATTTAAGAGACTATCGTTTTTATGCAGAAGATTTAGTGCACCCTAATTACTATGCAACACAATATGTTTGGGAGAAATTTGTAGATACTTACATGAATGAAGACACAAAAAAATTGATGGAAGAAATTGCAGACATTCAAACTGCCTTTCAACACAAACCTTTCAATGCAAATAGTAATCAACACAAAACATTCTTAAAAAACTATTGGAATAAAACAAAACTTTTGCAAGAAAAATATTCTCATTTAGATTTAAGTGCTGAATTAAATTATTTTAGTCAACACTAACTATTTCATGCTCATCATCTATTCAGAACATATCACCAATCGTTTGCAATTTATTGTAACAACATTATTTGGTGATGATGTAATTTTAACCAATGATAGCAATACATTCAACAATTTTCAAGGAAAGAAAGTCAATTATTCAACTAATGATAATATAGTTGCAGACTTATGTATAAAGCCTGTAGAGTTGCTTTTTGAAACCCACATCTGCTATCAACAAATTGAATGTTTTTTATGGAAGAATCTAAAAGTTTTTTATAAAACTGAAGGCAATATTCCATTCGATTTTTTAGCAGCAAGTTTTTATTTATTGACCAGATATGAAGAATATTCAACTGATTTTATAAAAGATGAGTATGGTAATTTTCATCACGAAAATAGTGTAGCTTGGAAAGAGGGTTTTCTTCAACTACCACTTATACATCTTTGGTTAAAAGAAATAGAGAAAGCGTTCGGATTTGTTGCTAGAAAAAATAATTTCAACATAACAGCAACTTACGATGTTGATATTTCATTTGCCTATCAAAATCATCCTTGGAGTGTAAAATGGGGTGGATTATTAAAAGACTTGGTTTATAAAAGAGGAACATTTAAAGAAAGATTACAAGTGCTCTTAGGTAGAAAATCAGACCCATATCAAGTTTTCAATTGGTTGAATGAATTACATCGAAAATTTCGATTCAATAGCATTTTCTTTTTTTTAGTTTCCTCTAAAAGAAGCAAGTTCGATAAAAATCCTTCTCCAAAAAATAAGCAGGTAAAACAATTTATTCAAGAGCTGGCTAATGACAATACTATAGGTATTCACCCTTCTTATAAAAGTAATTTCTCTTCAGAAAAACTAAAAAAAGAAATAGAAATATTAGCATCAATTACAAATAACAGTATTACAAAATCAAGACAACATTATTTACAATTACAATTTCCTTCAACGTATAGAACCCTTATTCAGCAAAGACATACAGGAAGATTATACTTTAGGTTATGGCACTCATAATGGTTTTAGAGCATCCTATTGTTATCCTTTTTATTGGTATGATTTAGAAAATGATCACCAAACAAAATTGCTTTTACATCCTTTTTGTTTTATGGATGCTAATTTCATTTTTGAGCAAAAACTTCAACCAGAAGAAGCTTTGGTTGAGATGAAAAAATATTATGAAACCGTAAAGTCTGTAAATGGAAATTTTATATTTATAATGCACAACCATTTTTTAGCAGAGCAAGAACAATGGAAAGATTGGAGGAAAATTTATAGTGAATTTTTAACCTTCATTTCTGTTGGCAGTAGCATCTAGAGTATCATAAAACTCTTGTCCATATTTTCTAATAATAGCATCTTTCAAAAAAATATAAGCAGGCACTTTTAACTTTTTACCTAAGCTACAAGCTGCAGCACATAAGTCTTCACGAGGTTCATAATTCACAAATTCCAAATCTGGATCTTGTTTACTTTTAGTAATTTTTATAGGAAATAAATGACAACTAATAGGTTTTTTCCAAGTTATTTTTTCTTCTAAATAAGCTTGTTCTATAGCACACATAATTGTTCCTTTAGCATCACGAATGCCATAAGCACAAATAGCATTATTAATAGTTGGTGTTACCCAACCAAAACTTTTATCATACACATATTTACCTTCTTTTTCAATAACAGATTTACCTTCTTCAGTCATATAGTTTTTGATGATATCATAATTATTTACAATCTCATCTAATTCCTCATCAGTTAAAGGTGCACCTGCATCGCCATCTTCACAACAAGCCCCTTTGCATTTAGCTAAATCGCAAACAAATTGTTCCTCAATAACCTCATCACTAATTAGCTTATTATCTATTATTATCATTTCAAAAAAATTACAATAAAAAACCCCGCAATACAGCGGGGTTCTTCATAAATAAATATGATTTATTCGCCAACAACTTCAAAATCAATTTCAGTAACATTTCCATTACCAAAATCGATTGATGCTTTATAAGAACCTAATTCTTTTACTTCATCAACAATTGAAATTCTTTTGCGATCAATTTCGTATCCTTTTTGATCACGAATTGCACGAGCAATTTGTAATGAAGTTACACTACCAAATATTTTACCACTTGTACCAGTTTTAGCACCAACCTTTACAGGCGATTCTTTTAAAACTGCTAATACACTTGTAATTTGAGCCAACATTGCTGCTTCTTTTTTACCTTGTACTTTTAATCTTTCGTTTAACTGTGCAAGGTTTGAAGGACTAGCTTCAACTGCATATTTTTGTGGAATTAAGTAATTACGAGCATACCCGTTTTTAACTTTAACAACTTCATTTTTTCCTCCTAAGTTGTCTAATTCTTTTATTAATATTACGTCCATTTTTTTGTTTTTTTAGTTCCCAAAGCCCAATCTAAGATTGTGACTGTCTTCCAAGTAAATGGAATTAGGGAAGGTTACTAAATTTTTCTATTTGTATAAATCTGTTACGAAAGGCATTAAAGCCATTTGACGAGCTTTTTTAACTGCATCACTTACCTTACGTTGATATTTTAAAGAATTTCCACTTAAACGACGAGGTAATAATTTACCTTGTTCGTTAACAAATTTTCTTAAAAAATCGATGTCTTTGTAATCAACATATTTAATACCGTATTTTTTAAAACGACAGAATTTCTTTTTAGGATTTTCTTGTTTCATTGCGGTTAGATACTTTATTTCATTTCTTGCCATATTATACCTCCGTTTTTACTTGTTTAGAAAATACGCCATTTCTTTTGTTTTCATTATACTCAACGGCGAATTTGTCGAGTTTTGTAATCATGTGTCTCATTACTTGCTCATCTCTCAATAAAGCAATTTTTAATTTTTCGTTGAAATCAGATGTAGCTTTAAATTCATACACCCAATAAATTCCTGTTGTTTTCTTTTGTACAGGATAAGCAAGAGATTTTAATCCCCAAGGATTGCTATTTACAGTTGAGCCTTTAACCTCTTCAACCATAGCAATGTACTTTTTCTGAGCCGATTTAAATTCTTCTTCAGAAAGTACAGGAGTAAAAATCACCATTAATTCGTAACTGTTCATTACTCTGTTTTTTTGTTTAATAATTTGGTTTATCCCAATGGACATTTCAGTTTTACACTAAAACGATTCTGCCAAAACAGAATTGGGGCTGCAAAAGTAGGGAGTTACAGCCAAATTAGATGAAAAAATCCTAAAATTTTCATTAATAACCCTTGCTTAACACTACTCAGCAAAGTATTTATGAAAATAAGGAATGGTTTCAATGCCTTTATAATAGTTTTCTAAATTGTATTTTTCGTTGGGACTGTGTAAGTTATCATTATCTAAACCAAAACCCATGAACACAATTTTTATTCCTAATTCCTTTTCAAGAATAGAACAAATAGGAATACTTCCACCACCACGAACAGGAATTGGAGCTTTACCAAAAGTTTGTTCAACTGCTTTTGAAGCAGCTTTATAGCCTTTGCTATCAATTGGTGTCATATAAGGTTCACCACCATGATGTAAACTTGCTTTAACTTCTACTCCAGCTGGTGCAATTGATTTAAAATAGTTGATTAAAATTTCTGTAATTTTTTCTGATGTTTGATTAGGCACTAAACGTGCTGAAATTTTTGCAAATGCTTTTGAAGGCAAAACAGTTTTAGCACCTTCACCAGTATAACCTCCCCAAATTCCATTTACTTCTAATGTTGGTCGAATACCTGTTCTTTCATAAGTTGTATAACCTTTTTCACCCCATAAAGCAGTAACGCCTAATTCATCCATGTATTCTTTATCATCATAAGGAGCAGCATTTAATAATTCTCTTTCTTCTTTTGTTGCAATGGCAACATCATCATAAAAACCAGGAATGGTGATGTGATTATTTTCATCATGACAACTAGCAATCATTTGTGCCAAAATAGTAATTGGATTGGCAACAGCACCACCATAAGTGCCACTATGCAAATCTCTATTTGCACCTGTAACTTCAACTTCAATGTAAGACAATCCTCGAACACCAGTATCTAATGATGGATTTTCCATGCTTAACATAGAACTATCACTAATTAAAATCACATCAGCTTTTAATAGTTCTTTATGTTGAGCAACAAATTTTCCAAGATTAGGAGAACCCACTTCTTCTTCTCCTTCAATTAAAAATTTAATATTGGTCTCCATGGTATTTGTTTTCACCATAGTTTCTAATGCTTTTACATGCATATAAAATTGTCCTTTATCATCTGCAGAACCACGTGCAAACACTTTACCATCTTTAATTACAGGATCAAAAGGTCCACTATGCCAAAGTTCTAAAGGTTCAGCAGGTTGCACATCGTAATGACCATAAACTAAAACTGTAGGTTTTGCAGGGTCAATAATTTTTTCACCATAAACTACAGGAAAACCATCAGTATCCATTACTTCAGCTTTTGTACAACCAGATGATAATAAATTTTGTTTCACCGCTTCTGCACATTTCAACATATCTGCTTTATGTTCAGATTTTGCACTTACTGAAGGAATGCGTAATAAGTCGAGCATTTCATTTAAAAATCTATCTTGATGTTGTTGTTGATAATCGTTCCAAACTTGCATAATAATATTTTGAGTAGTTATATAAAAAGGATTACAAAAATAATTAAGTTCAAATGAAGTGAAGGGATTATTTGGAATTAGTTAATTAGTTGAATGGTTTATTTGTTAATTAGTAAATTGTAATTGACAATTAAGAGATTTATTTATTATCTTAGATAACTTTGAATTCAAATTCAACTTTTGAGTACATCAATTCTTTTAATCACCCCTCCTTTTACACAACTAAATACGCCCTATCCTGCTACGGCATATTTAAAAGGGTTTTTGAATACTAAAGAAATTTCAAGTCATCAAGCAGATTTGGGTATTGAAGTCACCTTACAATTATTTTCTAAAGAAGGCTTGAAAAAAATATTTTCCAAAAACCCCTCCATTGGAGGGGTTGGGGAGGCTTCCAAAAGAATATTTTTTTTGAAAGATGATTACATCAATACTATCGATGATGTGACTCTTTTTTTGCAAGGAAAAAATCCAACCATTGCTCATTTTATTGCATCAAGAAATTTTTTACCAGAAGCTGAAAGATTTCAACAAATTGATGATAGCAGTTGGGCTTTTGGCAAAATGGGCATTCAAGATAAAGCCAAACACTTTGCCACCATGTATTTGGAGGATTTGTCTGATTTTATTAAAGAATGTATTGACCCTCATTTTGGGTTTAGTAGATATGCTGAAAAGTTAGCAAGAAGTGCCAATAGTTTTGATGAACTCTATCAATCATTACAACAACCTTTAAGTTTTATTGATGAAATTTTAATCGAAACTTTAAACCTTAAACTTCAAACCTTAAACCCAAAATTGGTTTGCATTTCTGTTCCTTTTCCTGGTAATGTTTTTGCAGCTTTACGTTGTGGGCAATTCATCAAAAATAATTATCCAAACATAAAAGTTGCTTTTGGTGGAGGCTTTGCCAATACTGAATTACGTGATATCAAAGACACCAGAGTTTTTGAATTTATTGATTTTATTACGTTAGATGATGGCGAAGCTCCAATTGAAAATTTATTGAAGTTTATTGATGGAAAAATTAATCAACAAGATTTGAAAAGAACTTTTTTGGTAGAGAATAATCAAATCATCTACATCAATAATTCTTCTTGCAAAGATTATAAACAACATGAAGTAGGCACTCCTGATTATAGTGATTTGTTTTTAGATCAATACATCAATGCCCTAGAAGTTATTAATCCCATGCATAGTTTGTGGAGTGATGGCAGATGGAATAAACTCACTATGGCTCATGGTTGTTATTGGGGTAAATGTACTTTTTGTGATTTGAGTTTAGACTATATAAAAATTTATGAACCCATTACTGCAAATTTAATTTGTGATAGAATAGAAGAACTCATTAAACAAACTGGTAATAATGGTTTTCATTTTGTTGATGAAGCTGCACCACCTGCATTAATGAAAGCTGTTTCATTAGAAATCATCAAACGAAAATTAATAGTGAGTTGGTGGACCAATATTCGTTTTGAAAAAAGTTTTACAAGAGATTTATGTTTATTACTGAGAGCCTCTGGATGTATTGGAGTTTCTGGAGGATTGGAAGTTGCAAGTGATAGATTATTGCAATTAATACAAAAAGGAATCACTGTTGATCAAGTGGCTAAAGTGAATAAAAACCTTACTGATGCAGGCATTATGGTGCATGCCTATTTGATGTATGGATTTCCTACACAAACTGCACAAGAAACCATTGACAGTTTAGAAATGGTTCGACAAATGTTTGAAACAGGAATTTTACAATCTGCTTTTTGGCATCAATTTACTATGACAGCTCATAGTCCTGTTGGATTAAACCCAGAAAAATTTAATGTAAAAAAAGCAAAAGAAGTAGCCATCACTTTTGCAAATAATGATGTTGAACATATTGATGAAACTGGAACAGAACATGAAGCATTTAGTTTTGGATTAAAAAAATCTTTACACAATTTCATGCATCAAACTTGCTTGGATTATCCTTTACACAAATGGTTCGATTTTAAAGTTCCTAAAACATCTGTTGCTCCAAATTATATTACAACTGTTTTAAATAGCATTGAATTACCTAATCAAAAAGCTACAACCAAAATTATTTATTTAGGAAAAATTCCTTCAATAGAAATCATCACCAAATCAAAAAAAGGTAATCAATGGCAAGTAGCTAATCTAAGTTTTGAAACTAAGAAAGAAACCATTGTTATTTCTGTTGATGTTGAACAAGGTAATTGGCTGCTATCTATACTTCCAAAACTTTCTATAGAAAATATCAAACAATTTTCTTTACAAGAAGTTAAGGAAGATTATGACAAGAATGGTCTAGAAGATTTTGAATTATTTTGGGATAATAAACCTATGAATACCTTGTTTAAAGTTGGATTGTTGCATTTATAAAGAGTATCAATGTTTTTATATTTTTAAGATTTATATTTGAAGGAGAAAGCAATTCAAATATTATTGGCAATAGACTTTAAAATGCCAACGCCAAATCCGACATGCGAAAATGTAGGAATAATTTTAAATTTATTTTGATATGAAAAAACTTATTTTATTATTTACAATTTGTTTCTTTTTTTCTTTTAAAAGTTTTTCTCAAGAAGCTATGCTAGCTGAAGTAAAACTTTTTGCAGGAACTTTCGCTCCTCGTGGTTGGGCATTTTGTGAAGGACAATTATTACCTATTTCACAAAATACAGCCTTATTTTCACTTTTAGGAACTACTTATGGAGGAGATGGAAGAACAACATTTGCTTTACCAGATTTAAGAGATGCTGTTCCTGTTAGTGCAAGTAGTACAAGAAGGCAAGGCAGTGTAGTAAATGCTACAAATTTTAAAATCGATCTTACTCAGAACACCTCTACAGTTAAAACAGTTGCACTTAGATATATCATTGCTTTAGTGGGAATTTTTCCAAGTAGAAATTAGGATGTTTTTATCCCAAGATTGTATTAACCCCCTAATTCTTGGATATTTTTTTCTAAATGGTTTGAAATAATATTTTGTTTTTCGTTGTTAAAATTACTAACTTTTTGTTCTTTGAATATATTATCCACGAAACAGCTCTCTTCAATTTTGAATGATTTTAGTTCGCCGTTTGTGGATAATGCATTTGTAGTTTCAATGAACATTTGTGGTTTATTCAACTGACTTAAGGTCCAGTTATCCCATACTTTTTGTGGTGGTTGCATTTTTAAAGAACCATGAAGCCTTTTATTATTATAAAATTCTACATATTTTGTTATAGTTTGTTTGGCTTCATAGAAGCTGCTTAGTTCAAAGCGTTCTACTATTTCTGACTGCAAAATGCTATGGTAGGCTTCAATATAGCTATTTTCTTGAGGGGTAGCAATATGAGTAAATTCTTGTTTTGCTTCTGCACTGAATAAGAATTGTTTTACACTATTGGCAATAAATTGTGAGCCATTATCATTACGTATATTAACTCCTTTAATAGGGTATTGCTCATTTATTTTTCTAAAAAGATTGATGACATCTATTTGCTTAACACTTCTTTGTAAAATCCAAGCAATCACTTTTCTGCTGTATACATCAATTACAGAAAGCAGGTAATACCACCTATTTTCACCCTGTACCCAAAGATATTTTATGTCTAAACAAATATAATCCATTGGGTGTTGAGCCGATATTTTACGATGTTTTACAAACTGCCTTTTACCAGTTGTTTTAATCACTTTACCCAATAGTAAATTATTTTCGTTCATCAGACGGTATACTTTTTTTTCATTAATAACATACTGTAGTTGCCGTAATGAAGCGGTTATTTTTTGATAGCCATAGCAAACAAATTCCTGACTCAAAAGTGTTTTAATTTCAGCTACTACATAATCATTGGTAACCACAGTACCATTGTTCAATTTGGTTTGTATACTGGCTTTTGCTCCTACTTTACCCAAAAGTGGTTGATAATAAAAGCTACTGCTGGGTAATGACACCCACTTGCAAAGACGTTTTATACTAATATGCTGTTGATACTGTTGTACCATATTTATTTTTGTTTGTTTTGGATAGGAGTTTTTTTTAAAAGTTCTCCTTTAACTTCCAATTCCAATGCTTGACGGGCAACGATTCGTTTAAGCCGTTCATTCTCTTCTTCCAAAACTTTTAACTGTGGGTCTATTCTTTTGTATTGTGGCCTTAAGCCTGCAACCCCATTAGACAGATAACGTTGCTTCCATTTAGATAATAATGAAGGGGAAAGATTGTACTTTCTGCTTGTTTCTACTGAACCATTTCTTTCTGATTC
>CAVQUL010000010.1:0-3507 GCA_963716885.1 uncultured Chitinophagaceae bacterium | reverse complement strand
AAGAAAGAAGATTAATTTCTGTAGTATTAAACTATACTATAATTTCAAAGTCATAAATAAGGTAAAAGAATTATATAAAAAGAATAATAAAAAATATGAAACCAAGTCAATTAATTTATTTTGCAATAATTCTTTTGATATTAAGTTGTAGTAAAACAACAGAAAGTACAACAGCTACAACGACAATTGCTGTTCCTGCAGTTTATTCAAAAATTTATGGAGCAACTAGTATTACAAATGATGGTACGTATATAACTATTAAAACAAATGGCTTGCCCGACCATAAAAGTATTTACTATGCTACCACAAATGCATTGTATGAAAACTTTAGTGGATTAACATTTGGTGGTAACACATTTGCAAAAAATCCGAATATTATTGCATCTCAAAATTATACTTTTAAAATTCCTGTAAATCCTACAGTATCTACAACACATGCAGCAACACCATTAGGAGCGATTGGAGTTTCGATTAATGGTATTCCATTATTTAATCAATATGCTGGTCCTAATCAACCATTAACAAATGAAATAGCAAGTTTTGATCAGAATTGGGGTCATCCTCAAGCAACTGGTCAATATCATTATCATTTAGAGCCCAAATATTTAACCACTGTAAAAGTGACAAAGTCGTCTTTGCTTGGTTTTTTGCTTGATGGATTTCCTGTATATGGACCAGAAGAAAATAATGTTGTTGTTACTAATGCTATGTTAGATGTTTATCATGGTCACACACATGCAACTACTGAATATCCAAATGGTATTTATCATTATCATATAACTTCAACAGATCCTTACATTAATGGAAGTGGATTTTATGGCACAGCAGGTACAGTATCTAATTAAAATATTTTTTTTATGCAGTATTATAAGCTGTGTAAATAGTGATCTTAAACCAATTGACACCCATTTTGTATCTAATACTGATTCGAACCTTCAAATAAATAATGGAATAGTTTTTTATAAAAGCAACTTGTTTTCTGGAACTATTTTTTTCTTTTTTAACAATTCAAAGGACACAGCAGAAATTAGAAATTATTTATTAGGTAAAGAAGATGGAACTTGGAAAAAGTATTATTCCAATCATTCAATAAAAGAAATTCGAGAATTTAAAGAGGGCAGAAAAGTTGGAAAAATGATATCATATTGGGATAATAAAAATAAAATGGTAGAATGTTTTTTTGGAGATGATGAATATGAAGGAACTTATAAAGAGTGGAATAAAAATGGACAGGTAATTATGAATATGAATTATGTAAAAGGTCATGAAGTGGGTACACAACAAATGTTTTATGATAATGGAAAAGTGAGATCGAATTATGTGATTAAAGATGGGAAAAGGTTTGGTTTATTAGGCACTAAAAATTGTATAAATGTATCGGATAGTATTTTTAAAAAATAATTTGTTATTAGTAATTGGATTAGCTTTTATCATGGCATGTATTGATAAAAAACCTGTTTTACCCTTTTATAACGAACCCAATTTTACTCCTTATTTTTTGACTAAACAAGAAGCAAATAAAAAAATATTCCATACGATTTCTTCATTTTCTTTTAGAAATCAAGATAGCACTTTAATTACAGATATTATTTTCAACAATAAAATTCATGTTGCTAATTTTATTTTTACAAGTTGTGGAAGTATATGTCCAATAATGACAGAAAATCTTAAAACAGTTTCTGATAAATTCTCTGCAGATTCAAATATTGTTTTTTTATCTTACTCAGTTACACCATGGATTGACACACCTGAAAAACTAAAACTGTTTAAACAAAACAAAGGAATTGAAAATAGAAATTGGCATTTTTTAACTGGTAATAAAGCTGAAATTTATACTCTGGCCAGACAATCATATTTTGCTGAAGAAGTTTTAGGTTTTACAAAAGATAGCACTGAATTTTTGCATACAGAACATTTTATTTTAGTAGATGCTCATAAAAAAATTCGTGGAATTTATAATGGTACCCTTGCTTTAGAAATGCAACAATTAGTTGCAGATATTAATTCATTGAAGAAAGAAGATTAATTTTTATTCTTATAAACTATTGTATATATTATGAGTCGAAAGGCATTGTATATATTTAAAATTATATTATGACTTCAAAAATTGGTTTAGTTGCTTTCTTTTTTTTATTGATATTATCAGCTTGTAAAAAAAATACTGATTCAAGTAGTTCAATAACACAAGAATCTCCAAACATAGTTTTCATTATTGCAGATGATTTTGGTTGGGATGTTTTTGGAAATTATCCAGGAATAACAAGTACAAAAGCAAAAACGCCAACTTTAGACTCGTTGGCTCAGAATGGAATAACATTTACAAATTATTGGGTAAGCCCAGAATGTGCACCAACAAGGGCTTCAATGCTTACTGGAAAGTATGCTTTTAGAACAGGAGTTGGAGGAGTTCAAACTCCACAAACTGACGTGTTAGGTACAAGTGAAACTATTATTCAAAAATATATTACTGATAAAACTGCTAATAAATATGCAAATGCTATTATTGGTAAATGGCATGTAAGCAATAATACACAACTCAGTGCACCTGAAAATTTTGGAGTTCAATATTATTCTGGAATATTCACTGGTGCTGTAAATGATTATTATAATTGGACACAAACCAGCAATGGAGTTCAACAAAATATTACAACATATTCAACAACACATTTAGTTAATCAATCTGTAACTTGGGTTCAACAACAAACAAAACCTTTCTTTTTATGGTTAGCTTTTAATGCTCCTCATACTCCATTTCATGTACCACCTCTTAATCTAATAACAAATCAAACTTTAGTAAACACAACTACAGCAATTAATGCAAATCCCTTGCCTTATTATCTTGCTGCAGTTGAAGCTATGGATAAAGAAATTGCTCGTTTAATTTCAAGTATGACTGCTACTCAAAAAGAAAATACTGTTTTTGTTTTTATGGGAGATAATGGAACACCAGGTCAGGTAGCACAAAATCCTTTCTCAACTAATAAGGCCAAAGGAACACTTTTTCAAGGAGGAATAAATTGTCCTTTAGTAGTTTGTGGTAAAGGAGTAACAAGAAAAAATGTAACAGAAAATTCATTGGTACATGGTCCGGATATGTTTGCAACTTTTTCAGATATTGCAGGAGCAGGAAGTAATAATTATCAAGATGCTATTAGTATAAAACCATTTTTTACAAATGCAAGTGCTACTAAAAGAAGTTTTACTTATTCAGAAATGTTTAATTCAACTCCAGTAAATAATAATGGTTATGCAATTAGAAATGAAAATTATAAATTGATTCATTTAACTAATGGAACAGAATATTTTTATAAAGTTTCTAGTGATCCATTTGAGCAAACAAATCTTTTGTCTTCAACTCTAACAAGTGAGGCTCAGCAAAATTTAACTGCATTGCAACAAATAAAAACTTCTTTATAAATTATTAGATATCTAAGAACCTTCTGTGATAATTAATTTGTCCAAGATGATAAGTTAAATGTCCTGAAAGATGCATTAAAAAAAGCTGAT
>CAVQUL010000009.1:0-5602 GCA_963716885.1 uncultured Chitinophagaceae bacterium | reverse complement strand
AGATGCATTAAAAAAAGCTGATAACTGATTGGCTCTCCAAAAACTTTTATTGGATAATCTTTTTCTAAATTTTCTGTTGGTAATTGTTTTAAAGATTCATTTACAACTTTAGTTGTTTCTTCAATTTTTTGAATCAATACTTCTTTAGAAATATTTTTTAAACTAAATTCTTCATTTCTATTTCTTATATAGCCTGTTTTTCCAATTTCTGCACCAATAAAAGCATTCAGATTTCCAATTAAGTGCAAACATAAATTTCCTGCAGAATTGCTAATTGTTCCTTCAATAACCCAAAGTTTAGTTTCATTTTTATATAATGATATTTCTTCTTTAAGCTTATTTAAATCTCTTGTAAAAAGTTGTTGTAAGTTTTCTATGAACATAATTTTTTAAGTTTAAATGATGTAAGATTATACTTTAATCAATTTCCATTTCCCCTTCTTAAAATAATATAAAGCAACAACTGCAATTAATGATTCAGCAATGGGAATGGACCAAAAAGCTCCTTGTGGTCCCCAATTGAAACCTTTTGCTAATATATAAGCCAAAGGAATTTGAAATAACCAAAAGCAAATAATATTTATCCAAGTTGGTGTTTTGGTATCTCCAGCACCATTTAATGCTTGCACCATTACCATGCCTACACCATAAAAAATATAACCACTAGCTATAATTTCTAAAGAACTAGTGCCAAATTCAATCACTTCTTTTTCTGATGAGAAAATACCAATTATGTTTCTAGAGAAGAAGATAAAAATTAAAGTTACTAATCCCATAAATATGGCATTATACTTTGCTGTTAACCACACACTTTTTTCTGCTCGTTCTGGTTGATTAGCCCCAAGATTTTGTCCAACTAAAGTTGCTGCAGCATTACTTAAACCCCAAGCTGGAAGTATAAAAAATACAACATTTCTAATGGCTATCTGGTAACCTGCTGATGCAATTGTACCACCAGTTTCAGCAACAAGTTTTGCCATAATAATCCAACTGCCTGAAGCAATTATAAATTGAAAAGTTGCTGGCCAAGCAATTTTAACTAAGCCTTTAATTACTTCAACATCTATTCCTAAATGTTTTTTTGTAATTTTTATCATGCCTTTTCCAATAAATAAAAAATAACATTGATACAAAACACCACAGCTTCTCCCAATTGTTGTAGCAATAGCTGCACCTTTTAATCCAAACCCATCAAAAGTACCAATGCCATAAATTAATAAAGGACATAAAACAATATTTAATAAACTGGCTAACCACAAACTTTTCATAGCCATTGCAGCATTACCAGCACCTCTAAAAATTCCATTGATAAGAAATAACATAATGATGGCAACACTACCACCTAACATAATTTGAGTAAAGATGGTGCCCTGTTCAATAACTTCTGGTTGAGCACCCATGAGCCTTAAAATATCAGCAGCAAAAACAATTCCTATAATGCTTAATATAATTGTAATAATTAAAGAAATGAAAATGGCTTGAACTGCAGCATGTGCAGCAGCATCAGGATTTTTCTCACCAATTCTTCTTGCAATCATTGCAGTTGCAGCAGTGCTTAAACCTATGGCTAAAGAATAAATAATAGTAATGGCTGCTTCAGTTAAACCAACTGTTGCAATTGCTGCATCTCCTAGTTTCCCTACAAAAAACATATCTACAACAGCAAACACAGATTCCAAACTCAATTCTAAAATCATTGGAATAGCTAAAAGTACAATTGCCTTTTTTAAATTGCCTTGAGTAAAATCGTGATTACCTCCTTGAAGAGATTGCTTAATGATTTGAATGTAATCTTTAAGCTGATAGGTAAAAAGTGCCATGCAATAGTTTTGTCTATTTGCTAAGCTACTAATTAAATCAACCCAATATCTTTTCTAAAATACATTCCTTCAAAATTAATTTGTTGAATGGCTTGATAGGCTTGGTTTTTAGCTTCATCTAAACTAGTTGCAGTTGCAACAATATTCAACACTCTACCACCACTTGTAATTAAATTATTTTCATTTGAAGAAGCCCCTGCAATAAAGTAAGGTGTTTCTAGTTTATCTAATCCTTTAATTGATTTTCCTGTTTCATACTTTCCTGGATAACCATTTGATGCTGCTACAATGCAACAACTGTGTTCATTCTTCCAATCGAGTTCTACTTCATTTCCTATAATAGCAGCCTCCACAATTTTCAATAAATCAGATTTGAGTAATGGTAAAATAGTTTGTGTTTCAGGGTCGCCCATTCTTAAATTATATTCTAATAAATAACATTCATTATTCACCACCATTAAACCAAAAAATATGATACCAGAAAAAATTAAATCATCTTCTAACAATCCTTTTAAAGTGGGTTGTAAAATATGCTTCTCAAAATCTTGTTGAATAGCTGATATGTATAATGGATTTGGAGCTATAGCACCCATGCCACCTGTGTTTGGACCTTTATTATCATCAAAAATTTTCTTATGATCTTTGGCCGATATGAAAGGATAAATATTTTTTTTGTTGAAGATGGAGAGAACCGAAACTTCAAAACCATCCAAAAATTCTTCAATCACAATTTCGTTTCCTGCATCACCAAAAATTTTATTTACAAGAATATCATTTATATAATCACAAGCTTCTTTAAAATTTTGTGCTATACAAACTCCTTTGCCAGCTGCTAATCCAGTTGCTTTGATAACAATTGGAAATTTCTGATAAGTAACATAATCAATAGCAATATCAGCAGCAGTAAAAGCCTGATGTTTTGCTGTTCTAATACCATATTTTAACATGAAGGTTTTTGCAAAAGCTTTGTCTCCCTCAAGTTGTGCTGCTTTTTTATTTGGTCCTAAAATTTTAAGATTATATTGTTCAAACACATCTACAATTCCATCAACTAATAATGCTTCGGAACCAACAATAGTAAAATCAATCAATTCATTTTTGGCAAATTGTACAATATCATTTACTCCCAGAAGGTTAATATTTGTTCCAATATCTGCAGTTCCTCCATTACCTTTTGCAAAAAACAATTCAATATTTGGATGGTCTTGTTTAAGCTTAACACCAATGGCATGTTCTCTTCCTCCATTACCTATAATTAAAACTTTCATTGCTTAATGTTTAAAATGACGAATACCTGTAAACAACATGACTATTTTGTTTTTGTTACAAGCATCAATTGAATCTTTATCTTTTATAGAACCACCTGGTTGAATAATAGCTCTAATGCCATGTGATGCACAAATATTTACTATATCATCAAAAGGGAAAAATGCATCTGATGCCAACACACATTCAGCTAAATTTACTTTATTTTCTTGAGCTTGTTGTATAGCTTGTTTTAATGCATCAATTCTGCTTGTTTGTCCACTTCCTATTCCAACAGTTGTAAAATTATTTATTAAAACAACAGCATTTGATGAACAATGTTTCACTACATTTTGAGCAAAAACTAATTGATTGGTTTGTGTAGTTGAAGGTTGTTGTTGTGTAACACAATTTAATTCGTAACTATTAATATTATCTTTTGTTTGCACCAACAATCCACCATCAATAGAGATAATATTAGGATGAGTTATTTGTTGTTTTGGAATTTGTAAAATTCTTAAATTTTTCTTTTTAGCAAAGACTTCTAAAGCAGCATCTTCAAACTTTGGAGCAATAATGACTTCAAGAAAAATTTCATTTAACTTTTCAGCAGTAGCTTTTGAAACTGTTGTGTTAAAAGCTACAATACCACCAAATATAGAAACTGGATCAGCATTGATAAGCATTTGTCATAAGCTTCAAAATCATTTGATGCTTGAGCAACTCCACAAGGAGTATTGTGTTTTACTGCACAACAAGTAGGTTGAGTAAATTCATTCACAACACTAATAGCTGCTTGAATATCTCTATAATTATTGTACGATAATTCTTTGCCTTGTATTTGTTGCCACGAACTAATGTTTTCTTTCTCTGATAAATTAGTGTAAACAGCAGCTTGTTGATGAGGATTTTCACCATACCTTAAAATTTCCTTTCTTTCAAAACTTGCGTTGAAATATTTTGGAAACTGTTCCTCGTTTAAATAATTTGCAATTGATGCATCGTATGCTGAAGTAAGATTGAAAACCTTTGCTGCTAAACGTTTTCGGGTACTTAGTAATGTGTTTTGATGTTGTTGTATTTCTTCTACTATTGTTGTATAATCTTCAACTTCTGTAACAACAGTAACATCGAAATAATTTTTTGCTGCTGCTCTTAATAAAGATGGTCCACCAATATCTATGAATTCAATTAATGCTTCATGCGATAAATTCTCTTTTTGTTTTTCAAAAAAAGGATAAAGATTTACAATAACATAATCAATCGTTTCTAATTGATGTTGTTGAATAGTAGATTGATGTTGTTCATCATTCCGTTTATATAAAATTCCTGCAAATAATTTTGGGTCAAGTGTTTTTACTCTGCCATCAAGCATTTCAGGGAAATTGGTTACAGATGTAACATCAGTAACTTCTATATTTTTATCTTGCAAAAATTTTAATGTGCCACCTGTTGCTAATAATTCAACATTATTTTGAACCAAAGTAATGGCAATTGTTTCTAAATTAGTTTTATCGTAAACACTAAGTATAGCTTTATTTTTTTTCATGTAATAATTGTATCGCTTTAATTAAAATATCGTGTTCTATTGAATGAATTTTTTGTTGCAAAGTTTCTGCAGTATCAGTAGGTTCTACTGAACATTTTTCTTGCAGTAAAATATTTCCTTCATCAATTCCTTCTGTAACAAAATGCACTGTTGCACCAGATTCCTTTTCTTTATTATTAATAACTGCTTGGTGTACTTTTAACCCATACATTCCTTTTCCACCATGTTTTGGTAATAATGCTGGATGAAGATTGATGATTTTATTTGGCCAAACTTCACAAAATTGTTTTGGAAGAATTGATAAGAAATCCAGCTAATACAATATGTGTAATTTGCTGTTGTTGTAATTGCTCCATTACTAATTGATGCCAATTTGTTTTTCTATCAAACTGAAAAAAATCAATTTGATGTTTATGGGCTCTTTCTTTTGCATAACAATCTCTATCTGCAACAACTAATTTTATTTCTGTACTAGTTAGTCGTTTAGTTTCTATAGCATCAATGATACATTGTAAATTACTTCCATTTCCTGATACAAAAACGGCTAACTGCATTAATGAATGATTATTTTAGAATCTGAATGAGAAATAATATTTCCTAATATAAATGAATTGTGATTCAATGATGCTATAGCTTTTACAACATTTTCAGCATCATCTTTTCTAACAACAAGAACCAAACCCACACCCATATTAAAAGTGCCAAACATTTCTTTGGTTTCAATATTTCCCTTTGCTTGTAAAGCTTCAAAAATGGCTTGCTTTGGAATGGAAGATTGATCAACAGATGCACACAAACCCTTTGGAATTATTCTTGGCACATTTTCATACAAACCACCACCAGTAATATGTGCAATGCCTTTGATAGTGTGGTTTTGAATTAATGAAGTAATTAAAGCACTATATAATTGTGTAGGAGTTAATAAGGTTTCCCAAATTGGTTTACCTTCAAACTCCTCATGTAAATCTGTAAATATTTTTCTCACTAA
>CAVQUL010000008.1:0-499217 GCA_963716885.1 uncultured Chitinophagaceae bacterium | reverse complement strand
TTTGTGAAACTGCAGAAATAACACTACCACCCAAAACTAAATAACCTGCAGCACTAATTAAACCTGCTGGTAAACTAACAGGTGCAGCAATAATACTTCCGCCTACAGCTGCTAAAATCAAACCGAAAGATCTTAGTGTCCTAAACCATTTTGGAGTAGGAGCCTGGATTCTTTCAATTAAATTCATGTTTTCATTTTTCATGTTGTGTAAATTTTAAAATGATAAATTCAAAATTGTTAACTCTTTTTTCTAAATAATCAACTTTCTGATTAACCAAATCATTGCTATTCTTGAACTCCGTTTTAATGATAGTCGCCATAGTTTTCACTTCAATTAAATCTTTTTCCATTCTTCTAAAATCACTATGTAATTGTTTAATAAAATAAGCAACAATGGAAAGCAAGTAAACTAATAAGTGTTCCAAAAGCAATATTTAAGTTATATAGCAGTTTCCATAAATTAGATATTTTTTCATTTTCTCTTCTCTTTTGGAGAAGATGCCTGCAAGGCAGATGTGGCTTTTTTAAAATTGAAAATTATTTTCAATGCTAATACTATTGTTAGGTTTTGAAGCAACACTCACAAGTTTTGGATAAACCATTTGATAGGCTGCTCTACTTTGAGTTACTAAATAATCTCCATTAATAAAATCAAATCCAAAGCCACAAAGAGGACAACCAGCAGTTTGATTAATGGTATTTCCGGTATGGATATATACATAATCAAAATGAGGCAATCCAACTATTTCAATCATTCCTTGGTGTTGTGTTTCAAATAAGTTTTGATACTTCACATTCATGCCTCCCCAGGTATTAATGTTTAATTTATAAACTCCAGTTGGAATAGCAGTTTGCTTAGGAATTTTAACTTCTCTAATTCTATCTTCTAGCAAATAGCATTGAAAAATATCGTTTAAATACAAATGGCTCAGTGTACTATTTTTACCCTGAGCCACTCTGATGATTTTTGCTTCCATAATCAATAAGTGATTAGAAAATTTCTACAATTTGTAAACAGTTTCCACTTGAAAAAGTGTAATAATCTGTTCCAACTTGTTGGTAAACTCAATTCCGACACTTTGTAATACAGTAACGTTTGCTGTTAAAACTGGAGCACCATTTAATGCTGTATTAATTGTTGAACCACTATACAATGCATCTAAAGGAATATAAGAGCTGTATTCAACTTTGCTCAATTCATTTAATGCTGAATCCATTGGTTCATAACTATCAGTTGTTAACGTTGTATTCAAAATCACTAATTACTGAAAGAGCATGTAATAAATCTACAATGAGTTGCACCAGAAGGAATAGCCAAAGAATCCATCGGATTAAATGCAGGTAAAATTAAATCTCCTTCATTACGAGCTGTAACATGAGTAGTAGTCAAAATCAACATTGACAACACTATTAAAAGAAAGATTTTTATCAAACTTGAAACCTTCTAAATATTGTCTTTGTGAAGTGATTTCAATTTTACGATAACCTCTTGCTTCAGTGTCATCTTCTAAATTGATTTTTTTCATAATACTGGTCAATCTTCCAGTTACTTGGCTATCCGCCATAGTTCGAATAAGATTTGATAGACCAGATCGAACCGATTTACCAGCTTTAGCACATGCACCAAACTCATTCATGTTTTCACGAGTTCTTTCAAACTCAGTAGCTGTTTTAATTTGTTCACCAGTTGGTCCACCAACCATTCCAGCAAAGTAGCCTTCCTGACCTTTAATTTTAAAATGTCTTATGTCTCCAAAAGTTCCTACATACTTTAGAACACCTTTTTGCTTTGCCATTTTTTTAATTTTTTAATTGTGATGAAATATTTGCAATTGCAGCAACAAAGATCAATACATATCTTTGAATAATAATCACACAATAAATTGAAAATCAATGCAATACAATGCAAAAGCACCCTATATAGTGGAAACCCATTGGAAAATTGAAGAAGTGCTAGATGGAGATAGCATAATCATCACTCACTTATTTAATAAAACACGAAAAGAGATTCGTTTATATGGCTTAGATGCACCAGAAATAAAGCTGAATAGAAAGATGAAAGAAGATGAACAAAAAAGCCAAATGCCTGCTCAAATTTTGAAGCAAATGGGTTTTCAAGCACTTCATTATGTTTTAGAAGTTGCACCTCCAAAAACAGCTGTAACAATTATAACAGAAGAAAAATATTTTCTTGATTTTTGGAGAAGACAATTAGCATATGTTGTTCTACCAAATGGCAACACATTAAATGATTTGATTTTACAAAATGGATTTGCAAAAGCTACACACGAATATTACTGCAGTAGATTGCCAGAATTTCAATTAATGAATCGAGAAGCACAATTAAATAAAAAAGGATTGTATGCTGTTGTAGATCGGTTCTAGCCTATAGAATTAAAATGTTGTCCCATATGTTGTCCCAGAGATTAAAAAAGCCTCGTAAAATATTGATTTACAAGGCTTTAATATGTGTACCTGCGGACCGGACGGGATTTGTACTTTTTGATAAAACCCACGTCTGTTGTACTTTTTAGAGCATCAAATATTTTTACTCACCGATTTACTCACCACTATTTTGGTGTTTTTTATTGATGCAAATCGATTATACAAATTTACATATTTTAAGTACACCACACCATTTTTTGAACAAGTTTATTTTATAGAAAAGAACATATAAAAGCAGTAATTGAAGCTGCATAAAACTAACCCAAAAGTAATGGCTGCACCTGTTCAACCTTTAAACCTGTGTAACTACAAAACTCTTCAATGCTAACAAACTGATGTTCTTGTTTGCTAAAACTATTCTTTACTTTTTGCAGTAACATACGGCTATAACGTTCTGACTTACCAGTGATACGCTGCACATCTTTTGGGTAAACACAAAGCCTTATTGTTTCTATTTTCATACATGAACTATGCTTTTGCCATGCTTTTGCAATAACGTAAATATCTACTATGCAAATATAATTCTTGACTAAAATAGTTAGTTGCAGCAATAAACACACATTTCGGCAATAAGTGTTTATAACGGAAGTGGTTTGATTTACGAATACACAAAGCGTTTCAGCTTTGGGTTATGAAACACATACACACATTGATTTTGATAATTGCAATTTGTTTTACTGCAAATGCACAATTAGTAGTAAAAGTAATTGATGGCGATACTTACAAAGTGTTGCTCAATGGCAAAATGCAAAACGTTCGATTGATGAACGTGGATGCTCCAGAATTGGACCAGTATTTTGGCGAAGCTGCAAAAGATTGTGTAGCAAAACTGATACAAGGCAAAGTGATTTCATTAGAGCTACATAGCAGCGATAATTATGGCAGAACATTAGTTAATGCTTACTATAAAGGAATGAGCTTGGATAGCCTTTTAATTAGCAAAGGATGGGCTTGTTTTTATTCTTCTTATTCAAAGAAACTTGATTTAAAATATTACGAAGCTGCAGCAAAACTGAAAGGCTTGGGCTTGTGGCGGTGTGAACAATTTGTTCCTCCGTGGATCTGGCGAAAGTTAAATAAGCGTAATAAAAGGCTTTATGAAGTGTGCCACGAATAAGTAAAAAAGCAAAAGTGAAAAGCTAAAAAATTATTCAAAACATTTCGATTTATTGATTTTAAATTTTAGAAAATGGCAAAGCAAAAGAGTATTTTAAAGTTAGAAGGAACCATCGGTGGTATTACTTTTTATAAAAGTCAAGATGGTTATTTGGCAAAAGAGAAAGGGGGTGTAAGTGCTGAAAGAATCGCATCTGACCCTAAGTTTCAAAGAACCCGTGAAAATGGATTCGAATTTGGTGCTGCAGGTAAAGCTGGTAAGGTTTTACGCAACTCATTAAGGGTGTTATTACAAAATTCAAGTGATAACAGAATGGTTAGCAGATTAACTCAAAACATGGTAAAAGTTGTTCAAGCTGATACTACCAGTACTAGAGGTAAAAGAAATGTAATTGATGGTGAAGCAGAACTTTTAGATGGTTTTGAATTTAACATCAATGGTAAATTAGGCAATACCTTATTTGCTCCTTACACAAAAACCATTGATAGAACAGCTGGCACCTTAAGTGTAAGTGTTCCAAGTTTTGTAGCAACTGATATGATTGCTGCACCTGGAGGAACTACACATTACAAAATTGTATCGTCTGGAGTAGAGGTAGATTTTGAAAATGAAACTTTTGTTTCAGATACCAAAACCAGTAGTGTTTTAGCTTGGGATGGTTCTGCTACTTCAGTAATCGCATTGAATAATGCTGTTACTGCCAATAGCACTCATCCTTTATTCTTGATTTTAGGTGTTGAGTTTTATCAGGAAGTAAATGGCGATATGTATCCACTAAAAAATGGTGCATATAATGCGTTAGCAATTGTTAACGTGAGTGGGGTGTAATTGGAATTGGTGAGTAGTGAATGGTAAAGTGGCTAGTAGTGACAAAGTTCCTCTCCAAAGGCGAGCTTAGTAAAAAAGAAAAATGGAACTGGAATTATTAAGAACATATTACCCCAATGGAACAAACGGAAGCTTGTTTGTTGATTGTGCTGGCTTGTGCCACACCATAGAATTGCCTTGGAAAAATAACGAACACGAAGTGAGTTGTATTCCTGAAGGAAGATATGAATTAGTAAAGCGATACAGCCCTAAACTGAAATGGCATTTGTGGTTGCAAAATGTACCGAATAGGGATTTGATATTGATACATCCATACAATGATGCTATGAAAGAAGCAAAGGGCTGTATTGCACCAGTAACCATTATTACAGGCGAAGGAAAGGGTAATAAGTCGAGAGTGGTATTTGAGAAATTGAAAGCCTTTGTCTTTCCAGTTTTAGAAAGAAATGAAAAAATATTTCTTAACATAAAAAAGCAAATTCAATGAAAAAAATAATTGATAGAGCGAAAGCTCCAACACCAACATTTTTTAAAAAACTTCGAAATATTGGATTAACACTTGCTGCCATTAGTACCGCCATTATAACTGCTCCAATTACTTTACCTGCTGCTATTTTAACTGTTGCAGGATATGTAGCTGTAGCAAGTGGTGTGATTAGTGCAGTGAGTCAAATTACAACAACAGATGGAAAGTAACACAGGAACAAGAGCTGGAACTATTGGTGGAACGTTGCTAACTATTTGTTACAATATACAAAGCGAAGACATAACAAAGACAATAGTTTTGGCAGGAATTGGTGCAGTAATTAGTTTTGTTGTATCGTTGTTATTAAAAGCATTATTGAAGTATTTTAAAAAATAATTTCTGCAAAGTTGTGGTGACTGAAACAGAAAAAATAAGGCCCCTGCAAAGGGGCTTTAATATTGATGTAAAGCACTAAAAGGGCAATGCTGAAAGTTGGCGACGACCAGATGGATAAACAAAAACAAACCAACCAATAGAAGCCAAATGATATACTTGAACCCCAAATGCAAGCCTATAGAAAACTGGTAACCTGCACAAATGACGACTATAAGCCAATGGTGGCAAAGTTGGGATTGGAAAATGGCAATAACTTAATGGACAAAGTGCCATGTGTGAACGAGTAATGATGCGAAGCTGTTTTTGCATAACTAAATTTTTTAGAAGCATCTATCAGCGAAGGCAAATAAAAAACCAAACAGGAAGCGGAATAAATGATGGCTTTGTCGTGTTGGCATCTTGTGTTTATGCCGAACTAGTTTGGTTTTTTAAGTGTCCTCTTTGCCGTAGCTAGTTTTGCTGTACTAAAAAATATTAGGCAAAAAACTAATGCCTTGCTGTAGTACGTTGAAATATTGCCCTTTTTGCATCAATTATTAGCAGCAGATTTTGCTTGTAGTTTTTTTCGAGTTGCTTCCAACTGTTGCAGGGCTTTTACATTTTTGTGGTACTGCTCTTTTTCTGCAAATGCTGTTGCAACTTGTTCTTTAATAAAGTACTTTGAACTCATTTAAACGAATGAATGGAATTACAGAACCAGTGTGCAAATAATAAAATTTTTTAGACTGCCATAAACCCCAACACAACCAAAATAAAAACTCTTTTTCTTCATCGTTTTTTACTGTAATTACAAAACAATTTGGACAAGGTTTTTCGAGTGGTTTACCACTATTTAACCCTTTATTTAAAATAAAAAATTGATTGCTTAAAACTTCATTTGTGTTGTTGAATTGAAACATTTAATTGAAAAAGTAAACATAAAAACTACCACTGATTTTTACTAATGGCAGAAAACCACTATTGACCAGCGATAAGCAGTCAAAATGCAGGGTGGGTAAGGAAGGCAAGGTTTTTTACAAGAAAAATACTACTTACTACTTGCCAATTTTGCGAAGCAATGGCAAGTGAAAAGTAAGTGGAGATTTTTTTGAAAAAACCGAAAGGCAAACGAAGTGAATAGTGCAGACCTTGCCGACTTTGTTGAGCATATTTTTGCTATTCGCTGGGCAAGAGACTTAACACTTCAAATCCTTTTTTTGTAAAACACCTTTTGAAAAAATAACTAAATACAATAAACAGAAACTTGAATTGCGTTTTGCATGGGGCAATGCTACCAGAAAATAAAGAGCAAATGTTTGGCTAAAAGCAAGTGCCTGACGAATGGAATAAACAAATGATTAGGGATTGATTTTGCTTGAGCATTTATGTGTTTGGGTTTTGCAGTTTAGCTTTTCAAATGCCAAGCATAAGCAATGGTGTGTAGCTTGTGTAATGTAATGAGGAAAGGCTGTTGCTGTGTGGTGCTGTAATATGCTGAAATGAATGTAACTGAAATGAAGTGTAAGATAGTGGAGTGAATGGAACAAAGTGTAATGAACGAAACGCTGTAACGTAATGGAAGTGTAAGGCATGAGGCTAATTACAGTGCATAGGTATTTGCTCATTTATTTTATGGACAATTGAAATGGGTGGTGGGGAGCTGTGGTTGCCTCATCTGGCTTTCAGCCATCTTCTCCAAAGGAGAAGATAAATGGAATGCTGTATTTTTTTGAAGCGTTGGCTACACGGCTATATTTTGATAAAAATATTTGTGTTGGCTACTTAACATAATGACGTGTTATTGGAAAGCCATGTATAGCATATCTTGTATGAGCGTTGGTATGGCTTTGTTAACGTACCAATAATATCGCATTATGTTAATGTTGCTTCTGGCAATTTTCATACTGCTTTAAGCGAAGTGGTGGTGGTGGTTGGAACGAAGCGTTTTTTTATTGCTGTGCTGTGTGATTGCTTGGCTCTTTTGCTATGCAGTGAAATGGAATAGCGAATGTGCCAATATGCAAAGCTGGTTGCAATAAAAAATAAAGCAGTTGAAAATTGACAGCAACACAACGTGCAGTATTGGTTTTCTACTCCACAAGCCGTTTTTCTGTGGTGTGGATGGGGTGGGTTATCATCATTGTTGGCTGCCCTCAAGCAGCTAACTATACCTACTTTTAGCCAAAGGCTGCTGCAACGAAATTAAGAAAATGGTGATAGCCTTTGCTAATGAATAAAGCTGCCTTTGGCGTGAGGTTTGTGCTTTGGCTAATGGCTTAGGGATAGAAACGAAAATCCTTTTTGCAACAAAAAGATTGCAGTGGATAGCACGACCTGAAAGGGAAGCATATAGAATATTTTACAACTACTTATCTACCCACCACCTACCCACATTTGTTATATCAAATGTTATATCAAATGTTATATCAAATGTTATATCAAATGTTGTTACAAATGCTGCTACAAAAGCGTTTCATAAAATTGTGAGTATAAAATTATATAACAAAATTGATAATAAAAATGAGTATCAAAAATGATATTGCTTCTACCCACCATCTACCCACCAATGTGTCTTTTATGAATGATTTTCCAAGAGCCACCTCTATCACTTCCCTCTCTTTCTAAGATGCCTAATTCTTTGAGTTTGCCAATGTTTTTATCAATGGCTGTTTTGCCTATTCCTAAAAGTGGTATTAATTGACTTTTAGAAATTTTATTGTTTTTATGAATTTCATAAAGCATTTGGGATTGGCTATTATTTAAGTAGGGTGCCCAATACAACTCCATTAAATCATCCATACTTATTGGACGAAAAAGTGAAACTGAGAACATCCCATCTAAATTAAAAGTAGGTTCTTCTAAGTTAGCTTCTATCATTGAATTTTTTATACGATTAATACCAGATCCTATTTGCTCTACTAAACTTAATCTTTGGAATAAACCAAAAATTAAAGGGTTACGAGATAAGCTACGCTTACCAAATTGCTGTTTTGATATGCTATTTACTAAACCGCCAGGATTGCTCATGTCTATTCTATTATCAAAAATTTCTATGGTAATCTTTGCACCACGTTCAAAATAATCTCTATGAACTAAAGCATTTACTAATGTTTCTTTTAATGCCACTTCTGGTATTTCCCAAACTTCTTTTCTTGGTCCAGCATCGTTAATAATGTATTCAACATTTAACTTTGAATAAATGTATTTTAATGCTTCGTTATATTGATTGATAAGATTACCACCAAAAATTTTATCATCAATAATGTGTGTTTTATCAATGCCTTTGAATAAGGTACAACGTGTAGTTGCCCAATCAAAATGTTTTTGTGGATTAGTAGAAAAGAATAATGCTGCAGCATTTTTGATACCATTGTTTTCTGTAAACAATTTTAGGTTTTGAAGTATGGTATCTTGATCTAAATTATTTGAAATATTTGCTGCTTGCAGAAACTCTTTAAAGTATGTTTTATTAAAGTCTTTTTTAAAGTTGAAACTCTTACATTCTGCTTCATCAAAGAAAACTCTATCTACTTGCTGAAAGAAATCTCTCATTCTTTGTACAGAGGTAATCTTTTCTGAATTAGGACCATTACGAATAATAATTGCACCTGAAACAGTATAAGGTTTTTCATTGCCAGACTGGCATTCCATAGCGATAACTGTTTTACCTTGAGTTTTAACTTCACTAATTGTTACTGGAAAATGAGGCTCTATTTTTTTGAGTGTGTCTTGTAATCTTGATTTGTTTTGATTGTCTAATGAAGCTCCAACAATGTTGCCTTTATCATCAACACCAATTAGCAAAGTACCACCAGCAGCATTAGCAAATGCACAAATTTCTTCTGCAATTTCTTTAGATGCAGATTGTTTAAACTCTACATTGTAGCCTTCGCCTTGTTGTATTAATGATTGTATTTGCTGAGGTGTCATTGATGCAAACTTAAATAATTAATTACTTTCTTTTATCCTCACTTTCTTTATCGAATGCAATAAGGTTAAACATTTCTCTTAATCGGCTTCTAATTCTGTTACCATACATTTCTTCAATTTCGCTGGATGAAAGGTTTGTTGTTAAGTGTGTAAGAAGATTTTTTGAAATAAATAAATCATATCTACTTAGTAATATTTCAGCCATTACATTGCATTCATTTCCGAAATATTTTAAACTACTTTCTGTACCTAAATCATCAAAACAAATACTGCCTCCCCCAACCCCTCCAAAAGAGGGGGACTTGGCATAACGATGTATCACTGAGTAACCATCTTCAATAAATTCAAAGCTAATATCCCTACAAGTTTTGGTGAAAAATTTCTGTTCTTGCTTTTGTATAAAAAACTTCATCAAATTAATGAGTGTTGTTTTACCACAGCCAACTGGTCCAGTTAATAAAATTCCTTTGTTTAAATCAATGTTTAATTGTGGTGCTGCTAATTCATCTTGTAAAAAATAACAAAGCATTAAATAGATTGTTGGTTTGTCTTCTGTTTTTAATTGAAATTTTTTGCCATGTATTTCATTGCCTTTTTGCTGTAGCCATTGCCAGGCTTCTTCGTAGTTGTATTGTGTTTTGATTTTTAGATAACTCATAGGCCCCCTTCTAATTCCCCCAAAAGGGGGAAGGATGAAAAAAGTTTAAAGTGGTTCATTGTAATTTTTATTTTGTTTGGTGTGCAGGTTTTTTGCTTTAGGTAGCCTCACCCCAGCCCTCTCCAATTGGAGAGGGGGTTTAGCAAATTTGTTGGCGTTAATAATCCAGTTTCTTGCTGCAGCTTGCCAGTCTTTCATTTTTGTTTTGCCACCAACAAGCCAACCATTGCTTTGAAAATAGTTGTAAAATTTTTCAGCTTCGATTGCACGATAAGATTGTGTTTTGAAATATTCCTGAACTTGTTGAAGAGTGCAGATTGCTTCATTCTTCGCAATGACGTTCTTTTTCTTTTGACGCAACTTTTCTTTTTCTTTTGAGCCGTTCAATTTTTGAACTTCTATTTTTTTTGTTTGCTTATCCAAGTTTTTAATGTTTTGTTTATATTGTTTATTAATGTTTATATAAGGCTCTTGTGCTTGTTCAATACTTGTTTCGATTTTAGTATGGTGTGCTACTAATGCTTGTTCACTACCTGTTTGCCAATTGGTCTGGTTGTTTTTACTTTTTGGGATTGGCGAATTCGCTTTTTTAGTTAATTTATTTTGGCTGCTCATTTCATTATTGAACAAGTCTGGGGCTTCAAATTTTTCAATCTCGCCTGACTGAAAATTGAACAAATAAACAAGGCTTCCTTTGAATGGATTGTAGGATGGTTTATACTTTAAGTATTGCCATTCGTTTAATTCTTTCATACACTTGTGATATGTTGCTTTGGCACTGATTTTACTTACTTTCATCAGTTCGTTTCTTGAAATGCTTATTGGGTTTTGAAAACGACTTGCATTCCAAAATTGAAATAATGATACGTACATACTAACGTGAGTTGGATTGAGTCTTTCATCAATGGAAACTCTATCGAAAAAACCTGCAAGATGTTTTATGTAGTTCATTTTTAATTATAAATTATGAGTTATGAATTATGAGTTGTGAGTTTATAGTTTGAAGTTGGAGAGATCGAGAGTCCATTTAAAGATGTTTCTCATTCCGAATAAATCGGAATTCGAAATGACGTTAGTTGTTTGGATTGCTTCGTTCCTCGCAATGACTACTATTTATGTTTTATTGTTGTCTAACGCTGCTTCAATGTCATCATAGTTGTAGTAAATAATTGAGCCAATTCTTGTAAATGAAAGTGTGCCATTGATGCGAAGGTTTTGTAATGTGCCTGGTGAAATTTTCAACAGCTTTCTTACTTCACTACTTTTAAGCCATTGCTTTTGTTTGTTGGGTTTGGTGTGGATGATGTTTTTTAAATCATCGAGTAACTGTAAACGGAAGGTTTGTAAATCTTCTTTTGTTATAATTTCTATTGCCATATAATTTCATTTGTTGCAAATGAAAAAAAATGCAATTGAAAAATCACCCAACCTATACCCAAGTTGGGTAATTTTATTTAAATTAAATAGTGAGAGATTTTAATAATTTGGAAATGTAAAATCAAAATTTAAGTTTTGACTATAAAACAGATTAGTTTAAATACTAATCGAATTCATCCATACGATTTACTAGGTTTTCTTTTATGGCATCAATAAATTTTGTTCTGTTTATTTTTCGGTTTTTTAATTCATTAAAGATTCTATAAATGTCTGAGAGGTCAATATTAAAAATAGTTTCAAAGGCTTTAGTAATTGATTTTATGTCAGTTTTTGTTTTGTCAATTGCATTAGATAAATATATGCCGTAAATTATTTCAACTAAAGATGTTTTAGAATCATTCCAGCTTATTTTTTCTAACTGTTTAATATTACTATTTGATGATAGCAACTTATTTAAATGAATTTTCAGTGAATCTTGATAAATAAAATTAGCAAAAGCTTGAGAGTGAAATGTTGTTAAATTCAGATTAATATTTTCATTAAAATTAATGAATAGAATATTTGTTAATGATGCTTTTAAAGTAAAATATTCGACATCTTTATGACAGCATTTGAAATTGTAGTATTTTAATAATTGTTTGTCTGAATGGTTGATTTGATTGTTTATAGTATTTAGGAAATTAATCAAGTTATCTTGGTTGTGCTGGTATTTAAGTTGGTAATTTATTTGAAAAATATGTCTGTAATATTTATCTAGTGCTACCAGTTGAGGTTTTAAATGTTTAAAAAAATGAATCTCTGCCTGTTGACTAGAAAATTTATCTGATAAAATTTCTCTATCAATTTTTTTAATTAGTGCTGTTATTAGAGTTATGATTTTGTAATAACAATCATATGTTTCTAAAACTTCGTTTTCAATATTTGTTATTGATGATTTGAGAATGGGGAAATCTGTATTGAAAGTATTGATTGCTTTATCCATAGCAATGATTTGTAAAGTAGAAATTTTGGCATTATTATTAAATTTATATTAGAAAAATTTTTAGAATAAACGTTTATTGATTTGAATTATTTGCTGATAAGCCAATTTGTGATATTTTTTAACTTTTTAATTGATTTTGATACGCTTAAAGATTTAAGTATCATAAAAAAACATACAAAAAAAGTTGGATTGTATTGAATTGGTTATCATATTTGAGATAGCATAAGAAAAAGTTAAAAAAAGTAATTAGTAATTAATTGTCAATTTAAAATATATCATTTAACAAAAAATAGAGATGCCAAGAGCACCAAAAAAATGAGCTTACACTTTTAGAAACCAGAATCTTTGTGGTATAGAATTGAGAGCGTTGATAAAAATAGTTAAAAACAATATTCAGAAAAAAGTATTCAACATAAAACTTTCATCATTCAATGTTTCCTCAAAACCTAATCCTGCAAAAGAATATATGATTATTGAATGTAAATTTCCGCAGTAAAACAAATCAAAATTACAGATTATTTAGGAAGAATTATGATACAATTAAATCAAATAATTAATACAAAACAATTTATAAAGGGTTTATACTTCATTTAATGCATTATAAATAAAGGCGAAATAAATACCCTTAAATTATTAATAAATAACTAATAATAATGAAAACTAACTCAATGGATGAATGCCATATTTAACTATCTACAAGTAATTTTACGCATTTCACTACGTAATTTTACGTATTGTGAAACGTAGTTTTACGCAATCTTTAATTGAATGATTTTTCAATATTTTTTTCTTATATTTTTGTTTACAGAGAAGTTCTATTAATAAATTTTGAGATTAGTAACATTTTGTATTGGTGCCTCAAATGAAATATTATAAGTTTATTTTATTTTTTTGGTACTATCAAAAATTTCTAATAGTTTGGATTTAAGAATTGAAAATGAGGGAAAAAGAAGCGAATTAAAAATAATTTTTGAAAGATTAAATTTTTCCATGCGAAAAATATTTCTTCTACCACTACTACTGCTTGTAACTACCACCAAAACCTGCATTGCTCAAGAGCAAGAGCCTAATCTTTTTAATAAAATCACCAATAATCTTTCAAATCTTGATACTAAGATTGTTGAGAAAATAAATAAAAAATATCAAAATACAGAAGACAGGATTACTAAACAAACAAGCAAATGGTTACTTAAAACTCAAAAACAAGAAGAAAAGCTAAAACGCAAACTTGCAAAGACCGATAGCTTAAAAGCTGAACAAATTTTTGGAGATGTTAAAGCAAGATACCAAAAGCTTCAAAACCAACTTACAAAAAGCACTCCTGCCATTAAACAATATATTCCTGCATTAGATAGCTTAAATACGCTTACAAAATTTTTGCAGCAAAATCAAAACGCTTTTAATATATCTAATGCAAAAACGCTTCCACTCGTTAATGAATTAAACACAAGTATTGTTGGTGTACAACAAAAAATACAAAGTGCCACTAATATTAAAAAAGTACTTCAAGAAAGAAAAAATCAGTTAAAGCAAAGTTTACAAAATACAATAGTTGCACAAAAATTACAGGGGTTTAACAAACAAGTTGTTTATTATAATCAACAATTAAACGAGTATAAACAATTACTAAATAATCCAGATAAGCTTACACAAAAAGCTTTAGGATTATTTAAAGACAATGCATCTTTCAAAGATTTTTTTAATAAAAATAGTTATCTAGCACAATTATTTAAAATACCTCAAAACAATGTTAGTGGTGGTACAGCAAGTATTGGTGGATTACAAACTAGAGCCAGTGTAATGCAGTCATTACAACAAAGAATAGGAAGTTCTATTTCAAATCCAAATTTGAATTCAGATCCTCAACAAATTCTCAGAGATAAACTCGATGCTGCAAAATCAGAATTAGATAAGTTGAAAAATAAATTGCATGGAAGTGGTGGAGATAATGTTAATGATGCAGATATGCCCAATTTTGAACCCAATAGTCAAAAAACAAAAAGTTTTTTAAAAAGATTGCAGTATGGTTTCAATATTCAAAGTCAAAAAAGTAGCTATTGGCTACCAACTACAAGTGATATTGCAGCGAGTGTTGGCTATAAATTAAATGACAAAGCAACCATTGGTTTAGGGTTGGCTTACAAATTAGGTTGGGGGAATGGCTGGCAAAATATTCAGTTGACCAATCAAGGAGTGGGTTTTAGAAGTTATTTTGATATTAAGTTTCCAAAATCAAAAAACGAAAAATCTGTTTGGAATTATTTCACAAAAAACCTTTGGTTAAGTGGTGGGTATGAACAAAACTATTTACCTGAATTGAAAGAAAAATTAGAATCATTAAATAATACTACAGTAAAAGTAAATAGTTGGGGCAAAGGATGGCAAGAATCTGGTTTGATTGGAATAAGTAAGAAAATGAGTGTGGGTAAAAAGAAAACAGTAAAAATGCAATTTCTTTGGGACTTTTTAAGTAAGCAACAAGAACCACATACTGAAGGAATAAAGTTTAGATTGGGGTATGAATTTTAAATATAAATTATAATATAAACCAAAACCAAAATATGAAAAAAACTGTCTTTCTCCTTGCAGCCCTTTATTGCTGTTCTCTATCATTTGGACAATCATCTGTTCACTCACTTTCACTTAACAATATTGACGGAGGTGCTATTAATCTTGCTTCTTATCAAGATAGCAATATCCTTATTATTTGTATTGCACCAATTTCTGAAACTGATATTTATAAAATTATAGAGATTGATTCTTTAATAGCAGTTCATGGAAATAAAATAAAAGTAATTGGTGTTATGTCTGTTGAAGATGGCTATGTTGATAGCAATAAAACAGCTATAAAAAATATTTATACAAGCAGGGGAATTCCTATTATTCTTACTGAACCTATGTATACAAGAAAATCTTCAATCAACAATCAATCTAGTTTTTTGGCTTGGCTAACAACTAAGACTTTGAATTTAAGATTTAAAGTTGACACTAAAGGAGTTGGTCAAAAATTTTTTATAGACAAGTATGGAAAAATATTTGGCGTACTACCACCCGAAGTGCCTTTTGATTCTCCGATTGTTGAAAACTATGTCAACAGAAAATCTTAAAAATTTACATAAAATTCCTTTTCGATTAAATTATAAATAATGAAAAAAATAATTATCCTTTTGTTGGTATTAGTACCACATTTTATTTACGCTCAAATTACAAATAATGGCAATGTAGGTCATTATGATGTATTGACATTTATTGGTGGTAATGGTTTTGGTAATAGTGGTTTTACCATAACAACCTCAATACCTTCAAGTGAAAAACACAATACAACAGTTTATATTAAAGGCTTTGACAATGTTTCAAGAACAATTGGTCTACAAATTAGTTGGTTTTACGATGGAGGCAGTTTTTATAATACTTCAGCTTCATCAACAGGAGGTTTTGTGCCAGAAGTTATAACATTAGATAATCAGGATCAATATATAAAAATTCATATCAATGGATTTAGTGATGAACAAAACATAGAAGTTACTGCTTTTGCAGATCCTAATTTAAACTCAAACTTTTTTACGAATTGGACAATGAATGATGGTGGAGGAGATGGTGAACCAGTATCACTTATAAACAGATTTGGGGAGGTAGAAACACAAAACTTATATTCTTCAGGTACTGTAAGTGGGTTAACAGGTAGTATTACGAGTAGTATGTATGTAGGAGGAGGAGTTAGGTTTCAAGGATTAGCACATAATACGAATAGTAAAATTTTAAGTACCGATGCCAATGGTAACTTAATACTTGTAAATAAAGGAGGTTATTGGCAAACACATTCAAATACAACTACAAATCCCAATACTATTGGTTATGCTGGTAATGTTTATATTGGTATAAACCATTCAACTATTGCTCTAACAGAGAATAATTATAAACTTGTTGTTGGTGGAACAATTGGTGCTACAAAAGTAAAAGTAACACAAAGTGGTTGGGCAGATTACGTTTTTGCAGATGATTACAAATTACAGCCACTAACAGAAATCGAGAAATTTATCAAATTAAATAAACATTTAGAAGGAGTTCCAACCGAAAAAGAGATAAAAGAAAATGGAGTTGATTTAGGAGATACACAAGTGATTCTTCTGAAAAAGATAGAAGAGTTGACTTTGCATTTGATTGAACAAAATAAGAAGATTGAAGAACTACAGAAAGTAGTAAACAAGCTTAAGAAAAGTTAATCATCTTTTTGTATATATATATTATAAATAATAAAAACTTCTAAATGAGAAGAAGAAATTTAATATTTTTTTATTTGTTGGTTTGTTTATTTCATGAGGCTTCAGGACAAGTGAACTTACAAACTGGAAGTGCTATTTATGGTCTGCCAATATTCAATTGGAGTGATGCTAAGAGTAGGCTCAACATTAATGTTGTCCTAACTTATAATTCTGGAAATGGATTGAAAACAGGAGAAGTTGCATCTTCTATTGGGCAAGGCTGGAATTTACAGGCTGGTGGTGTTATCACACGTATGCAAGTAGGTGAACCAGATGATCAAATTTCAAGAGATGTAAATGACCTTACAAAATATCCTACGGGTTATTTAAATAATTTAGTTGATGTAAATTTAGGATGCCCAAATCAGCTGACACGCTATCCTATTTATAAACATCGAAATCAACTTTATAAAGAAAATAATCCGATACAAGCAGATAGAGAGCTTGACTACTTTTCATTTCAATTTAATGGTAGAACAGGAATTTTCGTATTAGACAAGAATACACATCAAGGAGTATGTTTAGGAGATTCCAAACTTAAAATTTCATTTTCATTAAATAATAATATGTCATATCAAAATAAGGGTATCCGGACGACTATTGATTATTTTACTATTCAAGATGAAAATGGACTAAAATATAAATTTTCTGTTCACTCATTAGCTTCGGTTTTGAAAAGTAATTTTTGTGACGCAACTCTTAATCATCAGCTAACTCAACCATCTTTAAGTAGTGGTGGAATTTATTATAAAAGTGGATTTGAAGATAACAGCATAATTAATCCCTATGTTATTAATGGTTGGTATTTATCACAAATTGAAGACGTTTTCACAAATAGAGTAATAAATTTTAATTATGACTTTCGAAATATAAATCATACTGCAGGAGTAAGTATTGGGTATTATGAAACTAAGGATTATTTAATAATTTCTAATACCATTTCAAAAACTATATCACCTGTAATACAAAATATTTCAATGCCAGATGGACATAATATCAACTTTGATTATAACCTTGACAGAATAGATTTGAATGGGGATAAAATTTTAACTGACATTAACATACTCTACAATAATAGTTATATTTCTAAGTTCAAATTAAATAGTAGCTATTTTATTTTAAATCGATATGGAATTCCAAAAAGCGATTACCAAAAAAAAGTAGCTAGGTTATGTTTAAAATCTATCGTACAATATAGTGCTGATTTAAAGGGCCAAAATCAACCTTATATTTTTGATTATTACCTTGGAACTACTAATAATGCTGATGATATAGTATCACCGCCATTTTCACCCATGAAAGATATTTGGGGATTTTATAATGGAGATGAAAGTAAGTCATATAATGGAAATTCTTTTTCAAGTTTTACATTGAATTTTTCGGAAATGACATTTGATGAAATTAAAGGACTTTGTTTTTTAAGATACACAACTGGAACAAATATTACTCTCAAACCAAAAGATGGTTATGCAAAAAATGGCCTTTTAAAACAAATAAGGTATCCAGGTGGTGGTGCTTTAACTTATGAGTATGAACAAAATGTTGGGTACCTTGGTAGTCAATATAGAACTATTGGGGGTGTACATGTTGCAAGAACAAAACTTGTAGATGGTGGTAATTCAACAGCTGGGGGTTATTCAAATGATTGTGACCATCCATTAATTACACATTTTAGTTATAATCAAGATGGGACAAGTCAATCTTCATTATGGGGAATCGAAGAGCCTATTAATAAAATGGTTGCAAGTAGTTATTATGAACCCGAACAAAAATACTGGACTTGGAAAGGGGGGTTGTTTGGATCATGTAGGTATAGATACCAATACCCAGGTATACTTTCAATTGACCAATCTGTTGATTTAACATCTGCACAGAAAAGTTTGATTGCTTTTGGTGAAATCATGTCATGCATCAGTACAATTACAGCCGTTTTAGATGTAATAAACCTTATAGCTGGAACGGGGCCACATGGAATAATAGTAATGGTAATATTAGATGTCATTTTTGGGGTTATTAATGTAATCAAAACATGCTTTTCAGGTACCCCAAATGAAACTTCCATAACTAATATTTTTTTTAATATGGATTTAAAGAGTATAAATCCACTACCTGTTCAATTTAGTCGGACAGTCGTCAAACAAGGAGATGGAAGTAATGGTTATGCAGCCTACACTTTTACAAATCCTTATACTGGGACACATCAATTTCCAATATGGGAAAATTCTAATCCATTGTATTCAATGAAACAGCGTTTTGGTTATTGGTTATATGGATTACCTGAAAAAACTACAATTTTCAATGCAAATAATGACAAGATTAAAGAGAGTGAAAATGTTTACTCAAGTGATATAGCAAAAGTCCCATTTGCTTACGGCTATTTAGCATTTCCATCTTGTAAGTGTGAAATAGTAAAAAGTTCTTCTCAAAGAAACCCTGATTGGGAAACTGCTGGAAACAACCCATCCAACTATACAATCAATGCTAGTTCTAATACTAATTTAAAAGCAGAAATATATGATATGTATACAGGAAGAGTTGAATTATCAGACACATATGAGAAAATCTATGATATAAATCAACCAACAAATTATGTTGAACAGCACACACATTTTCAATATAATAATATTAACTTACAAGTAAATAAAATTATAACAACACAAAGTACTGGAATAAAAAATTGCACAGATATAACATATTCATGTGATTATAATTCAGGAATTTTTAGTAATTTGAATAATGCTAATCTTATTTCTTTACCAGTAAAAAAAATATCTTCAATTATCCCAGTTTCTGGAGGAAAGAAAATTCTTCAAGAGTCAGTTACTGAATATACTACATTATCAAATGGAGATATTAAGCCCCTTAGAAGTTTAGTACAAAGAACAAACGAACCTGTTGATGAATCTCTTTGGACAACTTATTCTGGAACTACAGGCAATCTAAACAATGCATTTAAAGAAACACAAAAATTTACATATGATATTAATGGGAATTTAGTAGGAGTTATTGAAGAAGGTAACAGATTTATTACTAATAAATATGATTATAATTATAAATTTACAGTAGCAGTAATAATAAATGCAAAATATCAAGAAGACCCAACTGCTTACACCAGCTTTGAAACAACTAACCTTGGTGGCTGGTTACTTAGTGGTTCAGCATCTTTTAATAATACACAATCAATTACAGGTAATCGAGGCTTTAATTTAAATAATGCAGTTAGTTTAACTGCTAATTTAAATAACACTAAACTATATCGATTATCTTTTTGGGCCTCTACTGGAAGTTCTATATCTGTTGGAAGTACACTAAATCTAATAAAATCAGGACCAACTATTGGTAATTTTACCTTTTACGAATATGAAATACCTGATATAAGTACATATGAAATTCCAAGTAATTGCCCCACTACTGTTTCCATTACTGGTACTGGTTCAATTGATGAGCTGAGATTGTATCCATCTTCAGCAAGAATGAAGTCGGTGACATTTGATCCTTTGGTTGGTAAAACATCAGAATGTGATGAAAATAATCGTATTACTTATTTCGAATATGATGAGTTAGGTAGATTAAGATTTATTAAAGATGATTATCGCAACATTGTAAAAATGAACGAATATAATGTTCGAAAAATGGGCTGTATCAACACATTTACGAATAAACTTGTTTCCGAAATTTATAGAAAAGATTGCTCACAAGAAGGCGATTATATAGGCATAAATATTATTTATACTATTCCAGCAGGCACTTATACTTCTAATGTTAGTCAAGATGAAGTAGACCAGCAGGTACAAGCTGATTTAGAAGTAAACGGTCAAGCTTTTGCAAATGCTAATGGGACTTGTATTCCTGTGTTTTATAATCAAACAATGTCAGTTGATTTTATCCCTGAAACTTGTGAATTTGGTTATATTTCTGCTGCAGTAAGTTATAGTGTTCCAGCAAGGAAATATTCTTCAATAATTGACCAAGCCACTGCGAATCAACTTGCCTCTGCAGAAATTGCAGCAAATGGTCAGGCATATGCAAATACTCATGCAAACTGTGTAATTGATTATGCTCCAATATGGGAAGCAGTTTCACCAGAACAAACTCAATGTGAAATTAATGTTTATGGTAAGTATACTGGCCATATTTTGGTATTGGTTCATGATGTAAACCCTAACAGTAGTTCATATAATCAAACACCAATATGGAAAGATGGTGGTTTAAACCCTTCATGTCCTATAACCACACCTTGCAGCGGATATACAATTGAGGTTCCCAATTCAGTGGCATCGAATTTATACATTGAGTATTGGGATTGTGCTACCAACTCTCAAATAATCAAAATTTGGAGTGCTATGAATACAGTTGCTAATACTAATTCGACTACAGCTACAATATGTACAAGTCATGGTCCAATATTTAGAACAGGTAGTAGTACTGGTACAGTTGTGAGTAGCACTAGCTTGGGCATAATAATAACAAGTAATACAACAGTTTGTCCATAGATCAAGAAAAAAAGAAAACTATTAGCTGATTTAATAATGTACATCAACTCAAACATATTAAGACTAGTTTTCACTTGCATCTTTGTATTTATTAGTTGTATTACGAATGCACAATCAAATAATACATTTGTAATAAGGTCGTCAACAAATACATACAGCTATAATTACTTGCAAACTCCAGATGATTTAGAAGTAATTGGTGGAAATATAGGAGGATATAATTATCAGTGGGAACAAAGCTTAAAACCTTTAAGTGATTTTGTAGCTATAAATGCTGCTTCAAACGCTACTTATACAAACCCCAATGCATTAACACAAACAACGTACTTTAGATGTGTAGTTACTAATTCATCAAATGTTAGTTTTTATACCAATATCATTCAAATCGAGATTGTATCAATAGGTTGGGAGGATTACAATTATACAAGAGTACATTCAATAAATGTCCCAGGAATTACAGACTGGATTACAATTGATAACCTTCCAATTGGAATTGATGGAAAATTTCAATCAACCAATTATACAGATGGGCTGGGTAGGACAATACAAAATGTAAGTAAAGGCACTGCCACTAATTTAAATGGAAGTACAACTTGGGGTGATAAGGTAGAGTTTAAATATTATGATAATTTTGGGAGACAAACCAAAAGCTATTTACCCTATACAACAACTTCAGAACTTGGTAAACACAAAACAGATGTTCTTACAGAACAATCAAACTATTATACAAATACATTAAATGAATCATCACCATATAGTGAGGTAACACAATTCGATAATAGCCCATTAAATAGAGCAAGAACTGTAAAATCACCTGGTTTTGCATGGGCTGCAGCAACAGGAATCAAAAAGGATTTTGAATTAAATACTATTGCTGATGAAGTGCATATTTGGAAGGTTAGTGATTATTCGGTAAAATATTCAGTTCCTGATGGAAGTGCTCTTTATCCAGCTAGTGTACTTTTCAAAATAATAAATAAAGACGAAAACGATAAAGAAGTTATAGAATTCATTAATAAATCAGGTCAATTAATTTTTAAAAAGGTTCAATTGAATGACAATCCTTCATCTCCTTATGAAGGGTGGATTTGTACTTATTATGTATATGATGATTTTGGTAGGTTATATTGCACTATTGAACCTGAAGCTGTTAATAAATGTTATGTAAATGGTAATTGGACTTTTTTTAACAACTATGATTTATTAACTGGCTACTGTTACTTTTATGCTTATGATGAAAAAGGAAGAATGGTTGGTAAACGACCTCCTGGAGCAAGTGAACTTAAAATGATTTATGACCCAAGAGATCGGCTCGTTTTTACACAAGACGGAAATCAAAACAGTATTGGTCAATGGACTGCAACTTTATATGATGAATTGGATAGAATGATAATTACAACATTGTATAATAGTTACGAATCTGAAACTACATTACAAGCAAATATCAATGCTGCCAGTTCAAACTCAAATGTATCAATAATAAATCCTGGTCAAATAATTAGTGACCTTGTTGTTGATAATAGAATTGCAGGTATTCCTAGTTACAAAGCCACACATAGTGTTGAGCTATTGAGCACTGCATCTACAAATTTTGAAAGCTTAACAAACGATGAGTTTACCGTTGAGATTGATGCCAATACAATTGGACCCAATTCTGTTTCAAATACAACTATTCATAACAGTCCAATTTCAACAGTAAAATTAAATAACCCAAGTATTTGTACTATACTAAAGTATCAGTTTTATGATACTTATAGTTTTGAAGGGGCTCAAAATTTTGATAATAATTTTAACAATACACAAGCCTATTCAACCAATGGGTTAACAATAAAACAAATTGCGAAATCGGCACGGACACTTAGTTTTCCTACGGGTAATAAAACACGTGTATTAAATACTAATACATTTATTGATGAAACTGTATATTATGATGAGGATGGTCAAATTATACAATCATTAAAAACAAACATTAAAGACGGAAAAGATATTATTACTTTTCAATACCATTACGATGGGCGATTATTAAGTTCATTTAGCAAACACTCCACCTTAGGAACTGGTTATGTTAATTTTGGAATTCTAACCAAGAACATTTTTGATAAAATTGGAAGAACCATTTCAAGTACAAAGAAGCTGGGTACTAACGATTTTATTACAATTGCTAATTTTGAATATGACGATATTGGAAGACTAAAAAGCAAACTACTTTCTCCTAATTATCAAAACAATACTACAGGAGGAACAGGATTAGAAAAATTAAATTATAGCTATAACATTCATGGAAAGTTAAGTGCAATAAATAAAGATTATGCACTAAAAACATCAAACTTTGATAAGTGGAGTCATTATTTTGGTTTGTATCTCGGCTATGATAATAGTGCAGGCCTGTTTAATAATTCTAATTTAAATGGTCAACTAACTGGCACACTTTGGACAACACAAGGAGATGATGCCCAAAGAAAATATGATTTTACTTATGATAATGCAGGTAGATTAACTAAAGCTGATTTTAAACAAAGGGAAACCATAGGTAATAATTGGGATAATACAAAGTTAGACTTTACAGTTAAAGGATTGCCCATAACCAATAACTTAATTGAATATGATTTAAATGGAAATTTAAAAAATATGGTTCAGCGAGGTGTGGTTATTGGTAGCACTTCTCCATTAGATATTGATAAGCTTACCTACACTTACTACGAACAATCTAATCACCTTAAAAAAGTAACTGATGATAGTAATGCTGGGCAAGCAAATGGAACACAAGGCGATTTTAAATCGGGCACCCATACAGGTTTATACGATTATGAATTTGATGCAAATGGTAATACCATAATTGATAGAAATAAAAACATTGAAGGATATGTTGTTGGAGATATTTGGTACAACGATGGAATAAAATACAACTTTTTGGACAAGCCAGAAAGAGTACTGATTACAGGAAAAGGAGTAGTAAAATATGTATATGATGCAAATGGCGATAAGCTGCAAAAAATTTTCACTCTAGAAGGTAGTACTATATCTAAAATAACCACTTACATTAATCAATATACCTATGAAGAAACAAAATCCATAGCATCTTCAGCACTTGCTGCATTAGGTGGAGGCGGCTTTTTGCAAGCTATTAATTTTGAGGAGGGTCGTATTAGAACAGTACAACAAGTATCACAAGCTAATGGATTAGATGCATTGGTAATTAATGGCAGCCTTATACTGCCTGATGGAAAAAAGGGTGTTGTAGATTATTTTATAAAAGACCATTTGGCAAGTGTACGAATGGTGTTAACACAAGAAGAGCACCAAAGTATTGGGACTTGTACTTTAGAAGACAATAGAACAAATATTGAGCAACCAGTTTTTGGCAACCCTACAAAATTTGCTACAGCCTCCATACCTGGGCAAAGTATAAATAATGGTTGGCAAAATCAAAATATTGGCAATTATGTAAGTCGTTTAAGTAAACTTACTAATACAGTTGGGGCATCAGCTTTACTAAAGGTAATGGCAGGAGATGAGTTAACTGCGTTAACAGACTATTACTATCAAAACCCAGTTACCAATACTGCTGGAAATAGCAATTTAGCCAACAATGTTTTATCAAATTTATATACTGCTATTACAGGTAGTATTATTGTGAGTAGTAGTGTAAAGAATGCTGCAAGTAATATTGTAACTGCAAATTCAAGTACTACTATTGGCAATATGGCTGCTCCCGATGCAAACAATTCTTTGGGTACTGCCCCAAAAGCATATATAACCATTTTGTTTTTTGATGAAAGATTTAATTATGTTGGAGATGGTAGTACATTTGAACGTGCAAGACAAAGTGATGCAGGTAACCACAACCCATCACCTTTATTATTACAAGAAATTAAAGCACCTAAAAATGGATACGCATTTGTTTATGTAAGCAATGAAAGTAACGAGTTTGTTTATTTTGATAACCTTAAAATAAAGCATACACGAGGTAGAATTTTAGAAGAAAATCACTATTATGCTTTTGGGTTAAAGATAGCAGGGATAAGCAGCAATAAAATGGGAGATGCTTTAGAAGGTAAACTAAGCAATGAGAGCAAATACCAAGGAGAGTTTAGTGATTTTGAGGAGGAGTTAAGTTGGAATGACTTTGAATTAAGAACTTACGACCCACAAATAGGGCGTTGGTTACAACAAGACCCTTATGAAGAGTTTAGTAGCCCTTATGTTGGCATGGGTAATGATCCTGTGAATAATGTGGACCCTGATGGTGGTGGGATATTTGATTGGCTTATAAACATTTTTAAAGATGGAAGTATTGCTTGCCCAACAGTTAATGGTGTTGCAAAAGCAGCAACAGGAATTAGTACAAATATTGCAATAAGCATTGTAGTTAATTTAACAAACCAAGTTGTTGCAAAACAGGTTGGGGATTTGAATGAAAAAATTACAAAGAATCAATTGGAAAATGGTAGCTTTAAGAATAAGGGAGGCACACCTGTTAAAATTCCAAAGCCACCTCAACTGCCAATTTTAAGAGTTGATAAAACTTTTGTCAATAAGCATATTTTTACGAAGCGTTTTAGTACTAAAGGAAGCAGGGTTAAACGATATGCAGTTAAAGTATATGGGTCCGCGTCAGATATGAGTTCAGAACCAGCAACGAGGATGGATGATGGATATGATTGGCATATAATATCTATAAATTTATCTGATATAACCGATCCATTTGATTTATTTTTATTAGGGGGTGAAGGAAAAAATGTTATGAATCAACTTAAAGAAGTAAGTGAAGAAAAATTCCTTGAATTTGAAAAAAAATATAGTGACATTAAAACAGATGAATATAAAGAAAAGCGTACTCATAAGAACAATCAAGATTTAACCCCAAATGCCAAGCCTAATACAACAATAAAACAAGTTTTCTTGGATAGAAATAGAAAAAAATATAAACCTAATCAAGGAGAAAACCCTTATCAAATAAAAGATGGAAATAAATCTACTACACCAGATACATTAATTTTTGAAAAAAAACAATAATTTTTTTTATATGAAGATAGCTTACATTTCATTTATTGTATTATATGTTAGTTCATGTAATACAACTAGTGAATCAAGAAAATTACAAATAAATGATTCCACCTATGCAGTTGGTAATATTAGTAAAGATTCTATTTACAATGGAGAAATAAAATTCTATAATAAAAAAGATGACAAACTCATTACAAAATGTAATTATATAAAAAGCGTGGAAAATGGTGAATATGTCAGTTATTATTCTAACGGAGTTATTGCTTGTAAAGCAAATTTTGATCAGGGGAAGTTAAATGGGAGAGTGGATTTTTTTAGTATCGAGGGAATACTAACTAATCAGCAGACATATTATTATGATTTTAAGGCGGGACCCGATATCTACTGGGAAAAAGGTAAAGTTAAAAGCTATTCTTTTATTTCATTAGATCATAAGGAATTGTTTAATATTGATTATGATTCTTTAAACTTTAATAAGAAAATTACCGATTTACAAACTAATTTCTTTTTTTATCATTTTTTAGACTTAGCATTATTGGAAAAATCAGTTGAAAAACTGAAGCTTTTTGCATATTTACCAAACCCACCAAAATATAATTTTCAGTATAGTCTAGTTAAAATAACAAAAGATTACAAATTAATTCAAGTAGTGAAAGAATTAAACTCTTCATTCTTTTGGGATACTGTTGAGATGGAAATTCCCAACTTCTCAGACTCATCAACTTATGCTCTAAGATTAGTTATAAACGATTCAATAGCTAAAGGCACTTTTACGATGTATAAAAAATTACCCTAAATCTATAAATGATTTTTTCAATTAAAAATATAAACATAAATATAAATATAAAATTTTTTAAGTGATCCAAATAGATATTATGACCCTGAAAAAGAGGGTTATATTGCCCTAAACCTTTATTAAAAAGCATAGGATTAAGAAAATATAGTTCTACCATAATCCAAGTTTTAAACATACTGGTACAGTTGTGAGTAGCACTAGCTTGGGCATAATAATAACAAGTAATACAACAGTTTGTCCATAGATCAAGAAAAAAAGAAAACTATTAGCTGATTTAATAATGTACATCAACTCAAACATATTAAGACTAGTTTTCACTTGCATCTTTGTATTTATTAGTTGTATTACGAATGCACAATCAAATAATACATTTGTAATAAGGTCGTCAACAAATACATACAGCTATAATTACTTGCAAACTCCAGATGATTTAGAAGTAATTGGTGGAAATATAGGAGGATATAATTATCAGTGGGAACAAAGCTTAAAACCTTTAAGTGATTTTGTAGCTATAAATGCTGCTTCAAACGCTACTTATACAAACCCCAATGCATTAACACAAACAACGTACTTTAGATGTGTAGTTACTAATTCATCAAATGTTAGTTTTTATACCAATATCATTCAAATCGAGATTGTATCAATAGGTTGGGAGGATTACAATTATACAAGAGTACATTCAATAAATGTCCCAGGAATTACAGACTGGATTACAATTGATAACCTTCCAATTGGAATTGATGGAAAATTTCAATCAACCAATTATACAGATGGGCTGGGTAGGACAATACAAAATGTAAGTAAAGGCACTGCCACTAATTTAAATGGAAGTACAACTTGGGGTGATAAGGTAGAGTTTAAATATTATGATAATTTTGGGAGACAAACCAAAAGCTATTTACCCTATACAACAACTTCAGAACTTGGTAAACACAAAACAGATGTTCTTACAGAACAATCAAACTATTATACAAATACATTAAATGAATCATCACCATATAGTGAGGTAACACAATTCGATAATAGCCCATTAAATAGAGCAAGAACTGTAAAATCACCTGGTTTTGCATGGGCTGCAGCAACAGGAATCAAAAAGGATTTTGAATTAAATACTATTGCTGATGAAGTGCATATTTGGAAGGTTAGTGATTATTCGGTAAAATATTCAGTTCCTGATGGAAGTGCTCTTTATCCAGCTAGTGTACTTTTCAAAATAATAAATAAAGACGAAAACGATAAAGAAGTTATAGAATTCATTAATAAATCAGGTCAATTAATTTTTAAAAAGGTTCAATTGAATGACAATCCTTCATCTCCTTATGAAGGGTGGATTTGTACTTATTATGTATATGATGATTTTGGTAGGTTATATTGCACTATTGAACCTGAAGCTGTTAATAAATGTTATGTAAATGGTAATTGGACTTTTTTTAACAACTATGATTTATTAACTGGCTACTGTTACTTTTATGCTTATGATGAAAAAGGAAGAATGGTTGGTAAACGACCTCCTGGAGCAAGTGAACTTAAAATGATTTATGACCCAAGAGATCGGCTCGTTTTTACACAAGACGGAAATCAAAACAGTATTGGTCAATGGACTGCAACTTTATATGATGAATTGGATAGAATGATAATTACAACATTGTATAATAGTTACGAATCTGAAACTACATTACAAGCAAATATCAATGCTGCCAGTTCAAACTCAAATGTATCAATAATAAATCCTGGTCAAATAATTAGTGACCTTGTTGTTGATAATAGAATTGCAGGTATTCCTAGTTACAAAGCCACACATAGTGTTGAGCTATTGAGCACTGCATCTACAAATTTTGAAAGCTTAACAAACGATGAGTTTACCGTTGAGATTGATGCCAATACAATTGGACCCAATTCTGTTTCAAATACAACTATTCATAACAGTCCAATTTCAACAGTAAAATTAAATAACCCAAGTATTTGTACTATACTAAAGTATCAGTTTTATGATACTTATAGTTTTGAAGGGGCTCAAAATTTTGATAATAATTTTAACAATACACAAGCCTATTCAACCAATGGGTTAACAATAAAACAAATTGCGAAATCGGCACGGACACTTAGTTTTCCTACGGGTAATAAAACACGTGTATTAAATACTAATACATTTATTGATGAAACTGTATATTATGATGAGGATGGTCAAATTATACAATCATTAAAAACAAACATTAAAGACGGAAAAGATATTATTACTTTTCAATACCATTACGATGGGCGATTATTAAGTTCATTTAGCAAACACTCCACCTTAGGAACTGGTTATGTTAATTTTGGAATTCTAACCAAGAACATTTTTGATAAAATTGGAAGAACCATTTCAAGTACAAAGAAGCTGGGTACTAACGATTTTATTACAATTGCTAATTTTGAATATGACGATATTGGAAGACTAAAAAGCAAACTACTTTCTCCTAATTATCAAAACAATACTACAGGAGGAACAGGATTAGAAAAATTAAATTATAGCTATAACATTCATGGAAAGTTAAGTGCAATAAATAAAGATTATGCACTAAAAACATCAAACTTTGATAAGTGGAGTCATTATTTTGGTTTGTATCTCGGCTATGATAATAGTGCAGGCCTGTTTAATAATTCTAATTTAAATGGTCAACTAACTGGCACACTTTGGACAACACAAGGAGATGATGCCCAAAGAAAATATGATTTTACTTATGATAATGCAGGTAGATTAACTAAAGCTGATTTTAAACAAAGGGAAACCATAGGTAATAATTGGGATAATACAAAGTTAGACTTTACAGTTAAAGGATTGCCCATAACCAATAACTTAATTGAATATGATTTAAATGGAAATTTAAAAAATATGGTTCAGCGAGGTGTGGTTATTGGTAGCACTTCTCCATTAGATATTGATAAGCTTACCTACACTTACTACGAACAATCTAATCACCTTAAAAAAGTAACTGATGATAGTAATGCTGGGCAAGCAAATGGAACACAAGGCGATTTTAAATCGGGCACCCATACAGGTTTATACGATTATGAATTTGATGCAAATGGTAATACCATAATTGATAGAAATAAAAACATTGAAGGATATGTTGTTGGAGATATTTGGTACAACGATGGAATAAAATACAACTTTTTGGACAAGCCAGAAAGAGTACTGATTACAGGAAAAGGAGTAGTAAAATATGTATATGATGCAAATGGCGATAAGCTGCAAAAAATTTTCACTCTAGAAGGTAGTACTATATCTAAAATAACCACTTACATTAATCAATATACCTATGAAGAAACAAAATCCATAGCATCTTCAGCACTTGCTGCATTAGGTGGAGGCGGCTTTTTGCAAGCTATTAATTTTGAGGAGGGTCGTATTAGAACAGTACAACAAGTATCACAAGCTAATGGATTAGATGCATTGGTAATTAATGGCAGCCTTATACTGCCTGATGGAAAAAAGGGTGTTGTAGATTATTTTATAAAAGACCATTTGGCAAGTGTACGAATGGTGTTAACACAAGAAGAGCACCAAAGTATTGGGACTTGTACTTTAGAAGACAATAGAACAAATATTGAGCAACCAGTTTTTGGCAACCCTACAAAATTTGCTACAGCCTCCATACCTGGGCAAAGTATAAATAATGGTTGGCAAAATCAAAATATTGGCAATTATGTAAGTCGTTTAAGTAAACTTACTAATACAGTTGGGGCATCAGCTTTACTAAAGGTAATGGCAGGAGATGAGTTAACTGCGTTAACAGACTATTACTATCAAAACCCAGTTACCAATACTGCTGGAAATAGCAATTTAGCCAACAATGTTTTATCAAATTTATATACTGCTATTACAGGTAGTAGTATTCTAAGTAGTAGTGTAAAGAATGCTGCAAGTAATATTGTAACTGCAAATTCAAGTACTACTATTGGCAATATGGCTGCCCCCGATGCAAACAATTCTTTGGGTACTGCCCCCAAAGCCTATATAACCATTTTGTTTTTTGATGAAAGATTTAATTATGTAGGAGATGGTAGTACTTTTGAACGTGCAAGACAAAGTGATGCAGGTAACCACAACCCATCACCTTTATTATTACAAGAAATTAAAGCCCCAAAAAATGGATATGCATTTGTTTATGTAAGCAATGAAAGTAGTGAGTTTGTTTATTTTGATAACCTTAAAATAAAGCATACACGGGGTAGAATTGCAGAAGAAAATCACTATTATGCCTTTGGCTTAAAAATAGCAGCAATAAGCAGCAATAAAATAGGAGATGCTTTTGAAGGTAAACTAAGCAATGAGAGCAAATACCAAGGAGAGTTTAGTGATTTTGAGGAGGAGTTAAGTTGGAATGACTTTGAATTAAGAACTTACGACCCACAAATAGGGCGTTGGTTACAACAAGACCCTTATGAAGAGTTTAGTAGCCCTTATGTTGGCATGGGTAATGATCCTGTGAATAATGTGGACCCTGATGGTGGTGGGATATTTGATTGGCTTATAAACATTTTTAAAGATGGAAGTATTGCTTGCCCAACAGTTAATGGTGTTGCAAAAGCAGCAACAGGAATTAGTACAAATATTGCAATAAGCATTGTAGTTAATTTAACAAACCAAGTTGTTACGAAACAGGTGGGGAAGGTGAATGAAAAGCATATTGGACAACAATTGGATTTTCAAGTAATTAAGTCGAATAATAATGGCAATGGAAAGACTCAAAACAGTATTCCTAAAAAAGGGGGGATTCCAGATTATATTCCTCCTCCTAATCCATTGAAAGTTGTAAGACCTAGCCCACTTACAATTGCAACTGAAAAAGTTGTGGTAGATGAAGGTTTGAGTTTACTTTCTATACTTGGACGTTTTGGTTCATTAACAATAGCATCTTTGCTTCCAACTTCTGGTGGATTAGGTAATGGAGCTGACAAGTTGCCGAGAATATACCCGTTACCATTATTGAACCCCGTCCCTTATTCTGGCCATGGGAATAGACGGACAAATTCTAATACACACTTTGTATATGAATTCTATTTTACTCCTACTGATATACTTACTCCTACTTTAAAATATGGTATATCTGATTTTCAAAGATGGGATTTTAGCAGACCAGAATTACAGTTAGGATATATGCAAAACAAGTATGGGCTAACTGCAAAATATAGAATAGTTATTTTTACCCCTAATAATGATATGGCAAGAAAAATCGAAGATGATTTGGTAAAGACTCATCAACGCATTTGGGGAGGGGCTAAACCAAGAGAACAAATTCGACCTTAGTTAATTTCAATTATGAAACACAATATATTTCACCTAGAGTCGGTAGTACCAAATGGAGTTGGTGGGCCTACAGTAGGTGCTTTAGATTTTATATATGGATATTATTTAGTTAAGTATAACTTAAATGTTTATAAGTATATACAAATAAACCAAATTGATGAGACTTTAGAAGAGTTTATTGGTGTTGAAAGAAAATGTGTACATATTAACTTCAAAATAAAAAGCCCTGAAAATTTTATTAAATTATCTTACACTGAAAAAAGTATTTTTAGATTAGAAGTGATTCATCAAGCTATGCAACATTTGGCTTACTATAACAATCGATTTAGTATTGAATTATTAAATGAAATCAAAAATAAAATTTTAGCTTCTAATTTTAGTTTTGTTTTTGATTTTAAAACAAGTGTTAATAAATTGAATAAGCAATTAAAAGCAACAATAAAAATTGATTTTTTAGAGCGTAGTTTTAATTTTATTTTAGAAATTAGTGAAAATGGAAATATTAAAAATTCTATTGTTTTTTATAAAGGGTTAACAACAACTGGGTATTTTAATGATTTATTTAGTACATTAAAATGGAAAGCTAATCAAGTTATTGAGATTTCAGGAAAAGCGTCTGATGTTATTATTGAGTACGATATAAATACTAATGTTCTAAGCTATTTAAACATTGTTCCGCCAAAGCAAATAAGACCACTTTTCGAGTGGATGAAGGCTAAGCCAGATAGTTGGTTTGAGAATCAGCTAAAGATGCAAGAAGATTTATTGAAATAGGTACAGTTGTGAGTAGCACTAGCTTGGGCATAATAATAACAAGTAATACAACAGTTTGTCCATAGATCAAGAAAAAAAGAAAACTATTAGCTGATTTAATAATGTACATCAACTCAAACATATTAAGACTAGTTTTCACTTGCATCTTTGTATTTATTAGTTGTATTACGAATGCACAATCAAATAATACATTTGTAATAAGGTCGTCAACAAATACATACAGCTATAATTACTTGCAAACTCCAGATGATTTAGAAGTAATTGGTGGAAATATAGGAGGATATAATTATCAGTGGGAACAAAGCTTAAAACCTTTAAGTGATTTTGTAGCTATAAATGCTGCTTCAAACGCTACTTATACAAACCCCAATGCATTAACACAAACAACGTACTTTAGATGTGTAGTTACTAATTCATCAAATGTTAGTTTTTATACCAATATCATTCAAATCGAGATTGTATCAATAGGTTGGGAGGATTACAATTATACAAGAGTACATTCAATAAATGTCCCAGGAATTACAGACTGGATTACAATTGATAACCTTCCAATTGGAATTGATGGAAAATTTCAATCAACCAATTATACAGATGGGCTGGGTAGGACAATACAAAATGTAAGTAAAGGCACTGCCACTAATTTAAATGGAAGTACAACTTGGGGTGATAAGGTAGAGTTTAAATATTATGATAATTTTGGGAGACAAACCAAAAGCTATTTACCCTATACAACAACTTCAGAACTTGGTAAACACAAAACAGATGTTCTTACAGAACAATCAAACTATTATACAAATACATTAAATGAATCATCACCATATAGTGAGGTAACACAATTCGATAATAGCCCATTAAATAGAGCAAGAACTGTAAAATCACCTGGTTTTGCATGGGCTGCAGCAACAGGAATCAAAAAGGATTTTGAATTAAATACTATTGCTGATGAAGTGCATATTTGGAAGGTTAGTGATTATTCGGTAAAATATTCAGTTCCTGATGGAAGTGCTCTTTATCCAGCTAGTGTACTTTTCAAAATAATAAATAAAGACGAAAACGATAAAGAAGTTATAGAATTCATTAATAAATCAGGTCAATTAATTTTTAAAAAGGTTCAATTGAATGACAATCCTTCATCTCCTTATGAAGGGTGGATTTGTACTTATTATGTATATGATGATTTTGGTAGGTTATATTGCACTATTGAACCTGAAGCTGTTAATAAATGTTATGTAAATGGTAATTGGACTTTTTTTAACAACTATGATTTATTAACTGGCTACTGTTACTTTTATGCTTATGATGAAAAAGGAAGAATGGTTGGTAAACGACCTCCTGGAGCAAGTGAACTTAAAATGATTTATGACCCAAGAGATCGGCTCGTTTTTACACAAGACGGAAATCAAAACAGTATTGGTCAATGGACTGCAACTTTATATGATGAATTGGATAGAATGATAATTACAACATTGTATAATAGTTACGAATCTGAAACTACATTACAAGCAAATATCAATGCTGCCAGTTCAAACTCAAATGTATCAATAATAAATCCTGGTCAAATAATTAGTGACCTTGTTGTTGATAATAGAATTGCAGGTATTCCTAGTTACAAAGCCACACATAGTGTTGAGCTATTGAGCACTGCATCTACAAATTTTGAAAGCTTAACAAACGATGAGTTTACCGTTGAGATTGATGCCAATACAATTGGACCCAATTCTGTTTCAAATACAACTATTCATAACAGTCCAATTTCAACAGTAAAATTAAATAACCCAAGTATTTGTACTATACTAAAGTATCAGTTTTATGATACTTATAGTTTTGAAGGGGCTCAAAATTTTGATAATAATTTTAACAATACACAAGCCTATTCAACCAATGGGTTAACAATAAAACAAATTGCGAAATCGGCACGGACACTTAGTTTTCCTACGGGTAATAAAACACGTGTATTAAATACTAATACATTTATTGATGAAACTGTATATTATGATGAGGATGGTCAAATTATACAATCATTAAAAACAAACATTAAAGACGGAAAAGATATTATTACTTTTCAATACCATTACGATGGGCGATTATTAAGTTCATTTAGCAAACACTCCACCTTAGGAACTGGTTATGTTAATTTTGGAATTCTAACCAAGAACATTTTTGATAAAATTGGAAGAACCATTTCAAGTACAAAGAAGCTGGGTACTAACGATTTTATTACAATTGCTAATTTTGAATATGACGATATTGGAAGACTAAAAAGCAAACTACTTTCTCCTAATTATCAAAACAATACTACAGGAGGAACAGGATTAGAAAAATTAAATTATAGCTATAACATTCATGGAAAGTTAAGTGCAATAAATAAAGATTATGCACTAAAAACATCAAACTTTGATAAGTGGAGTCATTATTTTGGTTTGTATCTCGGCTATGATAATAGTGCAGGCCTGTTTAATAATTCTAATTTAAATGGTCAACTAACTGGCACACTTTGGACAACACAAGGAGATGATGCCCAAAGAAAATATGATTTTACTTATGATAATGCAGGTAGATTAACTAAAGCTGATTTTAAACAAAGGGAAACCATAGGTAATAATTGGGATAATACAAAGTTAGACTTTACAGTTAAAGGATTGCCCATAACCAATAACTTAATTGAATATGATTTAAATGGAAATTTAAAAAATATGGTTCAGCGAGGTGTGGTTATTGGTAGCACTTCTCCATTAGATATTGATAAGCTTACCTACACTTACTACGAACAATCTAATCACCTTAAAAAAGTAACTGATGATAGTAATGCTGGGCAAGCAAATGGAACACAAGGCGATTTTAAATCGGGCACCCATACAGGTTTATACGATTATGAATTTGATGCAAATGGTAATACCATAATTGATAGAAATAAAAACATTGAAGGATATGTTGTTGGAGATATTTGGTACAACGATGGAATAAAATACAACTTTTTGGACAAGCCAGAAAGAGTACTGATTACAGGAAAAGGAGTAGTAAAATATGTATATGATGCAAATGGCGATAAGCTGCAAAAAATTTTCACTCTAGAAGGTAGTACTATATCTAAAATAACCACTTACATTAATCAATATACCTATGAAGAAACAAAATCCATAGCATCTTCAGCACTTGCTGCATTAGGTGGAGGCGGCTTTTTGCAAGCTATTAATTTTGAGGAGGGTCGTATTAGAACAGTACAACAAGTATCACAAGCTAATGGATTAGATGCATTGGTAATTAATGGCAGCCTTATACTGCCTGATGGAAAAAAGGGTGTTGTAGATTATTTTATAAAAGACCATTTGGCAAGTGTACGAATGGTGTTAACACAAGAAGAGCACCAAAGTATTGGGACTTGTACTTTAGAAGACAATAGAACAAATATTGAGCAACCAGTTTTTGGCAACCCTACAAAATTTGCTACAGCCTCCATACCTGGGCAAAGTATAAATAATGGTTGGCAAAATCAAAATATTGGCAATTATGTAAGTCGTTTAAGTAAACTTACTAATACAGTTGGGGCATCAGCTTTACTAAAGGTAATGGCAGGAGATGAGTTAACTGCGTTAACAGACTATTACTATCAAAACCCAGTTACCAATACTGCTGGAAATAGCAATTTAGCCAACAATGTTTTATCAAATTTATATACTGCTATTACAGGTAGTATTATTGTGAGTAGTAGTGTAAAGAATGCTGCAAGTAATATTGTAACTGCAAATTCAAGTACTACTATTGGCAATATGGCTGCTCCCGATGCAAACAATTCTTTGGGTACTGCCCCAAAAGCATATATAACCATTTTGTTTTTTGATGAAAGATTTAATTATGTTGGAGATGGTAGTACATTTGAACGTGCAAGACAAAGTGATGCAGGTAACCACAACCCATCACCTTTATTATTACAAGAAATTAAAGCACCTAAAAATGGATACGCATTTGTTTATGTAAGCAATGAAAGTAACGAGTTTGTTTATTTTGATAACCTTAAAATAAAGCATACACGAGGTAGAATTTTAGAAGAAAATCACTATTATGCTTTTGGGTTAAAGATAGCAGGGATAAGCAGCAATAAAATGGGAGATGCTTTAGAAGGTAAACTAAGCAATGAGAGCAAATACCAAGGAGAGTTTAGTGATTTTGAGGAGGAGTTAAGTTGGAATGACTTTGAATTAAGAACTTACGACCCACAAATAGGGCGTTGGTTACAACAAGACCCTTATGAAGAGTTTAGTAGCCCTTATGTTGGCATGGGTAATGATCCTGTGAATAATGTTGACCCTGATGGTGGTTTTAGTTTAGGTGGATTAGGTCAGTTAGGAACAACCGCTGTAATGGCATTTTCTGGAGCAATCATTGGTGGTTTATTATCGGGTTCTACTGGTGGTAATATGCTTGATGGTGCAAAATGGGGGGCATTATTGGGTGCAGGTGCTTCGTTTATTGGATCTGGAGGAGTTGGGCAAATTGCTTTATCTTCTGGTGTTGGTATAACAAATGCTATATTGCAAAATAATCTCCCAGCAAGAGCGGGGGCAGCAACACCAAATATACCTCATCCTTCTACAGGCCCAGGACTTGGTTTAAGTAAAGAGAATGATTATGTTGATGGTGGACCAGGGGATTTAATAACTGATCATCCAGTCAAAAAATCAGAACCAATAAAACCTTTATTTGGACATGGTTCTAAACCTAATTATATAAAACTTTCAAGAGATGTTATAAATAAAGCAACAACTGTTCTTCTTTTAGATAATGTATCTGGTGCAGGTTTAGCAGACGATTTTCTTATAATACCTTTGCAGGTTGCTAATGGGACTCTAACTTTACTTGATTGGTTGAATAATCAATCAACAAAAGTTGAAATTAAAGGTGAAAGAAAGCAAACAGGTAAACCAGAAGGCACAGCAAATCCATTCAAAAAATTGAAACCTCATCCAACCAAAAAGAATAAGTGCATAACTAAAGATCAAAATGGGAAGGATAAAGAAGTAGCAAAACCTTTTGGATTTGATGAGTGGTGGAATTCAAAGCATAAATAATAATATAATTATGAAAAAAATAAATAAAGCTTTTCTTTCTGCAAAAGAGCTTTCTGAGAAATTGTATACTACTATATCCGATTTAGAAAAGGTATTTTTTTACGATAAATATATAGAATTTTTAAAAAAAGCTGCTTATCAGGGATATCCTGAGGCTCAATTTGAATATGCACAAACTTTTGAGAATATTAATTATTGGGGTGAAAACCCAACACCCAACAATAAAAAAAGTTTTTATTGGTATCAAAGAGCTGCGAATAGTGGCTATATAGAAGCTTTTAACAACTTAGCCGTATTTTATGAGAATGGTTATGGATGCAAAAAAGATATAGATAAGGCTGTAGAATTATATAAAAAAGGAGCAGAATTAGGAAGTTTAACTGCTAAAAGAAACTATAAACTTATAAAAAAACAGATTTCGACTGGCTACCCCACTAAATTGACTTAAATATTAAAAAATTAAGACACCCAACTCTACGAAGCTTGGAGCCTTATTAATTTTAATACATTTCAATAGTTAATTTCACGAAAAGTCTTAAGGTAATTTACCTTACAAAGCTTATCAATATTAATACACTTAAATAAAGATTGAAATTAAGAATGCATGGTTATAGTTACAATTTTCTTTTTATTATTAATATTATTTAATTTTATTTATGAGAAAAAAAATAATTTTTATTGTATTGCTTTTTGCAGTTACTTATGTTAGTGCTCAATTTCAGTATTCTAAACTAATTGGTAATAATAGTAGCGATTTTTCTGATGGTTATGGTGGTTATATAAAATTAAATTTTCCTATTTCAGAGGCAGATAATCTAAGCTTGGAGGGTGGAGGAATCTATTTTCAATCAAAAAAAGATATTAGATATGCTTGGGTTGTAGTACCAATAAAAGCGGGTTATTTACATACTTTTAATAAAATGGGTTATGGCATGTATATTGAGCCACAAGCAGGTTATACAGTTTATGGTATTACAGTTGAAGATAATATATTTAGGGGTCTAGTGTTGGGGTTTGGTACTGGTTATTTATTTAATGATGGTGGTGGGTTTATGAGTTATGATTTAGGATTACGTTACGAAACAGCCTTTTACCCTGGAGGTTCATTACATTATCTTTCTTTAAGATTTACAAAAGCATTTTTATTAAAGAAGCGAAACAAATAGAATGGCGAATAATCAATTCATGAAATATATAAATGTAGCAACTTTTGCCATGATTGGTATTGTTGTTTTCATGTTTGCTTGTAATAGCAATAAAGATGAAAATAAAAAATATCTTATTCAAACAAAATTTGAAAAAGGCGTAAAATATTATTTTACTTCAATTGTACAAAGTAAAACAAATATCAACGCAAACAATAAGCAAATAGAAAAAATCAGCAACACCGAAACAAGTTTTATTTATGAATTAATTAATGACAGTGCAGGTTACAAACAACTAAAAATTACTTATGATGCATTTAAAGCAACTATTAAAAAAGATGATCAAGTTGAGGAAATAGACATGTCTAATAATTTAGATTTTTTGAATCCAGTTAATAAGTTTATTAGTAAACTAAAAGGACTATCAGTAGTAGCTTATATTGATAATAAAGGCAAGTTACTAGAATTAAAAGGCTACGAAGAATTAACTAATATTTTGCTTTCTTCACAAGAAATTAATGATCCAAAAACTAGGCAAATGTTTCAACAGAAATTATATGCACTAATTGGAGAAGGTTTGGTAAAAAATAGTTTAGAACAAGGATTGGGGTTTTTCCCAGATTCTGCAATTGCAGTAGGGTCTAAATGGCAAAAACAAATTGCTCAAAAGGCAGAGATAAATTTAACATTTAATAATAATTACATATTTGATGAGGTGAAAGATAATACAGCTTACTTAATATCAAAAGCAGATATAAATTCAGAAAATAATCCTATAAATGTTATGGGTATGAATGTAACAAGTAGTCTAAATGGTAAACAAACTGCCAGTTATAAAATAGACATCAAAACTGGTTTAGTAATTGAAGGTAAAACTAAAACATTTATTGAAGGTAATATTCAAGTAATGAATAAAGAAGTTCCAATCACTATTGAAACAACAACAACTATTAGTTCTAGGAAAATGTAATAAATTATTTATCAAAACAAAACAGCATTATATATTTTTTATTTAAATACACATGACAACTTTTACTTGCATCAGTAAAAACACATTTAGAGTTTAATTCTTCTATTCTTTTCAAACTTAGACTTTATGACTTCAATAGTCCATTCCATAAAATATTTTAATTAATTTTTTTACAGAGTTATCAATATACTTTTTCACTTTATAGAGATAAGATAAAAATTATGTTTAAACTTTCTCCAACAATTATTTTCTTGTTTTAAAATCTTAATGAAAATTTGTATAGTAACAAGATTCTGACTTGAAAGTTATAAGATTCAAACTCAATAATTAATTGAAATATAAATTGGTAATGGTAGCTTTTGATACCCTCTTGCCTGTATTTGCTAATAGCCTCTCTGAAATTAAAGCTGGAATAAATTTAGTAAATTGTTCTTTTACCAGAATTTGATTTTGTGTTTTTTTTCATGTTTATAAATTTTAAACAAAGCTGCAAATAGCTGAATATTTTCAATTAAATATTTCGCTTCAAGATTTTATAAAAAACAACTGGTGTTTTGTAATATAATGGTTTAAATTATTTGATGCTTAAATTTAAGTAAATTTTAGTAGCAATACCATTTAAGAAAATTTTTATGATTTTAATTAACTGCAGCATTGATATAGTTATCAACAGAAGCACAAAATTTATTCTTTAGAATTTTCATATCATCACTTACTTTTCTATCTAATATTTTTGCATAGTGCTGTGTTTGTTTAATACTACTATGACCTAACATTTTGCTTACAGTTTCAATAGGAATACCATTGCTTAAAGTAACTGTAGTTGCGAATGTGTGACGTGCAATATGAAATGTAAGTTCTTTATTGATATTGCAAATTGCTGTAATTTCTTTGAGATAAGCATTCATTTTTTGATTGCTTAAAATAGGTAGCAACTTGTTTTTTACGACACACAATTTATGTTCTTTATACTTTTCAATAATAGCATAAGCTGGTGGCAACAATGGTATGTTAGAACGACTATCTGTTTTTTGCCTAAAAGTATGAATCCATTTTTCACCATCCATTCCAATAACTACATTTTGAGGTGTAAGGTTTGCAGCATCAATATAAGCTAAGCCTGTATAGCAACTAAACACAAAAATATCTCTTACTTGCCTTAACCTTTCATTCATTAAAGCTTTGGTTGAAAGTGTTTGCAACTCTTGCTCTGTAAGGAATTGCCTGTTTACTTCTTTCATTTTTGAAGTATAGTTTATGAATGGGTCTCTTTGCAACCAACCATTTGCAACACATAAACGAATGACTTTGCCGAAATTGCTTTTTACATATTTAACCGCTGAATTGTTATTGCATTTGCGAACACTACGCAAGTAAAATTCAAACTCATTGATAAAGGCATTATCTATTGCTTTTATTTCAATGTCGGTTTTACTATACTTCCATTGCAAGAAATTAACTGTGTGTTTTAAAGCCGTTTCGTAACGTGTGATAGTTGCTTTGCTATACTCTGAACCTTGTAAAACTTTTAGTTTTTGGTTGTGGTCTTTAAAAATTGGAATAAGAGTAATGGGGTGTTCACCTTTTCCAGTGAATTTATTTTTGATTGTTTCGGCAGAAATTACTTCTTCTGCATCTAACATTCTTCTATGTATTTCGTGGATGCGAACCTGAAGGGTATCTAAGAATAAGTTTAAAGCTTTTACTTCTTCCTTTGTTCCTAATACTCTGCCAGATGCACTATTCCACTTTTCAGGTATTACTTCTTTTCCTGTTGAAATTTCTGCCCTTTGATTACTTACAGTAATTCTTAAATAAATAGGCACTACGCCTTTTGAATAGTTCTTTGGCTTTTTCAAATAAAAAAGCAGATTGCAATTACTTGCCATTGTGGTGACTTTTAAAAGGTGATAAAATTAGAATTGCCACCAATAGCAAACAAGATGTTCAAATTATGAACCCCTTACCAGAAAAGCGTTTGAGTAGTTTTCGGTGAGTAAATTTTGGAACATTTTTTACTCACCTAATTACTCACCAGAATTTTGATTTCTAATGAATAGTTTGACATAGTGCCAAACAAAAATCCCTGCAAAATCAATGATTTGCAGGGATTTGGTGAGCTTTGATTAACTCTAAGCGGACCGGACGGGACTCGAACCCGCGACCTCCGCCGTGACAGGGCGGCATTCTAACCAACTGAACTACCGATCCGTTTTGAATAATTCTTTTCAGTTTTATTCTCAATTGGGTTGCAAATATATAGGTAAGTCATTTATATCTGCAAAATTTTTTGTACAAAAAAATCAACCCTTACTTTTACACTATAAAATTTAAATATGATTGAGTTTACGAATAGACAGTTTTTAGATTTTGAACAACCCATTAAAGAATTATACGAAGAAAGAGAAAAGCTAAAACATTCTGCTGAAAAAAGCAAAATTGATATGTCTGATGGAATTAGTAAAATAGAACAAGCCATCGAACAAAAAAGAAAAGAAATTACAGAAAATCTTACTCCTTGGCAAAGAGTTCAATTGAGTCGTCATCCTAACAGACCTTATACTTTAAAACATATTGAAAATATTTTTACTGATTTTGTTGAATTACATGGCGATAGAAATGTAAAAGATGATAAGGCTATGGTTGGTGGTTTTGCTAAATTAGATGGTGAAACTATTATGGTTATTGGCCAACAAAAAGGAACAAATACAAAATCTCGTCAATTGCGAAACTTTGGAATGGCAAACCCAGAGGGTTATAGAAAAGCTCTTCGTTTAATGAAGTTGGCAGAAAAATTCAATAAACCTGTAATCACATTTGTTGATACTCCAGGTGCATTTCCTGGATTAGAGGCTGAAGAAAGAGGTCAAGGTGAAGCTATTGCCAGAAATATTTATGAAATGATTCGTTTGAAAGTGCCAATTATAATAGTAATTATTGGTGAAGGTGCTAGTGGTGGGGCATTTGGTATAGGAGTAGGTGATAGAACTTTGATGATGGAAAACACTTGGTACACTGTAATTAGTCCAGAAAGTTGTAGTAGTATTCTATGGAGAACTTGGGAGAAAAAAGAAATTGCAGCCGAACAATTAAAGTTGACTTCTTTGGATATGAAAGGATTTGGTTTAGTGGATGAAATTGTTCCAGAACCTTGTGGTGGTGCACATTGGGATTATGTTGAAACTGCAGAAAAAATGAAAAAATGTATTAAAATTGCATTGAATGAAATAAAGAATTTAGATGTTCAAGAAAGAATAAATCAAAGAATTGAAAAGTATAATAAAATGGGTTTTTGGGAAGAAGTAGAAACAGAAAAAATAAATTAAAATGTCGCTTAAAAATATTTTATCAGGTACTGGTGTTGCGATTATTACACCATTTAAAAAAGATGAATCAATTGATTTTGATGCACTAGGAAATGTAATAGATTTTATTATTAATAATGAAGTTAATTATATAGTAAGTCTTGGTACAACAGGAGAAACTCCAGTATTGGATCTAGAAGAAAAAAAGCAAATTCTACATTATACTTTCGAAAAAGTAAATAATAGAGTACCTGTTGTTGTTGGTGTTGGAGGGAATAATACAAAAGCTGTCATTGCAGAAATGCAAGAACTTCCATTGGAAAAAGCTGTTGCAATTTTAAGTGCATCTCCAAATTATAATAAACCTACTCAAGAAGGGATTTATCTTCATTATAAAACAATTGCTGAAAATGCTCCAAAGCCCATAATACTTTATAATGTACCAGGTAGAACTGGTAGAAATGTAAATGCATCTACAATTATTAAACTAGCACAAGAAATTCCAAATATTATTGGAATAAAAGAGGCTACTGATAATATGCAACAATGCATGGAAATTTTACGAGATAGACCAAAAGATTTTTTAATTGTAAGTGGTGATGATGCTTTAAGTTGTGGTCAAATTGCATTGGGAATGGATGGCGTTATTAGTGTTGCAGCAAACTGTTTCCCTAAACAATTTGCAACAATGGTTTCATTAGCACGTGAAAATAAATTTGAAGAAGCAAGAGAAATTCATTACAAATTATTAAAAGGATACGATTATTTGTTTGTTGAAAATAATCCTGCTGGAGTAAAAGCATTTTTATATGAACTTGGATTAATTGATAATGTTCTTCGATTGCCTTTAACACCTGCAACTAACAATTTGCAAAATAGTATTAAATCCTATTTACAAAATTTATCATAAAATCATTAAGAGTTAAGCTCATGAAATGCTTATCAAGCCTTATCTTCGCTGCCCAATAAAGTTCTTAATAAGGAAATGATAACTAGAAGAAATATACGTGTAAAGGTGATGCAACTTTTATATTCGATAGACTCAACAAATGACATTAATGCTTTTAAAAATCCGACTTTAACATTAGAAAAAAAGTTTACTCAAACAAGTGAACTACTAACTTACCTTTTTCATCATATTGTATCCGTTGCAAAATATGCTGAGGTTTCTGCAAAACATAGAGCTTCAAAATATATTCCTTCACTTGAAGATTTAAGCGTGAATACTAAGGTTTCTGGTAATCAAATTCTTTGGGAAATTGTAGAGAATCCATCATATCAAAATGCCATTGAAACTTATAGAACTAATAATATTTGTGAAACAGATATTATTAGAAAACTTTATACTCAACTTATAGAAACTAAAGAATATCAGGGTTACATTAATCAACAAAATAGAGATAGAAAAGAAGAGTTAGAAATGTTGAGTTTTATCTTTAACAATATAATTCTTCAATCAGAATTATTCATTTCTGTAGCAGAAGATCATTTTGATAATTGGGATGATGATGCTGAAATGTTACAGACTGTAATCAATAGTTATTTCAATAAAATTCAATCGCTGAAATTTCTTGAATTAATCGATAAAGACAAATTGAATTATGCCAAAACACTTTTAAATACTTGCATTGAGAAGAAAGAATATTTGCTCGAATTAATTACACCAAAGTTTAAAAATTGGGATGCAGATAGAATTGCTTCTATAGATATGATTATTTTGCAAATGGGTTTAGCAGAATTATTATACTTTGAAACGATACCTACAAAAGTTACTATTAACGAGTATATTGATATTGCAAAAGAATATAGTACTGTTCAAAGTGGACAGTTTGTAAATGGTATTTTAGATAATTTGCACAAGGAATTAATGGCTGAGGGAAAGATCAATAAAGTAGATTTTAAAAAAGTAAAAAGATAATTTGAATATGATGAAAAAAATTATTTATTTATTTCTTATCATAATCTATTCATGTAACAATGAAGAAAAAAATAATAAAATTCTAATAAATACTGAATTTGATTCATCTAATTTTACAACAATAAAATGGATGGATACTACATTTGTTTTTGATAGTATTAAACAAGGTGAAAAAAAATCTTTCACTTATAAATGCATCAACACTGGCAATAAGCCTTTGGTTTTATCTGAAGTTAGACCAGGATGTGGTTGTACAGTTGCAGATTATAGTAAAGAAGCTATTTTGCCAGGAAAAGAAGGCTGGGTTACTGCAAACTTTGATAGCAAAAAATTCTGTGATCATGTTAATAAATCTATTTTAGTGATTTCAAATACAAGCAATGAAAAAGAAAGAGTACTCAAGTTTTCAGGCTTTATCACAAATTGTGAGAGCAACGATAAAGTTGTAGTACCTCACGAACCAAAATAAAAATTCACAATAATAAATATCAAATATGACAGTTCTATTTTACATGTTACAAGCACCAGGACAACAAAGTCCTTACTTTTCTTTTTTAATGATTGGAGGGATGATTTTAGTGTTTTGGTTATTCATGATTCGTCCTCAAGCTAAAAAAGCAAAAGAACAAAAATCGTTTATTGAAAATTTAAAGAAAGGCGATAAAGTTGTTACTATTGCTGGTATTCATGCTTCTATTTTTAAAATAAATGAAGATGGTACTTTGCAAATTGAAGTTAATCCAGGAAGTTATTTAAAGATTGAAAAATCTGCAATTAGTCAGGAGTGGAGCATTGCTGCTAATAAAGTTTCAGCTTAAGATTTTTAAATCAAAATAATTAATCCTAAATACATAAATGTGTTTAGGATTTTTTTATGCTTTAATTTTGATACATGTTAAAAATAGGATTAACAGGAGGAATTGGTTCTGGCAAAACCACAGTTGCAAAAATTTTTCAAACGCTTGGTATTCCTGTGTTTGATGCAGATACTAGTGCAAAACAAATCATGAATAATAATCAAACGATTAAAGAAGATATTATAGCAGCATTTGGTGAAGAAGTTTATAGTGATGAAGGTTTGGATAGAAAAAAATTAGCATTGATTGTTTTTAATGATGAAAAAAAATTAGCATTACTCAACAGTATAGTTCATCCACATACAATAAAAGCTAGTGAAGAATGGGCTAAGCAACAACAAGCAAAATATGTAATTAAAGAAGCTGCATTATTATTTGAATCAGGTAGTAATAAAGAATTAGATTTTGTAATTGGGGTGATGGCTCCAAAGGAAATGAGAATTGAAAGAGTAAAAGCTCGTGATAATGTTACTCGTAAAGAAGTAGAATTAAGAATGAATAAACAAAATGATGAAGAAATAACAAAAAGTCTTTGTGATTATTTAATCATTAATGATGAAGAGCATTTGGTAATTCCACAAGTGTTGGAGTTGCACCAAATCTTTATGAGTAAAGCAAAATTATAAAATAGATTTCCCACTCAAAGCATTGCTAACAGCAGCATCCATAGCACGTTCAGCAAATGGTCTTGATATTTCATTAAGCTCTTCAATCTTTGTTTGAATCAAATTTTTATCAGTCATGGTAAGTGATAATTGCAGAGCCTGCAAAGCATTTGCAGTAGCAAGAATTTCCTCTTGGCTTAGGATGTTGGAGTTCTTTTGAATAAATTTTTCAGTGACACTTATAATTTGTTCTCCTTCAGTTTTTGCTTCAATTAAGGCTCTAGTTTCAATATCATCTTTAGCATGTGTAATACTTTCCAAAAGCATTTTCTCAACTTCAGCATCAGTTAAACCATATTGAGGTTTTACTTCAACACTTTGTTCAACACCACTTCTTAATTCTTTTGCTGATACAGTTAAAATGCCATCTGCATTAATTAAAAAACCTACTTCAACTTTTGGTAATCCTGCTGGCATTCCAGGAATTCCTGTAAAATTAAATTCAGCAAGCTTTCTATTATCTTTTACTAAATCTCTTTCACCCTGAAAAACAGAAATTCTCATGCTACTTTGACCATCTTTTTGAGTGGTATATTGTCGAGAAACTTTATTCGGAATTTTTGAATTTCTTGGTATTAAAACATCCATTAATCCACCCATTGTTTCTAAGCCTAGACTTAAAGGAGTAACATCTAACAATAAAAATTCTTTATTATTTCCTGCTAAAATATCTGCTTGAATGGCAGCACCTAAAGCAACTACTTCATCAGGATTTATAGTATCATTAATTTCGGATGTTAAAGAAATTTTTAACTGCTGCTTTTACTGCAGGAACTCTAGTGCTTCCACCTACCAAAACAACAGTTTCAATTTCAGAAATATTTAAATTGCTATCTGCCAAAGCTTTTGAACAACATGCTACTGATTTTTTAATAAAGGGTTCAATTAAAGTATTCAAAGTTTCTACATCGATTGTTAATTGATTATTGTTGATTGATGTGTTAAAACTATTTTCAGTACTCAATATTTTTTTTGCTTCTTCAGCTTTTAATCTTAGAGTTTGAGCAAAAGAGTTATCAGTTTTATAAACTTCTTGCAAACTTGATATTTTCCTTCAACCAATTATCTACAATTGCTTTATCAAAATCATCCCCACCTAAATAAGTATCTCCATTGGTACTTAACACTTCAAATATTCCATTGGTAATTTTTAAAATAGAAATATCAAAAGTTCCTCCTCCTAAATCATAAACTGCAATTGTTTTTTCAAATCCCTCACCATTCGAGAGGTTAGGAGATGCCCCTAATCCATAAGCTAAACTAGCTGCTGTTGGTTCGTTAATAATCCTTAAAACATCCAGTCCTGCAAGTTTACCAGCATCACGAGTTGCTTGTCTTTGTGCATCATTAAAATAAGCTGGAACAGTAATTACAGCTTTTGTTACAGGCGTTTTTAAAATATGTTCAGCCCTGTTTTTTAATTCTTTTAAAATGAAAGATGATAAATCAATAGGAGAGTAAAACTTGTTGTTCACTTGAACTTTTACTAAACTTTCAGTATCATCATCGATAATTTTATAGGCATAATAAGAAGCTTTTGTTTTAATATCGTTATAGCTTTTTCCCATTAATCTTTTTGCAGAAAATATTGTGTTTGCAGGATTTAATTCAAGTTGTTCATGTGCTTTTTCACCAACAACAATATTATTTAGTTCATCAAAGTAAATTACACTTGGAACAATAGCATTTGCATTGTGCTCTTTTAAACAAACAGGTTTTTTTGTTTCTGGATGAACAACAGCTACTAAACTATTTGTTGTTCCTAAATCAATTCCAACAACCATTTCAGCTTGTTGCAAACTTCCTGTTGCTATATTAATTGCTATTTTGCCCATAATTATTCTTTCATTGCAAAGTAAATAAACTACAAATAAATTTTGTTGTGAATTAAGATAAAACAAAAAGCCACCTTTGCAGATGGCTTTTGTTAAACTCTTCATCAATTAAGATGAGCTGTTTTATCCTGTCCTTTATCTTTTTGCTTTTCTTGTTGGAAATGCATTACCAGATTTATCTTTTACACTAGTACCAGCTGGAGAACCAACGTGATCCATTGCACAACGGAAACCAATTGTACTACTAGATTGTTGTTCTTCTAAATATCTTCTAGTACCTGGACTTAACCAATAAGGTAAATCATTCCAGCTACCACCTTTATACACTCTTGATTTATCTGAAATTAATGTTGTAATCCCATAACCATAATCTGCACCAGATAATGAGTCACCATCTAAATAATCAATAGCATAAGATCTTTGGTAATTTCTTCTATTTCTCAATACTGAATCTGGTTGAGCTACAGTAATAATTCTACCTAAGCTATCTCTTAAATTACCTTGCCCTTTAGAAACGTCAACTACTTTAAATACATTACCACGAACACCAGAAATATCTTCTATATCATCTCTTAATGGTCTGTAAACATCAGCAACCCACTCATTCACATTTCCAGCCATATTATATAGTCCAAATGTATTTGGAGAGTACACATCTACTTCACAAGTATAAGCACCATTATCATTCAAACCACCAGCAACTCCCATAAAGTCACCAGCACCTCTTTTAAAGTTTGCTAAAAAAGCCCCTTGATTAGCACCACGTTTTGTATATCTCATATTATCCCATCCATCATTATTCCAAGGATACATTTGTTTATTAGCATGAACTTCTTCACCTCTTTTCTTAGCGTTAAATTTCTTTTGTGGATTTTGACCAATATAACCAAATGCTGCATATTCCCATTCTGCTTCAGAAGGTAAACGGTATTTACCAAACATTAAACCATCTTCAAATTTTACAGTTTTTCTTGGTTTGCCTTGAGCATCTTTTAAAGGACTTTTACCACCTTTAATTTTTGGTCCTGGTGCAGATGTATATTCACCCATTAAATATGCATCATAAACAAAATTATCTTGTCCACCTGCGTTTAATTCTTTTTTGATTTGAGTTTTAGGGTCTAAGAAACCTAATTTCATTAATTCTAATTCATTAACTCTATCAGTTCTCCATTGGCAAAAGCGTTCAGCTTGTTTCCAATTAATACCAACTACAGGATAATAATTAAATGTTGGATGTCTAAAATAATATTCAACATAAGGTTCATTATACGAAAGCTCACTTCTCCAAACTAAACTATCTGGACGAATTGCAGCCAACATCGTTTCATTATCTGGGAAAACATTTTCATGCCAATACAAAAATTCTCTGTAATGAACGTTTGCAATTTCAGTTCTATCAATAAAAAATGAATTTACAGTCATTCTTTTAGGAACATTATTCCATTCCAACATCACATCTTCTTGAGATTGTCCCATCATAAATGTACCACCTTGTACAAAAACTAAACCTGGTGCAGTTTTTACATCCTTAGGTTTTGGAACATTAAAATTTCCTTGGTCTTTGTCGTTATACTTCCAACCTGTAACACTTGAAGTGCCTTTTTTTGTACCGCCAGATTTTTTATTACACGATACCATTACTCCAGCAATACTGAGTATCAAAAAACAATTCTTTACAACTGCTTGCATTTGCATAAATGAAAATTAAATATAATTTAATAATTAGATGGGTAAAAGTAAATGTTCAGAGGCGAATGATGAAATAAAATTTTTAAATGTTAATTCTTTTTACAATTCAAAGATAGTTTTGACATTGTTATAAAAAAACTAAATTATCCATTCAATTTATACATTATAACTTATCAAAATTATTTTTATGATAAATACACAGTTAAAATTTGGTTAATTGAAGATTTACTATACGTAATAAAGACTTTTATTTTACGTTATTGTTTTATATAAACGTATAAAATTTTTCTTAGATAGTATTCTTTAATTTGCTTATATATAAATTTGTATTATTATTGCATCTTATAGATATTGCAGAAATTGAAAAACCATATGATTCTGCTATAAAAAGGCTTAATGACTAGACATCTACACTGATTTTTTTATTGACAAATTAAACTTCATTTAAATGAGAAGATGTTTTCTATACCTTAGTGTAGCAGGTCTAATAATCTGTACAAGTAATTCGAGCATTGCACAAACAGTTGTGAGTGAAACTGTGAATCCAAGAACCACAGCTGTACCTTTTTTACGTATTTCTCCAGATTCTCGTGCTTCTGGAATGGGTGATATTGGTATTGCAACAACACCAGATGCTTATTCAAGTTTTTGGAATTTAGCTAAAACACCATTTTCTAAAAATAAAACTTCCATTGGTTTTACTTATGCCCCATGGTTAAAAGCTCTTGGACTAAGTGATGTTTACTTAGCAACATTAGGGTTTAATCATAAACTTGGTGATGGTCAAAGTGCAATTGGTGCTTCTTTACGTTATTTTAGTTTAGGAAATATTCAGTTTACTGATTATGCAGGAAATAATATTTCTCAGTTTCGTCCTAGAGAAATGGCATTAGATTTTGGCTATGCTAGAAAATTAAGTGATCGTTTAAGTTTAGGTGTTGCATTACGTTACATTAATTCAAACTTAGTTTCAGGTAATGTTGGTGGTGTAAATTATAAAGCTGGTAATGCAATTTCTGGAGATATTTCGTTGTATTATGATGGTGTTACTGAAAAAAGTGGTGGTGGTTTTGCTTGGGGAGTTTCTCTTAGCAATCTAGGTTCTAAAATTGGTTATACTAATGATAATCAAAACAAAGATTACATACCTGCTAATTTAGGTTTAGGCTTTCAATATACTTATGCAATTGATGAAGTAAATAAATTAAATTTAGCTTTTGATATTAATAAACTTTTAGTTCCTGCACCCCCGTTAGCAACTGGAGATCAATATCAAGATTCTGTTAGTTTAGCAGAATATAGAAGCAGCAGTGTAATTAGCAGTTGGGGAAAATCATTAAGTGATGGTGGTGGAATATTGAAATCTTTACAGGTTTCTGTTGGTGCAGAATATGTTTATAATGATCAATTCTCTGTTCGTGCTGGATATTTTATGGAAGATAAAACCGAAGGGAATAGAAAATATTTTACACTAGGAGCTGGAATTAAATACAATGTAATGAATTTTAATTTTTCTTATTTAGTGCCATCTGGTTCTGGTGTTTCACAAAATCCACTAAACAATACTGTTCGTTTTGGAATTTCATTTGATTTAGACCCAGATAGTGAAAGATAAATAAATTAAATTATAGATATTTGACCACAGATTATTATCTGTGGTTTTTTTATTTAATGAATTGAAATAAATTTTATGAGAATAGGTTCTGGTGTTGATTTTCATCAATTAGTTGAAGGAAGAGATTTATGGATTGGAGGAATTAAAATTCCACATCATAAAGGTGCTTTAGGTCATAGTGATGCTGATGTATTATTACATGCAATTTGTGATGCACTTACTTGGAGCTGCTTGTTTAGGTGATATAGGTACTCATTTTCCTGATACATCCAACGATTTTAAAAATATTGATAGTAAAATTTTATTGGCAAGGTCAATGGAATTAATAAAAGCTGAAGGATATGAATTAATAAATATAGATGCTACACTTTGTTTAGAAGCTCCAAAAATTAAACCCTATGTTGCTTTAATGCAAGAAACCATTGCAAAAATTTGTGGAGTAACAATAAAAGATGTTTCAATAAAAGCAACTACAGCAGAAAAATTAGGATTTGTAGGTAGGGAAGAAGGGTTAGTAGCTTATGCAACTATTTTACTACAATAATTACCAAATACTTCTAGCACTTGGAGAATAATCTAAGTCAACAAAATCACCTGCTAAATATTTATAATGGCCAGTAATGGCAATCATTGCAGCATTATCAGTACAATATTCAAATTTTGGAATAAACACTTTGCAATTGTTTGCTGCTCCTAATTTTTTAAATTCAGTTCTTAATCCACTATTTGCACTTACACCACCTGCTAAACAAATATTTTTAATACCTGTTTGTTTGATGGCTTTCTTCATTTTATTAATCAAAATATTACAAATTGTTTGTTGAATTGAAGCACATAAATCGTTCATATTTTCAACTATAAATTCAGCATTTTGTTTTTGTAAAAAATAAAGCACTGAAGTTTTTAAACCACTAAAACTAAAGTTCAAATTTTGAATTTGTGGTTCAGCAAATTTGAATTTTGTAGCATCGCCTAATTGTGCATATTGGTCTATTAATGGTCCACCAGGATAAGGAAGTCCTAAAAGTTTTGCAGTTTTATCAAAAGCTTCACCAGCAGCATCATCAATAGTTTCACCCAAAATTTCTAAGTTTAAAGGTGAATGTGCTAAAACAATTTGAGTATGTCCACCACTAACAGTCAAACACAAAAAAGGAAATTCAGGTTTTTCATCAGCAATCAAATTTGCTAAAACATGAGCTTGCATGTGATGTACTGCAATTAAAGGTTTATCTAAAGCCAAAGCCAATGACTTTGCAAATTGAGCTCCAACAAGCAAACTGCCAATTAAGCCAGGGGCATGTGTAAAAGCAATTGCATCTATTTTATTTAATATTGTTGATTGTTGATTGATGATTGATATTTTTTGAACTTCGCTACTAATTTCCAATTCCCAATTCCCAATTCCCATTAATGCAGCCTCAACAGTTGGAACAATATTTTCAATATGAGCCCTACTAGCTAATTCAGGAACAACTCCTCCATATTTTTCATGAATTGACTGAGTTGCTATGATATTCGATACAATTATACCATCAACACAAATAGCAACTGATGTTTCATCACAAGAAGATTCTATGGCAAGAATTGTAGGCAATTTTGTTAATTCTAAATTATTAATGATAAATGTAAAATTATAAGTTGCAGATTTTATTTAGCTAATTATATTTTTATTTTAAAGAATTATTCAACACAAATATTAATCAGCAGATTAGTTAATAAGAATCATAAATTCTTATACATAATATCAAATGCATTCCCCTACTTTTGCCATCTACAAACAACCGTTAGTTTTATTAATATGTTTCGTAAACTCTGGTGGAAAATATTAAGTTTTATCTTGCTTGTTTATACTTGCATTGCAGGATTTTTAATTACTGTTCCAGAACCTGCAGGGGTTCCATTACAACAAACCATTAGAAATTTATTTTTTCATGTTCCCATGTGGTTTGGAATGATGATTTTATTTACTGTTTCTGTAATTTACTCAATTAAATATTTGCAAAAACCGAATGCAGTTAATGATGCAAATTCAATTGAGTTTGCTAGAACTGGAATAATTCTAGGGATACTTGGTTTTATTACTGGAATGATTTGGGCTAACTATCAATGGGGTAAACCTATTAGTGGAGATCCAAAGCAAATTGGTGCAGCTATTGCAGTTTTAATTTATATGGCATATTTTGTTTTACGAGGAAATATTGTTGATGAGAAGAAAGCTCGTATTAGTGCAGTGTATAATATTTTTGCATTCTGTATGTTGTTTCCAACACTTTGGATCATGCCAAGATTGGTAGAGAGCTTGCATCCTGGAGGAATGGGAAGTGAAGGAAATCCTGGTCTCAATCCAAAAGATTCTAATGCTGCAATTAAATTAGTATTTTGGCCTGCAGTTATTGGTTGGACTTTATTTACAACATGGATCACAACTTTAAGAATTAGAACAAAACTTTTAGAAGATGAATAAATTTTTAAGTACAGTAATTGCTTGCTTTATTAGCATAGTTAGTTTTTCACAAAATGGTGAAACAAGTAATTCACTTGACATCATGAAAAGCAATGGAAAAATTTATGTTGTTGTAGCAGTGGTGTTGGTAATACTTATTGGCTTATTTATATATGTCTGGAGACTCGATAAAAAAATTACAACCCTAGAACAAAATAAAAAAATCTAAAAACAAATTGAATAATAAATAAAACAAGTTCACATGTCAAACACAGAATATAGCTTTTTTAAAAGCGTTGAAACCAGCTTTGATAAGGCTGCAAAATTCACAAAATGGGATAAAGGATTATTGGAACAAATAAAAGCTTGTAATAGCGTTTATAGAATGCGTTTTCCTGTTAAAATGGACGATGGTAGAATCGAAGTTATTGAAGCGTATAGAGTACAACATAGTCAACACAAAAGTCCATGTAAAGGTGGTATTCGCTTTAGCGATGAAGTAAATCAAGATGAAGTAATGGCCTTAGCGGCTTTAATGACATTTAAATGTGCCATTGTAAATGTTCCATTTGGTGGAGGTAAAGGTGGTATTAAAATAAATCCAAGAAATTACAGCACTTATGAATTAGAAAAAATAACTCGTCGTTATACAGCAGAATTAGTAAAGAAAAACTTTATTGGACCTGGTATTGATGTACCAGCACCTGATTATGGAACTGGTGAAAGAGAAATGGCATGGATAGTGGATACCTATGCATCACTTAAACCAGGTGAAATTGATGCTGCTGGTTGTGTTACAGGAAAACCAGTAACTCAAGGTGGCGTTCGTGGAAGAAAAGAAGCAACAGGGTTAGGTGTTTTCTTTGGTATAAGAGAAGTTTGTAATATGCCTGATATTATGAAAAAACTAAACTTAGAATTAGGTATTAAAGGCAAGACTGTTGTTGTACAAGGTTTAGGTAATGTTGGTTATCATTGTGCTCAATTTTTTAGAGAAGCTGGTGCTATTGTAATTTCAATTGCAGAATATGAAGGAGCAATATATAAAGCAGATGGAATAAATGAATTAGATTTATTTCTTCACCGAAAAGAAACTGGTTCAATTCTAAATTTTCCTGGAGCTACAAACCTTCAAAAAAATTCTGATGCGTTAGAACTAGAGTGTGATATTTTAGTTCCTGCAGCTTTAGAGAATGTAATTAATGGAGACAATGCACCACGAGTTAAAGCAAGTATTATTGCTGAAGCTGCAAATGGACCTTTAACTCCAGAAGCAGATGAAATATTAACGGCAAAAGGAAAAATAGTTGTTCCTGATATGTATTTAAATGCAGGTGGCGTTACTGTAAGTTATTTTGAGTGGTTAAAAAATTTAAGTCACGTTCGTTATGGTAGAATGGAAAAAAGATTTACTGAAAATCTAAACGGTCATATCTTAACTCAAATGGAAAGCTTAACTGGAAAAAGAGTTTCAGAAAAAGAAAGAAGTTTAATTTTACATGGTGCAGATGAAGTAGATTTAGTGCATAGTGGACTTGAAGAAAGCATGGTAAGTGCAACAAGAGAAATTATGGATATTTGGTTATCTAACCCAGAAATTCCAGATATGAGAACTGCTGCTTATGTTAGTGCAATTAATAAAGTTGCAACCAGCTATACTGAGTTAGGTATTTTCCCATAAATATTTCATCAACCAAAACTAACAAGGCTACTCAATTTATTGAGTAGCTTTTTATTTTAAAGACAGCAAACTGATTAACGTTACTTTTGCATCGATTATGGAGAAGAATTTTATTGATTATATTAGAATATTTACTAGAAGTGGACATGGGGGTCCTGGTATTAAACACTTTGAACGTAGTAAGCATGATGCAATGGCTGGTCCTGATGGAGGTGATGGAGGACGTGGTGGTCATATTATTTTAAAAGGAAATGCTCAATTATGGACTTTGTTGCATTTGAGATATTTTAAAAACGTTTTAGCTGATAATGGTGAACGTGGTGGAAAAAATAGAAGAACTGGTGCAGATGGAGATGATATAATAATTGAAGTACCACTAGGAACTATTGCTAGAGATCAAGAAACTGGAGAACAAGAAGTAGAAATATTAGAAGATGGTCAACAAGTAATTTGGATAAAAGGAGGAAGAGGAGGTTTGGGTAATTCAAACTTTGCAACAGCTACCAATCAAGTTCCAGATCATTGTCAACCTGGTGAAGCTGGTAGTGAAGGTTGGAAAACAATTGAGTTGAAAGTGTTGGCAGACGTTGGATTGGTGGGTTTTCCAAATGCTGGAAAATCAACTTTACTTTCTGTAATTACTGCAGCAAAACCTAAAATTGCCAATTATGCATTTACTACTTTAACACCTCAATTGGGAATGGTAGAATACAGAAATAATAAAAGTTTTTGTATTGCAGATTTACCAGGAATTATTGAAGGTGCTGCTGAAGGTAAAGGATTAGGACATCGCTTTTTAAGACATATAGAACGTAATTCAGTGTTGCTTTTTGTGATTCCTGCAGATAGTAACGATCATAAAGAAGAATTCCAAGTTTTATATAGTGAGTTAGAAAAGTATAATCCAGAGATGTTGCAAAAAGACTTTTTAATTGCATTAAGTAAAAGCGATATGTTGGATGATGAATTGAAAGAAGCTATTTCAAAAGAATTGCCATCAAATGTTCCTCATATATTTATTTCTTCTGTAACACAAAACGGATTAATGGAATTAAAAGATGCTTTATGGGAATTGTTGAATAAAGAAGTGAAGGCATAAATTAGTGGTTGGTGTCGTCACCAAACACTAAAAAAATATATGTCACTGCGAAGAATGAAGCAGTCTGTTTATTAATAATGAGATTGCCACGTTAGGCAAGAACCCAACTCGCAAAGACGAATATCATATTCTACCATTCACTCAAAATAACACCCAATCCATATTTGCCAGTTATAGAAACCTTACCATTATTATATTCCAAGCCTGTTGCAATATCTTCTTTTAACAACAAAGGACCATCCATATCTACATAATCTAGTTGAGGTAAAAAATTAGCAACTGCAGCTGTTCCTAATGATGATTCATTCATAGAACCCATCATCACTTTTAAGTTTAGTTCTTTAGCTTTTTGAATCATTCTTATTGCAGGTGTAATTCCACTGCATTTGGTGAGTTTTATATTAATGCCATGAAAGTGTTCTACACATTTTTCAACATCATGTTCAAACACACAACTCTCATCTGCAATTAATGGGAGAGGAGATTGTTGGTATAAAATTTTCATGCCATCCCAATCATCTTTTGCTAAAGGTTGTTCAACCAACTCAACACCTAAATCTTTTAACTGAGGAATTTTTTCTAGGGCTTGTTCTAAAGTCCAGCCAGCATTAGCATCTACTCGAAAAATAGAATCAGTATGTTTTCTTAATTCAGCAATTACTTCAACATCATTTTCGAAACCCACTTTTATTTTATAAATAGGCGAGGGCTTTGCTTTTATTTTTTCCACCATTTTTTCAATGGAATCAATGCCAATAGTATAATCTGTAAGTGGAGTACTAATGAAATCTGTATTCCAAATTTCATACAATAATTTGCCTTTTAGTTTTCCAAATAAATCCCAAGCAGCCATGTCTAAAGCACTTACTAGAAAAGGATTTTGAGGTAACAAGTGATGCAAATAATGCCAATAACGCTCAGGCTCAGTAAATGCAAATTTTTCAATCATCCTTTTCTTGGATTCAATAGTTGCAATCATTTCTTCAACAGAAATATTGTAATAAGAAATTGCTGGAGCCTCTCCATAACCTACATAATTTCCTAATTGTAAAGCCACCACTAAACTGGGTTGATGTGTTTTTGTTCTACCACCAGAAATAGTAAAAGGATACTCAAAAGGAAGTTCTATTTTTTTGTAGTGGAGAATCATGATTTAAAAACTAAAATTAGTTTCAAAGAAAGGAATTAAGACTTGCCTAGAATATTATTGATGTAAAATATGATAGTTTTTTAAGTTATATAAACTTAATTTTTTAATATTACTATTTCTTCAAACTCCCTAAAACAGGTTTTCTTACTCGAGATTTATTAAAGATATTTTGTCCTTTATCAATTCCTTTTCTAATTTCTTTTTGTTTTTCTTCTGGTAATTGATAAATGGTTTGACATTCCTCACTACAACATCCATTATAAGTTGTAGCACAGGTTTCACATTGTATAAATAATAAATGGCAACCACTGTTTAAACAGTTGGTATGTGTATCAGCTGGCTTTCCACACTGATGACAAGTTGCAATTACATCTTCAGTAATTCTTTCTCCTAATCTATTATCGAACACAAAATTTTTACCAATGAATTTTGAGGGAAGATTTTTTTCTTTGGCTTGTCGTGCATAATTAATAATGCCACCTTCTAAATGAAATACATTTTGAAAACCTTTGTGTAACATAAAAGCACTGGCTTTCTCACAACGAATACCACCTGTGCAATACATGATGATGTTTTTATCTTCATTGCCTTTCATCATGTCAACAGCCATTGGTAACTGCTCTCTAAAAGTATCGCTAGGCACTTCAATTGCTTTTTCGAAATGACCTACTTCGTATTCGTAATGATTTCTCATATCAATCACAACAGTATTCTCATCTTGCAACATCTGATTCATTTGTTCTGCATTCACATACTTGCCTTTTTGATACATATTAAAGTTGGGATCATTAATGGCATCTGCAACAATTTGTTCACGAACTTTTACTTTCAAAACCCAAAAGCTTTTGCCATCATCATCACAGCAATATTTAAACGAATACCATTGAGTTCTGGAATGGAATAAAGAAAAGATTTAAATGCATCATAATTACTTTCTGGAACACTTATTTGAGCATTGATACCTTCAGATGCTACATAAATTCTACCAAAAACTTTTAGTTCAGCTAAATTTTGGTATAAAAAATCTCTAAATTCTTGCGGATGTTCTATTTGAAAATAGTTGTAAAAACTAATGGTGATACGAGGTTCAGTCTCCTCTATTAATCTTTGTTTTAGAATTTCTGCATCTATTCTGTTATGTAGTAAAGCCATGGCTTTTAAATTGTAAATGATAAATTTTTAATGATAAATTATAAGAAGGAAATATGAGTAACAATGTTTAAGCATTAATAATTTAAAATTTATAATTAATAATTACTTTAAAACTTCTTCCAACTTATTTTTTAAATCATTGCCTCTTAAATTGGATGCAATAATTTTACCTGAAGGATCTATTAAATAGTTAAATGGAATGTACTTAATATCATAAATCTGTGCAGCAATATTAGAACCTCCGTTTAAATCACATACATGATTCCATGTTAATCCATCATCCTTTACTGCTTGTAACCAATTTTGTTTTTGGGTATCGTGTGATACACCTAAAATTGTAAAGTTCTTATTTTTATATAAATTGAATGCTTCTACAACATTTGGGTTTTCTTTTCTGCAGGGTCCACACCAGCTTGCCCAAAAGTCAAGTAACACATATTTTCCCTTGAAAGATGATAAAGAAATGGGCTTATCATTTGGATCTTTCATTGTAAAATCTTTTGCTAATGTACCTATTGTACCAGCTGGTAATTGCTTTGCAGCTTCAATTTTTTGAACAATCATATTTGCAAACAAACCTTTGGTAGCATCGCCTTTAAATGTATTATATTTCTGTTCTAAAATTTTATCATCTCCCAATAATTGACTAAATTGAAATAGTAAAAAAGAACTTACAACTGAAGTAGGTTTGGTTTTGATAAATTGGTTGACATGAGTTTTAATACTGCTTTTCAAACTTTCAAATTGTTTAATCATTGAATCTCTTTTGGTTGAATTAGATTCAGCATTAATTACACTAACAAGCTTTGCAATTCTATCATTTATGGGTAAAAAAGTATTTAAGAAAGTTGCAAACTCTGTTTGTGATTTTGAACCAGTTGCAACTGCTTTTTTAAGTTCATTTACATTTCCTGTGATATTTACTTTTTCATTAGCCATAAAAAGTTCAAAAACATCTGGAGTGCCTATAAAATTGATTTGAAAATATGCAGTATGATCTGTTTTTCCTTCTAAAGTAAATTTGCCTTTTATGGATTTATCTTGAGCAATGGTTACTCCTTGTGCATCTGTGATAAATACAACAGTGCTATCTTTTAAATTTGAAAAATTGCCTTTAACTATAAAACCTTGTTGAGCCTGCGTTAGCAATGGTAAAAAAAGTAAAACAAGAAATTTATACATTTTAATAATTTAAGGGTCAATAGCAAATACTGTGCAAAACTATTTAAATAGTTTAAGTCGGCAAATTAACAATCTTGTTTGCATCATTTATAATTATTTTGTTAAAAACCAGATATACTTTTATTTAAACTACGTTTACTGCTATTTTTACCACCTATTTTTTATTATGATGAAAAAGATTTTTACGTTTATTGGTTTATTTAGTACAATTATAGTAATGGCTCAACCTCAAAAAGTTGTAGCTGATAAAATTATTGCTCAGGTTGGTAATAAAATTATTCTTAAATCAGATATCATTAATGCCATTAATGATTATAAACGTCAAGGTCAAGAAGCTAGCTTGCCAGCAAATCCTGAATGTGCTTTTTTAGAGGGTCAACTTATTCAAAAAGCTTTGGTAATGCAAGCTGAGAAAGATTCTCTAAGTATTAGTGAAGATGAAATTGAAGCTACTCTTGATAATCAAGTTCGTGGATTTATTCGTGAATATGGGTCACAACAAATTTTAGAAGATGTAGCAGGAAAAACTGTTTATCAAATTAAAGAAGATTTTAGACAGGTTTTTAAAGAAAGAAAACTTGCAGATCAAATGCGAAATAAAATTGTTGATAATATCAAAATAACTCCTAATGAAGTAAGAGCATACTATGATAAAATTCCTAAAGATAGTTTAGCATTTTACGAAAGTGAATTAGAATTACGACAAATTATCATGACTCCAAAAGCAAACAAAAGCGTTGATGAATATGTGATAAAGCAATTATATGAGTATAAACGTCAGGTTGAAAGTGGTTCCAAAAGATTCGATCAATTAGCAAAAATTTATACTGATGATCCTGGTAGTAAAGAAAGTGGTGGACAGTATAATGTAAGTAGAAATGACAAGTTTTGGGATCCAACTTTTTTGTCAACTTGTTTTAAATTAAAGGAAGGTCAAATATCAAATGTAATCAAGTCGAAATTTGGTTATCATATCATTCAATTAGTCTCTCGTTCTGGTGATGATGCTGTAGTTCGTCATATTTTAAAAATACCTCCAATTACCAACGAAGAAATTAGAATTGTAGTTACTGAATTAGATTCTATGAGGGATAAATTGATTAAAAAAGAAATGGATTTTGGATATGCTTTAAGCAAGTATAACGATGATGAAGCTAATAAAAATAATGGAGGACAAATTGGTGGAAGAGATGGAAGTGGTTTAATCACCATTGACCAACTAGATAAGGAAATGGTTATTTTGATTAAGAATTTGAACTCTGGTGAGTATTCAAAACCTCAAGTTTATGCAGACGAAAAAGGGCAGAAAAAAGTGAGAATAATTTATTATGTAAGCAGAACTGATCCTCATAGAGAGAATATCAAAGACGATTACAATAGGTTATCTATCAGAGCTGTAGAAGATAAAAAGCAAGCACAATTAGAAAAATGGTTTGCAGAACATATTCCAACCTATTATATTACAATTGACCCAGAATTTACTAGTTGCAAATCAATTAATAATTGGTTAAAATACGCTAGAAAAAATTAAGCTTACTCCATTGGCACGGTTTTATCGTATATAAGTGAAAGACAGTTATGAAAAATATTTTACTCATTTTATTTTTTGGTTTAAGTATTCAAACAAATGCACAACAAAGAGTAGTTGCAGAATGTACCATAAATTATAATGTTGTTACTGATTCATTAACTCAAAATAATAACTACCTAGCTTCAGCAAATAAAATTGTTTATATAAAAGGGAATGATAGTAGAACAGATTTAATTAGTAACGCCTTCTCACAAACAATTATATATGATAAAGCATCTGGGAATGCAGTTGTTTTAAGGGAAATTGGAAATAATAAGCTTATCACAAAATTGAATAAAACTCAGTGGATAGAAAAAAATAAGAAGTTTGATTCAGCAATCGTCACTTTTTTTAGTGATACAAAAATACTATTAGGCTACGAATGCAAAAAAGCTACGGTTACTTTAAAAAATGGGACTGTAACACAAGTGTATTATACAACAGCTTTTGTACCTTCTGTTAGAGATTATGAACATAATTTAAAAGATATTCCTGGTGTTGTATTGGAGTATGAGTCTGAAGAAGGAAGTACAAAAGTAAAATACGTTGCAACTAAAATAGACTTGAGCCCAGTGCCCAGTTCTAAATTCAATGTGCCAACATCTGGCTACAGAATTCTTAATTAATTATTTGGAGAAGGAGTTTTAAACTTTGGAACTTTAATCTTCAATTTATAAGGCATTACATAAGTAGTATTCCCATCATATAATTGAATATAAGAGTTAAACTCTTTATTCATTGATGCAGTTTTCAAAGAAAAGTTGCCTTTGGCATGTATGTTATTTCTCAGCAAAGACAAGGAGAAACTTTTTTGAGAGTATTGACTGATGTTTTTTAATGAGAATTTACTGCTTTTAGCCTTCTCGTCAACAGTTCCTGATATGGTTAAAGACGCAAAAGCAAAAGGCATCACCATAGTCAATATGGCTAGTGCAAATACTTTTTTAGAATGGGCTTTAATTATCATGATGTACAAAGTTAAACGTTTTACATATAATTAACAAAATAAATCTTATTAACAAACGAAACAATCAATAAAAAAGTTGTGCAGATTTATTTTTTTATTTATTAACATCCCTATATTTAATAAACCAATTTTTATGAAGCAACAACCATACCACGAAGGAAAAGGGGAGCTAAATCAAATATTAATTGATTATTACAATCTAAAAGCTGGAAAAAAACACCAGTTTCTAGATGAAGATTCTTTCATCATTCTTATTGACCACTTCGATGAAAAAGAAAATCATTTAGAAGCTGTATTGGCTGCTGAAATTGGGTTAGCACAATATCCATACTCCTCAGAATTAATGTTTAGAAAGGCAGATTTGCTTATTTCAACAAAAAAATATAATGAGGCTTTAGATTTATTAGATGTTGCAGCTTTATATGATGGAAAAAATATTAGTTTCTTTATTTTAAAGACAGATGCCTTAATGGCTTTAGATCGTCAACCAGAAGCTGTAGAATTATTGCAATCTGCATTGGAATATTTTGAGGGAGAAGAGAAAGTTGATTTATTATTCGATTTGGCTGATGTGTATGATGATTATGAAGAGTTCGATAAAGTTTTTGATTGTTTGAAAGTAATTCTTGAAGAAGAGCATAATAATGAAGAAGCATTATACAAAATTTGTTTTTGGACTGATTTTACTGGTAGGTATGAAGAAGGCATTTTACTTCATTTAAAAATAATTGATGAATCTCCTTATAATGAAATAGCTTGGTTTAATTTGGGTACAGCTTACCAAGGGTTGAAATTGTATGAAAAAGCAATTGATGCATATCAATATGCTATTGTTATTGAAGAAAAATTTGATTATGCTTATCGTAATATGGGTGATGCTTATTTACGTTTAAGAAAATACAAAGAAGCTATTGAAGTATTAGAGAAAGTTTTAGAATTAAGTCGACCAGAAGATGTAATTTACGAAGCTTTGGGACATTGTTATCATAAATTAAAAAATACAGCTCAAGCACGTTTTAACTACAAAAAAGCTGTGCATTTAAATAATGAAGATGCTCGTTTACATTATAAAGTAGCCAATACTTACATGTTGGATGGGCAATGGTTAAAAGCTGTTAAGCATTTAGAAGATGCATTAAGATTAAATAGAAATAGCAAAGAATTTAATTTGGCGATGGGTGAGTGTAAAACTCAATTGGGAATATATAAAGAAGCCATTATATATTTTGGTTTAGTTGTTTTACATAGGCCAACAAATGTTAGTGCTTGGTCAGCATTGTTAAAATGTTTAATAAAAGCAAAAATGTTAGAGCAAGCCAATGAAAGATGTTTAGTTGCCTTGTATCAAACTAGTAATAAATCAACTATTCAATTTTTATATACTGCAATTTTATTTGCTCAGAATAAAAATAAAGAAGCCATTATTCAATTAGAAAATGCAATGGAAAATGATCCAAAACATTTAAAAATTTTATTAGAAATAAATCCTAACATTCTTCAAAATAATCAAGTGTTAGATATTGTTGCTCGTTATAAAAGCAAAAAAAGAAATTCCAAAAGAAAATAGATTGTTGTAAATTTGCAGACTGACTTACAATTTGGGCCTGTACTGGTTTCGACAGCATAAGTTGCGGTAAGTATAAGCACGTCGTGTGTTGTGTAATTAACACGTTAATCTGAATACTCACAATTTAACTGGCAATACTTCGTATGCCATGGCTGCCTAATCAGTGATTAGATAGTCATTTGGGCCGCAGAACAGGTTTTCTTGATACCAAGTTCTCCCGCCGACTCAAAACAAATTCAAGATGCTGTAATAAAAGGCTGTGATTATTACAAAAGATTATCCAGCTAAGGTTAAAGTTGGTTTGTTCTTTTCCTGCTTTTACCCAACAATTAATAAAGAAATAAACGTGTAGAAACCTTATGGTGAATATGTTTGGACAGGAGTTCGATTCTCCTCAGGTCCACAAAAAGATAGCCTTGTTGCAATTATTTTTCAAGGCTATCTTTATTTTAAGAAGTGCCCAGCTCTAATTAAATATAAAGAACAATTGGAAACTCTTCAACCTATAAAATCCTTTTAGTCTTTACCTCACCTTACACAACTGATCCCAACGACTGGTATATTTTGGGCTACGAAAGTTCTGTTGCATTTTCCAATCTCTAGTTGTTCCTGCAGCAGCATATTTTAAAATATCATCTCTCTGACTAAAATTGATATTATCCATCACACTCATCAACATTCTGGTTTTATTGTTGGTCTCTGGTACAAACAAATTTCCTTGTACAGCAGTGTCTGGTACAATTTTGCTTAATATTACTCCAGCTTTTTTGTAAATTCTTCCTTCTTCAAACAATCGTTCAATTAATATTAATGCTGGTTTTATAAGTTGATGTGTTAATGAAGTTGCTGCAGGCAAGGTTACATAGCTGCTGAGTGTTGAGCCATGATAATATTTGGTGCTATAATTCTCTTTTTTGGCAATGATGAAAACGCTCATTTCTTGAGCTGCACAATGTTGTCTTCTTAGTTTTTCTGCAGCTCTGCTTACATAAGTTGCCACTGCTTCTTTAATACTTTTTAAATCGGTTATTGGCTCTCCAAACATTCTTGTTGTAGCAATAACTTTTTTAGTACAGCAATTCTTCTTTCATGGGTACAGCATCGTTGCCTTTTAATTCCCTCAGCAATCGTAAACCCATTACACCACCTAAATGTCTGCTTGCCCAATCGGAAGTTTTTAAACTTAAATCGTAGGCTGTATGAATTTGAAAACGCTTTAATTTTTCTGTGTATTGATAGCCAATACCCCAAACATCGGCAATCTTTGTTTTCTTTAAAGCATCATTAATTTTTTCTTTGGTATCAAGCACCATAACACATTGTGTAGCTGCTTTATTTTTCTTGGCTAATTTATTGGCTACTTTAGCCAAAAGCTTAGTAGGAGCAATGCCTACAGAAACTTTAATGCCTGTCCATTCTTCTACAGTTAGTCTGGTTTGTAAAGCCATCTCATCAAAATTATTTTGGGTGATGTTTTTTAGATTGATGAAACATTCATCAACACTATACACTTCTACATTTTCTGCACCAAACAACATTCTTAGTGTTTCCATTACTCGCCAACTTAAATCCCCATATAAGTTGTAGTTAGATGAAAATACTGCAACCTTATTGGCTTCAATAATGTGTTTAACCTCGAAATAAGGACCAGCCATGCCAACACCTAAAGCTTTGGCTTCATCTGTTCTAGAAATAATACAACCATCGTTGTTGCTGAGTACAACAACAGGTTTATTATCTAAATCGGGTCTAAATAATTTTTCACAAGAGCAATAAAAACTATTGCAATCAACAATCGCTATCATTATTTATTGGCATTAAATACAATTAAAGATTTATCCATTAAATGAATGGCACAAGTAACTACGCCCCAACATAAAAATTGAGTAAACTCTTCTATTAAAATGGGTTTGTATTTTTTATGTTCGGCAGTGAGCTGTATTTTATTGAAGCTTTTTTCGAAACGCCGAACAATTAGTTCTCCATCTAAAGCAGCAATAATAATACTACCATTGCTGGTTTTAATGCTTCTATCTACAATTAAAATGTCTTGGTTAAAAATGCCTACACCTTCCATCGCATCTCCATTCATTCTAAAAAAATATGTGGCAGGTTTGTTCATGATGAGTCTTTCATCTAAATCAATTCCACGTTCCATAAAATCGTCAGTTGCAGCACCAAAACCTGTGGCATTAGCTGTTACAACGTTGTGCTGGGTAAAGTTTTTAGTGCCCCTATAGGTCGAATTAAACAGTTTATCATCATCCATAATATCAAATTTAAAAGCTAAAATAATTAGTAAATATAATACTAAAAAATATAGTAAAATATTTATTTTTCAGGATGAGATATAAGTTTTATATACAACTACAGTGCTTTACATTTGTTATTGAAAAGAAACAAGCTATGGTAAAAATTAGAAGAGCAATTGAAGCAGACTGTAAGCAGATTTTAGATTTAGTGAGAGAATTGGCTGTGTACGAAAAAGCTCCTAACGAAGTAACTGTAAGCATAGAACAATTTACTAAAAGTGGATTTGGTGAGCAACCCATTTGGTGGGCTTTTGTGGCAGAAGAAGATGAAACAATTATAGGTTTTGCCTTATACTATATTAGATTCAGTACATGGAAAGGAGAAAGAATGTATTTAGAAGATTTTTTAGTAACTGAAGCTTGCAGAGGTAAAGGTGTTGGCAAAATGTTGTTTGATACTTTAATTGAAGAAGCAAAAGAAAAAAACTTTAGTGCTATTGTTTGGCAAGTTTTGGATTGGAACGAACCAGCAATAAACTTTTATAAAAAATACAGTACCAAATTCGATGGAGAATGGTTGAACGGCTGTTTAGAAATTACACTTTAACGTTTTTAGCAAGTGGTAATTCAATAATGAACTCAGTTCCTTTATGCAAAATACTTTCAACTTTTATTGTCCCTTTAAGAGCATCAATAATAGTTTTTACATAACTCATTCCTAAGCCAAATCCTTTTACATTGTGAACATCGCCAGTATGTGCACGATAGAATCTTTCAAAAATATTTTTCACAGTTTCTTTACTCATTCCAATACCATTATCTTTTATTGTAATGTGTAGTTTATTGTTTTTGTTAGAACTGGTTATTACGATTTTTAAATTTTCTTCAGAATATTTAATGGCATTATCAACCAAGTTTGAAATGGCATTAGCAAAATGTACATCATCAGCAAAAATATTATCATCAGTAGCATCTAGGTTTAGCTGACAAATCCCATTTTTTGCAGAAAGTTGTAATTGAAAATTATCAACTACAGAAGCAATGATAATATTTGCACTAATTGGTTTAAGGTTTAATTGCAATTCTTTTTTCTCTAGTAAAGCAGCTTGTAAAATAGTTTCTACATGCTTGTTCATTCTAGTATTTTCATCTTTAATAATGCTAGTAAAATATTTCAATTTTTCCGGATCGTTTAAAACTTTTTGATTTTTAATAGCATCAACTGCTAGTGAAATTGTAGCAATGGGTGTTTTAAATTCATGAGTCATATTATTAATAAAATCACTTTTAATTTCACTAATTTTTTTCTGATTAATCAATGTTCTAACTGTAATGAAAAATGCTGCAAAAATGATAAGTGTAAATATGCCACTGCCTAAAACAATCCAAGTTAAAGTGCCCCAAACTTGTTTGCTAAAATTGGGTACAACAATTACTAAATGTTCGGCAATATTGAGGCCTTCAAAATCTGTTCCTTCACCAGGAAAAATCGGAAAAATAAAAGGCTTGTTTGAACCCGTATCGAAAAAACTTTTTTCGAAATTTGGGGTTTGCATTTCGTATTCATTATTGCTACTAATGATTGCAAAATCAAATTGAATTTTTTTTAATTCTTCGTCTTTAAAAGCATTCGAAATTTTAGTTTGAATTTCATGTAGAGAGAACTGTTCACTAACCATTTTTGGTTTTAGAATATTAAACATATCGTTACCAAAACTTAGTCCTTTTAATCTGCGAGGTATTTTATTAGACTGACTGCCATAAACAGTTTTACTTAAATCTAAAACAACGCCTGAGCATGCTTCATTAATTTTACTAGAAATTTGTGCTGCTCTTAATTGTACTAAATTGTTAAGCCATGAGCCTTGTAAAACAATTAGGCCAACTAATGATAAGCCAATAAGAACAATAATAACGGGTAAAATTTTCCTCATTAAAGCAAATATAATTACATTAATTCTTCATACATCTTGTGAAAAAAGTTTAGTTAGATTTTAACTTGTATTAATTAATGAGTTTTTATTAAATTTGACGATATGCAAAGTATTAAGACAGGAACATTATTGATATCAGATCCTTTTTTAAAAGATCCAAATTTTTTACGTTCGGTTGTATTAATTTGTGATCATCATAAGGAAGGAACAACAGGATTTATTTTAAACAAGAAACATAATAAAAATTTTAGTGATTTTGTTGAAGGAATGGAGAACATTCATTTTCCTGTGTATTATGGAGGTCCAGTAGAATTAGATTCTTTGCATTTTATACATACAAAGCCAGAATTGATAGAAGGTGGATTAGCCATCTTTGAAAATGTTTTTTGGGGAGGTGATTTTGGTCAAGCTTTAGTTGGCATTGCTTCTGGTTTAATTACACCTCGTGATTTAAGATTTTATATTGGTTATTCAGGATGGAGTGTTGGACAACTTGATGCTGAAATTGACCAAAAAACTTGGATTCTCCATCAAGCAAATAAGAATTTTATTTTTCATCTGAATCCTGAAATACTTTGGAAAGATGTGTTGAAGGATATGGGAGGCGTTTATCAAACACTTGTGAATTATCCTTTAGATCCACAATTGAATTAATGTATACTTTGTTAAAATATCAGATTCTCAGTTTTTTAAATTCTCTTCATCAATATATTTGACTTCTCAAGAATCACCACATTTATTTGAAATATTTCTACTTTTAATTTTAGTTTTCGATTTTATTTTTTGAACTAAAGTTTTGTTTTTTTCTTTAACTTATTAATAAATTTTTATATGGCAATAGCAACAATTGTATGGATAGATGATGAAATAGAAAGTTTGCAATCTCAAAAGATGTTCTTAGAAAATAAAGGTTACGAAGTTGTAACTTTTACAAATGGATTTGAAGGTATTGATTATGTAAAAGATAATTATATTGATGTTGTACTGTTAGATGAGTCTATGCCTGGTATTTCTGGACTAGAAACACTTTCTAAAATAAAAGAAATTAATCAGCAAATTCCAATAGTACTTATTACTAAAAATGAAACTGAAACATTGATGGATGAAGCTATTGGTAGCCAAATCAGTGATTATTTATTAAAGCCTGTAAATCCAAATCAAGTTTTATTAAGTTTAAAAAAAATTATCGATAATAAAAGATTAGTTGCAGAAAAAACAACTTCAAGTTATCAGCAACAATTTCGAGAATTGTTTATGGCTTTAAACGATAATCCAGATTATAATGGTTGGATGGATATTTATAAAAAATTGGTGTATTGGGAATTGGAGATGGAAAAAAGTGATAGCCCCGAAATGCAAGAAATATTAGCTAATCAAAAAAAAGAAGCCAATACTGAATTCTTTAAATTCATCAGCAAAAATTATGCAAAATGGATGGATCCAAAAGCTGTCGATGTACCCATTATGAGTCATACTTTATTTCAATATAAAGTGTTACCACATGTAGAAAAAGGCATTCCAACATTTTTTATATTAATCGATAATTTACGTTATGATCAATGGAAAGTTATTCAACCCATTTTCGCAGAAAGTTTTAGAATTTTAGAAGAGGAAACTTTTTACTCCATTCTTCCAACTGCAACACAATACAGTCGTAATGCTATTTTCAGTGGATTGTTGCCTATTGAAATAGAAAAATATTTCCCGACTGAATGGAAAAATGATGAAGAAGAAGGTGGCAAAAATTTATATGAGGAATTTTTCTTCAGAGAACAACTCCGACACTTTAAAAAAGATGATATTAAAGCCAGCTATACTAAAGTGTTACATCATAACGATGGACAACAATTAGTAAATAATATTCATAATTTATTGTCAAACGATTTAAATGTTATTGTGTACAATTTTGTTGATATGTTGAGTCATGCAAGAACTGAAATGGAAGTGTTGAAAGAATTAGCAGGGGATGAAGCCAGTTACAGAAGTGTAACAAAAAGTTGGTTCGAGCACAGTGCATTACATCAAGCCCTTAAAAAAATTGCAGATAAAAATATTCGTTTAATAGTTGCTACTGATCATGGAACTATGAGAGTGAATAATCCACAAAAAGTTATTGGTGATAAACAAACCACAACTAACCTTCGTTATAAACATGGTAGAAATTTAAATTATGATGCTAAAACAGTTTTGGCATTTAAAGATCCTCGTGAAGCTGGACTACCAGTTCCAACAGTAAATTCTTCATTCATTTTTGCTAAAGAAGATGATTTCTTGTGTTATCCTAATAACTACAATCATTTTGTAAATTATTATAAAAACACATTTCAACATGGTGGTATTAGTCTAGAAGAAATGATTATTCCTGTGATTAAAATGGTGAGTAAATAATCATTTGATATGATTAATTAATTCAAGAACACCTTTATTTTGCAGAGATGACTAAAAAGAATAAGAAAGACGAAAAAATAATTTTAGTAGTAAATGATGATAGTGTTTTTGCTCCTGGAATTAAAGCTTTGGTTGAAGCTGCCATGCCTTTTGGTAGAGTTGTTGTAGTTGCACCAGATCAACCTCAAAGTGGAATGGGACATGCCATTACAATTAACAAGCCATTGCGTTTAGAAAAAGTGAATCTAATTGAAGGGGTAGAATCTTACACTACAAATGGAACGCCTGTTGATTGTGTTAAACTTGCAGTAGATAAAATATTACATCGTAAACCAGATATTTGTTTAAGTGGGATTAATCATGGAGCAAATCATAGCATCAATGTAATTTATAGTGGAACTATGAGTGCTGCAATGGAAGCTTCAATTGAAAGTATCCCATCTGTTGGTTTTTCATTGTTGAACTATAGTATGACTGCAGATTTTGAGCCTTCAAAAAAAATTGTTGCTACAGTTGTTGCAGAAATATTAAAGCATAAAAAAGTTGATAAGCATTTATTGCTGAATGTAAATATTCCATCTATTCCATTTGAAAAAATAAAAGGAATTAAAGTTTGCAAGCAAGCTTATGCTAAGTATGAAGAGAAGTTTATGAAGCGTTCTGACCCACATGGGAAAAAATATTATTGGTTAACTGGCAAGTTTGTAAACTTTGATAAATCTAAAGACACTGATGTTTGGGCATTAGAAAATAATTATGTAAGTGTTGTGCCTATTCAGTTTGATTTAACTAACTATACTATTAAAAAAGAAATTGAAAACTGGAAATTCTAATGTTTAAAGACAATTTAAAATATGGGTTAGTAATAGGACTTTTAAGTCCTTTTGTAGGAATGTTAGGGTTCTATTATTGGAAATTCAGCATCTACTCTTTAAAGAATTTCATTATTTCTTTAGCTGTTCAAAAAACAATTTTAACGAGTATGATTTCATTTTCATTATTAGTTAATGCAATCTTCTTTACAATCTTTCTGAATAAAAATAAAGATCATACAGCAAAAGGAATTTTTATAACTACAGTCATTTGGGCAATTCTTGCAATCGCCTTAAAATTTATTTATTAGTATGCAAAGGATTGCTTTTATAACAGGAGCTACATCAGGCATTGGAAATGCTATTGCAAAAACATTTGCTAATAATGGAATTGATTTAATTCTTTGTGGAAGAAATCAAGATCAATTGAATCATCTCGAAAAGAAATTATCAACTCAAGTAAAAGTGGTCATTTTAAATTTTGATGTAAGAAATAAAGTTGAAGTAGAATCGAAAATTAATAGCTTAAATTCAAGCTGGAAGAAAATTGATATTTTGGTGAATTGTGCTGGAAATGCTCATGGATTATCATCTATTGAGAATGGTGATTTAGAAGATTGGGATATGATGATTGATGCTAATGTTAAAGGGCTTTTATATGTTTCTCGATTTATCATGCCTTTAATGATTGAAAAAAAACAAGGTCATATTGTAAATATTAGTTCTGTTGCTGGGAAATACACTTATCAAAATGGTGCAGTTTATTGTGCAAGTAAAAAAGCTGTTGAAGCTATTAGCGAAGGAATGCGTTTAGATTTAACTCAGCATGGAATTAAAGTAACCAATATTGCTCCTGGTGCAGTTGAAACAAATTTTTCTGTTGTTCGTTTTAAAGGGGATGAAGAAAGAGCAAAAAAAGTGTATGAAGGTTTTGATCCTATTAAGCCAGAAGATGTTGCAGATGCCATTCTTTATGCAATTAATGCTCCAAAGAATGTAACTATTGCAGATATGGTTTTATATGCTGGAGCCCAATCAGCACCAACAACTATTTATCGAAATAATTAGTCTTCTTTACCAGATTTATCTCCTACAAACCAATCTTCTTTGTTTTTAAATAGCACATTAAAAGTTGTTAATGAGCCATAACAACGAGTAATGTATTGTTGAAGATTTACTTTTTCTTCATCATTTAATTTTTTATGACTGTTGATGTTTTGTTCTAAAACTCTAAGTCTATCTCTTAACATTACAATTTTATGAAAAAAATCTTCAATTGGAATTTCTTTGGGCTTTAAAGATTTATCGAAGGGTTGTAAACTCATAATACCCTTCTGCCAACGTTCACCTAAAGGAACTTTCTCAGTAATTCCACCCCACATTTGTAATATTTTTAATAAAGATTTTTCAACATCAGATGTAGTTTCTAATTCAGTGGTAACATTATCTTCAATAATTTCATCTAGGTTAGCATCTATTTTATCAACTTCTTTTGTACCATGATGGATAAATGTTATAAGATAGGTTGCATATTTTACACCAACAATCACTCCTTGTCCAAAATGTGTATGCTGTAATCTTGTTCCAATACCTAAATTAGTTTGATCCATATCAATTAAATTTTAAACTTTATTTTAACTTGTTCTACTTTTTCAATAAATAGTTTGAGCTGTTTTTTTTGTTCTTTGATAAAGCTATTATCATCCACATTTCCCAGAACTTGTTTCATTTCTTCATCATTATCATAAACCATTTTTCTAAATTCATTAGAATAATCTTTCTGACGTGAAGTTTCAATATTTTTCACCATCCATTTTTTTGTTTTTATGGATTGATCTAGTAAAGAAGATAAAACTTCAACATCTATTTTTTCAAATGAAGCAATTTGTTGAAGGCATAATAGAGCGTGTTCTAATTTATCTTTACAATATTTTTCGTTAGTGCTTTTATAGAATTCATGAACCGCATCCCAAGATTTTAATTTTGAGGTTTTGATTTTTTGTTTCAAATTTTCAACATCAACTTTCAACATTAATTGTCCACCAATATTTAGCCATTCTTTAGAATAAACCTGAGGTTGAATTTTAATTACTGAATCAAGAGTCTCTACATTTTCTTGTTCAATGTACTCTAGAAAAACTAAGATAAAATAATACTCAATAATTTCCTTAAATGTATTGTATGCATTTTGTGTTTTTAAGAGAACAGTTGAACGTTTTGAGTTTTCAAAAACACCCCCATCTATTTCTAAATTTGTACAAAAACTATTTTCTTCTTTAAAAAGCTCTTTCCCTTTTTCAATATTGGTAGCTCTATTATTATTTTTTAGATTGTTTGTTTTATGCCATGAGCTGCCTGCTAATTCTTCTAAGAGTGTAAGAGATTCTAATATTTCATGAATGGTATCTGGTGCCAAATAATTGTTCTCTAAATGTTGAATTTTATGCTTTCTTTTATCTCTATCTGCAAACTTCCATGCATTGCGTTCTAATGCATACATATTGTACATAAACCAATAAGCTGGCATAATCATTAACTTATCATCACTAAGATTATTTGATACTAAAGAAAAAGGAATTTTAATATTTAACTCGGTTGAGTAATCTCCTTTTGCAATAATTGTAAAGCTCGAGAAAATTGAATTGTGTTTTAAACTTACACATAAGCCTGGCCAAAACCCACGTCCAGCAATAATTTCACCATCTGCACTTCTAGAATTATGATTGCTACCTATTGTAGAACCTGCTGCTAGATTGCTTTGTCCCATTACTAATGCAGCACATAAAAATGAATTGTTATGGTGTTGTTCATGAAATGAAAATATTAATGAATTCAATACTTCACAACATGAAATGGTCGAATTAAATCCTAAATAAGAATTAATTAATCTGGCTCCATATTTTAATTGCGAATGATTGGCAGTTATAAATCGAACAGCTTTAACGCCATAAAAAATTCTGCAACCATAGCCAATGATTCCATTTACTAATTCACAGCCTTCACCTATTTGTGTTCTGCCTTCTCCATTTCCAGAGTTGATAGTTAGGTTTTTTAATTTGTTAACTCCTTTTATGTAAGCATCTTCACCAATCCAACAATCTTTTATACTTTTTGAATTTTTGATAATGGTTCTATTTCCAATTTTGCCATAGAACCCTCTAATTGTTGTGAATTTTTTTTCGGTAAGTTCTAGTAAGTTTTTCTAATAATAGTTTATCATCTCTGTACTTACTCCATAAAAATGCATCACCAGGTTGCATGCCATTATAAGGTAAAATTTTTCTTCCAGCATTTTCATTGCATACTTCTAACCACACTCTATGGTTTTCATCTTCACCTTGCTTTACTACACCATTACCAAACTTTGCTTTATTACTAGTCACTATTTCATTTACATTGATGAGGATAACTTCATCGCCAATAATAAAATGAGATAGATAGTTTACATTATTCACTGCAACATTATCACCAAAATCACAACTTATAATTGTGGAGTTATATAATCCAACAGGAGTAGTTAATTCACTAAATGAAAGAGTGATTGGTTCAAGTTTTCCAATTCTAATTAAACCAAAAAAATCATTATTCACAATTAGTTTTGGATTAAAACCATCTACTACTAAAAAATCTTTCCAGTTAGGGTGAGTATTTTTATTTTTTTCTAAAATTTCAATTTCTTGAGGTGTAAGTTTTCTATATTTTCTTCCACTTCTTTCTTGCTGATTTCTTAAATAATACTCGTTTTTGCCTTCAGGTAAAAATTCACCTTTAATAAAATCATAACCTAATTTATCTATAGTATTTTTTTCAATGATATTATATGGCATTAGATTTTAATTTAGTTAAAGATTGGAACAACTAATAATAGCAGAAGTTAAATTGTTCCATTGATATTTTTTCTTTTCTTGTCTGATGTTTTCGAGAAAATATCCTTCCTCAAATATAAGTAATTCTTCAATTTTTTTAGCAATAGAATTTGCATTTGGTTCAGCCACTAAACCTACAATTTGATCAGGCACTAAATCTGGTAATCCTCCAACATTAGTAACTAACATTGGTTTTTCGAAATGATAAGCTAATGGAGTTACTCCACTTTGAGTGGCATTTTTGTAGGGTTGCATAACAAAATCTGCAGCACAGAAATAATATTTTACATCTTCATTTGATATAAAATGAGTATGAAGAATTATTTCAGATTCAAAATTGAATTGTTTTATTAAATCATCATACAATTTTCTATCATCATAAAATTCTCCAGCAATTAATAATTTTAAAGTTTGAATTTTGAATTTTGAATTTTGAATTATTGATAATGCTTCAATTAATAAGTCTAATCCTTTATATTTTCTGATGAAACCAAAAAATAAAAGTATAGTTCCATTTTCATTAATTCTAATTTTAGTCTTGCTTCTTTTTTTGGAACTATTTCTCCAAAATTATCATATAAAGGATGTGGTACTAAAACTGTTTTTTTAGTGCTGAAAATTGTTTTAAATCATCTCAATACTTTTTTACTCATGCAAATAAAAGAGTCAATGGGCTTTACAAAATATTTTGTAAAAATGGTATCGCCAATTCTTTTTTCATGAGGAATAATATTGTCTGCAATGCAAATTATTTTACTGTGTTTATTCTTTTTTGCAATTCTTAAAATGGTACCAAAACATGGACCCATAAAAGGCAACCAATACCGAACAACAATAATATCTGGTTTTTGTTTCTTTAGTTGAAAACCTATTTTAATCCAATTCAATGGGTTTATTGAATTAATACCAGAAAGAATCTGTAAACCTTTAGGAGCTTGCTCTGTAGAATATTGTGATTTGCCTGGAAAAAGAAAATTGGGGTATTGTAACGAAAATGAATAAATATGGTTGTTTGATAACCTTCATCAATAAATTCTTGAGCTAATCTTTCATTAAATGTTGCTATTCCACCACCTCGTAGTGGATAGGCTGAACCAATAATAACAACCTTTTTTTTGATGAATGCAAAATTGAAATTTGAATTAAATCCAACTTTTTGTGCAATTAAATAATCATTTCTTTGTTGAGTTTCGAGAAATAAGTTCAGCAACAAATCCTGCTAAAAAAAGTTGCATACCAATTACCATAACAACCATTGCAATAAAGAAAGCAGGTCTATTTGTTAATGCAAAACTGTTATCTAACATTTTTGCCACTATCAAGTAAATACTAATAAAGAAGCCAATTAAAAAACAAAGTGTGCCATATAACCCAAAAAAATGCATGGGTCTTTTTCCAAACTTGCTTACAAAAGTAATTGTTGCTAAATCTAAGAAGCCATTTACAAATCGTTCCCAACCAAACTTTGTAACTCCATATTTTCTTGGTCTGTGTTCAACTACTTTTTCACCAATTTTTTTAAAGCCATTCCATTTTGCAATTACAGGAATATATCGATGCATTTCTCCATAAACTTCAATACTTTTTACTACTTTTTTTTTGTAAGCTTTTAAGCCACAATTAAAGTCGTGTAATTTAATTCCACTGCTCATTCTTGCTGCTGCATTAAATAATTTTGGATGGAATATTTTTTGTTAGTTTACTATCGTAACGCTTTTTTTTCCATCCACTCACAATATCAAAATTTCCTTCAGTTAATCATTTTTAGCAAGGAAGGAATTTCATCAGGACTATCTTGCATATCAGCATCCATAGTAATGACTACATCACCTTGTGCAGCTTTAAATCCTTCATTCAATGCTGCACTTTTACCATAATTTCTTTGAAAACGAATACCTTTAAAATTTGAGTTGGATTCTGAAATCGATTTAATAACATTCCAGCTATTGTCATTACTTCCATCATCAATTAAAATCACTTCATAACTTAAATTATTTTCGGTAACAACTTTTGTAATCCAATTACATAAATCTGGCAATGATTCATCTTCATTAAAAAGTGGAATAACTATAGATACATCCATAAATTAATTTGTTACTTTAGTTTTTGAAATTACAGTTCCAAGAACTGATCCAATTACACCAAGAAATAAAATACCCATAATTGTGCCTGCAAAATATTTATAATTTTCTACTTTCTTTCCAAGTTCAAGTGTTTGTTCTAAATTTTCATCAATTGTTTTTGAATCTACAATGCCACTTTGTTTTAACTGTTCTATACTTTGCAATAATCTTTGATGTATATAATCTGGAAAAAATAATTTAGTTTCTAAAAAAATAAAAATAAAATAAATGCTTGTAACAACAGCGGTTACCTTAAATCCAAAAGAAAATAATTCTGCAAATTTTTTATTTGTAGAGACATTTTTTTTATTTATGAAAACCGAGAAAGCAACGCCAATTAAAATAATTAAGCCAAAAACAAAAGTTGTCCATTCTTGAAAAGTTGTATGGGTAAAATGTGTAATTGATTTAAAAATAATTAGCAAAGCAGCTATGATTAAACCCTTTTGTATGTGAAGCTTTTGTTGCATATTAATTAATAAAAAGTTGTCCTTTATTTAGTGTTCCTAAAATTTTACCTTTTAGTTCCTTATTGAAAATTGAAGTATTAGAGGATTTACTTTTATTATTTTCTTTTGTTAGTACAAATTTATCTGCTGTGCTATACAAAGTTAATTCAGCAATTTCCCCAACTTCAATTGTAGCTTTTGGCAAGTTAAATATTGTTCTAGGATTATGACTTAATAAGTCAATAATTTTCGAAGGATCTAATTTTGGAAAAAGTTCTTGTAATATAGAAAAAACAGTTTGCAAATTAATCATGCCATAACTGGCTTTATCAAATTCACAATCTTTATGATCAGAATGTAAAGGAGTGTGGTGTGATGCAATACAATCAATATTTCCAGCTTCTAAAGCTTCTCTTAAAGCATACATATCCTTCTTTGTTCTAAGTGGTGGATTTACTTTTAAATTGCTATCATAGTTAGTTAAATCTTCATCACAAAATAATAAATGATGTGGAGCAACACTACAAGTAATATTCAATCCTTCTTTTTTTGCATCATGAATTAATTGAATTCCTTCAGCAGTTGATACGCCAGTAATATGTAAACTTCCTTTTGCATATTTTAATAACTCAAGATCTCTTTTTATCATTAAAGCTTCAGCAAAACTTGGTATGCCTTGAATCCCTAATTGTGTGGAAATAATACCCTCATTCATGCTGCCCAATTTTGTAAAACTATTATCAACTGGCTTTTGTATTAAAGTACCATTGAAACTATTTACATATTGTAAAGCCTTTAAAAATAATGCTGCAGATTGTATAGGTTGATCTCCATCAGAAAAAGCTATAGCACCATGATTAAACATATCATACATTTCAGCAAGTTCTTTGCCTTCAGTATTCTTAGAAATAGCTCCTAATGGGTGTATGTGAACAGGTAAACTCTTTGATTTTTCTTTGATATAGTTTACCTGACTTTGAGTAGAAATTGTTGGATTTGTATTGGGCAACATAAAAATTCTAGTAAAACCACCTGCCTGTGCTGTTACTGCTGCAGTTTCTAAAGTTTCTTGATGTTCAAATCCAGGTTCTCCAATTTTTGTGAAAATATCAACGAAACCAATGGAAATTTTTAAATGTGGGTCTTTAAAAATTTGAGCATCGGTATCAATAATTTCTGATTCAATTTTAGTAATAATTCCATCAACAATAAGAATGTCCTTCAGTTGTTGATGATGAGAACTGTTTTTATCAATTATTTCTGCTTTTTTTAAAAGAATCTTCATCAAACTTGATAATTAATGGTTTTACATACTAAAAACTTCTACAAATGTAAAGCTTGAAAATAACTTATTATTACTTTATCTACATTGAACATTTTTTTAGTAGGAATAAGTTTATTTTGCAACAATTTAATTTAAGTAATGATTCATTCTAAGCAACCAGCAATTTTATTATTAAGTGATGGAACAATGTTGAAAGGTTTTCAATTTGGTTCTAAAGGTACTTCAATGGGGGAAATTTGTTTTAATACTGGAATGACAGGCTATCAAGAAGTATTTACAGACCCCAGTTATAGTGGACAGGTTTTAATAATGAACAATGTTCATATTGGAAATTATGGTACAAAAATTTCTGATGTTGAAAGTAGTAATGTAAAAATCAAAGGACTTATTTGTAAAAATTCAGAAGAAATATACAGTAGAAGTCAGGCTGACGATAATTTGCTTTCTTATTTAATTAAAAATAATATTGTTGCCATTGAAGCTGTTGATACCAGAGCATTGGTAACACATGTAAGAACAAAAGGTGCTATGAATTGCATCATATCTTCTGAAATATTTGATGTTGCTGAATTACAAAAATTATTGACTACTTGTCCTGATATGGATGGACAAGAATTAGCATCTACAGTTAGTACAAAAGAAGTGTATGAATTGGGTGATGTAAATGCAAGACATAAAGTTGCTGTATTAGATTTTGGAATCAAAAAAAATATTTTGAATTGTTTGGTTGAACGTGGCGTACATGTAAAAATATTTCCTGCAAGAACTAAAGCAACTGAGTTAAAAGCCTTTAATCCATCTGGATATTTTATATCAAATGGACCTGGTGATCCTTCAGCAATGCCTTATGCAGTTGAAACCATTAAAGAAATTTTAAAGGAAGAAAAACCAATATTTGGAATTTGTCTAGGTCATCAATTATTAGCATTAGCAAACGATATTCCAACTTATAAAATGCATCATGGACATAGAGGATTAAACCATCCTGTAAAAAATATAATTACTGGAAAGAGTGAAATTACTACACAAAATCATGGTTTTGGAATAGAACCAGAAGCTGTGAAAAATAATTCAAATATTATCATTACTCATATTAATTTAAATGATAATAGTATTGAAGGAATTAAACTAAAAAATAAACCTGCATTTAGTGTTCAATATCATCCTGAAGCTACTCCTGGTCCACATGATAGCAGATATTTGTTTGATGATTTTGTAGCTTTAATGAATTAATTTTACTAGATGAATATTCATATTATCAATGGACCCAATTTAAATCTACTAGGAACAAGAGAAGTTGATATTTATGGCAACCAATCTTTCGAAACTTATTATAAAGAATTACAACAACTTTTTCCTCTAATACAATTAACCTATTTTCAAAGTAATATTGAAGGAGAAATTATAAATGAAATACAAAGGGTTGGTTTCAAATCACAAGGTATTGTTTTAAATCCTGCTGGTTATAGTCATACATCAATTGCCATTGCAGATGCTGTTGCAGCTATTCAATCCCCAGTTGTTGAAGTACATATATCCAACATTTTTGCAAGAGAAGAATATCGTCAACACTCATTTGTTTCTTCAAAAGCAAAAGCAGTAATGAGTGGGTTTGGATTAGATGGATATCGTTTAGCAATTGATTTTTTGATTCAACAAGCAGCTTCACTTTAGTTTTATAATAAAAATTTATGCAATTAAATAAACCCAAATTGGTAGTGCTTTCTGGTGCAGGAATCAGTGCTGAAAGTGGATTAAAAACTTTTAGAGATGCTGATGGACTTTGGGAAGGTTATAATGTTTATGAAGTAGCCACACCTAGAGGATTTGCAGCAAACCCACAATTGGTTTTAGATTTTTATAATATGAGAAGAAGAGATGTTGCCAAAGCAAAGCCTAATGCTGCTCATATTGAATTGGCACTTTTAGAAAGTGATTTTGATGTTACGATTATTACACAAAATATTGATGATTTGCACGAAAGGGGAGGAAGTACAAATGTTCTTCATTTACATGGAGAAATATTTAAAATGCGAAGTGTATTGAATAAAAATAAAATTTTTGAAATTAGAGATGATATTCAACTAGGAGATAAGGCTGATGATGGTGGACAATTAAGGCCCCATATTGTTTGGTTTGAGGAAGAAGTGCCAATGCTAGAAAAAGCAGTTCCTATTGTTGAGGAAGCTGATATTTTTGTAATTATAGGAACTTCTTTACAAGTGTATCCTGCTGCTTCATTAATCAATTTTACACAAACTGAAATTCCTAAATATATTATTGATAAAAAGGTTCCTAACACTTTTAAAATAAACAATATTAATTCAATTGAGGCTTCAGCTACTGAAGGAATGATTCAATTAAAGCAGGCTTTAAAGAATTTTAGTTCATAAAAAAACTCCTCGATTTTCGAGGAGTTTTTTTATGAACTATGGTTGAACTGGAACTTGCTTTTTCAGCAACAGTTTAAATTCTAACCTTCTATTTATAGCTCTCGATTCTGGTTTATCGTTTCCTTTCTCATCAATTTCAATTTCAATTGGGCAACATTCTCCATAACCTTTAGTTGATAAACGTTTCTCATCAATGCTATATTTATTGATTAAATAAACTTTTGCAGCTGCTGCACGACGATCAGATAAATCTAAATTATATTTAACATCACCTTTTTGGTCAGTGTATCCACCAATTTCAACAAACATATTAGTTTCTCTATTCATCATTGCTGCTAAAGAATCTAAACTTTCTTCATATTCAGCTAAGATGTTTGCAGAATCGAAATCAAATCGTACAACAAGAGGTTTTTCTTCTGTAATTACTGGAGGTGGTGGGGGTGGAGGAGGAATTGGTGTCATTAACCAATCTGTAACTCCTAATGTATCAATATTAAAATCAGCAACAATATTTTTATTTGATGGTTCGTATTTATCTTTTGTTGCTAAACCAGTAAATGAATTAAATGGATCTGTTTCTATAAAATATATTCCTTTATCATCTGTATTTAAAGGTGGTAAGGTTACACCTGCATCGTTAGTAACACTAATATTTGCATTTGGAACAGGCTCACCTGTTTTGCTATCAATAACTTTACCAGTAACCCATTTTTTAATAAGTTTGTTAGCTGTGTATAATTCTAAACAACATTCACTTCCTCTATCGCTGCTTATATAAAAGTTTCTAAGTAAGAATTTTTCATCATTACTAAAAAAGTATTGTTCATCTTTTTGTGAGTTCACAGGATAACCTAAATTAGTTGCTTCTGTCCAAGTAGATCCAAAATTTCCTTTAGTAGAAAATAAATCATAACCACCCATGCCAACTCTGCCTAAAGAAGCAAATACAAGTTGATTACTTGGAGCATGATAGAATGGAGTAGTTTCATCATCTACAGTGTTTACAGGAGCATCTAAATTCATAGAAGCTCCAACTTTGTCTTCACTTATATTAGCATACCAAATATCAAATTTTCCTTTTCCACCTGGTTTGTTTGATGCATATAAAAAATATTTGCCATCTGTACTTATACTTGGTTGTTGACTACTAAATCCATCAGTATTAATATCAGTGCCTAATTTAATTGGTTCTGCCCAACCATTATCAGTCATTGATGTTTGATATATAGCTGCAATTTTTGCACCTGTAATTGGCCATCTTGTAAAGAAAGCTGTTTTGCCATTTGCTGTAAAACAAGCACTACCTTGATGCATTCCTACAGTTGTTGGAACATTCATCTTTTCAGCAGATAAACCATTTTCAGAAGCAAATAAATCGTTATGATGAACTACTTTCTTTTGTTTATTAACAACAATTGAATCTGGTCTTGAAGAAGTAAAATATAGTTTATTATTAACTACATATGGTGCTGTATTTTGACCATGTTCTGTTGTATTGATTCCTTGAGGCATTTTTTTAACAACATAAAGTTTTTGTTGAGGGTTCTTCATTTGTTCAATAACAAATTGCAAATTTTTTAATTCATCATTAGCTTTTTTTGAATATTCATCATCAACTTTATAATTATCTAAAAATTCAGTAAACTTATTTTTTGCTTCATCATATCTCGCTAAAGCTCTCAAACAAACTGCATGGTTATAAGATGCTATTGGATATTTTACTTTATCTACTTTACCATACCAAGGTTCAGCACTAAAAAATTTATTTAAAGAGAAATAACATTCAGCAATTCTATTTGTAACACTGTTCAACACGTCTGTTTCTGGAATAACTGGAGGTTTTTGAGCAACAGCTTTTTTTTGAGGGGCTTGCTTTACTGCATAAGGGTTGTAATCTATATTAACTTTGCCAGGACCTTTTTTGTCTGAAAGAAATCTTTCATAATAAATTGCTGCAGACTGCCAATCTCCTTTTGCATAGAACTTATCAGCTTCTCTCTTATAATCTTTTATATATTGTGCATTAGCACTTGTAATGGCAGATAAAAAAATAAATAGCAATATTGACTTCATCAATTTCATGAGTAATTATTTCTGTATGATTAAATAGTATTTAATAGCGATTATTTTTATTTCTTTAAGAATTATAATCTTGGACAAATAAAAGGTTGATCATTTAAGCTTTTTCTTGTTTTGCCAGTAAATGATAGTGATAATTCAAAACTGTTTGTGGCACCAGCAACTTTGCCTAAATCTGATGCATTAACATCATAGCTTAATCCTAAAACAAAATCTTTATAATAAAATCCTGCAAAAGGTACTAATGCATCTTTAAATCTATAATTGGCTCCACATAAAAAATCAAAACCTTCACCACCTTTTATTTGAGCATAAGCACCAATCATTTTTTCTTCTGCAGTACCTTGTTTTAAATACAAAGCATTTGGTGTGATACTAACATTGTCACTTACATTAATTCTAAGACCACCATGTAAGGTTAATCTCATTGGCACTTTTGAATCTGAATTTGCAGTAAACTTGTCAAAGGTTGTGTAAGATGACCAACTGAAAATCCAACAAATGCATTAGACTTTTTGTAAGGAGTAGCATCGAAATATAAAAACCCAATCCCTAAATCTAGAGCTGTTTGAGAAGGATTTTGAATTACTTCATTCGATAAAATTGAAGGGTCGAATCCACCTGGAACAACTGGATTATATTGATTGCCATATTTAAATTTAGATAAGTCAAATCTTCTATTAATTGCTCCACCATTTATACCAATTGTAATATGATGAGTACCAGTTTTTCCAAATTTAATTCCTGTATATGCAACTGAAGCATATGGTGTAAAATATTTATAACCTCCATTTCCTGCAGATTGTTGAAATAACCCTACACCAAAATTTAAATTTTTACTTGTAGAAATTTCACCAGCAACACCAATACTTACAAATCCATTGTCGATATTGGCCCATTGACTTCTATAAATGGCTGCAACTCTATAATCTCCATCCATAACACCAGTCAAAGCTGGATTCAACCATTGTGGATAGACATAGTATTGAGAAAAATGTGGGTCAACTTGAGCTTGTGTTTTTACAGAAACAATAAGTGTTAAAAGAACAAAAGCAGTTTTAAATAATTTCTTTAGCATAAACAAGTGTTTTCAAAAAAGTAAAATTTTAAAAAAGTGGATTACAAACAAATATTTGGCACCAATTGATTAATCTTTCTTTAACAAAAAATATATTTGAGGGCACTAAACTAATGCAACCTTGAATATTTACAAAATCTAAAATGAACAACAATATTTTTATTAAGAAAAAAAATAATTATTTTTCGAATTATTCTAAAAATTAATATTAAACTTTTCACTCAATTCTTTCAACGTTTTTAATACTTCTGCTTCAATTGGGATACCATTTTGGAGTCTTTCCTTTTCCATTTCTCTTTCAGGATCACCTGGAATTAAAACTTTCTGTTCTTGTTTAATTGGCTGTGTATTTCTAAATCTCTCAATCCATAAATCCATTTTGGTTTTAAATACTTCAGCATCTTGAAAAGCATCAATTCTCATAGCTCCAAAAAAATGCCCCAAACCTTCACCTGGCATTTCAGTTGGTAAAGGAATATAAGCAGGAAATGGGGGAGCCCAAGGTCCAAATGATGCACCACTTAAAACTCCAGAAAAAATATCAACAATACTGCCTAAAGCATAGCCTTTATGACTTCCATGTTCTCTATCGCTACCCAATGGTAATAAAGAACCTCCTAGTTTTAATATATGTGCATCTTGAGTTTCATTTCCATTTTTATCCAAAGCCCATCCTTTGGGAATGGATTGATTTTTTCTTTGTGCAATTTCTAATTTTCCATTAGCAGCAGTTGTTGTTGCAAAATCTGCAACAAAAGTGGGTTGCTTATTTGTTGGAATTGCTACAGCTATTGGGTTTGTGCCAAGCATTTTTTCGAGCCCAAAAGTTGGAGCAACTAATGCACTAGCATTTGTCATTGCTATACCAATCATATCATGTTCTAAAGCCATCATTGCATGATATCCTGCAATTCCAAAGTGATTACTATTCTTTACACAGACCCAACCTGTACCAACATTTTTTGCTTTTTCTATTGCAATTTTCATTGCTTTTGGTGCAGCTATTAGTCCTAAAGATTTATCAGCATCTACTGTTGCAGTTGATTGGGTTTGATGAATTATTTTAATTTGAGGTTGGGTATTTATTCTATCAGCTTCCCACAATCTTACATAACCTACTAAACGTGCAATACCATGACTATCAATACCTCGAAGATCTGCATTGGTTAAAACATCTGAAGCTAAATTGGCATCTTCATCAGAACAACCCATCTTCAAAAAAACATTTTTACAAAATATAAATAAGTGTTGGTGTGAAAAAATTTTCATGACTATTTAAACATAGATTCTAGAAATAATATACAAGCAAAAAATTTAAACTACTTTCTAATTAATTTTAATATTTTGTTTTTTTGTTCAAAAAACATTTATTTTGTTTTAATTCTTACAAAGAAAGAATAAAATCTTTATGCTTGTAGCAGTTTCTCCTTATAATGATAACAAAGTAGAATTAAAAGAAATTCCTTATTCACATATTGTTACCAAACGATTAATGGATATTGTAATTTGTTTGTTTGCTTTACCCATTGCTTTACCATTGATTATTATAGGGGGTATTGCAATGCTCTTTAATTCTAAAGGGCCAATTATTTTTACACAAAAAAGAGTTGGTTTAAATGGCATTCCTTTTACGATGTATAAAATAAGAACTATGGTTCATAGTAAAAATGGCTATTTAGATCATACTGTAAAAGATGATGCTAGAATTACATCAATTGGAAATGCATTAAGAAAATCTAAAATAGATGAATTGCCACAATTGATTAATGTAATTAAAGGAGATATGAGTATCATTGGTCCTAGACCTGAACGTATTGATATTGTTGAGCATTTTGCAAAACAAAATCCAAATTACAAACATCGTCATACAATAAAACCAGGCATTACTGGTTGGGCACAGATTCATAAACCAATGGCTACTCCTGCTGAAAATTTAGAAAAATTAGAATACGATTTATATTACATTAATAATCATTCTCTTAAACTTGATGTAGAAATTTTAGCAAAAACAATTGGCGTTGTAAAAAATTTAGAAAGTCTTTAAACTTTTATGTAGGCATCAATGACTTCTTTTATACTTTGATAAGTATTGTTTAAATACTGATTCAAGTCAGTTCGTTTTACCCAAATAATTTGTTCTATATCTTCTTCTAATTGTGGCTTTAAAATTTCTTCAGAATTACTTTTCATTACATACCACCAAGTTTCTTTTAACACTTCTTCGTTTAGCCATTTATCAAAATATTGATGGTAAGTTTTACAAAGAAAATTTTCTAAAGTGCAATTGATTATTCCTGTTTCTTCTTTAACTTCTCTAACAGCACAAGTTTCAATACTTTCAAATTCATCTAATTTTCCTTTGGGCAAATCCCAATGATTTCTTCTATAAATAAAAAGCATTTCTTCATTTTCATTTATAACTAATCCACCTGCTGCAATTATTTTTTTTAAACTCATCCTTACAAAAAAAATCTTTTTAGTAATACTGAGCAATTAAATTTGCTTCATGAGTCCTGATATTTTTCTTGCTGAGCAACTTTTAGAGATTAAAACAATTAAGGTTAATGTTCAACAACCATTTCAATGGGCAAGTGGTTGGAAGAGTCCAATATATTGTGATAATAGAAAAGTTCTAGCCCATCCCAAAGTTCGAAATTTTATTGTAAAAGAATTGTGTTCTAGTATAAAAACTAATTATAGTAGTACTGAATTAATTGCAGGTGTTGCAACTGCAGGAATTGCTTGGGGAGCTTTGGTTGCAGCAGAAATGGACTTACCTTTTTGTTATGTTCGGCCTCAACCAAAAACTCATGGATTGAACAATCAAGTAGAAGGCGATTATTCAGCAAATCAAAAAGTAGTAGTCATTGAAGATTTAATTTCAACAGGAAAAAGCAGTATTAAAGTTATAGAAGTTTTGCAACAACTTAATTTGAATGTATTAGGATTAGCTTGTATTTTTAATTATGGGTTTAAAGAAGCTATAGATGCATTTGATGTTATTAATATTCCAACTTCATCTATTACAAATTTTGATGCATTATTGCAAAAAGCTATTGAAAAAAGTATAATTCAGCAAGAAGATTTAAACATTATAAAAACTTGGCAAAAAAGTCCTGCAACTTGGCAGTAAATTAAATAAATATTTATGAGTGAATCAATGTATTATGGCTCTTATTTACAAACAGAGAAAATTTTAGATAGTCAGCATCCTGTAAGTTTTCGAGATGGCAATACTCCAGCACATGATGAAATGTTATTTATCATTATTCATCAAGCATATGAATTATGGTTTAAACAAATTTTGTTTGAACTCGATTTTTGTAGTGCTGTTTTTGAACAAGAGACTATTAACGATAATTCTGAAGATTTAAATTTAGTGAGACATCGTTTGCAACGAGTTATTAAAATAATGCAATTACTCAATCATCAAATTGAGATATTAGATACAATGACACCACTTGATTTTTTAGAATTCAGAAATTTATTAACGCCATCATCAGGATTTCAAAGTAAACAATTCAGATTGTTAGAAGCAAGAATGGGGTTACAAATGGAAAAAAGACATGATAAAGAATATTACAAAAGAACAAATGAAGGTGGATTTAATAAAGAAGATTATAATGAAATTAATAAAACAGAAGAAAAACTTACTGTACAACAATTAGTAAATAATTGGTTGGAAAGATTGCCATTTTTTGATGCAAAATATTGGGATGAAAATGCTTCGAATTCAGACTTTATGAATCATCCCTTTTGGAGTATGTATTTAGATATTTACAAAACAGGATTATCTGAAAGAGAAGAGAAAAAGTTTGAAGAATTTAAATATGTTTTTTTTGATGATATGTCCTCGATTGTTGATGTTGATACCCAAAAAAATCTTAGAAGCAATTTTTCAGCAAAGGCTTTAAGAGCAGGACTTTTTATTATGTTGTATCGAGACTTTCCAATGTTTCAAACTTCTTATCAAATACTAGATTCTTTAATTGAAATTGACCACTTAATGTCAACATGGAGACATAAGCATTTAATGATGGTAAGAAGAATGATTGGAATGAGAGTTGGAACAGGAAATACATCTGGTGCTGGTTACTTAGAAGGGGCTTTAAACAAACATTTTGTTTATAAAGAATTATCAGGATTAGCAACTTATTTAATAGAAAGAAAAAAGCTTCCAACATTACCTGAAAAACTCATGAGAGAGTTAGGATTTTTTGCTAGCTAATCTCTAAAAATTATTCATGCCAACATCTTATCAAAAAGAAAATTCATTAAGTGAAGTTCATGAAAGTGTAGATACAACTATGCCCAAAAAAGGGTTTAGAAAGTTCTTTGCTTTTTTTGGTCCAGCTTATCTCGTTAGTGTTGGGTATATGGATCCAGGTAATTGGGCAACAGATTTACAAGGAGGTGCAAAATTTGGATATCAATTAATTTGGGTTTTATTAATGAGCAACTTGATGGCTTTATTGTTGCAAAGTTTATCTGCTCGTTTAGGAATTGTTCGAAGAAGAGATTTGGCACAAGCAAATCGAGAAGCCTATCCACCATTTATTAATTTTTGTTTGTACATTTTAGCAGAAATTGCAATTGCTGCATGTGACTTGGCTGAAGTGTTAGGAATGGCTTTAGGATTGCATTTGCTTTTCCCATCAATCTCTTTACTTGCTGGGGTTGGTATTACAGTTTTAGACACATTGTTATTGTTGTGGCTTCAAAGATTTGGGATAAGAAAATTAGAAGCTTTTATTATAGTATTAGTTGTTACAATTGGTGGTTGTTTTCTTATAGAAATATTTTTAGCAAAGCCCAATGTTTCAGAATTAGTGAAAGGGTTTGTGCCTACTTCATTAAACAAAGAAGCTTTATACATTGCAGTTGCAATTATTGGGGCAACCGTTATGCCTCATAATTTGTATTTGCACAGTGCTTTGGTACAAACAAGGAAAATTGGTGATGATGTTGTAAGTATTCGAAAAGCTTTAAAATACAATTTAATTGATAGCACAATTGCTTTGAATGCTGCATTTTTTGTTAATGCAGCAATTCTTGTTGTTGCTGCATCTGTTTTTTTTACAACAGGCAATTCAGATGTTGCTAAAATAGAAGATGCACATCATTTATTAGATGGATTATTAGGAACAAAATTGGCACCTCTACTTTTTGCAGTAGCTTTAATTGCTGCAGGACAAAGCAGCACAATTACTGGAACATTGGCAGGTCAAATTGTAATGGAAGGTTATTTAAAAATTAGAATTAATCCATGGTTAAGAAGATTAATTACTAGATTAATTGCAATTGTGCCAGCCGTCATTGTAATTGTAATTTTTGGGGATGAAAAATTAGATGATTTATTAGTGTTTAGTCAGGTTGTTTTAAGTCTTCAATTAGGGTTTGCAGTGATTCCATTAATACATTTTGTTAGTGATAAAAAAACCATGGGAGAGTTTGCCATTAAACCATTAACTCAAGTGGTATCATGGGTTGTAGCAGCCATACTTGTTTTTTTAAATGTAAAAATGGTGGTTGAAGCCTCTTTAGAATTCTTTAATGGTGATGGGAATATGGGTTGGAAAATTATCATCATCATTCTTGGTTTAATTTTTCTGTGGTTGTTTTTAATGATGACTTTTTTGCCAATCATAAAAAAGAATATTCAAAAATCATCTTCTAAAATTCATGATGATACTGCACCACTTTCAAATCTAGAATTAAAACCAATTTCTAAAATAGCTGTGGCACTCGACTTTACAATTAAAGATGAAAAGTTAATAGCCAATGCATTAAGTCAGGGTGGAAAAACTGCCACTTATATTTTAATTCATATTGTTGAAAGTGTTTCTGCAAAATATTTAGGAAGCGACTCTGATGATGTTGAAACTAGAGTAGATGCTGAACGATTAAAAAGTTATCAACTTCAATTAATAGAACTTGGGTATCAAGTTGAAATTTCTTTAGGGTATAGAAATAGAATTAAAGAAATTGTTAGAATAGTGGAAGACAACCAAGCAGAACTTTTAATTATGGGTGCACATAGACATACTGGAATAAAAGATTATTTATTTGGAGAAACGATTGATGCAGTTAGACACTTGCTAAAAATCCCAGTTTTAATTATAAACGTTTCATAACTGCTTAGAAATATTTCTACAAAAAAGCAACATTTTTTTTTGTAAAAAGGGGTTTGAAATTGTTACTATTTTTTTATTGTAAAATTGTTGTCAAAGTTTTGTTAAATAACCTTATTTTTATCCCCTTAAATTACGATAAATTTCAAAAGCATCTTTGAGAGTAAAAACTCTCATACAATTTTATTTTATATGCTAAAAAAAATCTCTACTCTTTTAGGTAACAAGATTACAATACTTGTTTCGTGTTTTATTTTTTTAAACTCAATGTTTGTAAACGCTCAAACAGATTATAACATTGGTACAGGAACAGCAGGTAATACAGGTACAACATACCCAGCTCCATTACAAGATTGGTATGAGGGTTCAAGAATGCAATATTTATATCGTGCTTCAGAATTAACTACAGCTGGTATGACTGCTGGTAATATTACTGGGATTCGATTTAATGTTACTGCCATAAACGCTTTTGGTGGAGATATTCCACAAATGACAATTAAGATTGGTCAAGTAACAACAGCTTCTTTAAGTGCCACATCATGGGAAAATGCCTCTACCATTGTTTGGGGCTCAATAAATTATACACCTACTTTAGGGGTTAATACTTTTAATTTTACTGCACCTTTTTTATGGAATGGTACAAGTAACATAGTCATTGAAATTTGCAATGGAGATCCAGCAAATGGCGGCGTTACAGATTATACAGAAAATGTAACTGTGCCTTGGACAACAGGATTAGCATTCAATGGTTCGCATAACTATAGGGATGATAATTTAGGTAATTTATGTGGATCTGCTACTACAACAAATAATGGAACCCAAACCACAAGACCTAATATTACTTTTAGATGGATACCTGATGTTGATTGTGCTGGTACACCTGTAGCAGGAACAGCTTCTGGATTACCTTCAGTGGTTTGTTTAGGCCAAACAATTACTTTAACAACAACAGGTTCAACCTCAGCAGGAGGCTTAAGCTATCAATGGCAAGATTCAATTGCTGGTAGTACTGGTTTTACAAATATTGTTGGTGGTACAACTAAAACTTTTGGAACTACTCAGTTGGTAACAACTTGGTATAGAATGAAAATTAAATGTTCATTTTCTAATGATTCGTCATATTCAAGTGTGGTTCAAATAACCTCTCCACCAGTACCTGGAGGAACATATACTATTAATAAAACAGCTCCTACAAACTGGCCAGGTGGTACAAATTTTAATAATTTTAATGATGCTTATAATGCTATAAAATGTGGTATATCTTCAGCAATAATTTTTAATGTAGTTCCTGGAACTGGTCCTTATTCTGAGCAGTTAATTATTATTGGAAAGATTCCAAATTCATCTCCAATTAACACCATAACATTTAATGGAAATAATAACTTTATTCAGTTTGCTCCAAGTAATACAAACGAAAGAGCTGTTATTAAATTAAAAGGGGCAAAATATTTTATTTTTGATAGTTTGAAAGTTGATGCATCTGTTGGAACTTATGGCATTGGATTTCAGTTATTAAATGATGCAGATTCTAATGTAATTCGCAAGTGTACTATTTACTCTTCCATGACTAATACAACAGCTGGAAATTCAGCAGGGATTGCTATCACAGGAGCTGATAATAGTGCAGAAGCTGTTGGTGCTGCTTTATGTGATGTGAATAGAATTTCTGGCAACACTATTAATGGTGGATATTATGGTATTACTTTAACAGCAACTTTTGCTGGTGGAGCCAATGGTAATAACATTTTTGAAAATAATTCAATTAATGATTTTTATAGATATGGAATTTTTGTTAAAGCTAGTTATAGTACAAGAATAGAACAAAATAGAATTAGTCGCCCTACAAGAACAACATTAGGTGCATTCGATGGTATATATTTTAATACTCAAAGCAATAATGCTCACGTGTTTAGAAATAGAATTTTCTCACCATATAAAGCAGTACCAACAAATACGGGTGCAAGTATTGGAATTAATTTAGACAATGCAAGTGCTTCTGCAACCAACGATTATCAAATAGATAATAATTTAATTTATGGATTTGTAAGTAATGGTTCTCAAGTAGGGTTAGGTAATGTTAATACTGCAAACGTTCAATATGTACATAATACAGTTGCATTAGACGATAATCTTTCAACATCAACATCAACTTCAAGAGCATATAGTCAAACAGGGGCTTCTGCTAGCATTTTATTCATTAATAATCTATTTTCTGTAAGTAGAGGTGGAACTGGTACAAAGCATTGTATTTATATTACTACTTTACCAGTTTTTGCTGATAATAATAATTATGATATGAGTTCTTCAACTGGGACTCAAAATCACATTGGTTATTATACAGCTAATAGAACAACTTTAGCTCAATGGCAAACAGCAACAGTTCAAGATGCAACAAGTTTAGCAATCAAACCAGTATTCTTTCAGCCATTACCAACAGGTGATACAAGTAATTATTCTCCTACTAATGCTGCAATGGATAATAAAGGATTTCCAATTGGATTTAATTATGATATAAAAAATAGTCCAAGAGATCCCGCAACTCCAGATATTGGTTGTTACGAATTTGTTCCGCCTCCTTGTGTACCTGCCTCTTTAAATGGTACAACAACTGTTAGAATTAATAATGCAAATGTTGTTAGCGATACAACTATTTGTGAAAATACTGAAATTACACTTGGGGTTGACGTTGTTGGTCCATATGGTTCTTCACAAACATTCCAATGGCAAAGAGTTAAAACATTAGTTGGAACTCCAGAAACTTTAGGTAGTCCTATGGTTTTACCAGACACAATTTTCTCAACTACTGATACATCATATTATTACAGATGTAAAATTTCATGTTTAGGTACAGATTTCTTTACAAATTGGAGAAGAATCAGCTCAATTCCTGCAATGCCTGTAGGTAATTATACTATCAATAGTGCAATTGCTTCAAATTATACATTTGGTGTAGCAGGTGGTAATTTCCAATCTTATGATACTGCTGTAAGGGCAATGCGTTTTTGTGGAATTAAAGGAGCACCTGGTAACGTTGTATTTAATGTTGTTCCTTTAAGTGGACCTTATTTAGAACAAGTAAAAATAGATAGTATTGCTGGTGCAATTCCTACAAGACAAGTTGTGTTTAAAGGAAATAATACAACTTTAGCTTTTCCTCCAGGTCAACCAACTTTAAGTGCAGAAAGAGCAGTAATTAAATTAACAAAAGCAGACTTTATTAATTTTGATAGTCTAATTATTGACGCTTCTACAGCAGTTAATTTTGGTTATGGAATACATTTATTAAATAATGCCGATTCAAATACCATAACGAATTCAACAATACTTGTAAATCCAACCTCACTTGGTCAAAATTTCTCTGGTATAGTAGTAAATGCTGCTGATGCTGGTTTATTAAATACTGGTAATACGCTTTGTGATGGAAATAAATTTTTAAATAATAAAATTTCTGGGGGTTATTATGGTATTGTTTTAGCTGGTGGAACAGCTGCTGCAACCTTAATTGAAGATAATATTATTAAAAATAATACAATAACAGATTTTTATAATACAGCTCTTTATGTAGCTGGAACTAGAAATACAATTATTTCAGGAAACTTATTTTCAAGACCAACCAGAGCTTCAGTTTCTCTTGGTTATGGAGTTTATTTTACAGCAGCACAATCATTAAATTGTACTATTTCTGAAAATAGATTTACAAGTTTTTATGGAGGGGCTCCAGCTGGTAATACAGGAACTTATGGTATTTATTTTAATGGTGTAGATGCGACAGCAGGAAATGAGAATAAAGTTATTAATAATGCATTTTATAATTTAGATGGTGTTGGAGTTGTTTATCCACTTTATAACAATGGTTCTGATAATGTTTTGTATTATCATAATTCGATTGCTATTGATAATCCTGGAGTTGCTGCAATTGGTGCTTCTGCAGGATTCTATCAAACAGTATTAGCAACTGGTATTCAATTTAAAAACAATATTATTAGCATTACAAGAGGTGGTTCTGCTTTAAAATATTGTGTAAACTTAACTACCCCTACTACTGCTGGAAGTATTGAATTTAATAACAATGTTTATTTTGTTGATGCATCATTGAGTAATGCATATTTAGGTGCTTTAAGTGGTAATAGAACTACTTTAACTCAATGGCAAAACGCCTTTACACCAGCACAAGATTTACTTTCATTTAATTATGATCCAATTTACACCAATACCACAACAGGTGATTTAACCCCTCAATTTTATTTAATAGATAATAAAGCTGTTAATTTAGGAGTGCCAACTGATATAATGAATATTACAAGAGGTGCTATACCAGATATTGGTGCATGGGAATTCTCTGCAGCTACTTGTCCAACTCCATTATTAGCAGGTTCAGCAACTGTAACTCCCAATACAGGAATTTGTTTAGAAATTCCTATTCAGTTAAATCTAACTGGCAATTCAACATTAGGAACAATAAATTTCCAATGGCAGGATTCAATTGCTGGTGGCACATGGCAAAATCTTGGTCCAATTAAATTTTCTCCAGTTTACGATACACTTTCTTCAATAAGAAATTTCTATCGTTGTAAAGTTACTTGTGCTCAATCAGGTGCATTTGTTTATTCTACAGTTACTTCTGTTAATTTAAACACTATTATGCCAGCTGGTACTTATACAATTGATAGTGCTTTGGCAACAAATTATACTGGTGTTCCAGGACAAAACTTTAATACTTTTAATGAAGCAGTTACTGCAATGGCTTGTGGTATTTTAGGTTCTGTTGTTTTTGATGTTAAAAAAGGTACTTATCCAGAAAGAGTTACTGTTCCTTATGTACCTGGAACAGCTGCAACAAGAACTATAACTTTCCAAGGTTTTGGAGGTATTTCAACAGATAAAATTGTAAGATGGGGAACAACTTATTTCGATACCAACTATGTTTTGAAATTTGATGGATGTACCTATGTTACATTTAAAAATTTAACTTTCGAAAACACTTCAACTCTTTATGGAAGAGTAGTTGAATTTGGTACAACTTCATCAAACAATAGATTGATGAATAATAACATCAATGCACAACCTGTTGTTTCAACAACAAGCACTCAAGCTGCAGTTTTCTCAAGTCCTACAAAAGGAGAAAATCTAACTATTAAAGGAAACAATATTAAGAACGGATCAAATGGAATTTATTTTGCTGGAACTAATGCCGCTGCAGGAAATCTAGCATTGCCTGGTCATATAATAGACAGCAATACTGTTTCAGGTTCTTATGGTAATGGAATTTACCTTCAATATACAAACAGATTAGTGGCAACAAGAAATATGGTTGAATATAATTCTGTTGTAGGAAGTGGCATTTCAGGTATTTATGCTAGTTATTGTGATACTAGTTTTAACCTTACTAATAATAAAGTAAATATTTCTAATACAACAGGACCTATTAATGGTATTCAAGTGCTAAATTCAAGAAATACTATAGCAATTGGAATTACAAAAGTTAATGGAAACGAAGTTTATGCTAATTCAGGAAATAGTGGTACAATTAATGGTATATATATAACTAGTTCAGATGGCGTAGATGTAATTAATAATGTTGTTGGGATAAATAGTGCATCAACTCTAGGTGCTTATGGTATTACAAACTTTAATAATATCAATAATATTAATTACTATCATAATAGCGTAAATGTTACAGTAGCTTCAGCAACCAGTGCTGCAGCACAATTAACACAGACTGCAGCTGGAAAATTTGATATTAAGAATAATATTTTCTCTCATACAGGTGGTGGTAGAGCTGTATTTATGAATAATATATCAAACTTTAGTTCAGATTATAACATGTTATTTACTAATGGTACTAATTTAATTTATGGTGCCAGTACTGGGTATGCTAATATTAATACTTGGAGAGCTGTAGGAGGAGCAGATAAGTGGTCAATTGTATATCCTCCTGCATTTATCTCAAATACTGATTTAAAACCAAATCTTGCAAATCCTGATGTTTGGGCAATACATGGTAGAGGAATTCAAAACAAAGGATATACTTCTGATATCAATGGTAACTATCGCCCAGATTCACTTTTGGTTGGTGCACCAGATTTAGGAGCTTATGAATTCTTCCCTTCATCTCAACCAACAGTATTGAGTGCAATTCCTGCAGTACCTGCAGCTAATACTGAACAAACTTTCTATTATGGTTCTGATACTGTGATGAGAATTAAATGGGACTTAAATCCACCTCCAAGTGTTGAGGTAAGAAGATTCAGTGGTGTTGTGCCTTTTGGTATTACAGCACAGGCTCGTCCTGATTCAATGTATTTTTATACTCAAGTTACAACTCCAGGAACAACAACATATACTGCAGATATTAAAACTTATTATATTGATCCTTGGCTAGGCTCTATTCCAACTGTTGCAAGTGAATATCAATTAGGATTAGGAAAAACAACTGCAGGAAATTCATGGATTGTTGGATTTTCAAGTAGAAATGATGTTCCTAAAAAAATGGTATATCAAAGTAGTGTTACTTATTTAAATAAGTTTACTGGAATGTTTAATCAATATGCACCACCATTTATTCCTGAAAAAGAAACAAGTAATAAAGGAAAAGAATTCTGGGTAGCATATCCAAGAACAAGTTCTAGTGTAACTGAAACTTATAAACTTTATTTAAGTGCAACAGAACCAGCTTATGTTAAAGTTGATATTGATTGTATTAATTGGCATAGAACTTATAATATTCCTGCAAATACAGTAGTTGTTACAGATGTAATTCCATTAACAGCTAAACAAACTGCATCTGGAATTTTCTGTTCTGGAATACATATTACAAGTGATGTTCCTATTGTAACATATTCTCACGTTTGGGGTTCAGCTTCTTCAGGTGCTGGTATGTTATTACCAACAGGAACTTGGGGTTATGAATATAGAATGTTAGGTCAAAATCAAGCTTATGGTGGTAATAATTATTCATTCTTCTATGTAATTGCCAAAGAAGATAATACAAAAGTTCATATAGAACCTACAGTATCAGTTCAAGCACCAGCTATATCAACTCCACATGATATCATTTTAAATAAAGGGGAATGGTATCAGGTTTTAGCTAATTCTCAAACAGAGGAGTTAAGTGGTAGTTTAATAACATCTGTTGAGAATAGTGCTGGTAAGTGCTTCCCAATTGCTGTTTTCAGTGGAAGTACAAGAACACAAAATTCTGTTCCTTGTGGGTCTGGTGGTGATTTCTTTATGACTCAAAACTTTCCTGGTACTGCTTGGGGTAAACATTACTTAACAGCCCCAACCTCAAATTCTACAAATGCTTCTTTATTACAAGGGAACTTATTTAGAATAGGATTAAAAGATCCTACTACAAACGTCTGGATTAATAATATTCATGTTTATCCAGGGGCACCTGGGGCAGTTACAGGTGTATTTAATCTAACTTATAATGCTACAGGACAATTTATTCAATTTACAAGCAATACAGGTTCTGCTACTTCTACTTCTGCAAGTACTGCGAATGCAAATTATATAAGAGCAGACAGACCAATAACAGTTGCTCAATTCTTAGGTGGTGGATGCTCTGGTGTAGGAGACCCTGAGACTATGTATATCAGTCCTATTGAACAAGGTATTAATTCAATTGCTTTCTATAGAAATACCACTCAAAGTATAACAGTTAATGCATTAACTTTAATAGGCTCTACTACTGATGTACCTAAGATTATTGATGGAGTAGGTACTGTTCCTAATAAAACATGGGATTATCAATATGATCATCCTAATTATCCTGGTAAAAGAGTTTATGTTGCTCGTTGGCAACCATCTGCTGCAACACAGGTGAGGGTTTATGGTGATTCTAACTTTACTGCTATTACTTATGGCTTAGGCTCTGTTGAAAGTTATGGATATAATGCTGGTACTCTAGTTAAAAATTTAGTTAGTACTTCTGATTCTCTTAAAAATGGTGGAGATCCAGTAGAACCAGACATTACCACAATTTATAATTGTAGTGGAACACCATTTCTAATCTCTACTAAGTTCCCTGTATTACCAGATTCAATAAGATGGAAAATTAGTGGAATTGCAGGAATGAGTCCAGGTCAAGATTATGTTTGGAGTAAGTACTCAAATCCAAGTCCTGTGGGAGTATTATTGCCAAACGGAGATTCATCTTATAAATTTACTTTACCTGGTTATTATACAATTGCCCAGCCAGGGTTTTATACTTTAGCAGTGAAATGGTATCATCCAGATATTGAAGGTTGTGATAAAACCACAACTGATGCACAATACATTCAAGTTATACCATCTCCAAAAATTGATTTTGCTTATTCTCCAACAACTATTTGTCCAAATACAACTGTTACTTTTAATGCTGTAACAGCAGATCCAACAACAGGTATTTTAGTGAATTTATGGAGATGGAGTTCAACTCCATATGGAATTTCAGTAGCTAATGATAGCACATTAACTCATTTATATGCTACTTCAGGAGTTGATTCTGTTAAGCTTCATGTAAGAACAACAGATGGTTGTATAGGAGATACTTTACATACTGTATTAGTTAATCCTAGTCCAATTGTAACAGTAGTTTCAGATTCAGTACATGCTTGTGCAGGTTCAAGTGCTTCTGTGAGTATCTCTTCTCCAATTACTGGAGCAACTTATCATATTTATGCTGCAGCAACTGGAGGTACTTCGTTAGCCAATAGTAATGGAACAACTCCATTTACTTTCCTTAATTTGATGGCAGATTCAACTGTTTATATAGAATGTGTATCATCTGCAGGTTGTGTAAGTACAACAAGAAAAATGGTTCAAATTAAGGTTACACAAATTCCTGTTGCATCTGCAACTCCAACTACATTAACAAAATGTATTGGAACTAGTGCAACATTTGATGTGTCTAGTCCAAGTTCTAATGGAACTTATACATGGTATGATGTTGCAACTGGTGGCACTGCATTGGCAACTGGCAATTCATTTACTGTAAATCCAGTTACAGTTTCAGGCAATTATTATGTTCAGGCTTCAGTTAATGGATGTGTTAGTACATCTAGATTCATGGTTACATTAACTGCAGCAACTCCACCAAATTTAATTTTAGCTAATACAACAGTTACTGTTTGTAGTGGAGAGTCGGCAACATTTACAATAAATACGCCAACTACAGGTGCAAACTATAATTGGTATGCTGCTGCTACAGGTGGAACAGCTTTACATACAGGAACAAATTATGTTATCAATCCTGCAACAACTTCTGCAACTTATTATGTAAGTGGAACTTCTTCTGAAGGTTGTACAACATCACCAAGAACTCCAGTTACATTAACAGTTACTCAACGTCCAGTTGTAACGGTAGTTTCACCTACAAATGTTAATGTTTGTAAAGGTGCAACACAAGTATTTACTGTTCAAAGTCCTGTTACAGGTGCAATTTATAATTGGTATAATGCTGCAACTGGAGGTACAATAGTTGCTGCAAATACTACAACATTTACTACGCCACCAGTTAATGGTGCAGCATCATATTATGTTGATGGAAATAGTAATGGTTGTACAAGTATAAGTAGAGCAAATGTTAGCGTTGATACATTAGTTGTTTTGGCAAAAACAATTGTGACTGCTGATACTATCTATACTAATACAATAACATTTAGATGGAATGCAGTTCCTACAGCCACAGGATATCAAATATCAGTTGATGGTGGAACTTATATAACTCCAAGTAGTGGTTCTACTGGATTATCTCATGTATTAAATGGATTATCACCAAATGAAAAACATAAAGCTACAGTAAAAGCACTTGGTCCAAATTCTTGTCAAGATAAAATTTCTGATACAGCATATGGTAAAACAATTGCAAATCAGAGTTATTATCCAAATGCCTTTACTCCAAACGGCGATGGTAAGAATGATAAGATGGTAATTTGTGGTTCTTCTGTAAAAGAATTAAGATACATGGTCTTCAATCAATGGGGTGAAAAAATTTGGGAAACAACTACTCCAAATCAAGATGCAAATGGTTGTTATATTTTATGGGATGGAACACATAAAAGCAAATTACAACCAAATGGAGTTTATATCTATACAAGTAGATTGGTATTCTTAGATGGTAAGGTTGAAGAAAAAACTGGTACAATTAATTTGGTAAGATAATTTTAAAATACCATACAAATCTTGAACATTCATTGAAAAATGTTTGTTCAAGATTTATTGTTTAAAATATTTGTTTGGTTAAATTTAATAACTCGTATGCAGCAAAGGAATAAAATACTATTAGGTTTATTGGCATTGATACTTTCAATGACTTCATTTTCTCAAAACATTTCTAACAAAGGGAAGGATTTTTGGGTTGGTTATGGTCATCATGAATTTATGGAGACAGGTACTAACACACAAAATATGACATTATACCTTAGTGTGGAAGGTCTGCCAGCTGGTGTTCCTTATGCAACAGTTACAATTCAAATTGAAGGGTCTGGTTTAATCCCTTCTTTAGATTGGAAAAGAGTTTATAGAATTCCTGCTTTTACAGTTTTATCAATCGATAACAATTTAACACCTGCCTTTTCATTTTCTCCAGCATCAGCATTATCTTGGGGCCCATTGCCAAAAGGACCAACTACAGGTGGGGCAAACACATCTACTGCATTTGATTGTCGCTTATATTCTGATCCTTGCCCAGCAGGTACAGGTGGGCTAGGAGTTTTTAGTAAAAAAGGTGTTCATATTACAAGTGATTATGATATAGTATCTTATTCACACACATATGGAAGTACATCATCTGGTGCTTGTATGCTATTGCCTACAAATTCATGGGGATATTCGTACACAACAATTAATAGTGCTCAAAATGGCTATGTGAATAAAGACTATAACTATTTTTATGTAATAGCAAAAGAAGATAATACACGAGTAAGAATTACTGCAACAAAAAATCCAAGAAATGATGGTTGTCCATTCACATTACCAACCCCAGGAGTTCCATTTACTGTAGATTTAAATAAAGGTCAAATTTATCAATACATTGGTGAAACAATTGGGCTTCTTGGTGTTGAGCTTACTGGCTCAAAAGTTGAGTCTATTCCAAATGCAACTGGAGAATGTAAATCTATTGCAGTTTTTGCAGGTAGCTCAAGAACTGGTGGAGAAACTGGTGGAGGTTGTACTGCCAGTTCAAAAGATAATGATATGCAACAATGTTTTCCTGAACATACTTGGGGGAAAACATATTTAACTGCACCATTTTCTACTGCTTCATCAACTACACTTAATCCAAGCAGTTTTGCTGGTTGTGTATATAAAATTGTTGCAAAAGATACTGGAACAATTGTTAGAATAAATGGAGGTGCTGGAGTGCCAGTACCAATGCTTTCGGCTTATCAATTCGGAAATTCACTTTCAAATTATATCGAATCAAATAAGCCAATAATGGTTGCACAGTTTATGACAAGTGGAAACTGTAGTTCAGGGTCTGGTGATCCAGCTGTTATATATTTAAGCCCAATTGACCAAGCTATTCCAAGAGTTGGGTTTTATAAAAATACTAACCAAACAATTCATGCAAACTATGTTACTTTAATTGTTCCAGATAGTGGGTTAGCCAGTTTAAGAATAGATGGAGCCCTACAACCATGGGGAGGTAATTCTTATGTTGGTAATCACCAAAATAAAGCTGGTTATAAAGTTGTTGTTAAAGGGTGGCCAGCTACAAAAGGACAAACATTAATTTCGTGTAATGCTCGATTTAATGCAATTACTTATGGCTTAGGAAGTGCTGAAGGTTATGGTTATAGTGGTGGAGCATATTTTAATAATATTAGTGGTAAAGGAGGGCAGTATAATGTTAACGACACCATAACTAATATTGATACGATTAAAAAAACTAACCATCCTTATGTTTTTAGTGGGTCATCTACCAAAATGCGAATATTGGCATCTTTTAAGCCAGTTCAAATTTCATGGGCATTAAGTAGAAGTATTGATACAAACTTTGTAACAATTGTAAGGTCGCCTGATGGAAAAAGAAATAAAGACACACTCGATTTATCTCCAACACCAATAGATTCTTTAGAATTCCCTTTAGGTTCAGGAAAATATACTGATTATAAATATGAAATTCCAGGTAATTATAAATTCGTAAAAAAGAATGCATCAACTGCTAATGTTATTGATTCTATTTATGTGCCAGTAGTACTATTTTCATTACCAGAAACAGGTATTCCTGCTAGTTGTACAGGTACTGGTGGTGCTTTAGGTGATACAGTTTTTATATTGTACCAAGTTTATCCTGCTCCAAAAGGAGATTTAACTTATATCCCTCCACCTTGTCCAGGTCAAAATGCTACTTTTATAGGTAAAGATTCATCGATAAATAATCCTCCATTTAAATATCCAGCAATAAAATGGATATGGTCTTTTAACAGTGGTCCAAATGATACTGGTAAAACTAAAAGTGTTACTTTAAATAATGGATGGAATAATGTAAGATTGATAACAATTTTCCAATATGGAGGAATAGATACAATTTATAGAGCTGTTTTTGTTGATACAACTTCCGTAAAGTTTGGACTAAGTTCACCTGCAATTTGCTTAGGACAATCAATAACAGTTACAGATTCTACCATTTCAACATTACCAAAAGATAGTTGTTATTGGGATTTTGGAGATGGAACAATAATTATAGATAGAACTTGTGCTCCAATTACTCATACATATACTGCAAATGGTACTTATACTATAAAACATAGTATTGTCATAACTGGTGCAACTTGTCCACCTGATACTTTATCAAAAACTGTATTGGTTAATGATAAAGCTTATGTCAACTTTAATAATCCTACAGCTTGTATCGATACTAGTGGTGTGGCTAACTTTTCTTATAATGGTCCACCAGGAATTACAAGTTTTAAATGGAAGTTTGGAGAACCTTCTTCAGGAGCTTTAGATTCATCTGCAGTTGACCCTACAACTCATCAATATGCAGCAGAAGGAATTTATCCTGTTAAATTGAGTGTTTTAAATTCAACAGGTTGTGCTGGGGATACTACAAAAAATGTAGAAATAAAAATCAATCCAAATATCTATTTTAATTCACTGACCAATCTTTGTGTAAATGCAAGTTCAACATCATTTGCTTCAAAAGCTGGATGTTATAATTCTGCAAGAGTAGGAGGGTATGGGAAGTTTATTGGTAATGGAACAGATACAGCTGGTAATTTTAATCCAGCAACAGCAGGTATTGGCACTCATACTATATGGTATGTTTATACTAGTGGAAGAGGTTGTAAAGATTCTTTATCTCAAACAATAACAATTCATCCAAAGCCTAAAGCTAATTTTGATTATCCTACAACTTGTTTAGGTAAAGATGGAATTGCACAATTCAACAATCTTTCAACAATCCAATCTCCTGGAACTTTAAAGAGTTTTCATTGGAATTTTAGTGATCCAAATGCAAATGCAACAAATCCAAATATTGTTGATTCAATGAACCCTTCACATGTATTCCAAAATACAGGAACATATAATGTGCTTTTAGTAGATACTTCATTTGATGGATGTATTGGAGACACAACCATCACCATAACATTTAGTGTTACACCTAGTATTCAATTCAATGCTTTGGCAGATGTATGTCAAAATCAAAACAATATAAATGTTGCTCAAGCCTCTATAATAAATGGTGTTTCAGGAAGTGGAAGTTATTTTGGAACTGCAACCACAAGTGCAGGTATTTTTAGTCCAGGAGTTGCTGGTTGGGGAACTCATCCAATTAAATATGTATTTACTTCAACTGGTAATTGTGTAGATTCTGCAATTCAAAATATTAAGGTAAATGCAAAACCGATCATTTATTTTACATATCCAGCTGGATGTTTACCTTCAAATGGAATCGTAAATTTTGTTGATACAAGTAAAATGCCTGATGGGCAAACTGTTGCTAATTGTAATTGGACTTTTGGTGATCCTAATGCTACTATACCTAATCCTAATTCATCAAATATTTGTAGTCCATCTCATACCTATCAATATGGTACTTATACAATCTATCATTCAGTTACATCTAATTTAGGATGTATTTCAGATTCAACTTTTACAGCAACATTTAATATTTCACCAGATTTATATTATAACGCCATACCTGATGTTTGTGAAACTTCAACATCACATAGTGTTGCAAATGCAGGAAGTAATAATCTAACAGCAGCACCAGGTTCTGGAGTTTATAATGGAGCTGGAATTACAAATAATTCTACAGGGGCATTTAACCCTTCTCTTGTTGGTTATGGAACACACACCATTTGGTATGTTTTTTCAGCAACAAGTGGTTGTAAAGATTCAATTTCTCAAACTGTTACTGTAAAAGCACGTCCTAGAGGACAATTTACTTTCACACCAAATAGTGGTTGTTTAGATACAACAGGCAAAGTAGATTTCACAGCAGCAGGCATAACAGTTCCAGGTTCAACAATCAGTTCATACAATTGGCAGTTTGAAACACCATCAGCAGTAGTAAATGGAATGACTCCAAGTCATAATTACAATGCAGGAACATATACGATTAGTTTAAATGTACAAGCAGCTAATGGTTGTAGTTTTGATACAACACAAAACCAGACTTTCAATAAAACGGCAGCCTTAACTAATTTGGTACAAGCAGCAGTTTGTGAAAATGGGGGAGTAATTACGTTAACAGCACCAACAGTTACTAATGGAGCTACAGGAACAGGAGTTTTCAGTAGTTTTAAAAGTGCAGTTACCAATGGAGCAACAGGAACTTACGATCCAAATATTGCAAAATATGGAGTAGATACGATTTATTATACTTTCACAGCAACTGGAGGTTGTATTACAGTTAAAAAATTAGCTATTACCATCAATGCACGTCCAAGAGGACAATTTACTTTCACACCAAATAGTGGTTGTTTAGATACAACAGGCAAAGTAGATTTCACAGCAGCAGGCATTACAGTTCCAGGTTCAACAATCAGTTCAATACAACTGGCAGTTTGAAACACCATCAGCAGTAGTTAATGGAATGACTCCAAGTCATAATTACAATGCAGGAACATTTACCATTAGTTTAAATGTACAAGCAGCTAATGGTTGTAGTTTTGATACAACACAAACCCAGACTTTCAATAAAACAGCAGCCTTAACTAATTTAGTACAAGCAGCAGTTTGTGAAAATGGGGGAGTAATAACGTTAACAGCACCAACAGTAACTAATGGAGCTAACTGGAACAGGAGTATTTCAGTAGTTTTAAAAGTGCAGTTACCAATGGTACAACAGGAACTTACGATCCAAGCATTTCAAAATATGGAGTAGATACGATATACTATACTTTCACAGCAACTGGAGGTTGTATTACAGTTAAAAAATTAGCTATTACCATCAATGCACGTCCAAGAGGACAATTTACTTTCACACCAAATAGTGGTTGTTTAGATACAACAGGTAAAGTAGATTTCACAGCAGCAGGTATAACAGTTCCAGGCTCAACAATTAGTTCATACAATTGGCAGTTTGAAACACCATCAGCAGTAGTAAATGGAATGGCTCCAACTCATAATTATAATGCAGGAACATTTACCATTAGTTTAAATGTATTAGCAGCTAATGGTTGTAGTTTTGATACAACACAAACCCAGACTTTCAATAAAACAGCAGCCTTAACCAATTTAGTACAAGCAGCAGTTTGTGAAAATGGGGGAGTAATTACTTTAACAGCACCAACAGTAACTAATGGAGCTACTGGAACAGGAATTTTCAGTAGTTTTAAAAGTGCAGTTACCAATGGTACAACAGGAACTTACGATCCAAGCATTTCAAAATATGGAGTAGATACAATCTATTACACTTTCACAGCAACTGGAGGTTGTATTACAGTTAAAAAATTAGCTATTACCATCAATGCACGTCCTAAAGGACAATTTACTTTCACACCAAATAGTGGTTGTTTAGATACAACAGGCAAAGTAGATTTCACAGCAGCAGGCATAACAGTTCCAGGCTCAACAATTAGTTCATACAATTGGCAGTTTGAAACACCATCAGCAGTAGTAAATGGAATGACTCCAAGTCATAATTACAATGCAGGAACATTTACGATTAGTTTAAATGTACAAGCAGCTAATGGTTGTAGTTTTGATACAACACAAAACCAGACTTTCAATAAAACACCTTCGTTAACTAGTTTAAATCAGGCATCAATTTGTGATAATAGTGGGATAGTAACTATTATAGCACCAACTGTAACTAATGGAGTTCCTGGTACTGGTGTATTTAGTAGTTTCAAAAATGCATTTACAAATACTACAACAGGTACTTATAATCCAAGTATTGCAGGTGGTGGAGTAGATACCATTTATTATACATTTACAGGAGCTGGAGGTTGTAGTGCCATGGTAAAACAAGCTTTAAATATATCATCATCACCAACTCCAATAATTAGTGTTCAATCTAATGTTTGTATAGATTCAACGGCAAGATTTACAGATAATTCAACTATAAGTTCAGGTACAATTAATACAAGAACTTGGGATTTTGGAGATGGTACTCCTAATGTTGTAAACCCTCCAGGAAATATGGTAGTTAAAGGTTTTGCAGGAATTCAATCTTACACAGTTAAATTAACAGTTCAAAGTAATAGTGGTTGTTCTAAAACAGATAGTACAATTATTACTGTTCGACCAAAACCTGTAGCTAATTTCGATTTCTCAGCAAGTGTTTGTATGCCTAATGGAATTGTAAACTTCACAAACAATTCTGTGATAGCAGCAAATGGAGGAACTTTGGTTTATAATTGGACGTTTGGAGACCCTTTTGCAGGAGGTTCAAATCCTAATACAACTACAGTTCAAAATCCACAGCATACTTATACCACGATTCAAAACTATCCAGTTAGATTAATCGTAAACTCATCACCATATAATTGTTATAGCATATTTGATGATACACTTAAAGCTGGCAGACCATTCTATGTAAAACCAATTGCTAAATTTGGTGTATCAAAAGATACATTATGTGAGAATGAATTAAGTTTATTTACAGACTCTAGTACAGCACCTGGTAGTAATTTATTAAGTTGGACATGGAACTATGGAGATGGCACTAGTCCAAAAACAACTACAGTTCCATTCTCTACTTATTCTTATCAATATGCAGATACTTTTAATGTGAGGTTAACTGTAAGAAATACTGAAAATTGTATTTCTGATCCATATATTAAAAAAGTGACTGTTTACCCACAACCAAGAATTGATTCACTTAAAGATATTGTTGTTTTACAAAATACAGTTTTACAATTACTTCCAAAGATTAATGATACTACTGGAATTAATTTCTGGTGGACTGCTGCTTTACCACCTTATACAACAACAGATTTATCAAATCCATTTATTTGGAATCCTTATTTAACAGCTAATCAAACACAGATTTATGTGTTGCATGCTTTAGGTAAAGGAGGTTGTACAGCATCGAAATCAGTTTCTGTAAAAGTCTTGGGAACGATTGTAATTCCAAATGCTTTCTCTCCAAATGGAGATGGAGTGAATGATTATTGGGATATTAAAAACCTTGCTGATTATCCAGGAGCTACATTAGCTATTTTTGATAGATATGGTACTTTAGTTAAATCTTTAACTGGTCAAGCAACTCGTTGGGATGGAACACGAGGAGGAACACCAGTACCTGTTGGAACATATTATTATGTAATTGATCCTGGTTTTAAACTAGCTAAAATGACTGGTTGGATTTTGTTAATTAGATAGATGCAACTTATTTTATTTGTAAAATGCAGACTCAAAAGTCTGCATTTTTTGTTGAACTGAATAAGTTGGTAAAATTTGTATATTGCTATAAATGAATTTATTAATTCATTTCAATTTTCAAAAACTTGGCAGTATGACTTGTTTTATGTTTGATGAGTTCTTCTGGTGTTCCTTCAAACAAAATTTTACCACCTGCATGACCACCTTCTGGACCAATATCAATAATATGGTCTGCCATTTTAATGACATCTAAATTATGTTCAATAATTAAAACTGTATTGCCTCTATCAACTAATTTATTCAACACATCCATCAATAATTTGAATATCCTGAAAATGTAAACCTGTAGTTGGTTCATCTAAAATATAAAAAGTTTTACCAGTATCTCTTTTGCCTAATTCAGTTGACAGTTTTACTCTTTGAGCTTCGCCACCACTTAATGTAACAGCACTTTGTCCGAGTGTGATATATCCCAATCCTACATCTTGCAACACTTTTATTTTTCTATACAACCAATGGTATCGTATTGAAAAAATTCACAAGCTTCATCAACACGTCATATTCTAAAACATCACTAATAGATTTTCCTTTATAACGAATTTCAAGTGTTTCTCTATTGTATCTTTTGCCATTACATTTTTCACAATGCACATGAACATCAGGTAAAAAATTCATTTCAATCACTCTCATTCCACCACCTTCACAAACATCACATCTTCCAGTTTTTACATTAAAAGAAAATCGTCCGGCATTATAACCTCTAATTTTTGCTTCAGGAACTGAAGCAAATAAGTGTTCTTATTTCAGTAAAAAAACCACAATAAGTTGCAGGATTACTTCTTGGAGTTCTGCCAATTGGAGATTGATCTATTTCAATTACTTTATCAATATTTTCAAGCCCTGCAATTCTTTTATAAGCTTAACTGGATTTCATTTGCTTTTGTAACAATGTTTAGCTAAGAAAGGATACAAAGTTTCATTGATTAAAGTAGATTTTCCACTTCCACTTACACCACGTAACAACAATAAATTTTCCTAAAGGAAATGTTACAGTAACATTTTTTAAATTATTTCCACTTGCGCCTTTTAGTATCAATAAAATTTCCATTTCCTTTTCTTCTTTCTTGTGGTATTTCTAGTCTTCTTATTACCACTTAAATAATTGAGCAGTTTCTGAATTTGATTTTAAAACTTCTTCAGGTGTTCCTGTGGCTACAATGTTTCCTCCATACTTTCCTGCTTTGGGTCCAATATCAACCAAATAATCAGCTAGCCAACATAATATCTTTATCATGTTCAACCACCAAAATACTAGTTGCCAATATCTCTTAAATTTTGTAAGAGCTGTAATTAGTCGTGATTATCTCTTTGATGCAAACCAATTGAAGGTTCATCTAAAATATAAGTAATGCCTTGTAATTGACGACCAATTTGAGTGGCTAATCTAATTCGTTGACTTTCGCCACCACTTAAAGATTTACTAGGTCTGTTAAGCGATAAATAAGTTAAACCAACATTTAATAAGAAACTCAATTCTTTCTCTTATTTCTTTCAAAATATCTTTTGCAATGATATTTTGTTTATTGTTTAATCTTTTTTCAATATCAGTAAACCAATCCATCAATTGATCTAAGTTTAGTTCACTTAGTTCAGCAATATTTTTTTCATCAATTTTAAACCAAAGACTTTCTTTTTTTAATCTTGCTCCATTACATTCTGTACAAGTACTCAATTCCATAAATTTTTCTACCCAAGATTTTAAAGTTTCTGTACTTTGAGTTGAAATAAACCATCGTTTCAACATTGGAATAATGCCTTCATAACTGCCTGTGTAAAGATTTGGAATACTTTCATCATCCATATTCACTTCTAAATTAGATGTAATGTTTTCATCCCATAAAGAATAAGTTGATTTGTTCAATAGTTAATTGGTTGAGAGGTTTATCAAGATTAATTTTATGTTTTTTAGCAAATGCAGTAACTTGTTTAAATACACTAGCTTCTCTTTCTTCACCTAAAGGAATAATGCCTCCTTCTTTTATAGACTTAGATTGATCTGGCAAAATTTCTTGCATGTTAATAGCATACACATTTCCTAAGCCTTTACAAACAGGACATGCACCATAAGGTGAGTTGAAAGAAAATGCATTGGGTGAAGGTTCTTCGTAACTTATTCAAGTATCTAAACACATTAAGTTGTTTAGAATATTGAGTAACTGTTTTTTATTTTCATTCACTAACTATGAAATAATAATCCCTTACCAATTTTTAAACATTGTTGAACACTTTGACTCAAGTCTAACTTTCATGTCTTTTGTAACAGCCAATCTATCAACCACAATTTCAATATCATGAATTTTATAACGATCAACTTGAAGTTTTGGAGTAAGGTCTGTAATCTCACCATCAATTCTCACTTTTAAAAAACCTTTTTTTCTGGTTTCTTCAAACAGTTCTCTATAATGACCTTTTCTTCCACGAACTATTGGAGCCAATAAATGAAATTTTTTGGTTTGAAAATTTTTCAAAAATATTTTCTACAATTTCTTCTTCACTAAACTTCACCATTTTTTTGCCAGTATTGTAACTGTATGCTTCCCCAATTCGAGCAAAAAGTAAACGCAAAAAATCGTACACTTCAGTAACAGTGCCTACTGTACTTCGAGGATTTTTATTGGTAGTTTTTTGTTCAATTGAGATAACAGGAGAGAGGCCTGTGATTTTATCTACATCTGGTCGTTCCATATCACCCATAAACTGACGAGCATAAGCACTAAAGCTTTCCATATAACGTCTTTGACCTTCGTTATAAATAGTATCGAATGCTAAAGAAGATTTTCCACTTCCACTAACTCCAGTAAAAACAACTAATTTGTTTTTAGGAATAGACAAATCAATGTTTTTTAAATTATGTTCTCTAGCTCCAAATATCTCTATAAAATCTATGTGGTTCGTTGTAATATCATCCATTGAAAAAAAATCTTGTAGTGGTTCAAAACTACAAGATTTTGTTCTCGATTTTAGGAATATGTTTAATGCCTTTTTAAATCAATAATTAAATTTTTATACCTACACTTACATAAAAAGTTCTGCCTTCACCTGGAATTAAACCTGGACCAGGATAGCCACCAGCTCTTCTTGTTGCATATTTAGCATTAGTGAAATTATTAACACCCGTTTTTAAATTATACGATTTAGAAAATTTATAATCAATAGACATGTCATAAACTTGATAAGCATCTATTTTACCAGTTCTACCAGTAATATCTGGTGATTCAGTGTTGGTTGCATCTGTAAAGACTTTTCCATTAATTCTTGTTTGAATGGTTGTTGAAAACCCTTTGTATACATAGGTTACACCAATATTGTGAATATAATTTGGAGCATATTCTACTTTTTTATTTTTCAAATTTTCTTCAGTTATGCTGATGTTTGGTGCAGTTCCACTTGTTTTGGTAGTTTTAAAATCTTGATAAGTTGCATCAATAAAAGAGAGTGATGCAAACAAGTTGAGTAAACCTGATTTCTTATTTATTGAAAAGACTTTGTTCAAATTTAAATCAACATAAGCCTCAATGCCTTTACTAGTTGATAAACCTAAGTTAGTTTTATATTGATAAGTAGCTTGTGTAGGATCATCATTAACAAACTTTCTAATGCTTCCAATTCTATTTTTATAGTGAACATAAAAAGCACTGACATCGAAGCTTAAATAATCTTCAACAAATCCTCTATAACCCAATTCAGCATTATATCCTGTGGCATCTTTTAAATTGGGATCAACAATATCTGAAGTTGCTGAAGGTGTTAAATCAGAAAATAAAACAGGTCTGTATGCTTCAGAAAAATTAGCATAAATATTTGTAGTGTTGAATTTATATTCTGCACCTATTCCAACTAATGCAATATTTCTAGTTATAGATTGTGGAGTTGCATTCACATCATTACCATTTGAAACAGTTAATCTACCTGCAATTGATGATTGTACATGTTCTAAACGAATACCTGGTGTAATACTAAATTGACTAGAAAGTTTGAATTGATTTTCTGCAAAAAAGGCTGTGTTTTTAGTTTCAAATTCTAATGCTGTTGGAAATTTTGCTATCAAGGATGGATGTGTTGAAATCAAAGCCAGATGTACCTTTCCCTTTTTGGAATCTATTCATACTCGATTGATACATTCTTGCTCCAAAAGATAAATTATGTTGTTGATGACCTAATTTATAAGTCAGCATATTTCTAATTTCTACACCAATATTTTTATATTCATCTTGATCTACTTGCCTGTTATTATAATCGTTAGTTGAAGTATTAACTGTATCGCCATAATTCATAGTTGCTAAATACCCAACACTGTTTCTTTGTCCTAATAAACCAAAAACTTTGATGTTAGTTGTAAGGTTTTTTACTAGCTGAGTATTTAAATTGATAGCTGCTAAATTCCATGGTGCACCAAACCAATTTCTTTGTCGAGATGATTGTTGATGATTGAATTGAAACTGAGCATCTGTAAGACCTCCAGATTGTTGCATGTCATAATCCATGTTTGTATACTCAACAGAAAGATTGGTTTTTCTCAGTAAACTTGTATTGAAAAAATGCATGCGTATTTCTTACTTCGTATTGACTATTTTCTCTCCATCCATTTCCTTTTCTTGAGTGGTTATATACATAATAATTTACTTTATTAGTATTGCCACTTATAGCATTGTGAGAACTCATTAAACCATAAGACCCTAAACTATTCTGCGATTCAAAATTGAATGCCTTATTATTTGTTTCTCTTTTCAATATATAGTTTAATAAACCACCAAACTGAGCACCAAATTGTAATGAAGCTCCACCACGAACAATCTGTATTTTTTCCACTGCTTCCATTGGAGGATTATAGTAAGCTTCAGGATAACCAAATGCATCACTTGAAATATCGTAACCATTTTGACGCGTATTAAATTCCCAACTTCTGTTAGGACTTAATCCTCTTGCACCAACAGAAATTTGAATGCCAGAGCCATCATTTTCCCAAATAGAAACGCCTGGAACTCTTGAGAATATTTGACGAGAATTATTTGTAATTAAATTGGCATCAATAGCATCAATTCTAATCACTTCATTTTTCTTTCCACTAAATAAAATATTATTGTCAACTTCTTTTAAACGTTCTGGAACGGCTCTTTTATAATTTATCAATACATCTTTTAACTGCTGAATAGTAGAATCTTGAGCTTTAAGATTAAAAATTATTCCACTTACAACAATTAATGCAATTAGTCTTTTTATCATTTTAATTCACTTATTTTTTGCAAATGTGAATTGAATGAAATGATTAGTGAATTGCAGTTGGGAAAAATGACTTATACAATCAGGAAAAACAATAATAGACTAGCTTTCCAATTCCATGATTTTCTCAAAAAGTTCTTCATATTGTTTATTACTAAATGAAAGTTCTTCTTGTACTTTTTTATATGAAGATTCTAATTCTGAAAATTTATTAGCTTGAGTATAAATATCAGGATTGCTTAGTTCTAATTCAACTGAGGTTTTCTTTTTGTTGAGAGTAGCAATATCTGCTTCTAATTTTTCGAAATTTCTTTTTAGTTTTTGTAATTCTTTACTAAACTCGTTTGTAGTTGCTTGTTTCTCGTTATTTGTGTTTCTAGTTTGTTGTTTATCGTTTTTGTTGTTTGTTGTTTCTTGTTTTTCGGGCTCTAGTTTTTGCTTTTGACTTTCTCCTTTTGACTTTGAATTTTTTGAAGCTTCTCTTTCATTCCATTCTACCCACTCAGCATAAGTTCCTTTAAATTCTTTAATTAATCCATCTTCAATTTCCCAAATTTTATTAGCTGTTTGAGAAATGAAAAACCTATCGTGACTTACTAATAAATAAGAGCCTTCGTATTTATTTAAAGCTTCAGCTAATAATTCAACACTGTGCATATCCAAGTGATTCGTAGGTTCATCTAACAATAAAAAGTTGCTTCTGCCTGCAATTACTTTTGCTAATGCAACACGAGCTTTTTCTCCACCACTTAATACTTTAATTTTCTTATCTGCATCATCACCACTAAATAAAAAACAGCCTAATAAACTTCTTAATTCCAAATCAGTTTTATTACTACCACATTCTTTCATTTCATCAAGAATCGTGTTATTTAAATTCAAGGCTTCTAACTGATGTTGAGCATAAAAACTTTCTTCTACATTATGTCCTTCAACTCTTTCACCAGTAATGGGCTCAGAGCCTGAAACAATTCTTAAAATGGTTGATTTCCCTTTACCATTTGCACCAATTAATGCAATTTTATCTCCACGATTAATATAGGCACTTGCATTTTTTAAAATATCAATTGTTGGAAAACTTTATTGTAACATGCTTTAATTCTGAAATAATTTTTCCTGGTTGTTTATCAATTCTAAAATTGATTTTAATATTGGGTCTTTCAATTTCAGTTTGTTCAATCCGTTCAATTTTATCTAAACGTTTTACAATACTTTGTGCAGCAGCTGCCTTAGAAGCCTTTGCCTTAAAGCGTTCTACGAATCTTTCTTGTTGACGAATATAATCTTGCTGATTTTCGTAAGCTTTTTGTTGCAATTCAACTCGAACTAATTTTTCCTTCTCATAAAAATCATAATTTCCAGTATAAATATGTAATTCTTGTTGATAAAGCTCAACAATTTTATTCACCATTCTATTTAAGAAAAATTTATCGTGACTCACTATTACAACACTGCCTTTGTAGTGTAATAAATATTTTTCTAACCATTCAATACTTGGTAAATCAAGGTGATTGGTAGGTTCATCTAACAACAAAACATCGGGTTGTTGTAAAATCATTTTTGCTAACAACACACGCATCCTCCAACCTCCACTAAATTCTTTATAAGGTCTTTTTAAATCGTTATCATTAAATCCTAAGTCCATGTAAAACTTCTTCTGTTTTGTGTTCAATTTCATAGCCACCAGCAACTTCTAAATCATGTAATTTATCAGAGTAAAGTAATAATGTTTCTTCACTGCTATCAGTCTCCAATTGCTTTGTGATTTCTTCTAACTCTTTTTCAATTCTTTTCACTTCTTCAAAAGCAGAAAGTGTAACTTCTAAAATAGTTTCATTCGTATCGAAGCTCAATAAATCTTGATGTAAATAGCCAATTGTTGTTTCTTTTCCTTTTTCAACTAGTTCCAACAGAAGGTGTGTATTCTCCAACCAAAACTTTAAATAAAGTTGATTTTCCTGTACCATTATAACCAATTAATCCAATTCTTTCACCTGGTTGAATATGCCAAGTTGCATCTTGAACAATAACTCTTGCACCGAATTCGAAAGTAACATTTTGTAAACCTATGAGCATGATATAATTCTTAAAGGCTGCAAATGTAATTGATATTGATTTTGCAGCAGATTTGATATTGATTTTAAGAAGAAATTAAGCGTGTTTTTCTAAGATGTAAATAACAGAACTACATTTTTCTTTATGAAATATTGCTTGAATATTGGAAAGTAATCCAATAAATAAAGCTTTGATAAAATTTGATTGGCCATGTTTATATTGTTCACTAAGCATTGATACATAAACACTATCGAACCACATGGGTTTGGTTTTACTTACAAAAAAACCATGTTGCTGTGCTAATCTTTTCATGCCATGAGGAGAGAAATGATATAGATGTCTTGGTACATCATATCCTGCCCAATAATTTTGATAGTATGTTGCATCGAAACTTGTGTAATTAGGAACTGCAATAAAAATTTTACCAGATGGTTTAATGATTTTTTTAAATTGTTCTAAATAACCATGAATATTGTGTACATGTTCCATAACATGCCACATGGTTATTGCATCAAATTGTCTTGATGAAAAGTTGAATAAATCTGATGTTGGTTGAAGATTTAAATTGTAATTTTCTTGAGCTTTTTTTATGGCTTGTTCATCTGGTTCAAGAGCTGTAACAGTCCATCCAGCTTGAGTCATAGCATTTGCAAATGCACCAGTACCAGCACCAATATCTAATAATTTTCCTTTTTGCTGCTGAACGAATTTTTCAACTAGTTTTCTTTTAGAAACTAAAGTGATGCTTCGAACAGAATGATAAATTTTGCTAATGAAATCTTTTTTTGTATCTGAATGAGAAATGTAATTTTCAGATTGATAATATTTTCCAATTTCAGTTTCTGTTGTAATATTTTGAGTGAATCTATTATCACAATTATTGCAATGCATTATTTCAAAAACTTCATCGCTAACTGTATAATCTTTTACTGAAAGTGCTTGATGAAAATCTTCACTATTGCATAAAGGGCAAGAAGTATAATTGATAACTGATGACATTTGGGTATGGTGCTCTTTAATTAATTATGTGCAAAATCGTGTTCAAAGTTCCCTTTGATTCTTTCTAATGGGGGATTGAAATAGCCAAATTTCAAATGAGGGAATTCTTCTCTAATTAATTGTATCAATTGTTTAACTCCTAACAATTCTTGTGGTTCAGCAATATTTAATTTGCCTAAATACCAATCGGGGTCTATATTAAAATTTCTCCATTGAATCATTTTTAAATCTGTTTCAATAATCAACTTTCTTAAAGCTTCATATTCTGCAACAGAATCAGTCATTCCAGGAAAAACAAAATAATTGATGCTGGTCCAACCACCAAAACTGGTAACCACTTTTAAACTTTCAATAATATCAGCAAAAACATAATTATTAGGTCTATAATAAGGTGTATAAATCGATTCTTGTGCAGAATTGGTACTCACTCTAATACTATTCAAACCTGCTTCACATAGGGCTTTTACAGCTTTTGGCATAGAACCATTGGTGTTGATGTTGATACTACCATTTGCTGTATGTTTTCTGATTTCTTTAATTGAATCTCTAATGGTTTCCCACATTAATAATGGTTCACCTTCACAACCTTGTCCAAAACTAATGATTGGATAAGGAGCATTCATTAAATGAGGAACAGTAAATTCAACAATTTCTTCAACAGTTGGTTTAAAAGTTAAACGATCTTGTGTAGAAACGATTTCTTCTTCTTGTGGTTGAAAAGAAATACAACCAATACAATTAGCATTACAAGCAGGAGATGCAGGAACTGGACATTCCCATCTGCCTAAAGAAAGATTTCTTGCTGCAGGACAAGTATAAGTCATGCAACAATTTTCCATTAAATGTTTTACCAATCTATTATTTGGATAATTTTCTAATAAATTTTTGGTTCCAGTTTCAATTTTTTCTTGATCGTATCCTGCACATTCTTGTCTTATATCTTGTTCAATTCTTACTGCAGGCACATAAAATTTATCATCTTGCCAAGCAGCTGCAGTATAACAAAACAATGGGAGCGTTGGAGCTTCAGGTTCTGTTTCGTATGCTGAAATGAATAAACCTGTATGAGCTGGAGGTATAAAAGCAGCAACAGCCCATCCTTTTTCACATAATCTCAAATTGCCAGTCAGTACATCCATTCCAATTCCTTTTCTTCCTGGCAAGTTCATATAAATTTCCACCTTCAGGTAATTCTATCCAATCTTCAACAGGCACTTCCATTGCATCCCAACCTGCACGACCTAAAGCATACAAACTTGTATCTTCAAAAATATTTCCATCACCATCAGAATATAATATATATGGAGAACTTTTTAACATGAATTGATTTTAACTATTAGTAAAATGGCCTTCAATTTCTCGAAAGCCATTCATTATACTTTTATTTTTGAACGTACATGACTTCTTTAATAAGCTTTACAGTTCTTGTAATATCTGGAATTGCTAAAGCTGTTAAATTAGGTGCATAATGCATTGGTGCATCGGCACTTGTAATTCTTCTAATTGGAGCATCAAGATAATCGAAGGCTTCTTTTTGAATTCTATAAGTAATTTCAGAGCTTACACTAGCAAATGGCCATTGTTCTTCAACAATTACTAAACGATTAGTTTTCTTAACGCTTTCAACAATTGTTCTCCAATCTAATGGACGAATAGTTCTTAAATCAATAACTTCAGCACTAATGCCTTCTTTTTCTAACTCTTCAGCAGCACCTAATGCTACTTTCATCATTTTATTATAAGAAACGATAGTAACATCTCTTCCTAAACGTTTGATATCTGCTTTTCCTAATTCTATATAATACTCTTCTTCAGGAACATCACTTTTATCTCCATACATCACTTCACTTTCCATGAATATGATAGGATCTTCTTCGTAACGAATTGCTTGTTTTAATAAACCTTTAGCATCATAACCATTTGAGGGAGAAACGACTTTTAAACCTGGGATATTAGCATAAAAACTTTCAAAAGCTGTACTATGCTGAGCTCCAAGTTGACCTGCAGAACCATTTGGACCACGAAAAACAATTGGACAAGCAATTTGTCCACCACTCATTGCCAACATTTTACTGGCAGTATTTAAAATTTGATCCATTGGTAAAACTGCAAAATTCCAAGTCATGAATTCTACAATTGGTCTTAAACCATTTTGTGCTGCTCCAACAGCAACAGCAGTAAAGCCTAACTCAGAAATTGGTGTATCTATAACTCTTTTAGCTCCAAATTCAGCTAACATTCCTTGGCTAACTTTATAAGCACCATTATATTCTGCAACTTCCTCACCCATTAATAATACCCTTTCATCTCTTCTCATTTCTTCACTCATGGCTTCTCTTAGGGCTTCTCTAAATGCAATTGATCGCATAATTAAACAAGTATTTTAATGAACGGCAAATATAAGACCTCAAAAAGTAGTGGGTAAAAAAATAATTTAGTTACATTTTTAATATTTTTTTTGAGTAAGTTTAAATTAATAAAAAGGTTTATCCCTAGTTTAAGGGATTGTGAGAGCCCATAAATAGTGTGAGTTTTGTTCTGTAAAAGTTCTCCTCCTAGAGACAAATTATTAAACTTTAAACTAATTTTATGTTACTCATCGCCTGTTTTTTTGTTATCGGTTTTACCTTTTTGTTGAGGGTATATAAACTTCAACTGAAGGAGACTCGTCTTGGTGAGTCAATAGACTCAAAAATAGACACTAGCTCAGCTAAAGGATATCTTTATGCAAAAGAGTATAATGCTTATCAATTTATTAAGCGTCTGAACTTAAGAAATATTTTTACTGCAGGATTTGTTAGTACAATTTTAATGCTTAATGTATCTGGTCATGTTTCTCATTGGCCCAACGTTAAAGGATTAAATATTGAAAGTAAGCAAAATAGTATTGCATTCAGAAATTTAAGAGGCGGGAATTGTATTAATGAATTTAATGCTTTAAAACCTGTTGTTACTGAAGTTGGAATGAATAATTATCTTGTAGAAGATATTATTGGAATATTTGGTAACCCAGATAATATATCGAATGACAATACAAGATTTACATACGATTTATTCCCTAATGGAAATTGCAAAGGTGTTATAGACTTTAATAATGGGAGAGTGGTTAGCTGCTCAGTGAAAGAATGTGAATAAAATAGTTATATATAATTTATTAAGAGCCTACAGAAATTGTAGGCTTTTTTTTGGCTTTTATTAATAGCGATAATTTAAAAACTTTATTCGTTTAAAATGACAATAGTTAAATAGTTTTATAATGGAAATAATGATATGCTAAACTTTAAAGAGTTTATACATATAAAAAGCATATCCTTATTTTTTATTTAAGTTATTAATTAAACAATACAAATAATAAGGTAAACAGAAAATCTTTAGGCTTTAAAGTAATAAGCTCCAAAAATTTTTGGAGCTTATTACATCATATCAATTGAAAGAATTATTTATTTAATGAAGTATCAGTTAAAGATTTTGTTGCATCTAATGACTTAAACATTTGTTCCATTTGTTCTAAACTTTTCATAAACTGTTCCAAATCTGATTTTTCTTGCATCATATTTTCTGCTCTAATACCATCTAAAGAATTATAATAATTCATTTCTTCTTTTAATTCTTTATGTAATGCTTTTGATATTTTTTCAGCTAATGATTTATGTTCTGATCTATAGCAGGCATCTAATAGCATTATTGTAGTTCTGTTATGCATATTGCCACGACTGATTAATCCATAAGGCATATTTTCTTGTAACATCAATTGATCTATTTTATCAAGAACTTTTCTTGCTTCAACTTTTTTATTTTTTGTTGCTAAGAAACCAGCAAGTTCAGCATAAGCACCTCTTATACTTAATAAGTGTCTTCTGTTTTCTTCATCAAAATAAACGCCTTTCTTATCTGCATTTCCTGAAGTGAATTTAGTTAATAACTTATCCATCATCCAATCAGCATTAATTTCTGGGTTTAAACTTGGTACTAATCTGTATGTTAATCCATCTCTTCTTAAATAATTAGTTAATCCAATACCTTCTAAACCGTAATTTGAAGTGAAGCAAATTGGACGTTTCCATTTGTTTGCAGCAATAATATTTAAAACAGCCAAATCGTTTTTATACAAAGTTGATTTAGTAATTTCAAAATTAATTTGTGATAAGATTGAATCTGAAGAATTCATTGTCTTATCATTTGAAATTGCATTTCTATCTACTGGAATTGATAGTTTTTTTGTTGGAATAGTATTTATAAAGTCGCCAGTTTCATTATCAGTTACCTGAACTTTTTCTTTATCATCTTTTCCAACATAGTTTTTCATGATATCATATAAATCATAATACTGTCCTTCTGGATAAAGAGGATTTGCCTGATATCTTACATAATCTCTTTTTCTTCCTTGAATTTGATCTTTACTCCAAATTACATCAATTGCAGGACTTTCATTTACTTTATATCGCATTTGATTAACATACCAATCAATGCCTAATAAACTAAAGTTTACAACTCTTATATCTGGTCGAATATTTTCAACTTCTTGAGCATACCAAAGAGGGTAGGTGTCGTTATCTCCAAAAGTGAATAAGTATAGCATCTTTAGGGCAACTTTCTAAATAGTTTCTTGCTAAATCTTTTGCTATTGTTTTATTGCTTCTATCATGGTCATCCCACTCTTGATTAGCCATAACTAACTGGTACAGCAGCAAAGCAAAATGCCACAGCTAGTACACTTGCCATTGAAGCTTTCATTTTTTTCTGCAGCCAATCTGCAATAGCCATTACTCCTAAACCAATCCAAACTGCAAAAGCATAAAAACTACCTACATAAGCATAATCTCTTTCACGTGGTTGAAAGCCTGCAGGATTCAAATAAATATTAATTGCAACTCCTGTAAAGAAGAATAATAAAAAATTGATTAAAGCATCGGAACCTTTTCGTTTATAATGAAATAAGAAACCAATAATTCCAAGAATAAGTGGCAACCCATAAAGTTTATTGTTGGCTTTATTTTCAAGAGTTGTTTGTGGTAAATTATTCTGATCGCCATAAATCATTTTATCAACAAAGCCAATTCCAGTTTTCCAATTTCCATCTCTTCCATTACCAATAAAAAATCCTTGATAATCGTTTTGTTTACCAGAGAAATTCCAAAGGAAATATCTCATATACATCCAATAAAATTGATAGCCTGTAAAGAAGCTGATATTGTCTTTAAAATTGGGTCTAGCACCATCTTCATCATCCCATTTTTCTTGTCCAGTTTGTTGATCTTTAGTTCGTCCTAAACCTAAATAAGTAGCATAGTAATATGCATGATTTTGATCGTCACTTGCATCCCACATTCTTGGAAAAATCATTTTATCTTTTGGCATGTAGATTAGTTTTCTATCCTTGCCAATTACCTCATATTTATCTCCAATCTTTTGATATTTATTTCCAGTCTCCATATCTTGAATTGGAGAAGTTGTAAACTTTTGCCCATAAAGAATTGGGAAATCGCCATATTGATCACGTGCTAAATAGCCCACTAAACTGTTAGGATTATCTACATTATACATATCAATTGCTGGATCTGCATTACTACGAACCATTGTAGTAAAATAAGTACTATAACCCATTAAAATAAACACTACACTGAATAATCCTAAACGAAGTAAATCCCAATTTTTTTCTTTAGCCTTCTTTAAGCCATACCAAACACCAACTGCAACAGCTATAAAGAAAAATATGAATCCACTAAAAAATGGCAAACTGAAATTGTTTACGAAAACTCTATCAAAAAATCCAGCACCTTTAATTGAATATTGAATAACTGCAATTTGAACAACACCTACCAAAACACAACCTAAAACAAAAAAGATATACATGCCACCATAATATTCTTTTCTATCTTTTTTAAGTTTCTCAACAAGGTATAATAAACCAATTGCAGCAAGGGTTCCAACTAACATTAAGCTTACTAAAGTTGTGTCTGAAATTTCAACATCATCACCAAAATATTGACGAAGATTTGGAGCTATTTTTTCTAATTGTGAATTTTCTGCTGCATGACTTAAATAAGCACCAATCATTGCAAGAACGCCACCTGCTAAAACAAATTTTATGAATCCTGCTCTGATTTTTTTGTAATCGAAGGAATCTTTTTTCTTTAAATAATACACCATCACAATTGCAGGAATACATAATAGATTTAATAAGTGAACACCTATTGATAGACCCATCATAAAGAAAATGAAAATAATCCAACGGTCGGGATGTATTGAATTTTCTGTTTGATTATCAACTGCAGTTTCCCATTTTAAAATTGCCCAAATTACAATTGCAGTAAAGAAAGAACTTAATGCATAAACTTCACCTTCAACTGCACTATACCAAAAACTATCACTAAAAGTATAAGCTAAAGCACCCACTAAACCAGAACCCATAATTGTTATAGCTTGAGTACTAGTTAATGTATCATTAACTGATAAGCCAGCAATTTTTCTTGCAAAGTGTGTTATAGTCCAAAATAAAAATAGAATTGTAAATCCACTAGCAACAGCACTCATAATATTAACTGCATGTGCTGCATTTGAAGGATTATCTCCAAAAAGAATGATAAAAACTCTACCTAATAAAACAAATAAAGGAGCACCTGGAGGGTGAGGAAGTTGTAATTTATAAGCACTACTGATAAACTCTCCACAATCCCATAAACTACCTGTAGCTTCTGCAGTTAAAATATAAACTGTACATGCAATTGCACATGTAATCCATCCACTAATGTTATTTAACTTTTTAAAGTTCATTATTCATTTTTTTATAGTGTGGCAAACATAATGAAATGTTATATAATAAAATTTGTATGGTAATAACCTCTTAAAAAGATTTAACAATAAATAAGGGCATAAAAAAGCCTCAAATTATTATTTGAGGCTTAAAAATAATTTTTATAAAATTACATTAGAGATTGAATTTTTTTCTCTAAAACACTTTTAGGAACTGCACCAATTTGTTTATCTACAATTTGTCCATTTTTAAAAAATAAAATTGCAGGTATTGAAGTGATACCAAAGTTTGTACTCACTTGAGAATTATTATCTACATTAACTTTTCCAATGTTTACTTTTCCTGCATATTGAGTTGCCAATTCTTCTACAACTGGTCCAATTGCTCTACAAGGTCCACACCATTCTGCCCAAAAATCAACTACTGATAATTTATCGCTTTCTAAAACTTCTTTTTGAAAATTCGCGTCTGTAAATTCTGCTGCCATAATATATAAATTTAATGTTTGTAAGATAACAAATTTAATTCCATTTTATTTAATCTGCTTAAATGACTAGTATTTGTGACTAACTCTAGCTAAACTTTAAACTTAACTGACAATTCAACCGAAATTGTTGACATTATCTTGCAATGAAAGTACCAATTTTCTTTTTATCCTTAAACTTTAGTGCAAAATTTAAACTTGGAGATCTTGTTGATGGATTAAAAGTGGGGTGAACATTCAGTGATAAATCATTACTAACATCAAAATCTTTTAAATGACCAAATACTGTTGCATCTGCAACATTTAATCCCCATACAATTAAAAACCAAAGCACAGAATAATCTCTATCTCTACGAGCAGCATTTCTTAAAGTTTGAATGGCATTAATATCTGCTTTTTGATATTTGGTTTCTAAAGTATTGTATCCTGTACTATCATAACCACCATCTGCACTTGCTGCTATTCTTGCATCGTAAGCAAATCGTGCTTCTTTATAAATATTATTGTTATAAAAAAAAGTAATAGTTGGAATTGATAAAGCTCCATAAACAACAGGAATTTTCCAATATTGTTTATTGTAGGCTTGTCCCCATCCTGGTAATATTAATGAACGATTAGTTGCTTTTTTTGGATCGTGTTTTTCTTTTACAACTTTTTGCTGAGTATTGTTTGTAATTCTTGAAGTGTCTTGTTGAATGCTAGTTTCATCAATTTCTATTTGGGCTTTTGCATTAAAATAGCAAAAACAAAAAATGCCTAATAAAAAAAAAGTTCTGAGAGAATATTTATAAAAAGCAAACAAAAATTAATTATTTAATTACATTAACTAATGACCACATTCATTAAATCGAGAATTTTATTCAACTCTTGAATACTATAATATTCAACAGAAATTGAACCATGTCCACTTTTATTATGAGCCAATTTTACTTTAGCTCCAAAATGAGATGCCAAAGTATCTTCAATTTTTTTGTAAGTAGGAGGAAGGTTGTTTTTTGAAGATGAGTTTGCAGGTTTTACAGATTCATTCTTATAAAGTCGTCTTACTAATTCTTCAGTTTGTCGAACACTAAGTTGACTAGTTTTTATTTGATTAAAAACATAGAATTGTTTATCAATCACATCAACAGAAACCAATGCCCTTGCGTGTCCCATTGAAATTGTTCCACTACGAACAGCTAATTGAATATCTGGAGGAAGTTTTAATAAACGAACATAATTTGTAACAGTGCTTCTTTCCTTACCCATTCTTTCTGCAACTTTTTCTTGGGTATAATCAAGTTCATCCATCATTCTTTTATAACTCAATCCAATTTCAATAGCATTTAGATCTTCTCTTTGTAAATTTTCTAGTAATGCCCATTCTAAAAGTTCGTTATCGTTAGCCTGACGAATATATACTGGTACATCTTTTAACCCAGCAATTTTCGATGCTCTAAACCTTCTTTCACCTGCAATCAATTGAAATTTTCCATTAGCCAGTTTACTTACAGTAAGTGGCTGAATAATATCATGCATTTTAATCGAAATAGCTAATTCACTTAAAGCAGTTTCATCAAAATCTCTACGAGGTTGTTTAGGATTTATTGTAATTTGATCTATAGGAATACGAGAAGCCTGAACTGCTTCTTTTGCTACAGCAGTTGGAAAATTAGTGGCAGTTGTCTTTAAATCTGCATCAATATTTTGAAGTAAAGATCGAATGCCTTTACCTAGTAATTCTTTATTTTGTTTAGGAGAACTCATGTGTCAATTTCAATTAATAATTATTCTAAAATTCTTTCAGCATTACTCATTTTAGTCATATTATTTTTTTGCAAAATTTCTTTTGCAAGGTTTAAATAGTTAATAGCTCCTTTACTTTCAGAATCATATAAAATTGCTGGTTTTCCTACACTTGGAGCTTCACTTAAACGAGTGTTTCTATGGATTAAAGTATCAAAAACCATCTCATCAAAATGTTTTCGAACCTCACTCACCACTTGATTACAAAGTCTTAATCTTCCATCATACATTGTCATTAAAATTCCTTCAATTTGAAGTTCAGGGTTTAAACGACTTTGAACAATTTTAATCGTATTTAATAATTTTCCTAAACCTTCCAAAGCAAAAAATTCACATTGCACAGGAATTAAGACACTATCTGCAGCAACGAGAGAATTAACTGTAATTAATCCTAGAGAAGGAGAGCAATCAATTACAATAAAATCATATTTATCTCTAACAGATTCTAAGCAATTTTTCATTACATTCTCTCTGTTTGGATAGTTGATCATCTCAATTTCTGCACCAACCAAATCCATTTGAGATGGAATTAAATCAAGACTAGGAATTTCAGTTTTTAAAATAACATCAGCTGCTGGAGTATCATTAGCCATGCAATCATATAAGCTACTTGTAATATTATGCAAATCGAAACCTACACCAGTTGTACTATTAGCTTGTGGGTCAGCATCAATCAATAAAGTTTTAAATTCCAGCACAGCCAAGCTTGCAGCTACATTAATTGCAGAAGTTGTTTTACCTACTCCACCTTTTTGATTGGCTATACCAATAATTCTTGCCATATTAAATTCTGTATTGTTATTAAATTCTTATCAAGAGTTGCAAATGTAAATATAACTATGTGTTTTTAATTAGTTATAGAAAAGAGATATTCACAATATTAAATATATTGGTTTAGTTGAAGCATTAAATCTGGATTAGGGCAATTTATTTCATATAGATTTTTATGAGATAAAGCACAAACACCTGGATAATCACCCAAATTAGTACCAATATCTTTTATAATTTGAAAATGTAGATGAGGTGGCCAATTACCATTTTCTAAATGTTCTCCAAAATGTGCAAAATGAGAGCCTTTAGAAATATGCATTCCTTTTTTTATACTTTGAATATTTTTTAATGCAAGATGACCGTATAATGTATGAAATAGAGTTCCTTTTAGTTCATGTTCTAGAATTATGGTTGCTCCATAATCGCCATTTTGTTCATTAAACTGAAAACTATGAACTTTTGCGTCCAATGGACTATAAACTTTTGTTCCTGCATTTCCCCAAATGTCAATTCCTAAATGTAAACGTCTAGGTTCTGAATTAGTTTGTTTGGCATCAAATAAGTTACTTCTATTATAAACTTCCCTTAATTCTAAATACCCTCCAATTCCAAATTTAGCATTCGATTTTTTTAATTTTTGTGAGATGTATTGAGAAAACAAATCAATATCATTAAATATTTTTTCTGTAAGCTCAGCATTGTTTTTGGTAAAATCTAATTCAATTAATTTTTCTGAATTGACATCAAACTCAACAATACTATAACTTTTGGTTTGATGTAGTATTAAAAGTTCAGATAAGTTAATATGCATTTAAAGTAAAATGTTTTTTGTAAACTAAGTGAGAAAAAATGAAATAAAATATTTTTTGACTAAACAAAAAATATTATTTGTTTGGTATGAGTTGAGACCCTTATTTTGCAACTGGAGAGATGGCAGAGTGGTCGATTGCGGCAGTCTTGAAAACTGTTGACTGTTACAGGTCCGGGGGTTCGAATCCCTCTCTCTCCGCTTTTAGAACTCTAAAACATTTGATTTTCAATGTTTTAGAGTTTTTTGTTTTAAAGCAATTTTGCTTTTATAACTCTAGTTTCCGAGTCTAAATTTTGCCGTTCACTCTTTTGTATCACTAATTTACTCATCCATCATACATTCAACAACTTCAAACTGTAACTTTATAGATTATATAATTTAATATGATTTCGGCTTTACTTGTAGATGATGAATTAAATAATTTAAAAAATTTAGAGTTTTTACTGGAAAACGATTGCAATGGTATTAAGGTTGTTGAAAAATTAACATCTGCAATTGCAGCTAGAGAATGGTTGCAATATAACAAAGTTGATGTTATTTTTTTAGACATTAATATGCCTAAAGAAAATGGACTGGAATTTTTAAAAAGTTTATCAGTTCAAAATTTTCAAATAATTTTTGTAACAGCTTATAATGAATATGCATTACAAGCTATTAAAGCAAATGCACTTGATTATATTTTAAAACCAATAAGTATTGATGAGTTAAAAACATCTGTTGAAAAATTAAAAACTACTTTGGGAAATAAAATTAACAATAGTTTTAGTCAAGAACAAATCAGCAATTTAATTCAATCTATCAGTACAAAAACATCACCCAAAAAAATTGCTTTACCGCAATTAGGTGGGATTAGTTTTATTGATGTTGATGATATGGTTTCGTTGCAAGCAGATAGCAATTATACCATTATTCACATGAGCAATATGCAAAAAAAAGTAATCAGTAAAACTTTAAAAGATTTTGAAGAATTATTAGATGAAACTCAATTTGCCAGAATACACAAATCTTATATTGTGAATCTTAAGTATGTAAAAGAATATAGTACAACCGATGGCGGTTTAGTTAAAATGCAAGATGGAAATCAATGGAGTATTAGCAGAAGGCAGCTAGATGTTTTTTTAAGCAAAATGAAGCAAGCTAGTTTAATGTTTGGAAAATAATTAATATAAAGAATGAAATAATCAATTTTCTTCATGAGGTATTTTCTACTCAATCTTTTTATTTTTTTGGCAAGTATTGGCAAGGCACAATACACAGAGTACAGTACATTTAATATTTCTAATGGGTTACCAAGTAATCATATTTATCAATGTGTTGAAGATAACAAAGGATTTTTGTGGGTAGCTACAGATGCTGGTGTAGCTCGTTTTGATGGGAAAAGTTTTCAAATTTTTACAACTGAACATGGGCTCCCTGATATTGATGTAATAGAAATTGTTAAAGAAAAGAATGGTCGAATCTGGGTAAACTGTTTACGACAAAATCCTGCCTATTTTGATGAAATTAAAAACCGTTTTATTAATTCTAATGAAGACACATCCTTAAAAATTAATCAGGGATCAGTAGGCTCATTTTTAGTAGCATCAAAAGATAGTGGAGTTTTATATATTAATGGGGAAGGTTTATATAAAATAATCAATAAAAAAGTAATAAAAGAAATCGATTATCTTAACACTCAGAATATATATATTCAAAAAATGGAAGATGGTTCTGAAATACTATTTGATTTGAATAGATTTCAAAATAGAGTGACTTTTTTTAATAAAAAAAAGAATGAAATTCTTGATAGTTTAATAATTGAAATCAAATTGAATGGAAGTGCATATTTTAAATTTTATGATGGCAAGCTTTACTTGTTTTCTAACTACAAAGGAAAGGCATATAAGTTCAATAATTTTTCTACGAATCCCTTACACTTTCAGATAGATTCATGTGAAATACCTGAGCCTTATAATACTAGTGGAAATTCAAAAAATATGCTCTATCTAATTGGTGTTTCTAATACTATATATGAGTTTGATTTGGCTACTTTAGAATTAATTAGCAACACAACTGGAAATTATTTGCCCAATACCATTTATAACGATAGTAAAGGAAACAAGTGGGTTGGTACTGCAGGTAAAGGACTGTTGCTGTATAGGAATAAAAAAATTACTACACTCCAACCTTTACTTGGATTTGAACAAAATACTTTTTTAAGTATTGCTCAAAATAAGGGAAAAATATATGCAGGGAGTTATAGTGGACAAATTACAGAATTTTCAAAAAATAAATACAATATTTATACTGTAATTAAAAAATCTCCGAATAGAATTCGAAAAATTCTTTTTCAAAAAAACTCTATTTATAGTATTTCTGAAGGGGGAGTTTATGTTAATTATTCAAAAGAAATTTATAATTCATTTTTAAAATTTAGAGCAGTTGGCAAAACAGGCATAGTTTATAACGATTCAATTATAATTATAGGTACAACAGTTGGTATTACTCATCTCAATACCAAGACTCAATCAGTAACAGCTTCTAATAGGTTTAAACGAATAGGTGTTTTGGAAAAAACTATGAATGGGCTTGTATATTGTGGCTCAACAGATGGTTTATATAAATACCAATTTGAAACACAACAATATCAATCATTAGCTTTTTTACATCCACTATTATCTCAACGTATAGTAGGTATCGCAACTACACCAGATAGCTTAATTTGGATTGCAACATCAAGCAATGGAATAGTGATTCTCAAAAATGAAAAAGTAATTGGTGTAATAAATAATCATGACGGCATCATAAGTAATTATGCAAATTGTATAATGGCTTGCAAAGTAGGCCAGGTTTGGCTTGGCACACATAGTGGAATTAGTATAATAAATTACTCAACAAACAAATTTCAATTTAAAGTTCAAAACATTACAGAAAAAGATGGCATTACAAATAATGTAATAAACGATATGGTATTGTATGATGATACTGTTTATGCAGCAACTGATAAAGGCGTATCTGTAATACCAGCTAACATTTCTATTCCAAATTTCAATATTCCGGTTTTTGTAACCCAAATAAAAATTAATCAACGAGATACTGTTATTACCTATAAATATGAACTAACAAAAAATCAACAAAATATTTTTTTACAATTTGCAGCGGTTGAATTATCTGGGCATTTTAAAAATTTAATGTATTCTTTAGATGGAAGCAATAATTGGATATCATTAAATGAAAATGTATTAAACTTAGACCTCACTCATGGTAATCATATTTTAAAAGTAAGGGCAGTAGATGTAAATGGAAATATTGGAAAAACTATTTTAACGATTCAATTTATTATTGCAACACCATTTTGGGAAGCATTATGGTTTTGGGTTCTTATGGCATTGGCAGTACAAATTATGGCTTTATATTTTATTACACGATGGCAAAAAAATAAGAGGCTTAAAAAAATGGAGAAAGAATTAGCCAATGTAAAAACAGCTTCACTAGAGCAACAAGCATTTACAAGTTTAATGAATCCTCATTTTATGTTTAATGCATTAAACAGTATTCAAGGATTTATTAATCAGCAGGACCGACAAAATGCTAATCGTTATCTTACAGATTTTGCTTCACTCATTCGTAAAAATTTTGAAGGAGCACAAGAATCATTTATTGCATTAGAACAAGAATTAGAAAGCATAAAAATTTATTTGAGATTGGAGCAAATGAGATTCACTAATCAATTCACTTATGCCATTAATATAGAAGAATCTGTGGATGTTGATGATTGGATGATTCCTTCTATGATGTTGCAACCTATTATTGAAAATGCTTTGTTACATGGCATTATGAATTCTAGCTTAACAGGAAAACTATCTATAGATATTTCAAAACAAAACGATTGTTTAAAAATTGCAATTACAGATAATGGTATAGGCATAGAAAACAGTAAAAAACTATATCAGAATAGTTTACACAAAAGCAGAGGAATGGGTTTAATTGTAAAAAGAATAAAAGCCCTGAATTATTTTGTAAAACAACCAATTCAGATTTCATTTGCCGAAGTTGTAAAAGACGAAAAAAATCCTGGTAATACAACTTCTATTCTAATTCCATTTGACTTATATAATGCTTGGATGAAGACACAACAGCATTAAAACAAATTACCTTTTACTCATTCAATACTCTATTTCAAACATTATACATAAAGGTTTATAAGTTTCTCATAAAAATATCAAAATAAAATTTTAGCTTGGCTCTATAATTAAAGCATTCTAAACTAATTTTTATGAAAAAAATACTCTGGTTTTTTATTCTAATTTTTAGTTCACAAATAACTGCTCAAACTTTTCCTATAACCTCTATTAATATTTCTTTGCCAAACAATCCAAATGCAAATACTGGCAATTGGGGCTAGTGGGGCATCATCTGTAATGATTACTGCAAATGCTAGAATGGTTAATGGCAAAGTTGATCAAAGGGCAAGAGACTGTAAAATTTTAGTAAGTATAATAAAAAAGTGGTTCCAAATTTTGTGGATCATTTACATATAGTAATGCACCCACATGCAAATTTTACATACTGCTAACTAAAATTTGGTCTGGTTCAAATGCAGTTGGTTTATTAGGACAAGAATGTACTTACTTCAGCCTGGCGATTATGAATTTTGTGTTCAGTTTTTTGGGATGGTCCATTTGGTGCAACACCATTAGTGAAGAAAAATGTAAAACAATTTACAATTAAAGGTGCAGAACCAACCAATTATCAGCCACCTCAGAATATTTCACCAGTTGATGGTAGTATAATTTCTGAATCAGATATTAAAAAACCAATCACTTTTCGATGGACACCTGTAATTCCCAAACCACAAGAACCTGTTACATATCGATTAAGAGTTTGGCAATTAATGCAAGGTCAAACTCTTACACAAGCAATCAAAGTAAATCAACCCATTATTACAAAAGATGTAGATAATATTACTCAAGCAATTGTTACTAATATTTATTACATGGTCCTTGCAAACCTCCATATTTATGCGATTTTGTTTGGAATGTTCAAGCAGTTAATAAAGATGGTAAATCAATAGGTAACAATGAAGGCACAAGTGCTTCATCTACTTTTAAAATTGGTGATGATAATACAAAAAAGAAAAGTACAGATACAACAGGAAATCAAAAAACTAATCCACAAAATCCAACAGATACTGGTAAAGCAGCAATTGGAGATACTATTAGAGCAGGACAAGATGGAGAATTTAAAGTTTTGGTTACTGATATGACAGTTGAAGCATGATGGTTCTTTAACTGGTAAAGGAACTGTTCGAATTCCTTGGTTAAAAGCATGTGTTTCGGTTGAGTTTAAGAAAATTAGAATTGATACCACTAAAAGATTAACTCTTGGAGGCATTGTTACTACTGAAAGTGGCAGCAATGCAAGTTCATATCAAGACTATCCAAAAGCTTGGGCAATGAGTTTACTTTCTGGACCAGGTGTTGCCAATGCATTAGATGCTAGCATGAATTGGTCGAATAATCTTATTACGAATTTAGTTTCTTGGGTAAATGATGTGGCTCCTGGTAAGCAACCTTTGATTCCTTATAACGATACTATTCCAACTCCTGCACTTCCTAATAATTGCCTTAAAATGCCATTTGGTTTAGTGTTTAAAAAACCTGAAGATATGTTGGTGATTACAGAAATGATTTTTAAACCCAATGAATCTAAAATTAATTTTTTAGCTCAAAAATTATTTTCTAAAGGTGTTACAGATTATAAGTTAGGCTTTGCAGGAAAGTATTTTAAAATTCATCCACATAGAATTGAATTTGGAAGTGGACGTGTTGAATTAGCAGAAGATATTAATGTACCTAATTTAACCTCTAACCCTAAAATGACTTTCACTTTTAAAAAAGGTGCACCACAAGCAGGTTGTTATATTGAATGGGATAGTAGTGGAGTAAAAGATATTGGATTAGGAATGGATGTAAAATTTACAAGAGATTGGTTGTTACCAGTACCAACAGCACCAGATTCAGTAAAAGCAAACATCACTGGAAATGGAACAAGCTTAAGTGATATCATGTTAACGGGTAGCTTGTCTCATTGTGAAATTGTAGGAACAAAAGGAGTGAAGTTGCAAGTAGATTCTATTGCATTTGATTTATCAGAATTAAGAAGTCCAACATCGATGCATTTTCCTACTAATTATACCAATGATACAACCCCTCAGGGAAGATTACTTTGGCAAGGATTATATATTAAAAAATTCAAACTCTCATTGCCTGATACCTGGAAAACTGGAGCTAATCCAACACAAATCATTGCAAATAATTGTATCATAGATGATCAAGGTGTAACCATGAAAATTTTGGCTACAAATATTATAACCTTTCCAATGGGAAGAGTTTCTGATATGAGTGCAAGTTTAGATACTTTAGATCTTTCCATTCTTAAGGGCTCTTTAACTAGTGGCAATGCAAAGGGCAAATTGGTTTTACCTATAAGTAAAGACACCATTACTAATACTTTAAAATATACTGCAACATTTGCACAAGCTCAAGCATCAAATAGTTTGCAAATTGTAATTGTACCAAGTGGTCCAATTGATGCAGATGTGTTGAGAGGAAAAATGACTTTAAGTCCAACATCAAATATTTCTGCTTCACTTACAGATACTGCAAAATCTATGTCCATTACTTTAAATGGAAAATTTGATTGGGGTAACAAAGATTTTAGTGTTACTGATACAGCTACCAATACAGGTGGAGCACCTGTTAGAAAAAAAGGAATTAAAGGAATTAAAATGGAACTAGATTTTGAAAATGTTTCACTTTCATATAATAATAATTCTGTTACTGATGTTCAAAAACTAACTTTCAATCCTGGTACATGGAGCTTTGCAAGTCCTCAAAAATTATTAGCAAATTTTCCAGTTACTATTAAGAAAGTATATTATAAATCATTAACCACTGTTCCTCCAACTAATACTAATAATAAAGAGCTTTTACGAGGTGCATTAATGATTGATATTGTTGCAAACCTAACAGATGATATTGGAGGAAAAACTACATTAGGGGGTGCTTTTGCAATTGAACAGAGTAAAAGTAATTTCTTTAAATTCTCACCAAAATTCAAAGGTGTTTTTGTTGAAGATATTGAAGTACATGCAGACATGCCTGCTGTTAAAATTGATGGCAATTTAAAAATGTATGATAATGATGCTGTTTATGGAGATGGATTTTTAGCTACATTAGGTGTAACCTTTACTGCTGTTTCATTACAAGTAAATGCATTGGTACAATTTGGTAATACTGTTTACAATAACAACAATCAGTATTATAGATATTGGAGAGTAGAAGCTGATGCTAAATTTCAACCAGGAATTCCATTTTTAACAGGTGTTGGTTTTTATGGTTTTGGTGGTGGTGCTTTTTATAATATGGAAGCTAATTTGGTTACAAGAACTGCTCCTGAAGTTGGATTTAAATATGTGTTTAAACCAAAGAAAAGTAGTTTAGGTTTTGTAGCAAAAGCAACTATAGCAACTCTTGCCAAAATTTGAAACATTTAATGCTGATGTTGCTTTGTTAGCTCAATTTACAACATCTGGTGGTATTACAAAAATTGGATTTACAGGTGATTTTTGGTTAGCTGCTAAACTAGAAGAAAGAGTTGATTCTAAAATAAAAGGTGGTGTTGCTGTTGAATATAATTTCACGGATAAAATATTTTACATGGCTGCATTATTATCTGTTAATGTTCCACCAGCAATTACAACACCATCACCAGTTGGTTTTGTAATGAATATTAATGGAACTACAAATAAATGGTATTTTAAAGCAGGCACACCTTCAGCAACAAATACATGTTAGAATTTTTGGAATTGATTTATATTCTTATCTCATGTTTGGAAACGATATTGGCTGTATCCAACATGGATTTACTCCACGTTTTGCAAATAATTATTATGCAGCAACAGGTTCTTGGCCAAATAATGGAAATGTAGGGTCTGGTGGTGTGGGCACCAATACTGCAACAGGTAAAGGCATTGCAGCTGGTTTGGGTATTGAGTTTTCGAAAAATGTTACTAAAGATTTATACAAAGGAACCTGTAGGCAATGGTCAATAAATGGTAGTGTTATGGCTGGTGCTGAGTTGAATTTAGCCTTCATGCATCAAACAGGATGTATAGGAATTAATGGCTATAGAGCATCTGGTAATATTGGATTATATGGAAGTGTAGATGCAACAATTAAAGGAACAAGTTTTAAAGATTATTGCGATAATAAATCTATCAATTTATTTAAAATACAAACAGGTGCATGGTTAACAGGGAAGTTCCCAAATCCTGAATATGTTGCTGGTGCATTATCTGCAAATATTAATTTGTTTGGAGGTTTATGTGAAGTTTCATATTATGAAACTTTTCAAATAGGTTCAGATTGTGCAGGAACAGCAGTAGTTACAGCAGATGCTCCACAAGAAGATGAAGCAGCTGATTTAGTTAATAAATTAATACAATCTGTTGCTCCAAATACACGATATAGTTTTCCAATAACTTCTCCTATTAATGTAAGATATGGTTTAGTACCAGAAAGGTCTTTTGATGTTGCAGAAAATCAAGGTGATGGCACAATAAAAAATAGAACTTTTAAATTAAAAGTTGTAACTACTCTTGAAGTTAAAAATGCAAGTAATACTTGGGTTGCACAAACATTAAATTCCAAAGTAAACAATCTTGGAGAATATCAATATTATAAAAAACCACCATTAAATCTAAATAATGCTACAACACAAGTTCACAAATATCACAAGCATCTCAACTGAATATTGTGAATACTAATAATACAAATACTATGGTTTCAATGAGTGGAGCAATAAAGAAATAATTTATTGTTAATCCTGTTCCACCACCACCACCTCCAAATTATCCAAATCCTGTTCCAGATGTTGTTAATAATTTAGAAGTAGATAAAGATTATCGTTTTGTTGTTACTGCAACTTTAATGGAATATGGCCTAATGAAGTCGCAAATACAGGTGTTGCTGCTGGCAGAGGCACAGGTTTTCATCTGTTATTTCTTGGGTTCCTGCAAAAACCAGAACCAATCAAATTGTTACTGAAACAAAAACTGTTTTATTTAGAACAGGACCAATGCAATTAGTTCAAGCCAATTCAATTAATAAAGTAAAGTAAATTATAAAACATGAAAAAAATAACTGTATATATACTGGTTACTTGCTTTATTAGTGTTAGTAATTTTTCTCAAGCACAGTTTGAAGTGGCCACTTGTAAAATTGCAACATTAGCAAGATATACTCCAAAAGGAGTTGAACTAAGATGGATACCAGATAATAAAACCATACTTAAGTTAAGTTTTAAAAATGGATTCGCAATTGAAAGAGCAGATTCAGGAACCAATCGTTTTGAAAGTATAGGAAATATTAAAGCTTTTGAACAACCAAAATGGGAACAACTAATTGCTTCAGAAAAAGATTCAGCAACAAAATCAAATCTTGAAATTGCCATGGAATTTTTGTTTGCAACTCCATCATCCGAAAAAAATGCAATAAATCTTGATAAAGGAATAGCTGAACTTAATGAACAAAAAAGTAAAGAAGATATGGTTTATGCCATATTTGTTTTAACTGCAATTAAAGATGCAAAAGTGGCTGAAGCATTGGGTTTGGGTTTTATTGATAAAACAATTCAGGAAGGAAAAATTTATACTTACAAAATTAATATTTCTGCAAGATCTGATTTATATAAAATAGAAAATGGGTTGGTGAATATTAAAGCAGCAATTAATCCTAATAAATATAAAAGTGAAGTATTTGTTTATGCAGGAGATAAAGAGTTAACTTTTGCATGGACAATCAATCCTAATATTTCTGGTTATTTTGTTGAAAGAAAAATTGAAGGCGAAACTAATTTTAAGCCATTAAATAAAACTCCTTTTTATGATGCAAAAGGGGAAGGATATGATGGACTCATCAATGGAACTTTTAAAGATGATTCATTGGTGAATTATAAATGGTATCACTATCGTTTTTATGGACTTACAGCATTTGGTGAAAAAGTGCTTTTTGCAGAAGTAAAAGGTATGCCAAAAGATTTAACTCCACCAGATGCACCTATACTAAAACTACCAAAACAAATTAATCACAAAAGAAGTTGAAGTGGCTTGGGATATGTATGGCAACCTTAATGATTTAAAAGGTTTCATTGTTAGCAAGGTCGAATAAAGATTCTGGAAATTTTACAATTCTTCATACTTCTTTGCTATCAAGTATTACAAGAAAATATATCGACAAAACATTTAATGAAAATGACAATAATTATTATGTTGTTTATGCCTTAGATACTGCAGGAAATATCAGTTCATCTTATCCAGCTTTTCTAACTTTAATTGATAGTACACCTCCTGCAAAACCAGAAATACAAGCAGCTATCATCGATTCCTTAGGAATTGTAACATTAAAAATTATACTAGGAAAAGAAAAAGATTTAAAAGGATACAGGATATTTAAAAGTAATAGTGCAGAACATGAACTCAGTGTTGTTAAAGAATTATTTAAGAAAGATAAATTTGATACAACTGCTATTCAAGTTATTTTTTATGATACAGTTGGATTAAACTCATTAACTCAAAAAATATTTTATAGAATTAAGGCTTTAGATTTTAATTATAACCAATCAGTATTCTCAGAAATTGCAATGGTTAAAAGACCAGATACCATTCCTCCAATAACACCAGTTTTTACTAATGTTATAGTTAAGGAAAATCAAGTTGAATTATTTTTTGCTCCAAGCTCAAGTATTGATGTTAAAGAACAAATTGTTTATAGAAAAATAAATGTTGCAGATGATTGGAAAATATTAGCGAAACTAAAACCAACAGATAAGCAAATAATAGATACCAATGTAAAAACTGGAGTTACATACTATTATTCAGTTAGAGCAATGGATGAAAGCAATTTGTTTTCGGGATTTGCAAATATGGTTTATGGCAAACCTTATGATAGTGGTGTAAGGCCTGTGGTTACTAATCTATCCTCTAAAATGCAAGATAAAAAAATTGTGTTGAGTTGGGATTATCCAGAAAAATACAAAGGAGCAACTTTTGCTATATACAAAAAAAATGAAAAAGGCGATTTAGTTCAATACAAAAAAATTACTGAAAAATTATTTGTAGATAATGTAGTTAATAAAGAAAATATTTATGCAATTAAAGTGTTTACTTCAGATGGTGGTCAGTCTGCTTTAAGTAATCTTATTATTCAAAAAAATAATTAATGTTTAAAATTAGCTTTCAATTTTAATATTCACTTATGAAAATAAAATTCATCTTCTTGCTATTCGTTGGGTTCTATACAGTAAATACTATTGCACAAGAAGTCAAAAAGAAACCAAAAAAAGTAAAATTAATTGGCACAATGGGCATCACTTACGAAGGATATGGATTAAATGTAAATCCTGCTGGTAGTAGTATTTACACCCCAAGACGACCATGGAATCAAGTGAGATTTAACTTTGCACCATCTCTTCAAATTGGGGAGAAATTTACCTTGCCTTTTAATTTCAACTTTGCTGCAATTGCCACCAATTTTGCTGGTCCATATGCAGGATTAAAAAATCAAAGCTTAGGTCAATTTTTAACCAACCCATCTAATAATTTTGGCATTAATCCAAAGTATAAATGGGCAGAACTTCAGCTGGGAACTCAATATTTAAAATATAGTGAATTAAGTACTGGCGATATTGGAATATTTGGTGTGGGAGTTGATTTAAAACCTAAGAATTTTATTCTTAAATTCTTTACAGGCATTTCTCAACAAGGAATTGATTACTCTGCACTGCCATTACCTAATGGTGTTACAGGGGCTTTTAAAAGAACACATTGGATGTTTCAAATTGGTAAAGAAAAAGAAGATGAATATAAAGTAGCATTAACATTCTCAAAAGGGAAAGATAAAATGAATTCTGTTTCAACACCACCTCTTACTGTTTTACCACAAGAAGGATTTAATGTGTCGTTTCTTTTAGATAAATATTTTAAAAAAGGATGGTCTTTTAAATCAGAAATTGCAGGTACATTTTTTACACGTGATTTGAATATGCCATTAGCACCATTATTAAACAATTCATTTAAACCTTTTATTGATGGGAGAACTTCTACAGGGAAAGATTGGGCAGCTATGGGTTCTATCAATAAAAAATCAAAAAATTTTGATATTGGATATTCAACAAAATATATAGGTGCAGGATTTCAAACAACAGGTTATCCATTCTTGCAACCAGATCGATGGGAGAATACTTTAAATACTCGATTTAATGCTTGGAAAGATAAAATTAATGTTGTTGCATCTATAGGAAATAGAGTAAATAATGTAAGTAGCACAGCTTTACAAACCAATCAATTTATTGCAAACTTAAATTGGTTTACACAATTCTCTGAACACTTTAGTACCAATGTTACATACAACAATTTTGGCTTTACTTCTGCAAGTGGATTCAAATCCCTTTGGAATAAAAAATGTGAGTAATGATTTTGGATTAAGCTCTACTTATTCTTGGAGTAATACAAAAAGAATGAATATAATTACACTGAGTTATAATTTGAGTAAGTACGATGAAAGAGATGTAAATACAGGAATTGTAACAACAAATAACACTCACACTATTGTTTTAACTTATGTGCCAACTTATTTTAAAAGTAATCTATCTCCAGATTTTAGTATCATGTATTTTAATAATGTTATGCCTTTAGTTAAAAATACTTTAATCACGCTAAGCAGTAGTGTTACTGCTTCAGCTGCTAAAAAGAAAATGCAAATTCGAGGTCAACTACAATATACTATTGGAACACTAAATAGTTTTTCATCAAACAAAAACTTAGTTGCATCTTGTAATATGGATTATAAATTGTCAACAAAACTTACTTGGAATGTTTTATTAAGTACCAATTATTATAAATATGGTAATGAACTTGCACCACCAACTAATTTAGATGGAGCTAATTATTTAGAATCAAATTATAGAACAGGTTTCCAATACAAATTTTAAACTATGAAAAAAAATATTTCATTTATTCTATCTCTTTTTTTTATTTCATTCATAAGTAATGCTCAATTATCAACAAGTTTAAATTTATTTAAACCTTCGTCAACTTTGAGTGAATGGTTTAATAATTCAACAGTTTCATATATTGTTAATAGTACTTCTGATAATCCTTTAAGAGTAATCATTAAAGCTGAATTAAAACTGGCAGATGGAACTTTAGTTGCAAACTTAGATTTAAGCAAGGCTACAACATTTACAATAACCAGAGGAACAAGAATTTTTAATGCACAAGATGTTTTGCCTTTAGAGATTGCCATGTTTACAGGTTCGTATAAACAATCTATTGAAAAAACAGGAAAATTACCAGCTGGATTATATCAATTAAATGTTCAGTTAGTAGAGCCAGGAACTTTTTTTGGTATAACACCTATTCAAAATAAAATATTCAACCTTGCTGCTCCACAATTACCTATTTTAATGATGCCTATAGATGGTGCAATTCTTGAAGCAAAAAAAGCTGAGACAGCAATTATTTTTAGATGGACTCCTGTAAGTGGTATTCCTTCAAATCAATTACAATTTAGAATTCAGGTTTTTGAAATTTTGCCAACACAACAGCCTAATCAAGCATTAAGAGCTAATCAGCCTATTTTAGAACAGTTAATAAATGGACAAACACAATACATTTGGCGACCTCAAATGTCTTTTTCAATAGACAGTATTCCAAGAAAATTTGTGTGGAGTATTCAAACATTTGAAGGTCCAACAGGCATGCCACTTTTAAAAGAAGGAAGTGGAGAAAGTAGGAGTGAACCTAAAACCTTTAGTATAAAAAAGTAGGAGTAATATTTTATCGTCTAAAATAATTTGATTTAGAAAAACCAATTCACTTATAATAAGGGTAATACTTAAAAGTTTTACCCTTGTTGTTTTAAGCACTGCAAGGCAAACGATGAAAATACTTCTTTAGCACTTTTGCTAATCTTATACCTGCATCTAATAATTGTTTTTTAAGTATAGGTGAATTATAATTGATATAAGTATCATCTATTTTATTTGAAGAAAAATTATAAACATTTGTAAGATGATTTCTTGATTCATTCATCCAAGCTATAACATCAATTTTTTGAATTTGTCTGATTTGTTTTTTAGTATATGGATTAAATTTTAAGCTGCTATCAAGATTCAACTTTTTGTATTCAATCATATCTGAATCCCAAAGCCTGTGTAAGTTTGAACCTTTTCCAAAAAAAGAAACTTGAACTGTATTTCCACCTTTATCAACCCCATAACCACAGTGTAGAGGCTGATGTAAATCTCCAATTAAATGAAATAAAATCAATAGATTCAATTTAATTTCTTCTTTACTTAGATTGCTCATATTATCTAACTTCAACATGGCATTATTAATACCATTTACAATATTATCTTCTGTTGTAGCTTTATAAGATTCTCCTTTTTCAATATTGATATAATGGTAAGGTTTTAAATAGTCGTATGATTTATCATTTCTTAAATTATCCATCCAACTTGCAGCCACTTCAATTGTTAATGTATCTAAATATTTCATCACATTTGTTTTAGTTTTTTCATCTAAATAACTAAAAGCAATTTGTGCTACAATTGAATGCCCAGTTCTTCCCCAAGCAAAAGTTTTTTGAATTGAAAAACAAGAAATGAAAATTACTAATAAAGAAAGTTTGATTTGATTTTTCACAAAGGAAATTTAAAGTTGAAATAAAGAATTAAAAGGATTTGTTAGTGTAAACCAATTATGAATCTTTGGCTAATTTTCTAATAACTACCCATTGTTTTAATGCATCTCTAGCATCTATTGCAGGATAACCAAGTATTTTTTTACCATCTCCAAAATCATTGATAACACCTGATGCACCACCAACTTGAACACCATTTCCAAGGGTAACATGATCAGAAATGCAAGCACCTCCACCTACTATAACTCCATCTCCAAGAGTTACAGAGCCTGCTAAACCACTGCTTCCTGCCATTAAACAACATCGTCCCATTTTGCTATTATGTCCTATTTGAACAAGGTTATCTAGTTTACAACCATCACCTATAATTGTAGCACTAAATTTTCCTCTATCAACACAAGTATTAGAACCAATTTCTACATCATTACCAATTATTACATTGCCTATATGTTGAATTTTTAATAATCCTTTTCCGTCTGGTCTTGGTCTAAAACCAAAGCCATCTGAACCAATAGAAACATTTGAATGAATAATACAATTATCACCAACAATACATCTTTCTCTTATTACTGTTCCCGACCAAATTGTTGTATTGTTTCCAATTTTAACATCATCCAAAATTGTAGTATTCGGATAAATTACTACATTATTGCCAAGTTGAACATTTTTACCAATATAACAACCAGCACCAATTTTGCAGCCTGAATTTAAAATAGCAGTTTTATGAATTACAGCTGTTGCATGAATGTCATCATCAAAAACTGGAGAATCTGGAATAAATAATTCCAATAATTCAGCCATTGCAATATCAGCATTCTTTACTTTAATGAATGCTTTGTTTTCTCCAGGTTCTAAAGCAATATCGTCATTAATTATAGCAATGCAAGCTTTTGAACTTGCCCAAAATTTCGAGTACTTTTTATTTCCAATAAATGTGATTTGATTTTCTGATGCTAATTCCATTTGTTCTGCACCAGTAATTGCGTTTGAATTATTTCCTACGATTACTCCCTTTAGTTTTTCGTTTATTTCTTGTAGGTTGAATGATTTCATAAGTTGACAAGAAGTAAATGATTAAACTACTTCTAAGTTTTTTGTTGTTAATTAATATTTAATTCTTTCAAAATATTTCCAAACATCCAAATATCAGTGAAAGTATTGTATAAAGGTACTGGAGCAATTCTAATAACATTGGGTTCTCTCCAATCTGCTATGACTCCATGTTGACAAAGTGCATTAAAATATTCTTTGCCTTTAGTTTTCATAATTAAAGAAACTTGACAGCCTCTTTCATCTTCATTTCTTGGTGTTATGATTTCGATTAAAGGCTCAGTGAACGATTTATTAATTTCATCAATAACAAAGATTAAATAATTACTTAGAAGTTTTGCTTTTGCTTGCAAACGTTGCATTCCTGCTTCTTCAAAAATATCTAATGCAGCTTTATGTGCTGCCATAGATAGAATAGGAGCATTGCTTAATTGCCAACCTTCTGCAGATGGAATAGGCTTTAAATCCTTTCTCCATTTGAAATCTAGTTTCTTTATCATAACCCCACCAACCTGCAAATCGTTTTAAGTCTGTATTCGTTGCATGTTTTTCATGAATATAAATTCCTGAAACGCCACCTGGTCCAGTGTTTAAATATTTATAACTACACCAACATGCAAAATCAACATCCCAATCGTGTAATTTCAAAGGCACATTTCCTGCTGCATGTGCTAAATCAAAACCAACAATAATACCTAATTTATTTGCTTTTGCAGCAATTTGTTTCATGTCAAAAACTTGGCCAGTATAATAATTTACTCCACCAAACATTACTAGAGCTAATGAATCTTTGTTGTCTTCAATGGCTTGTAAAATATCTTCTGATCTAATTGTATTTTCTCCTTCTCTTGGATTAACTTCTATAACTAGCATCATCATAATTAAAACCATGAAATTTTACCTGAGATTCTAATGCATATTGATCAGATGGAAATGCTTTTGCTTCGCAAAGAATTTTATATTTTGTTTTTGTGGGTTGATAAAAACTTACCATTAACAAATGCAAATTCACTGTTAATTGATTCATGACTACAACTTCATTTGGTAAACATCCAACAATTTTTGAAAGTTGTTTGGGAAAAATTTCATGATAAGGCATCCAAGGATTTCTTGCATGAAAATGTCCTTCTACACCCATGCTTGCCCAATCTTCTAATTCATTTAAAACATAATCCTGTGTTGATTTTGGTTGAAGTCCTAAAGAATTTCCAGTGAAATAAATTGCCTCTTTTCCATGAACAATTGGAATGTAAAATAAATCACGAAAATGTTTTAACTCATCTTGTTCATCTAGTGTTTGAGCAAATTTTATTGTATTGTCCATATTGTTTCTTGTTGTTTCGTTTCTGGTTTTCGTTAATACGTTTCAAGTTTTTTGTTAGTTTGTTTATTAAATTTTGGCAAATCAAGAAACAACAAACGAGAAACAAATTAAATCGTTGCAATCACTTTTAATTCAATAGCAATTGGTGTTGGTAAACTTTTTACTTCAACAGTTGTTCTACATGCTTGAACATCTGTAAAATATTCAGCATAAATTTTATTATAAATTGGAAAATCAGTTTTCATGTTGGTAAGAAAAACAGTTACATCTACAATTTTATCCCAACTACTTCCACTTGCTTCTAAAACAGCTTTTACGTTAGCCATAACTTGATGCGTTTCGGCTGCAATATCATATTTTACAATAGTTCCATCAGCATCTAATTCTAAACCTGGAATTGAATTGTCCTTTGCTGAACGAGAACCAATACCTGATAAGAAAAGTAAATTTCCAACTCTTCTTGCATGAGGATAAGCACCTAATGGAGTTGCAGCTTGATTAGTATAAATTGTTTCTTGTTTCATTAAATTTCTATACAAATATTTTTTTGTTCAGTAAAAAACTTTAAAGCATCCCAACCACCTTCTCTACCTACACCACTATTTTTTATTCCTCCAAAAGGAGTTCTTAAATCTCTAAGCAACCAACAATTAATCCAAACAATACCACTTTCTACTTTTGCTGCTATTCTATTTGCCTTACTAATATCTTGTGTCCAAATAGTTGCAGCTAATCCATAATTGCTTGTATTAGCAAGTTGTAAAGCTTCTTCTTCAGTTTCAAAAGATTGTAAAGTAACAATTGGGCCAAATATTTCTTCCATATTTGTTTTACAATTTGCACCTAATCCTTCTATAATTGTAGGCTCTATAAAGTATCCATTTTCACATCTGCCTTCTAATTTAACAGCATTCCCTCCCAATAAAATTGTTCCTCCTTCTTGTTTAGCAACATTAATACAGGCTAAAACTTTTTCAAATTGAACTTTACTTACAATTGCCCCTTGTTTACTTTCTTCATCAAGTGGATCTCCTACTTTTAAGTTCTTAATAATTTCTATGAAATACTTTTTAAAATTTTCATAAGCACTCTTTTCAATTAAAATTCTGCTTCCACATAAACAAATTTGTCCCATATTTCCAAATGAAGAACGAATAGTTTCTTTCAGCATTTTTTCCCAATTGCAATCGTTGAAAATAATCACTGCATTTTTACCACCAAGTTCTAATGACATTTTTTTAAACATTGGTGCTGCAATGCTTGCAATTTTTTCACCAGCTTTTGTACTTCCTGTGAAAGAAATGGCTTTGATGTCTTTATGTTTTACAATAGCTTCTCCACAACTTGCACCATCACCATGAACAATATTTAAAACACCATTCGGTAAACCAGCTTCTATACAAATTTTTGATAATAGAAAAGCTGTAACTGGAGTTACTTCAGATGGTTTTGCTATTACACAATTTCCTGCTGCTAAAGCTGGTGCTATCTTCCAAGTAAAAAGATATAATGGCAAATTCCATGGTGAAATACAACCAACAACACCAATAGGTTGTCTTAGGGTGTAGTTGATTGCTTTATCAGTCATACTATGACTTTCAGAAGCAAAATGCATAATTCCTGTTGCAAAGAACCTGAAATTGCTACTTGCTCTTGGAATATCAACAGACTTACTTAACCATAATGGTTTTCCATTATCTGTTGTTTCTGCTAGAGCTAAAGCTTCAATATTTTCATCAATTAAATCCGCAATTCTATTTAATATTTTAAATCGTTCTTCATTGGTTGTTTTGCTCCAAGTTTGAAATGCTTTCTTTGCTGCATTAACAGCAATTTCAATATCATTTTCATTACTATTCGGAACTTGACAAAAAACCTCTCCTGTGGCTGGATTAATGCAATCAATAAATTGACTCGATAATGGAGCAATTAAATTGCCATCAATATAATTTTCTAAATGGTATGGGATGTCTAAATTCATTTGTTGGAAGTTGGAGGTTGGATGTTTGTTAAAGGTTTAGGTTTCCCTTTATAGTTGGATGATTGCAAATAATCAATGAATGATTTTATTCTATTTCCTAAAAAATTTGAATATTCCAATCTCAAATTTAAGATATCCTCATCTATATATTTTTTATCAAAAGCTCTATAAATTTGAGATCGAACTTCACCATTAGAACCTTTTGCTATGATTAAAAATTGACAAAACTCTTTATTGCTAAATCGTTCGAACCCTTCAGCAATATTATCCATTACTGAACCTGCAGAAGCATTAATTTGATTTGATAATGCAAAATCTTTTTTGAAATCACCAGATTTTGATAGTCTAAATATTTCTAAGGATTGTTCTCTTGCCATCTTCCAAATTTCTAAATCTTCAAATTTTGTTATAGTTGCCATATTGTTTTATTAACATCCAACAAATAAACATCAAACATCGAACTAAATCGACCCAGTTCTTCCTCCATCAACAGGAATACTAACACCATTAATATATGATGCAGCAGGAGAAGCTAAAAAAGCAACAACATTTCCAATTTCATTAGGTTCTGCAAATCGTCTCATTGGTATTTCATGTTTCATTTCATTTTCTATTTCATCAATTTCTTTATTCTTTTTATTAGCATTGTTAGAGATGATGCTTTCTAATCGTTGAGTTGCAGTTGCACCAGGTAAAACATTGTTTACAGTTATGTTGAATTGGCCTAATTCATTTGCCATGGTTTTACTCCAACTTGCCACAGCACCTCGAATAGTATTTGAAACTCCCAAATTGGGTAAAGGAATTTTTACAGAAGTTGAAATAATATTGATGATTCTTCCATAACCTTCTTGCTTCATTCCTTCAAAAACTGCTTTGGTTAAAATATGATTACAAATTAAGTGTCGATTAAAAGTATTAATAAAATCTTCTTCCTTTGCAGTGCTTATTAATCCAGCATTTGGGCCGCCTGAATTGTTTACTAAAATATGCACCACATTATTTTTAGTAAAATCTTCAATCACTTTTTTTACCTTATTTGGGTCATCAAAATCTGCAACTAAATATTGATGCTTTTGATGTTGATTAGTGTCTAATTTTAGCAATTGCTTCTTTTAAAGACATTTCATTTCTAGCCATTAAAACACAACTAGCACCTAATAATGCAATTTCTTTTGCAGTTGCAAAACCAATTCCTTGTGAACTACCACAAATAAGGGCATTTTTATTTTGTAAAGACAAATTCATAGTTTTCAAAAGTAGTTGATATTTTTAAAACTAAATTGAGGTTGATTATTTTCATAGATCAGTTTTAAAAATGAAAATTGAATTATTATTGCTTTACATTATCTTTAAATTTTATACTTAAATAAAATATTATGTCAGTTATTGCACCTTTTAATCTTAAAAAATGGATTGATGAAAATAGAGATTTATTAAAACCACCAGTTGGAAATAAATGTGTTTATACAGATGCTGAAGATTTTATTGTCATGATTGTTGGTGGACCAAATTCAAGAAAAGATTATCATTTTAATGAAACTGAAGAATTGTATTATCAACTTGAAGGAAATATTGTAGTAAAGATTATTGATGATGGTGAACCAAAGATATTCATATCAATGAAGGAGATATGTTTTTATTGCCACCAAGAACGCCACATTCACCTCAACGTGGACCTAATACTATTGGTTTAGTTATTGAAAAAGTAAGAAAAGATGAAGAAGATGGATTTATTTGGTTTTGTGAAAACTGTGGCAATATGTTGCATGAAGAAAAGCTTGTTGTTTCAGACATTGTCACTCAACTTCCACCAGTTATGAATAAATTTTATGGAAGTGAAGAACAACGAACTTGCAACAAGTGTGGTAATGTAATGCAACCACCTATAAAGAAATAATTTTGTTCTTATTTTACTTCAAAATACTTCTTAAATGTAGCAACAACTTGCTTATCTGTCATTGAATCAGCATTTTCAACCATTTCTACTTTTTCAATAACAATTCCTTTGAAGAAGCCATTTGTTTTTGCAATTCGTTTTTAGCTTCTGCTGGTCCAATTATAATAATTGAATCTTCATTTTTAATTTTTTCAATTACATCATCATAAAATTTTTTAAACAGTTTTTTATTTTTTTCTTCTTTCGATTTTTCATTTGGAAAAACTTGGTTGCCTAAACGTGTATACTGTTTTGTTTCTCCATCAATTCTAGTTTTGCCTTCATAATCTGAAAAAATAGTTTCAACAATTTCTTTTTTCTTCTAATTTAACAATGAATTGATTTTTGCTTGTCGATCCATACTCCTACCATTTTCATATTTGTTTGTTTTATTTGTAAAGAATAGTTTGTAATCTGGTTAAAAAATTACTTCAGATTTATTTTTGCCAAAAAAAGAATGTGCAATTGCATTTGCTGTTTTTAAAATAAGGTACTTTATTTCGTTTGAAAAATAATTTTGATGTTCAATAACATATTCTTCAAATTCCTTTAATGTGTTTTTGAATCGTAATTATTTTCTAAGAGCCAATCAAAAACAATTTCAATTTGATAAGCTGCATCTGTACCAAATTCATCAACTGAATCTTCAATTGGTAGCCACTCTTCTCTGACAACTTTTTTAAGTTTGTTGATTTCGTCTTGCTGAATATTATTATCACTATCTGCAACAGCATAGAATAATTTGCCAAGCTGTTGATAAAAGTTAAGATTTAATTTTATATCCATAACTTTTTAAACATTGATTCGACTAAATTTAAGATTTATTTTCTGTTTAACCTAAAACAAGAATTTTTATTCTTTGTTTAATTTTGATGTAGATCATTTGTTTGAAGCTTTTTAAATCCAAACTCATAACTCAACCCAATTAATAAAAATTCCTGATTAATTTTTCCCCATGTAAATAAATATTCAACATGAGGAGAAATTCTTCCTAAGTCATAGTTTACACCAAAACCTGTATTGAAAGACCAAAAATGTTCTATATGCTCTTTGCCAAGGGCAACTAGTTTTTCCTTATCTGTAGTTTGACTTAAACCCATTATTGGATAAGTTGCACAATGGTTTAATAAATGAATATTGTAGTGAAAATTTAAATCAAAATCCCAAGCTGAAATTTCAATTTCTTGGGGATGGTTTTCTTCTGCAATATCTTTTTTTATAATTTGTTTTCCAAAAAATCTATTTACTTCGATACCTCCAGAAAGATGTTCATTGAAATGGTAAAAACTACTAAAATTAATTCCTGATAAGACAAGTTTAGTGTTTTTAACATTCGAAAAATCAAAACTTATTTTACTTTGTGCAGTTAAGTGGAGAGAGATGAAAAGCAAACAGAAAGGAAATATACCTTTTGTCATAATCTAATTTTTCATAATACAAAGTGAGTTCAGTTTTTAATTTAAAAAATTGGCATTTCATCATTAAATTAAATGACCTTCATCAGTAAATGAAAACGATTTGACTAACTTATTTTTATATTTAATGCTTCAAACAATAGTTTTGTTCTAGTCCATACAATTAAATAAAATATGAAGATTGACATTCACACACATATTATGCCTGATAAAATGCCTAATTGGATGCAAAAATTTGGCTACGGAGAATTTATACATTTAGAACATAGAAATTGTAAGGCATGCATGATGAAAGGCAATACACTTTTTCGTGTTGTAGAAGATAATTGTTTCAAAGTTGATTTGAGATTAGAAGAAATGCTTAACACTAATGTTTCAGTTCAAGTGTTATCTACAATTCCTGTTTTGTTTAATTATTGGGCAAAAGGAAAAGATGGTTTAGAAACTGCAAGATTTTTAAATGATCATATAGCTGAAAGTGTTCAAAGACATCCAAAAAATTTTATTGGTTTAGGAACTGTTCCTATGCAAGATATTGATTTGGCAATTCAAGAATTGGAGCGTTGTGTTGTAGAACTAAAAATGCCAGGTTTAGAAATTGGGTCAAACATCAATGGCAAGAATTTAAATGATGAAATGTTCTTTCCTTTTTATGCAGCTGCTGAAAAATTGGGTTGTGCATTATTTATTCATCCTTGGGAAATGATGGGAGAAGATAAAATGCAAAAGTATTGGCTACCTTGGCTTGTAGGCATGCCTGCTGAAACTTCAAGAGCAATTTGTAGTTTAATATTTGGTGGGGTTTTTGAAAAATTTCCAAAGCTTAGAATTGCTTTTGCACATGGTGGAGGTTCGTTTCCTTTTACACTTGGTAGAATAGAACATGGCTTTAATGTAAGACCTGATTTAGTTGCAGTTGATAATGAAATTAATCCACGAAATTATTTAGATAAATTTTGGTTAGACAGCTTGGTTCATGATGAATCTGCTTTACAGTTTCTTATCAATTTACAGGGTGAAAACCAAATTTGTTTGGGTAGTGATTATCCATTTCCTTTAGGCGAACATCATCCTGGAAAATTGATAGAAGATTCAAATCTCGCTGTAGAAATCAAAGAAAAATTATTAAACAGAAATGCATTGAATTGGCTTCAATTAGATGCTACTGTATTTTGTTAAAAATGTAAGGGTCATATTCTACAAAATCACTGACTTTAATATTTAAGCTTTTTACTTTGGCTCCTTCAAGTTCAAACTTAGTGGAGAAAATGCCTAACATAATTGGATTGTAAGTAATCATCCAATCATTATTATCCATGTATTGCATTGTTGCAGATAAATTATGATGACTATTGAATTTTACTTTTAAATTATTCTCCACTACAGAAATATCAATAGTTCCATATAATTCATTTTCATATTTTCCTGCATAAGATTGCAAAGAAAGTTTTGGTTTGTTATTTACAATTCTACTTTTCCATGCTTTTATTTCATTCAATTGTTTTTCATTTTCTTCGATATATCGTGGCAATTGTTGTTTGCTTCTATTATTAAAAGGCACATTTAAATAGGCATCAATAATTTGCCATCTTAAGATTTCAAAAAAGTTTTGATTATCGTTATTTGTAAGTATTGAAATGCCTAAATTAATTTCTGGAATAAAACAAGTATTCGTAACAAACCCATCAGCACCTCCAGTATGGTTAAAAATTTGTTTTCCATAATAATCACTCATAAATACCCCTAAACCATAACCTGTAAAATGTGTTGCACCTCTTTTTCTACTAGAAATTGGCGTAACAATATCTCGAGTTTTTGCAACAACTTGCCATGGCAAAATTTGTTTACTAAATAATCTACCACTATCTAATTGCATCAATAACCAATTGCTTAAATCTTTAACACAACTCACCATGCTTGTTGCAGGTGCTAGATTGTCAACATTATCAAAAGGTAATTGTGTTAGTAATCCTGTAAACGAGTTGGAGTAAGGGCTTGCAATGTTTTCAAGTTTTGAAATATTATGGGTCAGTGTTGTAGTTCTAAACATATTTAATGGAGTAACTAAACTATCAAACACATATTTTTCCCATGATATTTTTGTAACTTTTGGAATAATTTCACCTGCTGTTAAAAAACAACTATTGCAATATCCATAGCTTGCTCTAAAATCGTTTGATGGTTTTAGTAAACGCATTTTATAGATGACTTGATTTCTAGATAATGCACTATTCCAAAAAGTAAAATCACCTTGAAATGTTTTTGTACCTATATGATGAGTTAACATATCTTTTATGGTAACTAAACTTGTGGCTGTTGAATTGTATAATTTAAAATCAGAAAAATATTTTGTGATCTTATCATCTAATGAAAGCTTTTTTTCGTAGTCTAGTTTGGCTAAAGCTGTACCTGTAAATAGTTTACTGTTGCTTGCTATAATAAACAAAGTATTTTCATCAACTAGTTCTTTTGTTAATATATTTTTTACACCAAACCCTTTAGAAACAACTACTTCACCATTATGAACTATAGTTATTGCAAGTCCAGGAATTTTCCAATCCTTTATTCCTTCAGTAATATAAACATCTAAACTATCCTTAATAAAACTTGGTTGAGATTGAGTAATATTATAGAATGAAATTGCCACTAAAAAAGTTAATATTCTTTTCATCAAAATTGTTAATTTGATGCAATTTAAGAATTGAAACCCGAAATGTATAAAATGTTAAAAAAAGATGAGATTACTTTATAATTTAAACTTAGGCTGCATTTTTGGTATCTGATTTAAAATTACAATTATGAAAAAAATTATTTTAGTATTCTCAACAATTTTATTAATTAATTTCTCAACAACTGCACAAGATGCTAATGTTGGAATTAAAGCAGGTACAAATTTCACAAAAATTGATGGGCAATCTTTTAGTGATGGTTATAAAATGAGCTTTCAAGGTGGGTTATTTATGGAATTGGATTTCAATAAAAAAATTGGTATTCAACCAGAGTTTTTATATTCTCAAACTAAATCAGAAAATGCCACTGGTGCTCCTATTTATACTTTTCAAAATTCAGATGTGAATTTGAATTATTTAACCATTCCAATCTTGTTTAGATACAAGATAGCTAAAGTTTTAGTATTGAATGTTGGACCACAATACAGCTTTTTATTAAATAAAAGTGACAATAAATTAACTTTAGGTTCTGAGCCATTTAAAGGGGCTGATTTTGCTATGATTGGTGGTGCTCAATTAAATTTTAAATACATGAGAATTTATGGAAGATATGCCATTGGATTAAATAATCTAAATGATTTAAGTGAAACTAACAAATGGAAAAGTCAGCAAATACAATTAGGTGTTGGCTTTAAATTTTAGTTTTTAAAATTCATTAATGGAAGTCAGTAATCTTTTGGTTACTGACTTTTTTATTTTGCAAAACAGTATAATCTTTTAACTTTATTCTTTCTAACTTAAAATAATCTCATGGCATTAAGCCGAATTTGGAGTGCTTTTATCATTATTGCAATTTTTGTTGCAGGCTTTCAATTTTTCTTTAATAATAATACTAAGATTTTATCTCAAATGGTTATTGGAAAACAAGGTGATACTTTGTATTCAAAAACTGTTGACATAAATAACTTACCAAAAGCTATTGCTACAGAATTATTAACTAAAAGTGATTATAAAATTGGGAATGATAAATTTTATAAACTAAACGAAAATGAATTTATAGTTTGCAAGGAACAACAAGCAAGTGGTATTCTTGCAACATGTAAAGATGCTGTTGATATTTGTATAGGTTTAATTGGAATAATGGCCTTGTTTATGGGATTAATGAGTATTGCTGAAAAAGCTGGAGGAATTAGATTTTTGTCAAGAATTATTCGTCCATTTTTCTCAAAACTTTTTCCTGAAGTGCCAAAAGATCATCCAGCATTTGGACATATGATGTTAAATTATTCTGCTAATCTTTTAAACTTAGATAATGCAGCTACTCCTTTTGGTATAAAAGCCATGCAAAGTTTACAAGAATTAAATCCAGATAAGGACAGAGCTTCTAATGCTCAAATCATGTTTTTAGCATTGCATGCTGCAGGTTTAACATTAATACCAGTAAGCATTATAGCAATTAGAAGCAAAATGGGAGCAGCTAATGCAACAGATATTTTTATTCCATGTTTAATAACAACCTTTATAGCTACAGTTGCTGCTATGATAATTGTATCTATTAAACAAAAAATTAATTTGTTACAGCCAGCAATTTTAGCTTGGGTAATGGGTATTAGTGCAATTATTTTAGCTTTAGTATTATATGTACATCAATTAAATAAAGATCATGTTGATAGTTTTTCTAGTGCTTTAGGCAATGGAATTTTAATATTAATTATTCTGTTAATTGTTCTTGGAGGCATTTATAAAAAAATAGATGTTTTTGATTCTTTTGTTGATGGTGCTAAAGAAGGATTTAATACTTCAATTAAAATCATCCCTTATCTTGTTGGAATGTTAGTTGCCATTAGTATGTTAAGAGTTAGTGGAACATTTGATGTGATACTTTTAGGAATGAAAAATGTTTTTGTGATGATGGGTTTTGACACTCGTTTTGTTGAAGCATTACCAACAGCTTTAGTTAGACCATTAAGTGGAAGTGGTGCACGTGGTATGATGGTAGATACAATAAAAACCTATGGTGTTGATTCTTTTCCTGGAAGATTAAGTAGTGTTATGCAAGGTTGTAGCGATACAACATTTTATATTATTGCTATTTATTATGGTTCAATAGCTGTAAAAAATGTTAGATATTCAATTTCAGCTATGTTATTAGCCGATTTAGTTGGTGTGATCACTGCTATTTTATTAAGCTATATGTTTTTCACTTAACGAAGTTTCTTGTTTGTTGTTTCTAGTTTACTGCTAGTTTAATATTTTTTACAATAATTATAATAATTACCACATAACAAACAAGTAACAACAAACAAGAAACTTTGGTTATCAACTAATTCCCTCAACAGTTACATCTTTAACTATTTTCTGCACTAACCCTTGTAATACTTTTCCTGGACCAACTTCTACAAAATTTGTAGCTCCATCTTTATGCATGGCTTCAACAGATTGAGTCCATTTAACAGCTCCTGTTAACTGTGCTATTAAGTTTTGTTTAATTTCAACTGGATTTGTAACAGCACTTGCTACTACATTTTGATAGATGGGGCAAGTTGGAGTATTGAAATTTGTTGATTCTATTGCTGCAGCTAATTCTTCTTTTGCTGGTAACATTAAAGGTGAATGGAATGCTCCTCCAACAGGTAAGACTAAAGCTCTTTTTGCACCAGCAGCTTTCATTCTTTCACAAGCAATTTCAATACCTTTAATAGAGCCACTAATTACAAGTTGACCAGGGCAATTATAATTTGCAGCAACTACAACTTCATTATCATTATCTTGAATTTCTTTACAAATTTCTTCAACCTTATTATCAGCCAAAGCCAATACTGCAGCCATTGTACTTGGAGTTGCTTCACAAGCTTTTTGCATAGCTTTTGCTCGAATACTTACAAGTTTTAAAGCATCTTCAAAACTTAAAACTTTGTTTGCTACTAAAGCAGAGAATTCTCCTAAAGAATGTCCAGCAACCATATCTGGCTTAAGATTATTGCTAGTTAAATATGCTATAACAGAATGTAAAAAAACTGCAGGTTGAGTAACATTGGTTTGTTTTAAATCTTCAATAGTTCCATTAAACATAATTTCAGAAATATTAAATCCTAATATTTCATTGGCTTTATTAAAAAGTTCTTTTGCTTTATCATTGTTTTCGTAAAGTTCTTTACCCATTCCCACAAATTGAGAACCTTGTCCAGGAAAAATAAATGCTTGTTTACTCATTTTTCAAAATTTCAACAAAAATAAGAGAATGAAATTTATAGTGTAAATTTCATCTTTGGCTTAACTAAATTAATTTATATTTCTTCGTTCTCTTAATTTCGCTACATGTTCTCCATAAACATCAGTCAGATTAGAACTTTAATTAAAAAAGATTTGTTGTTAGAAACAAGAAATCAATATACCATTTATGGAATTATATTGTATGTTATTAGTACAACTTTAGTAGTTTATTTGGCAATGGGTCAGCCTGAAGAAAACGTTTGGAATGGGTTGTTTTGGATTGTTCAATTATTTGTTTGTATTAATGCTGTTGCAAAAAGTTTTTTGGCTGAAAGTCATAGTAGAATGATTTATTATTATTCTATAGTTGGAGCTAGAGAATTTATTTTAGCCAAACTTTTTTATAATGCAGTTTTGATGATGATTGATGTCTGCATTAACATTGGCAGTATTCATTATTTTTCTTGAAAATCCTTTTACGCATTTATACAAATTTGTTTTTATAACCTTTTTAGGTGGAATTGGGTTGAGTTTATTGTTTACTTTTTTGGCAGCGATTGCTGCAAAAGCAAAGCAACAAGCTTCTTTAATGGCTATTATGGGATTGCCCATCATCATTCCACAACTTTTATTATTAATGAAAATTTCTACTGTAGCATTTAGTAGTGTGATTCAAGAAGGTTTTTGGCAAATGACTAGTTTATTAATAGTTTTAAACTGTATGGTAATTGCTTTAGCTATTATTTTATTTCCTCATTTATGGAAAGATTAAAAGATATTGATTTATGATAGAAACAATACGAAAAAAATATAACAACAACTTCAGCAAAGAAAAGTATGATCAATATGTTGCTTCTCTTGAAAGTGATATTGCACAAAATGCTCTAGTTTTTAAAATTGCAGAAACTCCAGTTTTTGTTGATAAAATTTTTACAAATAAAATTTTAGATACTTGTGAAACTATTGTAGATATTATCATCTCACCAAATTTTATTGCAAACTCTGAAAAAGCTATTCCATTAAATTTAAAAGTACCTAATGAAAATGATAAGTGTGAGTTTATAGTTTTTGATTTTGGAATTTGTGAAAATGAGCATGGAGAATTGGAACCTCAATTAATCGAAATGCAAGGATTCCCAACTTTATTTGCATTTCAATATTTTCAGGATATAAAGATGAAAAATCATTTTGAAATTCCAGATAACTTTTCTGTTTTTTTAAATGGGTTGGAGAGCGATACTTATCTTGAAAAATTGAAGAACATTATATTGGGGAAACATGCACCAGAAAATGTAATATTACTTGAGATATTACCTCAAGAACAAAAAACTAGAATTGATTTTTATAATACACAAAGTTTAGTAGGTATTAAACCAGTTTGTTTATCTGAAATTATTGAAGAAAATAATAATTTATTTTATATAAACGACGGTATAAAAACCCCAATTCACAGAATTTATAACAGAATAATTTTTGATGATTTGCAACAACAATCACTAGAACTTCAAGAAAAAGGAAAAATACTGTTCAAAAATTTAAATGTTGAATGGTTGCCACATCCAAATTGGTTTTATAGAATAAGTAAATACACTTTGCCATTTATTCATCACCCATATGTTCCTAAAACTTATTTTTTAAATGAGGTAAAAGAATTACCAGCTGATTTAGAAAATTATGTTTTAAAGCCTTTATTTTCTTTTGCTGGTCAAGGTGTGATTATTGATTTAGTTGCAGATGATATTACTAAAATTAATGATCCTGAAAATTGGATTTTGCAAAAGAAAGTGAACTATGCAGAAGTAATAGAAACGCCAGACAGTAATGCTAAAGCTGAAATTAGAATATTTTATTTTTGGGAAGATGGGGCTGAAAGACCTATTGCTACTTGCAATTTAGCCAGATTAAGCAAAGGTAAAATGATTGGAGTAAGGTATAATCAAAATAAAGAATGGGTAGGAAGTAGTCTTGCTTATTTTGAAAAATAAAATTTTAATGAAGAAGATTGTTATAGCAATTGATGGATTTTCATCTTGTGGGAAAAGTACATTGGCGAATCAATTAGCAAAAGAATTAAATTATGTTTTTGTAGATAGTGGAGCTATGTATAGAGCAATTACATTATATTTTTTAGAACACCAAATCAATGTAGAGGACTCTACAAAAGTTATAGCTGCATTGAAAAATATCAATTTGAATTTTGTTTATCAGCCTGAATATAAAAATTCATTTATTCATTTAAATGGGATTAATGTTGAAGAGAAAATTAGGCAAAAAATCATTAATGAAAATGTTAGTATAATAGCAGCAAATAAACTAGTCAGAGAATTTGCAATAAAACAACAACAACAAATGGGATTAGAAAAAGCATTGGTGATGGATGGTAGAGACATTGGTACTACTGTATTCCCTAATGCTGAGCTAAAAATATTTGTAACAGCAGATGTTGATATAAGAGTTGAAAGAAGATTTAAAGAACTGCAAGAAAAAGGAATTGCATCTACAAAAGATGAAGTAAAAAAAAATTTAGAAGAAAGAGATTTTATAGACAGTAATAGAGAGTTTAGTCCCTTGAGAAAAGCAGATGATGCCATTATTTTAGATAATAGTCATCTTACAAAAGAAGAACAATTTCAGCAAGTATTGCAATGGGCTAATCAAAAAATTAACGGATAAAAATTTATAGAATGAAGAATCAGGATTCATTGAATGATGCATCAAGTTGGAAATATGCATGGAGTAAATCAAGATTTAAAAAGCAATTGATTTTAGGAAGTGTTGTTTTGATTGTTATACTTATTTTTTTCTCATCTTTTTTAACAAGAATTGAACAACGAGAAGGAAGGGTAATTAATGATTGGTTATTGAATAATATACCAAGCATCGATTTGTCAATACCGATTTTTACAATAATATGGTCTTGTGCATTATTATTAATTTGGCAGTCATCAAAAAATCCTGCAATTTTCCTGACTTACTTGTGGGGTTTTATTTTTTTGATGTTATCTAGAATGGTTACGATTTCTTTAGTTCCTTTAAATCCTCCAAATCATTTAATACCACTTTTGGATCCTTTAATAAACAAAACGTTTTACGATGGTGTTTTTATTACTAAAGATTTATTCTATTCAGGTCATACAGCATCCATCTTGTTGATGAGTTTTTGTTTAAAGAATAATGTTCACAAAAAAATTACTTTAGTGGCAGCTATTTCAATTGGGATCATGGTTTTACTTCAGCATATACACTACACAATTGATGTTGTTGCAGTTCCATTTTTCACTTATGCTGTCTATTATATCACTAAAAAATTTGTAGCAAAGAGTTTGGTTTAATTTTTTAACTAACACTCGTTAGCTTACATTTGCCAACAAAATTTTAATATATGGAATTTGAATTTTCTGAGGAGCAGTTAATGATACAAAAGGCTGCAAGAGATTTTGCAATTAATGAATGTCTTGCCGGGAGTTATTGAACGAGATGAACTTACAAAAATTTCCTAAAGAACAAATTGAAAAACTAGCTGATTTAGGTTTTATGGGAATGATGGTTAATCCTGAATACGGTGGTAGCGGAATGGATACGATTAGTTATGTTTTGGCAATGGAAGAAATTAGCAAAGTAGACGCAAGTGTAAGCGTGTGCGTTAGTGTAAATAATAGCTTGGTGTGTTATGGTGTTCAGGAGTACGGAACTGAAGAACAAAAACAAAAATATTTACTCCATTAGCACAAGGAAAAAAGATGGAGAATTTATATTGGTGCATTTTTATTAAGCGAACCCGAAGCAGGTTGTGATGCAACAAGCCAACAGAACAACAGCCGAAGACAAAGGTGATTATTATTTATTAAATGGAACAAAAAACTGGATCACCAATGGCAATACTGCATCAGTTTATTTAGTAATTGCACAAACAGATGCTGAGAAAAGGACATAAAGGAATCAATGCTTTAATTGTTGAAAAAGGAATGGAAGGTTTAGTTGTTGGTGCTAAAGAAAATAAATTAGGAATTCGTGGAAGTGATACACATACGATTATGTTTAATGATGTAAAAGTACCAAAAGAAAATCGCATTGGTGAAGATGGTTTTGGATTTAAATTTGCAATGAAAACTTTAGCCGGTGGAAGAATTGGAATTGCATCACAAGCATTAGGAATTGCTTGTGGAGCTTATGAACTTGCATTAAAATATTCCAAAGAAAGAAAAGCTTTTGGTAAAGAAATTTCTGAACATCAAGCAATACAATTTAAGTTAGCTGATATGGCTACTAAAATTGAAGCAGCAAGATTACTTTGTTTAAAAGCTGCATGGGAAAAAGACAATGGAATGAATTATGATTTAAGTAGTAGCTATGGCTAAAGTTATTTGCAACTGAAACTGCCATGTGGGTTACAGTAGAAGCTGTTCAAATTCATGGTGGATATGGCTTTGTAAAAGAGTATCATGTTGAACGATTAATGCGTGATGCAAAAATTACACAAATTTATGAGGGGACTAGTGAGATACAAAGAATTGTAATTAGTAGAAGTATTTTGAGCTAAAAGAAAAAGTGAGGGAGATACGTCTTCCTCACTTTTCAATACAGGAAATATCACCTGCTTAAAGGAGTTGCATTGCTGCAACTAATAGAACCTAAAGGTATAGGATTTATAAGTTAAAAACAACGATTATTTTGTTGTTTTTTTAGGTTAATTAATGTTCTTCTGTAAATCAGCAACTTGCATTTGTAAATTATTTACTATACCAGCAAGCTGATTCACATCCCAACGTTGAATATTGCCAGCCTTTTGTAAAATGTAAATTGCTTTCCACATTTCCAGTACATCATCTGTATTTACATTGTAAGGCTCATAACTTGGATTATCACTTACAAGAGTTACTTTATTTTTTGTTTTATTATTCTTCAATATTCTTTTATAAACCACACCATCGTTCTTAGATAAAACAACATAAGTGTTTGAAGTTTTCACTTCTTCAAAATCATCAACTTTTTCTCCAACAATAACACTACCACTAGGTGTAGGCATCATGCTATCTCCAATAATTTCAAAAGCCCTGTAATTACCTGGTGAAAGCATTGGTAAAGTAAAAGTATTCAGTTCATCTAAAAAGTCTGGATCCTCATAGCCTGACATATAACCTGCACTAGCTTTTTGTGGTACAAAATGAATAATACCAGTTTTTGTAGTAGCCATTTTTAAATTTCTTCTTTCTTCTAAATAGTTACTAGACTTAGGTGTAGATAAATCTTTTAAGATTAAATCATCCAAGGTAATTCTAAACATTTTACAAACTCTTTCCATTGCTTCAAGTTTGGGCTCAGCTCTTTCTTCTTCATAAGCTCCAATTAAAGAACGTTTCACATCAATTTTGTTGGCAAACTCTTCTTGAGTATAACCTTTTAATTTACGTAAATAACGAAAGTTTTTTCCTGCATAACTCATGGCTAATAAATTTGGTACAAATATACTAATATATTTAGCATTATAAAATTATTTTTTCACATAGCTTTAAATCTTCAAATAATAAAGGCATATTTACAAAAAACTGTTTTGAAACTCCTTAAGAAACATAGTAAACATAGCTTGCTACTTTTAATTGTAGTAATAATTAGCACATCATGTGGCGTTTATTCTTTTAGGGATGTATCTGTAGATTATTCAAAATATAAAAGTATAAAAATTGGATTTATTGAAAATAAAGCAAGATATATTAATCCTCAATTCAGTGTAAAGCTTACAGATAAAATTCAGCAAAAAATTATTAGTCAAACTAAATTAATAAGAACGAATAACGACGATGCTAATTATATTTTGTCTGGTTATATAAGTAGTTATGATCCTTCTCAAACAGTTGGTATCAGCAATTCACAAACTCAAACAAACAGACTAACAGTTACAGTACATATCACTTTAAGAGATAATGTAGAAAATAAAACTCAAGAATTTGATGTAACTCGTAATTTCGATTTCAATGCTTCATTGTCGTTGCAACAAGCTGAGGCTGATTTATTAGAAAAAGAAATTATTCCAACAATAACGGATGAAATATTCAATAAAATATTTTCGAACTGGTAAAATTATAGTGAATGAATAAACAATTAGTTGATACAGTTTTTTATGTTACAGGCAAAGGTGAATTGCAAAGCACTGAGAAAAACGAGTTGGAAGTTCTTTTAAAAGAGCATCCATATTTTGCACCTGCACAATTACTTTTAGTTGCTAAACTTAAAAAGGAAAATAGTTATAATATAAAAGAACAAACACAAAAAGCTAGTTTGTTTTTTAACAATTCTCGTTGGTTTCAATATCAACTTGATGAAGTTAAATTAGAAGAATCGAATTTTGATTATAAAGGAATAGAAGCTGCAACAAAAACTTTAGAACCAATAGTTGAAGAACATAAAAGTAATGTAACCACTATCCCAGAATTTCAAATTGAATCTATTAGTGAAAGCTTAGCAAATCCAATTTTAGAAATCAATATTGAAAAACAAGAAGTTGAAAAAAAGGAAGTCATTCATACTTATAATGAAGTATTCATTCCAAACTTTTCAATTCCAACAGTAGAACATGTAAAAGATATTTTTAGTGGTATTGATGCTAAAGAAAATGTTGAAAAGGAATTTGTTGATGTAGTTGATAAAATAGATTTGATAGCAGCTGAGAATAATATTGTTGAAAATGAAATTGTAGAAGAAAATATTTCTGAAGAAATCCAAGAGCAAAAAACAGAGCAAGTGGATTTAACCAAAAATATGGGTATAGCTGCTGTTAAGGAAGAATGGGAAAAGCCTGTTGATGATTTAAAAGATGAGTTATTACCTTTTGAATCTGAACCATATTATACAATAGATTATTTTGCTTCGCAAGGAATTCAATTCGACTTTAGCAAACATCCCCACGATAAGCTTACAACAAAAATGTTAAAGTTTACCGATTGGCTTAAGAAAATGAAGGGAATTAAACCAGAAAATATGGTTTATGAAGAAGATGATGAATTAAATAAAACCATTCAGAACATTGCATTTAACAGCAATGTATCTAAAGAAATTGTGACAGAAACAATGGCTGAAGTTTTTGCAAAACAAGGTAAAACAGAGAAGGCAATTCAGTTATATATTAAATTAAGTTTTTTAATTCCCCAAAAATCATCTTATTTCGCATCCAAAATTCAAGAATTAAAAGGTATTTAAATGACAACATTATTCGTAATATTAATTGTAATAGCATCTGTAGTGCTTGGTTTTATTGTATTAATTCAAAATCCTAAAGGTGGTGGATTAGCAGGAAATGTAGGAGGATTAAGCAATCAACTTATGGGAGTTAAACAAACAACAGACGTTTTAGAAAAAGGAACATGGATTTTTGCAGCAGCAATTGCTATATTATCTATGCTTTCAACTTTATTTTTAGGAGGAGCTTCTGGTTTATCAGATGATGCATCAAAAACCATCAAAAACATTACACCACCAGCTGCAAGTGCACCAGTTGCACCTTCTCAATTGCCACCAGCTAATTCTGTTACTTTACCAGCTCCAACTCAACCTAAAAAGTAAGAGTTAAATTATCATATTTTAAAAAGGCTTCGTTTAACGAAGCCTTTTTAAATTCAGCCAATTTTATAGAGAGTTAATTCAGAATATTTTGTGTGTTGTTTACACATCAATAAAAAAGTTTAAAATTGTTAATATAATGTTATTGTTATTAGATGATAATCACTTTACTTTGCCTCACTAAATTAATTTTATGAGTATGAAAAGAATTTTTCAAGCAATCATTGCCATTCTATTTTTACCAATGGGCTTATTTGCTCAGGTAACTTCTGGTACAATTACTGGGGTGGTAAAAGATATCGCTGGTGGAACTTTACAAGGTGCATCAGTTGAAGTTATTCACGAACCGAGTGGAACAAAATATTCTACAGTTTCAAACAAAACTGGTAATTTTTTCTTACCTGGTGTTCGTGTAGGTGGTCCTTACAAAATTACAGTTCGTTATGTTGGATTTAAAGAAGATGTTTCAACAGACGTATATGTTCAATTAGGTGAGCCAACAACTGTTGATGTAAAAATGACTGATACAAAAGGTGAACTTAAAGAAGTTGTTTTAACAGCAACTGCAAGAAAAGGTGCCTTAATTGCAAAAGACAGAAAAGGTGCTTCAACTAACTTAAGCAATGCACTTATAACAAGTATGCCTACATTAAGTAGAAGCATAACAGACTTAGTTAAATTTACACCACAAATGAGTGGTCCTAACCAAGGTTTTGGAACTTCATTTGGTGGTCAAGATAACAGAGCTATCAATTTTACGTTAGATGGTTCTATTTTCAATAACTCTTTTGGATTACAAGCTTTGAATGGTAGCCAAACTAACTCTACTCCAATTTCATTGGATGCGATTCAAGAAGTTGCTATCAATCTTTCTCCATACAACTTAAAAGATGCTGGTTTTACTGGTGCAAGTATTAATGCTGTAACTAAAAGTGGTACTAATACTGTTCATGGAACAGCATTTTATAATAAAAGAGATCAATCTTTAGTAGGAAAAAGTACTATTAAAGGTCAAGATAATGTTGTAACAAGCGATTTTGATGTAAAACAATATGGTGTTAGCGTTGGTGGTCCAATCATCAAAAACAAATTGTTCTATTTTGCTAACTATGAAGCTGAAAGAAGAAGCGATCCAGGTGTTTCTTCAGCAATGATTTTAAATAATACAATTACTTCAGCTCAAACTTCTGATTTAGATGGTTTAACAACTTTTTTATCTTCTAAATTTGGATATGAAACTGGTGGTTATAAAGGATACAGTTCATTAACTACTAGTGATAAAGCTGTTGCAAGATTAGATTGGAACTTAAGTGATAAACATAAAGTAAGTGTTAGAGGTAATTTATTACGCTCTGGAAGAGACGTAGTAATTAGTAATTCTAATTCGATTGGTGGTGCAAGAAATAGTAATAATGCAGTAAGTTTTGCAAATTCTCGTTACGAAATTCATAACGATATTACTGGTGTAATTGCACAAATCAATAGCAGATTCAGTAATAAAGTAAGTAATGAAATTACTTTTGGATACACTGCTAATAGAGATTACAGAGCAGTTAAAGGTGGAGCTTTCCCAACTGTAGATATTCAAAATGGTAGTAATCAACAATTTGCTACTTTTGGTGTAGATCCTTTCACGCCTAACAATGTATTGAGTACAGATACTTGGCAGTTTAGTGATAACTTAACTGTTTATAAAGGTAAACATACTGTTTCAATGGGTTTAAGTTATGAAAGTTTTACTTTCACGAATGGTTTTACTCCACGTATCAATGGTATTTATACTTATAACAATGTTTCAGATTTTTATTTAGCTGCAAATTCATATTTAGCTAATCCAAATGCAACAACTAGTCCTGTGGCATTAAAAGGTTATTCTGCTACATTTAGTAATTTACCAGGTGGAGCACCTTGGTTAGTTACAACTAAAGCTAGAACAATTGGTTTATATATTCAAGACGAATTTGATTTAAACAGCAAATTCAGTTTAACTTATGGTGTAAGATTCGATATTCCATTCTTTGCTAATGAAGGGTTTAAAAATGCTGAAGTTGATCAAATGAGTTTTGTAAATGAAAAAGGTGCTGCTACTAAATTAAGCACATCTAAATTGCCTGGTTATAAAGTAATGATTAATCCAAGAGTTGGATTTAATTATGACATGAATGGTGATAAATCAGTTCAAATTCGTGGTGGTGCTGGTTTATTTACTGGTCGTCCTCCTTTTGTTTACATCAGCAATCAAATGGGTAACAATGGGGTGTTAAATGGAGATGTAAATTATACAGGTTCATTTGGTACTGGTTTACCAGGTGGTGGACCAACTTCTACTCAAATTCCATTTAATCCATCAACTCCTGCTAAAGTTCCACAAAATATTAATCCTTCAGTTCCTGGAACACCAGCTGCTTCTTATAACATTGCAACTACTGAAGAAAAATTCAGATTCCCGCAAGTGTTTAAAGCTAACTTAGCTTTTGATGCTAAATTAGGTGGTGGTATTGTTGGATCAGTTGAGGGTTTATTTACACAAAGTGTAAGCAATATTTTCTATTACAATGCAAATCTTAAAAATTCTACATCAAACTTTGCAGTTGGACCTGATAATAGACCAAGATTTGGTGCTGTAACAACTGGAACTTTAAGTCCAACTACAAATACATTATCTGGTACTTCTACTCCTAATGTTAGTAATATTAGAATCAATTCTAAATTATCTGACGCAATAGTAATGAAAAGTGGTACTTATGGTGGTGGATTTATGGGTACTTTAAAAGTAGAAAAACCAATGAAATCAAATGGCTTTGGTTGGATGGTTGCTTATAATTTTGGTTATACACGTGATTTTGAATCAGCTGGTTCTATTGCATCTTCAAGCTGGACTGCTAAAAGATCTGTAAATGGTAATAATAATCCAGATATTTCTTTTAGTGATAATGATACTAGAAACAGATTAATTGCTAATTTAAATTATAGAAAAGAACTTTCTAAAAATGTTGCGGTTGGTTTCTCAATATTTTATCAAGGAAGCAATTGGGGTAATTTCTCTTATACCTATAATGGCGATATGAATGGTGATGGAGTTAATGGTAACGACTTAATGTTTATTCCTACAACTGCTCAAGTTCAATCTATGAAATTTGAAACATATACTGTAGGTGGTGTATCTCAAACTCAAGCAATGCAAGCAGCAGCTCTTGAAGCTTATATTGTTCAAGATAAATACTTAAGTTCAAAAAGAGGAGATCATGCTCAAAGAAATGGTGTTGTAATGCCAATAGTTAATCGTTTTGATGTTTCAGCAGTTGTTGAATTATTCAAAAACGTTGGAGCTAACAAACATACTATTCAATTGCGTGCTGATATTTTCAATGTTGGAAACTTAATTAGCCCTACTTCAGGGGTTTCTTATGTAATCAATCAAGCTTCTCCATTAGCATTTAGAGCTGTTGATAATACTTCAGGTTTGCCAGTGTTCAGAATGCAAGCTGTTAGTAATAGCTTGAACTATTCTACATACAGAAAAGGTTCATTTACTTCAGATGTATGGCAAGCACAATTTGGTATTAGATATATTTTCTAAAACCACAACTAACAATTATTCAAATCCCTCGAAATTATTTCGGGGGATTTTTTTTGAAAGAATTTTATGGCTAATTCATTTTTCAAATTCAAGCAATTTACAATTCATCAGGACAAATGTGCCATGAAGGTTTGTACAGATGCTTGTTTATTTGGTGCAATCATTTCTAATGATTCTACGAAGTTCAAAAAAGCATTAGATATTGGTACTGGTACTGGATTATTAAGTTTAATGTTAGCACAGAAACATAAAGACAGTAAAATAGATGCTGTAGAAATCAATAAGGAAGCATTTGAGCAAGCTAAAGATAATGTTGAAGCATCAATATCCAAAAGCCAAATTTCTGTTCATTTGGATGATATTCTAAACTTTGCAAAAACTTCAAAAACAACTTACGATATCATTTTTTCAAATCCACCTTTTTATGCAAATGATTTAAAAAGTGGAGATGAAGAAAGAAACTTAGCCATGCATAGTTCAGCTTTAAATTTTAATGATTTATTACATGTTGTAAATATTTTGTTAGAAGATGAGGGAGTATTTTATCTCTTAATTCCTTTTGCAACTGAAACTCATTTGCTGCAATTGTCTGAAAAATTAAAATTATTTCCTCAAGAAATCATTCGTTTAAAACAAACAAATTTTCATCAATTTTTTAGAACTGTTATCTGTTTAACAAGAGTAAAACTAGAGTGCAGATATTCTGAAATATCAATAAAAGATGATTTAAATAACTACACTCCAGAATTTAAATTATTATTAAAAGATTATTATTTGTATTTATAAGTTGAAATGTTTTTGATAATCCTCGTTATTCCATTAACCATTAACCATTAACCATTAACCATTAACCATTAACCATTAACCATTAACCATTAACCATTAACCATTAACCATTAACCATTAACCATTAACCATTAACCATTAACCATTAACCATTAACCATTAACCATTAACCATTAACCATTAACCATTAACCATTATTAATTCGCTTTAATAAATAAATTTCTAGCTGTTGAAAATCCTTTACTGTTAATCACTTCAATTGCATAGATATCTGCTTTTAAGTTCGATACTATAAAGTCAAATCTTTGTCGTGGACTTGTAAATTTCACTGTTTTTGTTTGTAAAGTTTGTCCCCACATATTTACTAACCTTATTTCAGCATCTTCATTTAGTGGGTTATCGAAATATCCTGAAACAATTGTACTTGCTGGGTTTGGATAAAGAACTAATGGATTTGAAGGTGTAATATTCCCTCCAGAAGTTCTTCTTCCAACAAAATATTCTTTAGATTTTATAACACAACCTTCAATATTTGTTGCTTCTGCAACATAAACACCAGTATCTTGAATATGTAATGTGATGCTGTTATTTGGAGATGCACCAACAAACACTCCATTCTTATACCATTTTATTATTGTTGTTGAAACATTAGAGTTTGCTTTTAATTGTACAGTTTGAGTAGGTTGAATTGCTAAATTTCCTGTTACAACTACATCAATTGTTGGAGCAGTAGATACATTTACAGTTACTAAATAGCGTGGACTTTCACAACTGTTAGAACTATTACTATTGCTCACCCAATATTTTTGTGTGCCAATAACTGAAGTACTTGGTATTGGTGCTTGAGATGAACCAATTCCACCAATAGCAGCATTATACCATCTTAAATAATTGCCACTAGCTTGTAAAGGAGTTGCAGATTCATTTTGACATAAGCCAACTATTGCTGTAAATGCTGGTGGTGCTGGTTGAGCTTCTATTGTTACAATTGCATCATTACTATAAACTGTGCCACAAGGTAAAATAACAGCTAATCTATAAGTTCCAATATCGCCAAGTGATGCATTATTAATTATTAAAGAATCAGTTGTTGCTCCTAAAATATTTACAGAATTTCTTTGCCATTGGTAACTTACACTTGTTGAACTTGTGTTTACTTTAGAAGATAATTTAAACATACTACCCACACAAGCTACAGCAGCTTTTGGTTGTTGTGTAAAGCTAATTTGTTGAACGGTCACTACACTTTGAGAATTAGATAAATCAGCAATACTTGCAGAACAATTTGCATCACTTAAACTTACAATTTTATAAGTTGTTGTTGAAGTTGGTGAAACACTGATGCCATAAATATTTGAATTAATATTTGTAATAGAATAATTTTTTGATCCATCTGTATAAGTTAATTGAAAAGGTGGTTTACCAATTAATGAAGTATTAATTACAAAACTATTACCTTGACAGATAACTCCTGAACTAGTTAAATTGGCTGTAACTTTTGGATAAACTGTAACAGCTTGTGCTACCATATCAGAACATCCAGAAGTAATATTATTTACAGTTAAACTTACTAAATAAATTCCTGGAGCATTATAAGTCTTAGTAATACTTGATGATGTTGAAGTAGTTCCATCTCCTAAATTCCAGAAATAACTTACATTATTATTTCCAATATTTGATAAACTTGCAAAGCTGAAACTATTGCTATTAAAGCATTGTGACAAACTGCTTAATGAAAATGCTGCATTAATTTTTGGAAGAATAGTGATGGTTTGAGAAGATACACTTGTACATCCATTAGCATTACTAACAGTTAATGTGACTGAGTATATTCCTGGAGAAGAATATAGTTTCTGTGGATTTAAAGAATTTGATGTTGTTCCATCTCCAAAGCTCCATAAATAACTTGCAATATTACCAGTAGAGGTATTGTTGAAATTCACAATATGAACAGTAGAACAAGGATTACTATTAGCGTTTGAACTAAAAGATGCAACAGGTTTTGATAGCAACAAAAATATTTTGTGTTATGCTATCTGCACAACCATTATTAATAAATGTTACAAGTTTTACTGCATAAACTCCACCATTACTGTATGTGTGAGTTGGGTTCTTTGCTGTAGTTGAACTTCCATCTCCAAAATACCATGTATAAATTATATTATTACCTGCAGTCGTGTTCGAAAAACTCATGGTATAATTATTACAATCAGTACTTGGACTAACAGTAAAACTTGGTGTAGGTTTATTAAGAACAGATACAGTTTTTACTAAACTGTCTTTACAATTAGTTCCTGAAGTTGCAACTAAACTAACTTGATAAGTTCCTGTATATGCAAAGGTTTTATTAATTGTAGATAATGTAGAATTTAGCCCATCTCCAAAACTCCAATAATAACTAACACCTGCTTGAGTTCCTGATGTATTCGTGAAAGTAAACACATTGCCAATTAAACATTGAACTTCTGAATTAACTGTAAAATTAATATTAGGAGTTCCATTAACTGAAATTACAACTGTAGATTGGTCAATACATCCACCTGTATTTGTGACTGTTAAAATAACATTGTAGTTACCTGCAGCTGCATAAGTTTTTGTAGGATGTTGTTGATAAGATGAAGTGCCATCACCAAAATTCCAATGATAGCCTTGTATAGAGCCTGATGATAAATTAGTGAACGAAAAACTATTTCCACTTAAACATTGAGAATTAGTATTTACAGCAAATGAAGCAGTTGGTTTTGCTTGTAAACTTATTATTCTAGTTACACTATCTGAACAAACTCCATTATTTATTTTGTAGGTAATAGTATAAGTTCCTGCAGAATTATAAGTTTTTGTTGGAGTGGCTAGTGTTGAGTTTGTACCATCACCAAAACTCCATGAATGTGTTGTTCCAGTTCCTAATCCAGATGAAGTATTATTAAAAGTTAAAGCAGTTCCAATAGCACAATTAGTGAAACCAGTAATTGTAAAGTCTGCAATTAAAGCAGTATTAACAATAATAGTTTGAGACGATGTAATTGAACAACCAGCAGCATTTGTTGCTGTTAATTTAACAGAATAATTACCACTAACAGTATAATTTTTAATTGGGTTTTGTAATGAATGAAGATGTGCCATCACCAAAATCCCATAAATAACCAATAGCACCAGTTGAATTATTTGTAAAAGTGAAAGTATTATTTTTTAAACATTGTGAACTGGTATTTACAGAAAATGATGAAGTTGGTTTCACTTGAAAACTTATTGTTTCACTAGTGCTATCAATACAAGAACCATTATTTGCTATTAATGTTATGGTATAATTACCAGGAGAACTGTATGTTTTAGTTGGACTAGCTAAACTAGAATTTGTACCATCTCCAAAATTCCAGATATAAGTAGTTGCAGAACCAATTGTATTATTAGTAAAAGTTAATGCATTTCCTAAAGCACAATTGTCGTACCCTGAAATTGTAAAATCTGCGATCAATGCATTATTAACTGTAACATTTTGTGTTGAAACTGAAGAACAACCAGAGGCATTTGTAACAGTTAATTTAACTGAATAGTTTCCTGTTACAGAATAAGATTTTGTTGGATTTTGTAAAGACGAAATTGTACCATCTCCAAAATCCCAGAAATAACTTGAACCTAATGTTGATGTGCTTGTAAATATAAAACTGTTATTGTTTAAACACTGTGAACTGCTATTAATATTAAAAGAAGCAATAGGGTTTAATGCTAATGATAAACTTAATGATAAACTATCCTTACAACCATTAAGACTTGTTACTACCAATTTTACAATATAAACGCCATAAGTTGTATATGTTTTTGTAGGGTTGATTAAGGTTGAAGTTGAACCATCACCAAAATCCCAATAATAACTATTCCCATTTGTTGAGTTATTTGTAAAAGGAATGTTCAACACATTAATACAATTGTTGGTGCCTAATCCTGGATATGCAAATTGAGCAATTGGACCAACAGCAATTGAAACTGTATTTGAAATGCTATCCTTACAACCATTAATACTAGTTGCAACTAATTTAACAGTATAAGTTCCACTATTACTATAGCTTTTACTTGGATTAGCTACAGTAGATGTAATACCATCACCAAAGTCCCAGAAATAAGATGAAGACCCTGTTGAAAGATTGGAGAAAGCAAACAAATTATTGTTACCACATTGAACACTTGAATTAATAGAATAATTAGCAACTGGAGCAGTAGAAAAACTAATATTTTTTTCTGTACTATCCTTACAACCATTGCCATTTGTTACAACTAATTTTACAGAATAAGTTCCAATTGTTGAGTATGTTTTTGTTGGATTAATTAATATTGATGTAGTGCCATCTCCAAAATACCAAACATAAGAATTACCAACGCCAGTTGAATTATTTGTTGGTGCAAAACTTAAACTACTAGAACATGTTGAACTATTATTCAACGCAAAAGCAGCAATTGGTTTTTCAAAAACAGTTACAATTGTTGTAATACTATCCTTGCATCCATTTGAATTAATTGCAATAAGTTTTACGTTGTATGTTCCAGCATTTGAAAATGCTTTACTAGGATTACTTAAAATAGAAGTAATTCCATCATCAAAATTCCAAAAATAGCTAGTTGCGTTTGTAGATTGATTTGTGAAAGTAAACACATTATTCACTGCACATTGAGCACTATTATTTATAGAATAATTTGCAGTTGGGTTTGTAGAAATTGCAAGCACTTGTTCAATACTATCCTTACATCCATTAGTATTAAGTGCAACTAATTTAATAGTATAATTTCCTGCACTGGCATAAGTTTTAGTAGGATTGATAACATTTGATGATGTACCATCTCCAAAATACCAGGTATAACTATTATTTAAACCACTTGAAGTATTAGTAGGTGCAACTGTTAATGAATTTGAACAAATTGAATTAGCTGGTAAAGTAAAACTTGCTGTTGGTTTTTCTAAAACACTCACAGTTCTTGTCATACTATCCTTACAGCCATTGCTGCTGGTAACAATTAGTTTAACATTATATAACCCAGAAGCTGAATAGGCTTTACTTGGATTCGATAAAATTGAAGTTGTACCATCTGCAAAATCCCAATAATATGAAATAGCCCCAGTACTTGAATTACTAAATGTAAAAACATTATGAACTGCACATTGAGTACTATTATTTATTGTAAAGTTTGCAGTTGGTGAAGGTGAGATAGAAATTTGCTGCACAGAGCTATCCTTACAGCCATGAATATTTGTTGCTACTAATTTAATATTATAAGTTCCTTGTGTGGTATAAATTTTAATTGGATTGGTTGCAGTAGAAGTTGTGCCATCTCCAAAACTCCATAAATAGGTATTACTTAAACCTGCTGAAGTATTAGTTGGAGTTACAGATAAAGTATTAGAACAAATTGCATTATTTGGAAAAGTAAAACTTGCAGTTGGTTTTTCAAAAACAAGAACTGTTTGGGTTAAACTATCCTTACAACCATTACTATTTGTTGCTATTAATGTTACATTAAATGGTCCATTATTCGAATAAGATTTAGTTGGATTGGTTAGAATTGAGGTTGTGCCATCTCCAAAATTCCATAAATAACTTACAGCACCAGTCGTTTGGTTTGTAAATGCAAATAAATTAGTTGAAATACACTGACCACCATTATTTACAGTAAAGCCAAGATTTGGTTTTGTTGCAATTACAATAGTTTGTGAGATGCTGTCTTTGCAACTATTAGCATTTAAAATAACTAATTTAACTAAATATGAACCTGCAGTTGTGTATGTATTTGATGGGTTTAATAAAGTGGAAGTTGTTGCATCTCCAAAATTCCATAATTGAGTAAAGTCTGTTCCAGTAGAAAGGTTAGTGAATGAAACATTTAGATTTGAATTACATGATCCAATAGCTGAATGAGTGAAAGCAGCAGTAGGACTAGATAGAACACTTACTGGTTTTGAAATACTATCAATACATCCATCAATATTCAGCACTTTTAATTTAACGATGTAATTTCCTGGATTTGTATATGTATTTGCAGAATGAGTTAACAAACTTGTACCTCCATCTCCAAAACTCCAATTACTTATTGTAAATCCTGTAGAAGTATTTTGAAAACCAAAAAGATTTGTTTTTATACATTGCTGAACAGTATTAATTGTAAAATCTGGAATTGGAAGGGCATAAACAAATACAGTCTTACTCAAACTGTCTTTACATCCTTTATCTGATGTTTCAATTAGTTTAATTTGATGAAGACCGGCTGTTGAAAAAGATTTAGTAACATTATACAATAATAAATTTGTTCCATCATCAAACTTCCATTCATGGGTAATAGTTCCAGGATTTACAGATGAAAGATTGTTCATTTCAAACAAAGAACCCAAACAAAGTGAATCATCAACTATAGAGAAATTTACATTAGGTTTTGGATGTACAGTAACCACTTGAGCCATACTATCAATACAACCATTATTTCCTGTTGCAATCAGCGTTACATTGTAGTTCCCTGCTGCATTATAGGTATAATTTGGACTATTTTGAATGGAGTTGATTCCATCTCCAAACTTCCAATTATATCCAGCAATATTACCAGTTGAGTTATTGGTAAAAGAAAAACTGTTATTGTTCAAACATTGTAAACTATTATTCACAGAAAAACTTGCAAGTGGTTTTGGAAGAATGGTAAGATCAACACCATTATCAGTACCAAATGCAACAGGATTTGAGCTTACTACTCTAATTCTATAATTAGTCCCAGCAGATGCAGTGAAAGGAATTAATGCATCAATTGGTAATGCAGTTGTGCTAATAATATTACCAATATTTGTTGGTGCAGCAAAGCTTCCTAAAGCATCACTTAATTCAACAGAAAAAACATTTCCTGGGAAAACACAATCAGAAAATGTAAAATCAACAGTGATAAAACTGTTGGTACAAATAATGTTTGCAGGAAGTGCATTTGTTGTAATAGTTGGTGTACAATTTAACTTGTTATCCTTTCCATTACTTGCATAAGCATGGTTAAGAATACTCAATAAAGTTATTATTGTAAATAGTAGAAATCTCCTCATTTTAATTATCTAAATGAATGATTAGAATTTTTGTTTCGTATTATTTCTAAGGAGACGGAACTTTTCTTTTTCAAGTGAAAGAAATCATTCACATAAAAATATTAAGTTTACCAACGTAAAATTACAGCATTCTCAACTATTACAGAGGAAAATTTTAAAAAAACTTCAACTGTTCTTTGAGCCAAATAATCAATCCCTTAAACTAGTGGTAAATTGTTAAAATTCAAGACAGATTTATCTAATAAATATTATCATTTACTTTTGCAAACTTATGCAGAAGCAGAAAACAGTGGCATTTCATACATTAGGTTGTAAGCTTAATTATTCAGAAACTTCATCTATCAGTAGAATGTTAGAAATAGAAGGATTTGAAAAAAAAGAGTTTACAGATATTGCTGATGTGTATGTGATCAACACTTGTTCTGTAACTGATAATGCAGATAAAGAATGCAGACAATTAGTTAGAAGAATCAACAGAAAAGCTCCTGAAAGTTTGGTGGTGATTACAGGTTGTTATGCTCAATTAAAACCTCAAGAAATTGCAAATATTCCAGGAGTAAATTTAGTTTTAGGAGCTGCTGAAAAGTTTAATATAGCAACTCATTTAAAAGAACTCACCAAAAACGATAGTGGAAAAATTTGTAGTTGTGATATAGAAACAGTTTCAGGGTTTACTTCAACATTTTCTGTTAGTGATAGAACTAGAACCTTTTTAAAAGTTCAAGATGGTTGTAATTACAATTGCAGTTTTTGTACCATTCCAATGGCAAGAGGAAAAAGCAGAAGTGATACTATTGAAAATGTTATTACAAATGCTACAACTTTGGCTTCACAAGGTGTAAAAGAAATTGTATTAACTGGTGTTAATCTTGGAGATTTTGGTAGGGGGGCTGATGGTAACAAAATTCTTGAAGAAAATTTTCTTGATTTAGTAAAAGCATTAGATGAAGTTGATGGAATTTCTAGATATAGAATTTCATCAATTGAACCAAACTTATTAACTAATGAAATCATAGAATTTGTTGCAAACAGTAAAAAGTTTATGCCACATTTTCACATTCCATTACAAAGTGGAAGCAATACTGTATTGGGTTTGATGAGAAGAAGATATTTACGAGAATTGTATGTAGAAAAAGTAAATCTTATTAAAACTTTTATGCCACATTGTGCAATTGGAGTTGATGTTATTGTTGGATTTCCTGGTGAAACAGATGAGTACTTTACTGAAACTTATAACTTTTTGCATGCTTTAGATATTTCATATCTACACGTATTTACTTATTCTGAACGTGAGAATACTTTAGCCGTTGAAATGGATCATGTAGTTCCTATTCAAGTTCGTAATGAAAGAAATAAAATATTACGAAACTTAAGCTATATGAAGCAACAATACTTTAATCAGAATTTTGTGGGACAAAATAGAAAAGTCTTATTTGAAGATGCTAACAAAAAAGACATGATGGAAGGTTATACTGATAATTATATTAGAATTACAACACCACACAGACAAGAGTGGGCAAACGAAATTATTGATTGGCAACTTTAGTTTTCAAAATGCTTGTTCCAACAGCACATTGCAAACACATTTTTTCCTTACAATAAAATTTACTTAGTTGAAGTAAGGCTTGTGAATCAAATGCAGATTTTACTTTAATCTTATGCTCTGTCCAAGTTTTTAAAATACTGTTCTCTTCAGCTTTTAATTCTTGTAACCAATGAATTGCTTTTGTTTTTAATTGGTCATCATTGTAATACATTCCTACTGCAAAAACAACAGGAATAATAGTGTTAATGATAATTAAATCTATCATTTTTTCACCCAATTTCTTTTCTTTAAAACTACTTTCTTCATCTTTTAAAGTATAATGATGATTCCAATATTCACTGCACAACACACTAAACATTTCTTTGATTTCTTTTATATTATTTGCAAATTTTATTTGTGAAAAAAGATGATTCGATTTTGCAATTAATGCTGCTAATTGTGCTAAACGAATTGTTGGAAAATTTGAAGGTCTCATTCTTAAAAAATAAGCAGAGCCTTCTATTGGTTTAAGATTGTATTTCTTTTTTAAGAAAGCAAATTCTTTTTTTAGTTGATTAACATAATTATTAGTTGACTTTTCAATCAGCAAATTAGCTTGACCAAATAATAATGCTTCTAATAATATTTGTTGATTTTTATTTTTTGATAGCAAATTGTTTGGTAGTGAAACGGCAATTTGTTTGAAAAAATCTGCGTTCACTTTCAATCCAAAATTATAAGCCAAGTGTTGCCAAAAAGTTTCTTCCCAATTATTTTTATTGGTGACAAGCGATTGTAAAATAGCTTCAGATTTTTTAATCAGTCTTTCAGCAACTAATCGTTCTTTCCAAGCCAACCAACTCAATTCTGTTAATGCTGGTAAAAACGAATGACAAGGAATTTTGTCATCTTGTTGCATCAAAAAATTATACTTATCTAATAATATTTTTGGGACAAGACTTTGCAACTCTAAAGTTGGAATTTGTTGTTCATCTTTTTCATCATTGATCCAAACTACATGAAGTATAACATTATTATAATTTTTATCAGATGAGTGAGCATGTTTTTTCCAATGACTTGTATTAATGTGTAATTCAATTGTGCCAAATAATTGTAATCCAGAAATTTTAATTGAAGCATCTGAGAAATCTGGACCTTGATTATGATTGAGAGAGCCTTGTTTAAGAATTTCTAAAGATTCTCCATTTGTTGTTTGTAAGCCAACAACATTAATATATTGATATTGCCAAATGAATTGAAGTAACTTTTCTGTCATACTCAATATTAAAATCAATTGAAATTAAAAAAAATAATTGAACTTATAATTTTTTATTAATAAACCTGATTTGCTTTTACAAAATAAGAATAGCTATTTTGCATCTTATTAATTTCAATTGAATAAAGTTACAAATAAACATAGAGTCCTTATAATTGATAATTACGATTCATTCACTTATAATTTAGTACATCTTGTAGAAAAAATTATTGATGAAGATGTAACAGTTTTTTTAAATGATGATTTCGATATTGAAGTTGTAAATGCGTTTGATAATATTATTATTTCTCCTGGACCAGGGTTGCCTAAAGATGCAGGAAAAACAATTCCTTTAATAAAAAAATATGCAAGAAACAAAAGAATTTTCGGTGTTTGTTTAGGTCAACAAGCTATTGCTGTGGCCTTTGGGGCACAATTAAAAAATTTGGCAGAAGTATATCATGGAGTTCAACATCCAATTTTTGAAATACATCATGTAGAAAAGAAGAAGCAGAATTATTTATTTAAAAATTTACCAAACCAAATTGAAGTAGGTAGGTACCACAGTTGGGTTATTGATGAAAATACTTTGCCTAAAGACTTTTTAGTTACTGCAAGAGATAACAATGGAGAAATTATGGCTATGGAGCATAAAAATTTTGATATACAAGCTGTTCAATTTCATCCAGAAAGTATTATGACTACCTTGGGAGAAGTGATGATGAGAAATTGGTTAGACATCTAATTAGTAAGCAGTATTTAATAAGCAAATTGTATCATCATTTAATTTTTCTGCAAACATTTCTCTCATTATATCATGCAAAGTAATCATTCCTCTGAATTGAAAATTATCTAAAACTGGCAAATATCTCACTTTTAAATTACACATTTTAGCTAAACATTCATCAGAAGAATCATTAATATCTATATAATGTAAATTATCTTCCATAATTTCTTTTACAAGAGTTTCTTTTGAATGTTTATTATTTAAAATTACTTTTCTAGCATAATCTTTTTCACTCATAACTCCTCTAAATTTTTCATCTTCCATAACAATTACATAGCTTAAATTTTCTCTTTGCATTACTCTTAAGGCATCTAAAACAGTATCTTTAATGTTTACTATATTAAAATGTGGAGCTTTGGTTTCAATTATTTTTCTAACTACTTTCATTATGTATACTTTTAAGTTGAGCTTTGAAGTTAGTTAATTAGAATTTCTTAGTAGATAATATTTATCATTACAATTATTGATTGAAATCAGTTATTAAAATTGTAAGTAAATAGGCAAAATTGGTTCTGAGGCTTTGAAATAGCCATAAACTAAAATAAAAACAAGAAATATAAAGAGATAACCAAGTACACCCTCTTGCTTTAGTTTATTAGTGAAATAGGTTGATAAACTTTTAGGCAAAAAATGAAGAACTAATCCTAATATTATCATATAAACTACCCCATGGTAATTATTCCAAAATGTTGAAATTTGATTAAAGCCAAACTGCTTTTTCATTTGTACAAACATGGCTTTTGCAGTAGTCAAATTTTCTGCTCTAAAAAATATCCAGCTAATACAAACAAATTGAAAAGTAATAAACGCAGCAATGGCATTGTATAATTTTGTAGTTCTGAATGTATGTAAAACAGTTTGAGATTTTTCTTGCCATAATTTATGAATTGCTAATGCTGCACCATGCATTATACCCCAAATAATATATGTATAATTTGCACCATGCCACAAACCACCAATAAACATAGTGATGATTAAATTCAAATATTTTCTTAATCTTCCTTTTCTATTTCCACCTAATGGAATATAAATGTAATCTTTCAACCAACTTGATAATGAAATATGCCATCGCTTCCAGAACTCAGTAATATCAGTACTTCTATAAGGTAAATTAAAATTATCGGGTATTGAAAAACCCATCCATTTTGCTAGTCCAATTGCAATATTTGTATAGCCACTAAAGTCGCAATAAATAACCATTGCAAAACCATAAGTTGCCACCAAACACTCTAGTCCAGTATATCTTGATGGTTCATCAAAAACATAATTTACAAAATTAGCTGAGATATAATCTGAGATGATTAGTTTACTAAATAAGCCTGATAGAATCAAATAAAATCCTTTGCTAAAATCTTCATCACTTACAAAATATTTTTTACTGATTTGAGGAAGAAAATCTGCTGCTCTTACAATAGGTCCCATTACTAATTTTGGAAAGAAAGACAAGAACAATAAATAATCTGCAAACCTACGAGCGGGAAGAATTTTTTTATGATACACATCAACCATATAACTAATACTCTCGAATGTGTAAAATGAAATACCAACTAAACTTGTAATTTTTAGAGGGTCTGCTTGATGATTAGAAATTTCATTGTAGGTATTGATTAGGAAATTGAAATATTTAAAATAGATTAATAGTCCAACATTGAAACATAAACCAACCCACAACAATATTTTTTTACTTCTCTTACTTGGTACTTCGTAGATTAAATTGCCAATAAAAAAATCAACAATGGCAGAGGCAACAACTAATAAAACATAAGCTCCACTCGCTTTATAGAAGAAGAATAAAGAGAAACAACAGAAAAGCCAAGTACGAATTTTATAATTATTTCTGAAAGAGTAATAGGTTAAAATAAACAGCGTAAAAAAGTACAAAAAGAATCCATTGTTGAAAAGTAATGGGTTTTTCTCGTCGTATAAAAATTGATTAAAGAATGCTGTTAAATCAAACACTAAAATTTGCGTTAGTTTATAGTGCCAAATATAGTTTTGAAAACTATAAGCTTAGCCTGAGTTTTGAATTAGTTAATAACTCGCTAATGAATGTTAGAAAATACTATTTTAAGTTCAATTTTATTTGTAACTCATCAAACTGTTTAGCATCAATTTCACTAGGAGCATCAATCATAACATCTCTACCACTATTATTTTTTGGAAATGCAATAAAATCTCTTATAGATTCACTTCCTCCTAAAATTGAACAGAGTCTATCAAAGCCAAAAGCAATACCACCATGTGGGGGAGCACCATATTCAAAAGCACCCAATAAGAAGCCAAATTTGTGCTGTTGTTCTTCAGCATCCATTCCTAATGCTGCAAACATTTTTTGTTGTAATTCTTTTTGATAAATTCTAATTGAACCACCACCAATTTCGTTGCCATTTAAAACCATATCGTAAGCATTGGCTTTAATATTAGCATAAGGATGTTTTAAATATTCAGCAGCATTTTCAATAACAGGATTATTGTTAATCATGATATCAATATCTGAGGGTTTTGGAGAAGTAAAAGGATGATGACGAGCCACCCAACGATTATCATCTTCTGCATATTCAAACAATGGGAAATCCAATACCCATAATAGTTTAAACTCATCATCTTTTCTAAAGCCTAAACGTTTTCCCATTTCTAAACGTAATTCACTAGTAGCTTTTCTAGTTCTTTCTTCAGGACCTGCAACTAGAATAATTAAATCACCAGATTTAGCTTTACAAGTTGCTGTAATATTTTTTAATTGTTCTTCTCTATAGAATTTATCAATAGTGCTTTTATAAGTTCCATCTGTATTGCATTTAATAAATGCCAAACCTTTCATACCAATTTGAGGTCGTTTAACCCACTCAACCAATTCATCAGTTTGTTTTCTAGAATATTCACTACAACCAGGTACAGCAATAGCTAAAACAGTTTCAGCATCATTAAACACTGCAAAATCACTTGCAATTAAACTAGAAATATTTTCTTTTGTAGGAAATGTATGTTGAGGAAATTTTAAATTTGTTAGCTTCATTCCAAAACGAATATCTGGTTTATCATTACCAAAATTCCACATGGCTTCTTCCCAAGTTATTCTTTCAACAGTTTCTGTATAATCAATGTTTTTAACATCTTTAAAAACATTTTTTATTAAGCCTTCAAACATTTGTAAAATATCTTCTTGCTCTACAAAACACATTTCACAATCTATTTGAGTAAATTCTGGCTGACGATCAGCTCTTAAATCCTCATCTCTAAAACATTTTACAATTTGAAAATATCTATCGTATCCACTTACCATAAGCAATTGCTTAAAGGTTTGTGGACTTTGTGGCAATGCATAAAACTGACCAGGATTCATTCTACTTGGCACTACAAAATCTCTTGCTCCTTCTGGTGTAGATTTAATTAAGAAAGGTGTTTCAATATCCATGAAACCCTTATCGTGTAAGTAATTTCTTACAGTTCGATTTACAGCATAACGTAACTCTAAATTCTTTTTTACTGCATTTCTTCTTAAATCTAAGAATCGATATTTCATTCTTAAATCATCACCACCATCTGTATCATCTTGAATAGTAAATGGTGGAACAGAAGATTTGTTGAGTACTTGAAAAGACTGAATATTGATTTCAATTTCTCCAGTTGCAATATTTTTATTCTTATTACTTCTTTCAGCAACAATTCCTTTTACTTGTAAAACAAACTCTCTACCTAATGGATTATTCTCTAAAAGTTGATTCAATTCTTCTCCAAAAAGTAATTGAGTAATACCATAGCGATCTCTTAAATCAACAAATGTTATACTGCCAAATTTTCTAATGGTTTGTACCCAACCAGCTAAAGTAATTTCTTGGTTGATATTTTCAATTCTTAATTCTCCGCAAGTATGTGAACGAAACATAAATCTGTATTAACTATAATTATAAAGGAGGCAAATATAAGTTGCTTACTTAAAAGCAAAATTTAGAATCTGAAATTGACTAATTGTCTTTTGGTTTTTTATCTAAAAATGGCTTAGGAAAAATTTCGGTTTTTTCTTCAAACTCTAAAGCTTCAAAAGGTGTAGCTGTAAAAATCCATTTGCCACCAACCCATCTAAAACCTTCAAAATCTCCATAAGGAATTAATGTAGATTTGGTTTGAGGATCATTACCTTCACTAAAAAGTCTATCAAAAATTACGACATCAAGTTTTTCATCATATTTAATTCTAACACCTCCATTTTTCCTGAATTCTAAACTAAATCTATAGCAAGGTTGAGGAGGTTTTGTAATATCTTTTGGATTATATATAAAACCATTATAGCCAAATTGAGGTTTGCCAGATGATCGAAAGTTAAAATATCCATCCATTTTTTATTGGTTCTTTCATTGTTTTCATCAGTCCCTAAAAGCGTATAATAGTTTTCTATTATTGTAATTTTTTAAAATGATTTTATAATACACAGCACCAATCCATCTTGTTACCATCTCGTATTGAATCATTTGGATTTTCAGTAAAATCAGATACATCGAATAAGGGATACAATTTTAAACTTCCGTCTTTTGTATTCATTTGGATGGCTCCTCTTTGTCTGTAATAGGTTAAATCCTTCATGATTTGCCATGTGAAAATTCTAAAACTAGAATCTGGTGCATATAGAGTTGAAATGTAAACTGAATCGAAAGGGTAGAAGAAAGAATTAGGTGTTTTTAATGCCATCACTAAGGCTTTAGTTAAATCTGCATCGCTGTTAAATCGTTGCAACCAAGAATTTGCATTGATAATACTATCAGAATGATTTTTTAAAACAGGTTCTATAAGTTTAAGCTGCATATAATTTTCAGCAGTCAAACGCTGAGTAAAACCTTGATTAAGAAAAGTTGCAACAAAAAATAGAATCAATAATGAACGCATGCAAATATTTTAGATAAAATTAAGCTCGTTATTATTAATGTAAGATGCTATTAGATATTTTATGAATTCTTTAATGCTTTAGCAAAAGAAATTAAATCATCAAATCTGTAATCAATAAATTGATGTGGGAAAGCTATCTGAGGGTGTGTTGTGGCTAAAAAAATGGTAGTCATGCCAACATTTCTTCCAAATTCCATATCACTTAATTTATTGCCAACCATAATTGATTTTGAAAAATCAATGGTAGAAAATTTTTCTTTGGCTTGATGAGCCATACCTGAATTGGGCTTTCTGTTGGGAGAATCATCATTTAAATCTGTACAAACAAAAAAGTCATCAATTCTTCCTTCATTTTGTTCGGCTAAAGTTTTTAAATTGGAATGTATATCATCAAGATTTTCTATAGTCATTAAGCCTTTACTAACACCACGTTGATTAGTAACAACAACTATTTTATGAAATAACGAATGAAAAGTTTGTAAGGCTTCTAAAACGCCATCATAAAAAACAAACTCGCCCCAATTATAAATATAATCTTTAGTTTTTTCTTTATTCAACACACCATCTCTATCTAAAAAAAGTGTCCAACTATGATCAATTTTCAAATTCATCTCAATTAATAATTTTTAAAATAAAATTGTTTTTCTTGAAGTAAAGAAACTTCATCACCATTATTAATTTTAAATAATGTAGGGATGGTTCTTTTATTCTCAAAACCTGGTAAGTAGGTTATAAAGTGTAAATGTGGACCAGATGTATAGCCTGTTTGATCACTTTCTGCAATTATAGTACCTTCTTCAACAAAATCACCAGGTTTAAATCTAGCACTCCTTAATTTTAAATGTGAGTAGTTAGCAATTGTACCATCATCATGAAGAATATCGATATAATTATTAAAACTTAAACAAGATGGATTTGGACAATATTTAAAGTTATTATCGACTTTATTAATGACAATGCCACTTCTAGCTGCACAAACTTTAGTGCCAATAGGCATATCTATATCTAATGCTCTAACATCTTGGTGTGTGTTTTTCCCAAAATAGCCTTGTTGAATTTGAAATTCATTTCCACTTTCAAAAGGCAAACTATACTGATAATTTTCATTATAAGACTCTAAGTTCACATTACCATAAACTGAAGCAAGATTATAAGAGTAAGTATAGCCTTCATTTTCGTTTTTCTTTAATAAGTTCTGCAATTTGAAACTGATTTGCTTTAGCAGGTATTACAATTATAAATCGACTTCCTTTGTTAGAATTAAGATTTTCTAAAATGAAACTTATTTCAATTGAAACTGGTGCAAACTCAGCATTATTTGCTAAAATAATTACGCCATTTGTATTCTTTTGAGAGATAAATTCTACATTAGGTTGTGCATTTAATACTAAACCTAAAATGCAAAAAAATAATAGGAAATTGAACTTCATTAAAATAATCTTGATTCAACGATTTCACAAATAATGTGCCCAATTAAAATATGACTTTCTTGAACTCGAGGAGTTATAACACTTGGAACATTTATTAAGAGGTTTGAAATATCTTTCATTTTACCACCAGATTCTCCTGTAAATCCAATAGTTGTTATACCCATTTTATTGGCAGATTCAATTGCATTAATAATATTAGTAGAATTTCCACTAGTACTAATTGCAACAAGAACATCACCTTTAGTTCCAATTCCTTCTAACAAACGAGAATAAACCACATCAAAACCATAATCGTTAGCGACTGCAGTCAAGTAAGATGAATTGCAGTGTAAAGCCTCTGCTGGTAAGGCTTTTCTATTTTTGTAAAATCTTCCAGAAAATTCTGCAGCTAAATGTTGAGCATCTGCAGCACTACCACCATTTCCACAAAACCAAATTCTATTGTTTTGTTTTAATGCAGATTCTATTACATCTATAGATTTTGAAATATTGTTTAGTAAAACTTCATCTTTTAAAACTGATTCTTTTGTTTGAATAGATGAGCTAATAATATTCTTAATGTCTTGCATAAATATTTTTCAGATGTTCAAAAATACAAATGAACTGTGTTGGAGTTGTTAATTTGATGATAATTGTATAATTTGATATTCTTTATCTAAACTTTTTAAATGATGTTCTAATCTTTCAAGATGTGTATCTGTGATAAAAATTTGAGTGGCTGCATGCTCAGCAACCATATGTAATAAATTCTTCATTCTGTGTTCATCTAGCTTTTCAAAAACATCATCTAATAACAAAATAGGGTAGAAGCCTTTTTGTTCTTTTAATGTTTGCCATTCGGTTAATTTTAATGCAAACAATAAACTTTTTCTTTGTCCTTGAGAAGCGATTGTTTTGAATTTGTTTTCATTCAACACAAATTCAATATCATCTTTATGCGTACCAACAGTTGTTCTTTGCATTTGAAAATCATTGCTAACATTAGCTTTCAGCACATCACTAAAATTTTTATTGCTGAGTTGAGATTGATAGTTTGCAGTTAAGTCCTCCTTGGTTTCAGCAATTAAATGATAATTATTGATTACTTTAGGAAGAAATATTTTTAAAAATGCATCACGTGTTTTAAAAATAAATGTTCCACTGGTGATGAGTTGTTCTGTAATTATATTGAATAAAGTTTCATCGTATTGATGAGGATATTTTTTTAAAATACTATTACGCTGTAGCAACAATTGGTTATACTTTATTATAGCACTGAGATACTCTTTGTTAAATTGTGATATAATAACATCTACAAATTTTCTTCTTAACTCACCAGAGCCAGAAATCAATTCAACATCATCAGGAGCAATCATTACACAAGGAATTTTTCCAATATGTTCTGAAAGCTTTGGATATTCTTCGTTGTTAAATAAAAATTCTTTTTTATTATTTTCTCTAAGAATGCAAGTTGTGTTAATTGGTTTTTTGTTCAATTCATAATTGCCTATAATTCGAAACCCTTGTAAACTATGATTCACATTACTAGCGTCAGTTCTTGAAAAATAGCTTTTAGAAAAAGATAAATAATAAATGGCATCAATTAAATTGGTTTTTCCAACACCATTAATACCACAGATTCCAATTATCTTTTTATCGAATTGAAAAATTTGTTGCACATAGTTACGAAAATGTGTTAATTGTAATTCCTGCAATTGTAACATCAGTGCAAAATAAATATCATAAAACTAAAAGCGAATTTTATTTTATTCTTTATTCAATTTCTTTATAATCTTTAAATAATTTAGCTGGTCTTGATTCTACTAAATTTCTATAAGCTACCCAAGTATTTGAATAAAATTGATTAATTTTTTTAACGGCATCTTGTATTAAATTTTCAGCAATTAAAATTAATTTATATTCTTGATCACCAGGTAAAACTGCCTTTCCCATAATATATTGTTGTGCAGTTCTGTAAGCATTCATAATTGTTTGTTGAGGAAGTTGTCCATAGCCTTGTTTATCTTGAGTTTTACCTCGAACTAATTCTTTAATTTTTTTAATTTCAGTTTCTACTTTTTTGGTTTGCTTATTAATGCTATCAACATCTTTACCAGTTTCTCCTTTTAGTTGAGCATTAATTTTTGCAATGGTTTCTTCTGCTTCTGTAATTCTATCTAACCCTTCATTCAATTTTTCTCCACTTTTTTGCAATCGAGTTAAAGCATTTTTCTGAGTAATTTTAATGGCATTTCTATTCTCAAATCTTGGATCATCACTAACAGAAACTATGGTGCTATCTTTTTCTTTTCCTAATTGTAAAACAATTTTATAATTTCCTGGAAGCACTTTTAAGCCACCAGGTTCGTTTGCATTTTCTTTTGGTTTTGGAGAGCCAATTTGTCGAACTCCTTTTTCTTCCATACCCCAAGTATTTCTATTGAAACCTGAATCAGCTTTCCATTTTAAGTTTCTGATAAGTTCATTCTGTTGGTTATATATTTTAACTAAAACAGAATCAGATGAGCTTTGTTTTTTTGGTTCATCATCATTTTTTTCAGTTGAATTTTCTGTATTTCCTTTCTTGACTTTCTTTGGAAAGTCTTTCACATAAAATGAAATTGGTAATCCACTTTTTCTGTTGGTTGCATCCCAAACACCCCAAGTACTCCATTGATACCCTGGAGTATTTTTATAAGATGCCATTACGCCATTTGGAGCATCAAAAACCACTAAACTCTTATTAACTACACCATTTGTTGCAGCTAGATTTCTTAAGGGTCTAATATCATCTAAAACCCAAAGACTTCTACCGAATGTTGCAATACATAAATCAGCTTCTCTTTCTTGAATGGCTAAATCATAAGTTGAAACTGATGGGTAACCATTTTTGAATTGTTGAAAAGTTGAAGCATTGTCTAAGCTAACCCAAAGACCTTGTTCAGTTCCTACAAAAATTAAATTGGGTTGAACTGGATCTTGAATAAGACATATAGCATAACCTTTAACTTTCTTTTCATCTAATATTTGAACCCATGTTTTTCCAAAATCTTTTGTTCTAAAAATATATGGTTTGAAATTGCCTCTACGATAATCATTTACCACTACAAAAGCTTCTCCAGCATTGTGTTTGCTAGCTCTAATTTGATGTACCCAAGAACCTTTTGGAAATCCTAAAATTGAGCTGCTAAAATTTGACCAATTCTTTCCACCATCTGTTGTTAATTGAACATTTCCATCATCAGTCCCAACCCAAATTAAATCTTTTTGAATTGGTGAGGGTTCAATGCAAATTATTGTACAAAAATTTTCAGCACCAGTAATATCAATGCTTAATCCCCCATTTTTACTTTGATCAATTTTTGCAGAATCATTAGTCGTTAAATCAGGAGAAATCGTTTGCCAACTTACACCTTTATTAGTGCTTTTATTTACAAACTGATTGCCAAAATATATTGTTTTTTTATCGAATGGGTCTTGTGCTATTGCTGCATTCCAGTTAAATCTTAATCTTGTTTTTTGTTCTAAATCTGGAGGTTTAATACTCCAAGTTTCTCCTGTTTGATAATTTGCTCTCAATACATTTCCTCCTTGACTCATAGAATACACCCAATTTTTTTCTTCAGGGTCAGGCATTACATCAAAACCATCACCACCAGATAAACTTTCCCAATATCCATTTTTTATTCCACCATCAATCCAAGTATATGCAGGACCTAACCAACTGCCATTATCTTGCATGCCACCCATTACATTATAGGGCATTTCATTATCTACATTAATATGGTAAAACTGGCCAACAGGAAGCTTTTCATCAAAAATCCAAGTCTTTCCTCTATCTCTTGTAATTCCAATTCCTCCATCATTTCCATCAATAATAAAATCTGGATTTTCAGGATGAATCCAAAATGCATGATGATCTGGATGAATGCCACTATAAGGAATAACTGTTTTAAAAGTTTTTCCTCCATCTTCACTAACAGTAACCATTTGATGAATCATCCACAAACGATTTTCATTTTTTGGATCGACAATGATATCTTGAAAATAAAAAGGACGATTTGTTACTACACTTTTGTCACTATTAACCAATTCCCATTTATAGCCTCCATCTTCACTTTTATATAAGCCATTCTTTTTTGCCTCAATTAAAGCATAAACTATGTTTGGATTGGTTTTGCAAATAGTAACACCAATTCTTCCATAATCTCCTTCTGGTAATCCATGTTCTTTACCCAATTTTATAAAGTTTTTCCCCCCATCAATTGTCATATAAAATCCACTTCCTTTTCCACCACTTTGTAAACTATAAGGCGTTCTATAATGATGCCACATAGCAACAAATAATTTATTAGGATTGGTAGGATCCATTACCATATCACCAACACCACTAGTATCATTGGTTTTTAAAATATGATTCCAAGTTTCTCCTCCATCTGTCGTTTTAAATATTCCTTTTTCTGGATATTGAGCATATGGATTACCAATTGCACCAACATAAACTGTGTTTGGATTTGATGGATCAATAGCAATTCGATGAATGTTTCTCGTTTTTTCTAACCCCATTGATTTAAATGTTCTTCCTCCATCCATAGTTTTAAAAATACCTTCTCCAATATTGATAGAATTTCTTGGATTTCCTTCCCCAGTGCCAACCCAAACAATTTGAGGATTATTTTGTTGAATTGCAATGCTTCCAATATTTTGAATGGGTTGTTCATCAAAAACTGGAGTCCAACTTCCTCCACTATTTTCAGTTTTCCAAACACCACCACTTGCTGCACCTAACCAAATAACATTTGGATTGGCAACAACAGCATCAATACTTGTAATTCTACCACTCATGGCTGCTGGACCAATATTTCGAGGTTTTAGATTTTTAAATTGTTGATTAATATCAACTTGTTGAGCTTGTGATGTATTTAAGATTAAGATGCAAGCAACTAATAAGCAAGAGAATAGACTAAGTTTTGAAAAAGTAGTTTTAGACATTTAAATAGTTTTGAAGACGTAAATTAAAGACATTTTTAAGTTGCTAAAAGATAAATTATATAAGAATTTTCATTTGATTTTATGGAGAAATGATTATACATTTGCAGCCCGTTTGATAAAAACGACATTTCCCACAAGGCTCAACAAGAGTTCCATCAGTTTGGAAACGCCAGTAGGGAGTAATCTATTAAGATTATATAATGCCAAAAGTAAAAACAAACTCAAGTGCCAAAAAAAGGTTTAAAGTAACCGGTACTGGAGAAATTACATTCCAAAAGGCTTTTAAACGCCACATTCTAACAAAAAAATCTACAAAACGTAAACGTGCAATGCGTCAAAGAGGTGTTGTTCAAAGTCCTAACAAAGATTTTGTAATGCGTTTATTAGGTTTAAAGTAAACAAAAGACCGAAAGGTTAATTATCAAACTTTCCACCTAGCTTTTTGTAGAGCAGTTGGAATAAAAAAAATTAAATATGCCACGTTCAAAAAATGCAGTTGCCAGTAGAGCAAGACGCAAAAGAATATTAAAACAAGCTAAAGGTTTTTATGGTAAACGTAAAAACGTTTATACAGTTGCTAAAAACATTGTAGAAAAAGGTATGACTTACAGTTATGTAGGTCGTAAATTAAAGAAAAGAGAATACAGATCTTTATGGATTGCACGTATTAATGCTGCTGTAAGAGAAGAAGGAATGACTTATAGTCAATTCATCAACAAACTTTCAGTTAAAGGAATTGAATTAAACAGAAAAGTTTTAGCAGATTTAGCTATGAACAACCCTGAAAGCTTTAAAGCTTTAATAGATCAAGTAAAATAATTTTTGCAAATTAATTTATAGAATACCGTTTCAGCTTGAAGCGGTATTTTTTTTATACTAGCATTTAAAGATGTATTATTGATTGTGTTGTTTAAATTTGTTACATGTTATTCTTATATAATTTATTTATTCGTTTATATTCATTAGCTGCTTTTCTTTTGGGATTTTTTAATGCAAAAGCTAAGCTTTGGTTTGATGGGAGAAAGAATATTATAGAAAAACTTCAAGTAGCTTTTAAAGACAATAATTCGCCTGTAATTTGGTTTCATTGTGCTAGTTTAGGTGAGTTTGAACAAGGCAGACCCTTAATTGAAAGATTAAAGCAAAATCATCCTTATAATAAAATAATAATTACTTTTTTTTCACCTTCAGGTTATGAAATTCAGAAAAATTATTCTGGGGCAGATTGGGTTTTTTATTTGCCAATCGATACTGTAAATAATGTAAAACAATTTTATAAGATTGTGAACCCGACAGTAATCTTTTTTGTAAAATATGAATTTTGGTATCATTATATCACTGAAGCTAAAACAAGAAATATCCCTTTGATTTTGGTTTCTGGAATTTTTAGAATGAATCAACCATTCTTCAAATGGTATGGTAATTTGCATAGAGAAATGCTGACTTGTTTCACTCAGTTTTTTATTCAAGGTCAAAAATCTTACGATTGTTTAACATCAATTCATAAAGAAAAAAATGTCACAATTTGTGGTGATACAAGATTTGATAGGGTAATCGAAATTGCATCTTCTCCATTTCAAAATGAACTCATAGAAAATTTTATTGGCGATAAAAAAGTAATTGTTGCAGGAAGTACATGGAGAGAAGATGATTTGGTTTTAGATCATTATGCCAATACCAATCCAGTAATAAAATTCATTATTGCACCTCATGAAATTCATGAAGAAAGAATAGAAGAATGTTTGCAATATTATAAGAATGCAGTACTATATTCTAAACTAAATCACAATGAAAATTACTCAAATATTCTTATCCTAGATAATGTAGGAATGTTAAGTAAAATTTATCGATATGCTTCTGTATGCCTTGTTGGTGGTGGTTTTGGAGGAGATGGAGTACATAATGTTGTTGAAGCTGCTGTATATAATAAACCTGTTGTAATTGGGCCTGTATTTGAAAAATTTAGGGAAGCAACTGAATTGGTTGAAGGAGGAGGAGCAATTGTTATTGAAAATGCTTTAGAGCTAGAAATTTTGTTTGATGAGTTGCTAACCAAACCAGAATATGCTAATGCAGTTGGTGAAATTGCAGGAACTTATGTAAGAAAAAATAGTGGGGCAACAGATGCTATACTCAATTATGCTGCAGCAAATCTTCTTCTAACTAAATGATTGAAATGTTGAACGATATCACTTTTATGATTCCACGAAAAAGAGATTACTAATTCTCTTTTAATCCATTGTTCAGCTTCAGGAAAAACTGAAAAATTATTTAGAGTTCTAATACTTGCTTCATAAGCAGTTTCATCACCTTTGAATAATTCATTAATAAAAACATATTTGTCATTAATGCCAATCGCTTTTCTTAAATCCTTAATTGGTGTTTCTACAAGTTTGGTGGCAACTTCTACATTATTAACTTTTAATAAGTCATTGAAACTTTTTGTATCATCATTTATTAAATCATTAATCTCTATCTGTGTATTTGAATTTTGAAAATCTAGAGTTGGCATTTCATTTTCCATTTCAATTTCTTCAGTATTTTCATCTAACACTAGTTCAAAAACTTCTTTTTTAATAACTTTTGATAAACTTGGAGTCTCTACAATTTGAATTGTTTCATGTATTTCAATTTCCTTCATAGCTGGAACAACTATAGAAACTTTTCCAACCTGAATAATTTCTTCAGGAGTTTGCAATTCAGCAACTAATAATTCTGCTGTGGATAATAAAACTTTCAAATCAACGCCTTTATTGAATTGTTCTTGTAATTTGTTGATAAGTGTATGAACTCTTTCCATATTAAAATATATTTTTGAAGCCCTTGAAAAATGAAAATAAATACAATAAATAAAAGATACTGTTAATTAGAGTTGTTTTAACAATCTAACACAGTCATTGATTAAACGTTTTTTTAATCAATTTATTCTATGAGTATATTCAATTAATCAAGAACTAAAACTTATAAAACAAACTTATTTATGTTTATTGAACCTAATATTAGTGGCGAAAAAAGAGGATGGATAGAAGTGATTTGTGGCAGTATGTTTAGTGGAAAAACTGAAGAGTTGATAAGAAGATTAAAGAGAGTGAAAATTGCAAACCTTAGAGTTGAAATTTTTAAACCATCTATTGATACGCGTTATGATGTGGTAAATGTTGTAAGTCATGATGCTAATTCAATTGTTAGTACTCCAGTTGCTAATTCTCAAAACATATTACTCATGGCTAATGATGTTGATGTTATTGGTATTGACGAAGCTCAATTTTTTGATGAAGAAATTGCAAATGTTTGTGAAACACTTGCTACACAAGGTATTCGTGTTATTGTTGCTGGGTTAGATATGGATTATTTAGGTAAACCATTTGGACAAATGCCCAATCTTTTGGCTAAGGCTGATTATATAACTAAGCTGCATGCAATATGTGTAAAATGTGGCAATATTGCAAATATTAGTTATAGAAAAACTGCCCAAGAAGGCCAGGTTTTATTAGGAGAAAAAGATATTTATGAGCCAAGATGTAGACTTTGTGCTCAAACAAAACCTTAATGAATTGAGATGAAAAATACTTTATTATGTTTAGGAGATTCTTATACTATTGGTGAAAATGTTTCTTTGCATGAAAGTTTTCCTTATCAAACAATTCAATTACTTCGTCAATCAAATTTTTATTTTCATGCACCAGAAATTGTTGCTAAAACAGGTTGGACAAGTTTTGAACTCATCGAACATTTAGATAAAACAATTTTAGAAAATCATTATGATTTTGCAACACTCTTAGTAGGTGTTAATAATCAATATAGAGGACTAAGTGTTGAAGATTTTAAAATTGATTTCGAAATTCTATTGAACAATGCATTAAACTGGGTAGAAAATAAACCTAAACATTTAATTATTCTTTCAATTCCAGATTGGGGAGTAACCTCTTTTGCAAAAGATAGAAATGAAACTCAAATTACAAATGAAATAAATGCATTTAATGGAGTGTGTGAAATGATGGCTCAAAAATATCAAACTCATTTCATTAATATTACTGAAAGTACTCGTAGAGCTAAGTTTGATGAAAGTTTACTCACTACTGATGGTTTACATTATAGTGCAAAAGAACATGCAATTTGGGCTAGTAAAGTTGTTGATTTGATTAAGAAATCAATCTAATATCTTTTCTTAAAATTTCTATTATTTCTTGGTCCTGCATTATTACCTCTAGGGTCATTATTTCTTCCACGACTATCTGGTCTTCCTCCAAAATTTTGTTGACGACCACCACTTCTTGGATTATTATTTCTTCTTCCATAATCACTTCTTTCTGGTGTTGGATTATGTTTAATAAATGGAGTTGCACTAAATTCTAATTGACCACCAGTAATGCTGTCTAATTCACTTCTAATTGAATCGTCATGCACTAATTCTTTATGCCAATTGCTATAACTTAATTTCATATAATATGCAATAGCATTTGCAAAACCTGCTTTTTTCTCTTCGTCTTCTTCTTTTAAAGCTTTATCAATAATCACTTCTAAGTTTTTACCTAAATGTGAATATTTTGGGTAACGTTTTGGATATCCCATTGGTTGGGATTTAGCTTTGTAAGTTTCTTTTTCTGGAATAGGATAGGGGCTATCAACATCAAGTTTAAAATCACTTATAAAAAATAAATGATCCCAAAGCATATGTCTAAAATCCTCAACATTTTTTAAATGAGGATTTAATTGACCCATAAATTCTATGATAATTTTTGCTTGCTGATTTCTTTTTTCTTTGTCATCAATGGTTAAAACGTGTTCTACCATTCTTTGAATATGGCGACCATATTCTCTCATGCTCAAATAATTTCTTGACGTATTGTACTCCATGAATTAAACTAAATAAGCAACAAATATAATATTATTTATACTTGTTGCTTATTATGGGGAAAAGCTTTACTTATTTGATTATCTTAAAAACAACAATTCTCTGTATTTAGGTAAAGTCCAATATTCATCACCAACCAAAGTTTCAAGTTTGTCAATATTGTATCTAATTTCATCAAAATAAGCATTTTTAACATCGTTACAATACATAATGGCTTTTTCTCTTGTGCTTTCTTGGTTATTTGCTTTTTTTCTTGCTTCAATTAAAGCCCTACATTTTGTATATACAATCTGAATATGAGTACTCATTTTTTCAATTATTTCTAATTGACCCTTGTATGAATCTTCTTTTAGTCCTAAACTTTTTAGTCCATTTACATTTTCAATTAGTTTGTTTTGATAGATAACTGCAGATGGAATAATATGATTAATAGCTAAATCACCCATCACCCTTGCTTCAATCTGAACTTTTTTAATATATTTCTCAAGTTCAATTTCATATCTAGCTTCTAATTCAAGATGAGTAAATACATTGTTATTTGCATAAAGCTTTTTAGCTTTATCAGAAATCATAGCATCTAATGCTAATGGTGTTGTTGGAAGATTTGGTAAGCCTCTTTTTTCTGCTTCTTTATGCCAAGCTTCACTATAACCATCACCTTCAAATAACACTGACTTACATTCAACAATATATCTCTGAAGAACTTGAATGATAGCAATTTCTTTTTTCTCACCTTTAGTTATTAAACTATCAACATCTGATTTAAAAGTTCTTAAAGTATCTGCCATTGCTGCATTTAGAACAGTCATTGGAGTTGAACAATTTGCTGATGAACCTACAGCTCTAAATTCAAATTTATTTCCTGTAAATGCAAATGGAGAAGTTCTGTTTCTATCAGTATTATCTAACATTAACTCAGGAATACTTCTATGAATATCTAATTTTAAAATAGCTTCATCTTGTTCATCGAATTTGTCTCCAACTCTATTTTCAATATCAGTTAAAACTTTAGCTAAATATTTTCCAACAAATACAGAAATAATTGCTGGTGGTGCTTCGTTTGCCCCAAGTCTGTGATCGTTACCAGCACTAGCTATTGAAGCTCTTATCAACTCGGCATAATCATGTACAGATTTAATGGCATTCACAAAAAATGTTAGGAACATTAAATTGGTTTTTGGAGTTTTACCGGGACTTAATAAATTAACTCCAGTATCTGTTGCTAAACTCCAATTATTATGTTTACCAGAACCATTGATGTTAGCAAAAGGTTTTTCGTGTAATAAAACTTTGAGTTTATGACGACGAGAAACTCTTTCCATAATATCCATCAACAAGGCATTGTGGTCTACTGCAACACTTACATCTTCAAAAATTGGAGCACATTCAAATTGTGCAGGAGCAACTTCATTATGTCTTGTTCTTAAAGGAATACCTAATTTATAACTTTCATATTCAAAATCACGCATAAAAGCATAACAACGTTCAGGAATCGAGCCAAAATAATGATCTTCAAGTTGTTGTCCTTTTGCTGGAGATGCACCAAATACAGTTCTTCCACATTGAACTAAATCAGGACGAGCATTTGCTAAGGCTTCATCAATTAAAAAATATTCTTGTTCCCAGCCTAAAGTTGCAGTCACATTATGAACATTTTTATCAAAATAGTTACAAACATCTACTGCAGCTGTGTTTAAAGATTCTAAAGCTTTTAATAATGGTGCTTTATAATCTAATGATTCTCCAGTATATGAAATGAAAATAGTAGGAATACAAAGTGTTTTGCCATGACCAATTTCCATGATAAATGCAGGAGAAGAAGGATCCCAAGCAGTGTAACCACGAGCTTCAAAAGTTGCTCTTAAACCTCCACTTGGAAAGGAAGAAGCATCTGGTTCTTGTTGAATTAAAGCAGCACCATCAAATTCTTCAATAGCAGAGCCATCGCTTTTTAATGTAAAAAAGCTATCATGTTTCTCAGCAGTTGCTCCTGTTAAAGGTTGAAACCAGTGTGTAAAATGAGTTACACCTTTTGCCATTGCCCAAGCTTTCAAGCCATTAGCAATCTGATTCGCTACAGATCTATCAATTTTTTTACTTGATTTGATACTTGCTGATAAACTTTTAAATGCTTCTTCATTTAAATATTGACGAGCTACAGCTAATGTAAAAACATTTGCACCGAAAATATCGGTTATTTTAGAATCATTTTCAGTATAAGTGATTGTTGGATTAATCAAAATATCCTCAATTACTTCAAATCTGGTTGACATATATAATAAATTTTAGCAAAAAAATGGATTATTTAGTAATAAACCATGAATAATTAAATATATAAATAATTATAATATATATTTATCTCTAGCTAATTAGAACAAAACTTAAACTTTAAAAATGAATTAAATAAACTTATTTTTGAAAAATATTCTATGTTTTTATGGAAGAAAAGAAGTGGTATGTAATTTACTCTAAACCAAGATGGGAGAAAAAGATTGATGCTGCATTAGTTAATAAAGGTGTTGAAAGTTGGTGTCCTATAATGAAAATTCAAAAACAATGGACTGATAGAAAAAAAATTATTGAAGAACCCATTTTTAGGTCTTATGTTTTTGTTCACATTGATGATGCTGAGAAATATGAAGTTTTAATTACTCCAGGAGTCTTAAATTTCGTGTATTATTTAGGTCAGCCTGCAGTTGTTAGAGAAGAAGAAATTGACATCATGAAAAAATTTCTTGTAGAAAAGGATGCAAAATTTGAAATAGTTTCATCTGAAGGCTTTAAAGAAAATACCAAAGTTAGAGTAAGTCATGGTGTTTTTATAGATAGAGAAGGTACTGTTTTACGTGATGGTAAGAAAAAAGTATATGTTCAAATAGAGAGTCTTGGTCAGCTTATGGTTGTTGAGTTTAAAACCGAATATTTAATTCCAATTTTTCAAAATTAATTTTAATGTTTTCTTTTTTTAGTAAAAAACACGATGAGAGTTTAGATTTATCATTTTTGAAAGTAGATATGCATTCTCATTTGCTTCCAAACTTAGATGATGGTTTAGAAACGATGGAACAAACTTTACGTTTTGCAAGAGAAATGCAACAACTTGGATATAAAAAATTGATTTGTACTCCACATATATTACCTGATGTTCATGATAATAGTCCTGAAACTATTTTACCCAGATTAGCAGAAGTAAAAAAAGCTCTTCTCGAAAATAAGATTGACATTGAGTTTGAAGCAGCTGCAGAATATATGGTTGGTCCAGAATTACAGAATTCAATTGCTAACAATGAAACAATTTTAAGTTTTGGAGAAAAAAAATATGTGTTGATAGAAATGTCATATGCTTATCCATCTCAAAATATTGATCAAGTTATTTTTGATTTAATGATTAAAGGGTATCAACCCATTTTAGCACATCCAGAAAGGTATAATTATTTATTAGGGATTAAAAATGCTTTTGAAAAATTTACTGAGAAAGGCGTTTTACTGCAAGTTAATCTACTATCACTAACAGGGTTTTACGGAAAGCCTGTAATGCAAGCTGCTGAATACTTGGTAAAAAAGAAATTAGTTTCATTTATTGGTACAGATATGCATCATCAAGGGCATTTAGATATGACAAAGAAGTTTGCAACTAATAAACTTTTTAATAAACATGCTCAGGAATTGGGCTTACTTAATGAAACACTGCTTTAATTTTATTAAAATTCAAGAATTAGTTATTCACTATTTCCACAAGAATTAATTACAAGTTTATATTTGACTACTCAATTTAACATGAAAAAAAAGATTGCATTAGTTACAGGAGGTTTTAGTGGAGAAGCTGAAATAAGCTATAAAAGTGCTATTACAGTTGCCAATAATATTGATACTGAAAAGTTTGATTTTTATACAGTAGATATTAATCCCACTGGATGGTTTTACAACAATGAAATAGGTGAAAAATGTAAAGTAGATAAAACAGATTTTTCTATCATTATCCAAAATAAAAAAATAAATTTCGATGCCGTTTTAATGTGCATTCATGGTACACCTGGAGAAGATGGAAAACTTCAAGGCTATTTCGATTTAATCAATTTACCATACACTAGTTGTGATGCTGCAACTTCTGCTCTTACTTTTAATAAACGTTATACACTTGCTGTTGCTGCATTTGGAGGAATAAATGTTGCAAAAAGTGTTCATCTTTTTAAGCAAAACAAATTAGATGTTGAACAGATTTTAAATGAACTTCAATTACCAGTTTTTGTAAAACCAAATAATGGTGGTAGTAGTTTAGGTATGAGTAAAGTTTCAGATGCAAACTTACTTGCAACTGCTATTCATAAAGCTTTTGATGTAGATGATCAAGTGTTAATTGAAGAAATGATTGTTGGAAGAGAGCTAACTATTGGCGTTTATAAAACTAAAGATGCACTTATTGCTTTGCCAATTACTGAAATCATTACTCATAATGAGTTTTTTGATTATGAAGCAAAATATTTAGGAAAGAGTGAAGAAATTACTCCAGCAAAAATTGATAATACTATTCAAATTCAAATTGAAGAAGCTGCAAAAAGAATTTATACTTTACTTAATTGTAAAGGAATAGTTAGAATCGATTTTATATATAATGAAAAGAATTTACAACCATATATGTTAGAGGTAAATACTGTGCCAGGTCAAAGTCAGGCTAGCATTGTACCTCAGCAGGTTTTAGCAAAAGGATTAACTTTGAAAGAATTTTATACGTCCATCATTGAAAATGCATTCAACTAATTTTAAATAGAACACTTTGTTTAAAGCCATCACATCAAAAAATTTATTCATTAATATTCTCTTTGGAATATTTCTTGTGCTTTTATTTATTGTTTTATTTTTTTATTCTTTAGGATGGATAACAGGTCATGATAAGTATGAAAGAGTTCCTGAGGTTTTGGGTAAAAATGTAAATCAAGCAATTGATCAATTAAAAGCACAGGGTTTTAGAGTAGAAGTAATTGATAGTGTTTATGACAGTAATGCTCAGCGTTTAAGTGTGTTAAAACAATCTCCAGAACCTGATGCTGTTGTAAAAAATGGGAGAACAATTTATTTAACTATTAATAGAATAGAAGCACCTACTGTTGAAATGCCAAACCTTATTGGATTATCATTTAAAAGTGCTCAATTATATCTCGAAGGTTTAGGATTATTATTAGGTGATACAAGTTATAGACCAGATATAGCAAGAAACTCAGTGTTAAGTCAACGATTTGAAGGTAAAGAAATAAAGCAAGGAACAAAAATACCTATTGGTAGTAAAATTGGTTTTGTAATTGGAAGTGGTATTGGTGAAGATGAAATGGAAGTTCCAAACTTAGTTGGATTGTCTTATTACGAAGCTAAAATACTGTTGAATAGTATGAATATTTTGGTAGGCATACCAATAATGTTAGATGCTAATATTACTGACAGCTCAAAAACTTATGTTGTTAAACAAGAACCTCCAGTATTTTTTGAACCTATCCCAGCACAATTTGTAATGAATAAAATTAGACCTGGTCAAGTTATAGATTTGTGGTTAAGTTCAACTGCTCCTGTTGTAGATACTACTATATTTCCTAAAAACTAAATATTAATAATGTTTCAAACCATTACTCCAGAAGAGTTACAAGAGAAATTAAAAAATAAAGAGTCCATTCATTTAATTGATGTTAGAGAACCACACGAAAATGCTGAATTTAATATAGGTGGCACTCTTTTTCCTTTAGGAAAAATTCAAACCATGCAAATTGATGATATTGAAGATTTAAGAAATGAAGAAGTAATTGTTTATTGTAGAAGTGGTGTTAGAAGTATGCAAGCTGCAATGATTTTGCAACAACTTGGATTTACAAATGTTTTTAATTTAACAGGTGGGATGCTTGCTTGGAAAGAAAAAATTGGATAAGAATTACAAATGATTTTTAGAAAAATATTTTATTCTGTTTGTTTATTTTTTTTAGTTTCAAATTTATTTGCTCAGCAAAGTTTTATTCAAAAGCAAAAATTTTTCCCAAAAGTTGAACAAGCATTTAAGTTAAAAGATGATTCACTAAGAAATCAATTCGAGAGAGCTGGCTTAAGTTTTCCACCAAAACAAATTTATTTACGCAGTTTTAAATATGATAGTGAGTTAGAAGTTTGGGTAAAAGAAAATATTCAAGATTCTTTTAAATTATTTAAAACTTACAAGGTTTGTGCATTAAGTGGAAGTCTTGGTCCTAAAAGGATTGAAGGCGATTTTCAAGTGCCTGAAGGATTTTATTATATCAATGAGTTTAACCCAAAAAGTATGTATCATTTATCATTGGGTATCAATTATCCTAATGCATCAGATTTGCTATTAAGTGATTCTTTAAGGCCAGGTAATGAAATTTATGTACATGGAGGATGTATTACTGTGGGTTGTATTCCTGTTAAAGATGCACAAATTGAAGAGTTGTATATGTTGGCAACTTATGCCAAAGAAAATGGACAAGATTTTATTCCTGTCCATATTTTTCCTGTACGATATAATGTGAAAAGAAGTTATGAATATTTAGCAGTGCAAAGCAAAAATAATGAGGCTTATCAACTATTTGCTGTAACTATTCAAGACGTTTTCGATTATTTTAATTATCATAAAAAACTTCCAATAATTGCTATTGATGCAAAAGGAAATTACTCTGTGATTAGATAAATATTTTACAAAGCTCTACGAAGCATTTTGCTTCGTTAGTTTTATTTTATTGGCTTTGCCAATTTTCTTTTACAAAAAAGCTTTGACAACTTTTTAAAAGTTGTCAAAGCTAAAATTCTTACTTAATTATTGTAACACTACCACCCATTTTTTCTCTTCCATTTTTTGGATCGATAATGTAGTAATAAGTTCCAATTGGCAAAGGTTCATTAGCTGATGTTCTACCATTCCAGTTTTTAGTATAACCTAAAGAAGTAAAAACTAATCGTCCATATCTATCAAAAACTTGAACAGTTGCACCAGGGTAACTTTCTAAATGTTTAATTTCCCAATAATCATTCACACCATCACCATTAGGAGTAAAAGCATTTGGAATAATTGGTGCTTTTAAAACAACAACTAATATATTATCTGTAGCTGTACAACCCCCATCTGCTGTGAGTTTCAAGAAATATCTTCTATCTTCTAATGGAAAAACTTGTGCATTTAAAACTGTATCATTCAACATATCAATATTTGGAGTCCATTTGTAGGTTAATCCATGACCAAAATAGTATGTTGGTATTATAGTTAATAAACCTCCCTGTAAAAATGTTGCTTGTATTGGTAAATCAATAATTGGATATGGATGAATTTGAATGGTTTGATAAAAAGTATCACTTACACAATTATTTTCGTTATAAACGTGTAATGAAATTGTTGCTATACCTGTATCTTGATACAATTGTATTGGATACTGTGTATTTGAAGTATATCCAAAACCCAAATCCCATTGCCATTGATTAACATTGCTTGAAACACCATTACTTGTATCAGTGTAGGTTAATATATCATCATAACAAGCAAATTTGTTAGGTGAAATAGTAAATCCAGCTTTTGGCTGTGGATATATTGTACTTAAAACCCTTGTTAATGAATCTTTACAGCCATCTTTACTGGTAACAATTAATTGAACATTTTTAGAAGTAATATCTGAATATTTATGTGTTGGATTTTGAATGTTTGATGTTGTTGGATTAAATGAATCTCCAAAATTCCATAACCAATTAAATTGAGTATTCGAATTATCTCCAATAGTTGTACTATCTAAAAAAGTTCCTCTACCATCAGGCAAACAAATAGATGGTAATCCAAAATAAACTACTGGAAGATAATTAATTTTAACAGGCTTAGATGTAGTATGTGTACAACCACTATCAGTTGTAACTTTTAAAGTAACTGTGTAAGTATTTGCAGAATTATACAAATAATTATATGTTGCACCACTATTCTTAGTCGTTGAATCACCATTTCCATATTTCCATTTCCACTGAACAAGATTGCCAACATTGGCTATTGAACTATCGATAAAATTGAAATTGTTTTTTTCACATAAAGGAGAAGTCACACCAAAATTTGCAACTGGAGATTGAAACACTTTAATATTTTTAGTTGCAGAATCAATACATCCATAAGTTGTAGAAGTGTATGTATATTTTATTGCATAAGTTCCTGGACTTACTGTTTGTGGATTATATAAGCCTGTTAAACTATCAACAATTCCATTACCATTAAAAACTTGTGTTCCTGGTACTCCACCAATTTCAGAAGCTTCATTTATTATTCTCGAGTTTGCTTCGTTACAAATACTTACAATATTGTTAAATTGAACTTTTGGACTTTGGCGTAAAGTAATCATTTGTGTTTTAGGATCAACACAAGTTCCACCAGAATAGGCTAACATTTTTACATAAATATTTTTACTTGCAGGTTGCTGAAAGTTTGAATATAAATGACTGTAAATTTTATTTGGATAAGGATCAGTATCAATAAATTTTGTAAGAGGAGCATTAACTGTATCCCAATAAATTTCCATGTTTGTTATACTTCCAAAATCTACAGTTGATGTATTTTGTATTCTTACAGAATCATTACTACAAAGATTTCCAGCATTTAAAATTGTGAAATTTGCGTTTGGTGTAGATCCATTAACAATAAAACTTGAGATTAAAGAATCTGAGCAGAACTTGTTTGAAGTCACCAACAATTTTACTTGGTAAACTCCAGTATCAGAATATTTATGGATTGGATTTTTGCTAGTTGATGTATTTGGATTAAGAGGAGGAGTTGCATTTTGATCTCCAAAATTCCATGCCCAGCTAAAACTATTTTCAGAACCATCTGCAATTTTAGTTGTGTCTGTGAACAGTGCAAAAGCATCATCTAAACAAACTTCAGGTAATGAAATTCCTACATGAGGAAGAGGATTAATCACTACTTGCTTTGGTAAACTAGTATCACTTTTACAACCTTTACTATTTATCACCATTAATTTAATATCATAAGTTCCTGTAGTATCATAAACTTCTGTAAATGGATTTGGTAATGTTGTTTGAGAATAAGTATTTCCATTGCCCATATTCCAACCCCAATTTGTAATTGTACCAACATTAGCTTTTGAAGTATCTGTGAAAGTGATGTTTCTTTTTTCACATAAAGGGTTAGAAATTGTAAATCCTGGTGTTGGTAATGGATGAACAATTGAAGTTTTTGTCATAGTATCACTTACACAACCTTTATCAGTTTGTACAAAAAGTTTAATTGTTTGGGTTTGAACAGTAGTAAATAAATGTTTAGGATTTTGAATTGTATCTGAATTCCCATCTCCAAAATTCCAATTCCATTTTACAATTGAATGACCTTTCCCATCACTTAAATCATTAAAACTTGTTGTATCTCTTAAACAAACTTCTGGTGTTACATTAAAGTTTGCACTTGGCTGTTGCCAAACTGTTGTTACACTTTTGGTTGTATCCTTTACACAACCATATTTACTTGTTACGGATAATTTTACAGTAAAGGGACCAACATTATTGTAGTTTGTTGATGGATTCTTTAGAGTTGATGAATCTGCATTTCCAAATAACCATTTATATGTAAATGAAGATGATGTTCCATCGCTGATAGTGGATAAATCTGTAAAGTTGGCTAATCCCATAGGTAAACAAACATTTCCTGGTAATGAAAAATTTGCAATTGGATAAGGGCGAATTTGAATTTGTTTTGATACTATTAATCCTTTACAACCAGTTGCAGTTTCAACGAAAAGAGTGATCGTAAATGTACCTGTATCAGAATATGAAGTTGTTGGAGGATTGTTGTTAAAGAGGGTATCTTTTCTTCCATTACCAAAATCCCAATACCATTTTGTTATGGTACCTGGAGTTGCAACTGTTGATGAATCGTGAAATGTAACTGATGAATTGATACAAATAGAATCTCTAACACCAAAATTTGCAACAGGTAGTGGAGATAAAGTTATATTTTTTATTGTATCTGCAATACAGCCAATATCAGTAATTATTGTATATTTAATTGGATAAGTACCACCTGCTGTATAAGTTTTAATTGGATTTTTTATACTATCAATTGTTCCATCTCCAAAATTCCAATTCCATTTAGTAATGTTTCTTCCATTTGCATTTGAACTATCATTAAAAGTTATTGGACTATTATAACATCCATCACTATTAATTCCAAAATTGGCAATAGGATTATTAAATACCTGAACAGTATAACTGATTTCCTGATCACCAGAGCAACCATCACTTGATGGATTATTTACTAATACTTTTATAGGGAAAGTGCCTGATTGTGAGAATGTGTAGGTTCCAGGAAGTTTATAAACGTATAAGTTTTTTCCATTTCGTACAAAAGTGCTATCATAAACTGGCGTATTGTTTACTACAGAATTGTTTGGCGAAAGGCTCGACAAACTATTGAAATCCCAATTTAACTTTAAAGGTTCATAGGGCAATGTAATTGAAAATTTGAAAGGGGTGTTTTTGCAAGTAGCTGGAAAATTAACTATTGCATATTGATTTTGTAAAGTTACATATTGATTCAAATCAATAACGTTTGTACCTGCATTATACCCATAACTTTCAGCATTCCCAAAACCATAAGCAATTGCATTAAAACCAGAATCTGATTTTATATTATGTGCACCAGAGGTTACAGTAAAAGTTGCATAATAAAAATTAGCATCTTGTGGATGAGGAATAAAGCTACTACTTTGATTAACATTATCAAGTTTAAAGGAACTTTGTCCACCAGCTTTCACAATTACATTTATATAATGTCTGAGAATTTGATAATAGGGTGTAGAGTTTAAGGTTATATCATTAATAGTTTGTTCCACAGAACTTAAATAAATCATTTCTGGATCTCCACCAATACTATTACCTGTTCCCCCTGAGAAATTTGGATTCCCAGATTGACCTTGTGTTGTAGTATATTGGGCAACCATGATAGGTTTATCAGCTGTAATAACATTAGGTTGATTAGTCGGTCCAAATTGGTAATAGAAATTATTCACTAAACCAGTCATCACAGATCCATTTAATCTCACTACAGTTGTTGGGTCTCTAACTACAACTCTAAAAAAATTATTGGGTTGTGTTCCTGTTGGTGTTGTTAAATATTTATTACCCCAAGCGTTTGAAGGTAATGCTTGTTGTATAAGATTATCAGCTGAACCTGATGATGGGATGCTAATCTTTCCAGCACCTGAAAAAACTGCAATTTTTTTGCAAGAACCAGCAGTTGATACAGTTCTAATTCTTGTTCCAGTTAAGTCGGTACCAGTTGTTCCATTTCCAGAACCCATAAGATTATAAATCTCACCTTTATGGAGTGTAACATAAAAAGGTACACCAGCAGCTCGATTATTTCTATTGGTAACTGAATGGTGTAATTTCTACTAAAGTAGTATCTTCTGTAGCTACAACAAAGACAAATCCATTTGAATAACTTTCGTTTGAAATTTGTGTATAATTTACAGAATAATATTCTTGCCCTAAAGTATTTGTTGGAAATAATAAACTAGCACCTGAAATGGATGCATTAAAAATGTGTGCATATGCTACAATTGGGTTATCGCTAAAAATATGAATACCTCTATTATATTTACCTGTATCAATAATTTTTGCATCTTGAGCTCCTGTTTTAGGAATTGCTTCTGATGAAGTTACTTGATTCGCAATTACACTATAAGTTCTTGAATATCCAACTCCTGGAATTTCTACAGTTACAGAAGAGTTTACATCAGATGTGAAATATAAAATCATGTCTTGAGAACCACCATTTGATTGTGGGGAACCTGTAGTACTAACCATTCTTACATGATAGCCATACCCCAACCAAAAATCTTTTCCTTTATTTGAAAAATCTTGAGAATTTGCTACAATGCTTACGAATACTAATACTAGGCTAAAAAGTCTTTTCATTTCCAGTTAAAATTGGGTTGCAAGTTAAGTGTAATTGACCTTTTAAAAATAGATAAGTTTAAATGGTAACACAATTATTTAGAAGCTGTTTTGACTGTGGTCCACAACAAAAAATCAAGTCGATTATTGAAGAGTTTTTTTGGAAGCCTGTTTTATTTTCAAAAACTTGTTCATACTTCAATTTTAAAAGATCGTTACATTCATTTTTTTTACAATAATTTTTGCTATGCAAAATTTTAGAAGAATTAATAAGCTCTTCATCTAGCCTAAAACTTTTTTCGAATTTTAATATTTGTGCAATGAGCTGATGTGCAGAAATATTTAGTTCGATAAGAGACTCAAATTTTTGAAGAAATAATTTTTCAAATTGAAAAAAATAAAAATCGAAGAAAGGAGCGTTTCTATAACAGGTTTCAATTGCTCTTAAATGTTGTTGTCTCCAATTTTGGTCATATGCTATTTTGACATCTTTAATAGCTTGGTGTCGATTTCTTCCACCAACTATGGGAACTGATAATTTTAGTGGTCCAACTGAAGATGCTATAATAGTTTTATTATTAAACCAACCTTTTTGAAAGGGTAGAAGGGATGAAAAAATGATGTTTTCTACTTTTAACAAAGTTATATAGTAGTTAATATTTCCAAAATAATGTATATCAGTCATATATAAATAAAAACAATTATATTTTAATTAATTTGAGAATAGTTTGTTTATTTGTCAAAATCAAATGAATTTGTAATTATATTAAATATCATATTTAATTTGTAAATTATTAAAATACAATAATATATAAATATATTAAGTGCTAAAATATATAGAATCTAAAAATTCAAATTTTGAAGAAGTAAATGACAAATATTTTAGCATGTTTTGATGAAAAAAATGGGACGAAATCCCAGCATTTTTTAATTATGAACACTTTTGTTCACTTATCCATTTAAAGTGCTAAAATCAAAAATTTTGATTTTAGCAAAGAATGTATGTCTAAATGTCTTATTATTTTCTAGCTCCAAAAATACTACTTCCAATTCTTACCATATTACTTCCACATGAAATTGCTAATTCAAAATCACTACTCATTCCCATGGACAAAGTTTCAAACTCTTGAAATTGACCAAAAATTTGTTGCAAATACTTGAACTCTTGTTTTACAATTTCAACAGCATCGCTAAAACTAGCCATACCCATCAAACCTTTAATTTTAATATTTTCCAGATTGCCTTGATTCTTAAATTCTAAAATTTCTTGTAATTCATTCTCATCCAATCCATATTTGGTTTCTTCTTTTGCTATATAAACTTGTAATAAGCAATTGATGATTCGATTATTTTTTTTTGCTTCCTTATTAATTTCCTTGATAAGTTTCAAACTATCAACACTTTGAATTAAATGAATAAAGGGAGCTATATATTTCACTTTATTCGACTGTAAATGACCAATAAAATGCCAATTTATTTCTAAATCTTTCAATAAATCCTGTTTGTTACACAATTCTTGAACATAGTTTTCACCAAAATTTCTTTCACCCAAAGCATACAATAGTTTGATCTTTTCAATACTTTGAAGTTTTGAAACAGCAACCAAAGTGGTTTTACTTTTAAGTAATTGTTGTTTTAATTCTAAATAATTCTCTTGATTAATCACTTTTATGTTGTTTTCTATATTTCAAAATTAAATATTCTAATAAAAGACAATCATTAAATGCACTACAATACCATTTAAACTCTGTAAAACTGAGCTGGTTGGCAATTTTTTTTATTGTACTATTTAAATGAGCAAACAAATGTCCATGATAGTAAGTGAACTCATTCAAATACAATGTTTTATCAATATTACTTAAATCCAATTCTAATAATGAATCGTAATAACCAAATTTCATTAAGCTGGTTTCTAAAATTACTTTGTCTAGTAAAATATCTGTTTTTTGAAGCAATTCAAGTGCAGTTTTTATTAATAATGGTTTACGCAGCTCTAATTCGTTCATTTTTTTTGTGGTCATTAACCTAGCTAAATGATAAATTAATATTGGTGTAGTTGCATAATATGGTGAAATGAATTTAGGTTGACTAACCAAATTTCCATCGTCAATTATTTGTAGAATTAGCTTATATGTTGCAGAATCAGCTTTTGTCCAACTTAAATTGTAATGATTTACAAAAGACAAAATATTGCAATGAACTCCAAAATCGAAGTCAATTGGCATTTTTTTGCCATACCAAGTTGAATATGCTGGGATATTTTTGTAGTCTGATAGTGTATTATTAATACGCTTCTTATTACCATTTACAAATTCCTGCATCGAGTCATGTGCTTTTTTTGCAATTGAATCTGGCAAATTCAATGTTGACAAAATCAGTCCTGTATCATCTAAATCATCTGGCAAAGCCAAAGATTCACTCAAAGAACTCAAGATAGCATCATTTGGAAAGAAAACTTTCTTAGGTTGTGATGGCCAAAAGTTATAGCTTAATCTTTCACTATTATGCTTATAAAAAGTAAATGACTTTTTTGTTCTATTAACTATAGTATCAGTTACAATTTTTTCATCACTAGTTAAATAAGGTTTTAGATTTTGTAAAGTGTAAGAGACCAAAGCTGTAAAGAAAATATTGTTATCTGGCTTAAAATCAAGGCTATTATTGTGTTGACGATAACTTTCAAAACTGCCTTCTTTAAAAAAATCACTTTCTAAATGTTGTTTATATAATAAGTTTTGAAACAATTTAGGTATCAATAAACTATCATTAGCAAACAAAAGTGGGCTACAAAATAAGTAAATTATGAAAATCCCTAAACGCATGTTACAAAAATAATGGCAAAGCTTAAAGCATGAATAAATTAAACTTATAATAAAAATACCCACACTGCATAACTATTTGACTTGTCAATACTACAAGCACTTATTTTTGTTTTTATGATTTCTCAAGAATTGATAGCACAGGTTATATTTTATACTTTCTGCTTAATAGCAATTATTCAAATAGTTTATTATTTATATTTCTTTAGAAGATTGGCTTTTTATAAAGAACCAGAAAAAACTGTTATACATCAACACCCAATTTCAGTTGTGATTTGTGCAAAAAATGAAGCAGCCAATATTGCAAAGAATTTACCAGGAGTATTGTTTCAAAATTATAAAACAACTCATGAAGTTATTGTTGTAAACGATAATAGTGATGATGATAGTAAATATGTAATTGATGAATATAAAAAAGATTTTAAAAATTTGAGTATTGTTGAATTAGTTCAAGAAGCAAAATTTATTGCAGGCAAAAAGTTTCCATTAAGCATGGGAATTAAAAGCAGTAAATATGAAACTTTACTTATGACTGATGCAGATTGTGTTCCAGCAACTGAAAACTGGATTACATCCATGCAAAATGGTTATAAAGAAGGAATAGAAATAGTTTTAGGTTATGGTGCTTATAATAAACTTCCTGGAATATTAAATAAACTTATTCGCTTTGAAACTTTTCTTACTGCATTACAGTATTTTTCTTATGCTCTTGCTGGTATGCCATATATGGGAGTTGGTAGAAATTTAAGTTACAAAAAAGATGTTTTTATTAGAAATAAAGGGTTCTCTTCTATCAATCATTTGCAAAGTGGAGATGATGATTTATTTATTAATAAAGTTGCAACAAAAACAAATACAGCTATAGTAATAAATCATGATGCTCATACTTTAAGCGAATCTAAAAAGACTTTTAAAAATTGGATTCGACAAAAAAATAGACACTACACTACAGCCTCATTCTATAAACCAAAGCATAAATTTTTATTAGGAACATATCAGGCAACATCATTTTTATTTTATCCTTTATTAGCTTTAAGTATTATTTTTTTTAATTGGTGGATGGCTTTAATAGTTTATGGGGTTAGATTAATTTTTCAAGCCATTATGTATTCAAAATCTATGAGTAAGTTAAACGAAAAAGATTTATTGCCATGGTTTTGGCTTTTAGATATTTGGATGTTTTTTTATCAACTTATTTTCATTTCAGCACTTTGGAAAAAACCTAATCAAAATTGGCAATAGATTATGACAACAATCTCATTACTCCTAGAACAAAAACCTTATGGCTTTATAGCAACTGATGAATCAGGCAATTCTATAAAGCTTGATAATATTGGAACTCAAACGCCCAATTTTGGTGTAAGTCCAATGCAAACTTTGTTAATGTCATTGGCTGGTTGTAGCAGTATCGATGTTTTATTGATTTTAGAAAAACAAAAACAAACTGTAAACAATTATCAAGTAAAAGTTTCTGGAACAAAAGTTAAGGTGAATGATTTTTCTCTTTGGGAAGAAATAAATATTGATTTTATTATTGAAGGTGAAGTTGATGAAGATAAAGCCAAACGAGCTATTCAATTATCTATTGATAAATATTGTTCTGTTGCTGAAACATTAAGAAGGGCAGGAGCTACTATAAATTATTCTGTTTCTATAAAAAAATAAATCCTGCCAGAGCAGGATTTATAAATCAACATTAAACTTAATTTAATTATTTCGAAGCATATAAACGAACTATAATCATAACATCAGTAGCAACTTTGTTTTTGTCGTAATTAATTCCAAAAATTGTTCTATCTAAACTAAAAAAAGCTTCAGCAAAAACCCTTGTTTCAGAAACATTTCTAATTTTTGCATCAAACTTTACTTCAGATTTTGTTCCTCTTAAAGTTAAATTACCAACTATTTGAGCTGTATTAGCATCTGTGTATTTTACAGAACTAATTTCAAAATTTGCATCAGGAAAATTTGTTGCATCAAAAAAATCTGCAGATTTTAAATGATTTTCAAATTTTTCACCAGCACCATCAGTTAATTTAATTCCTGCAACATCAATATTAAAATTACCGCCTACAATTTTGCCTTCACTTACATTTATATTGCCATCTTTCAACATGAAATAACCAGTATGATAGCCACTTTTTTTACTACCACTCCATTCCACTTTAGAATTTTTAGTATCTACTGCATAACTAACAGCTTCAGATTTTTTAATAATTGTTGTAAATGCAACAGTAGTAAGTATTGTAACTAAACCTAAAGCAGCAACAATGATTTTCTTCATAATATTTTTTTAGTTTGAAGTCGTAAAAATATAAAATTAGATGTTAATACATGCAAATCATTTTTTTGAAATCCGGAATAATTCTAATACATTTTAAAAATTAAACTCAATCTCAAAACCTATATTCGCATCTATGGAAAAAGAGGTTGTTTTAAGTGGCATAAGACCTACTGGTTTTCTTCATCTAGGAAATTATTTTGGTGCTATGAGAAATTATATTCGTATGCAAGATGAATATAATTGTTATTTTTTTGTTGCTAATTGGCATTCATTAACCACACATCCAGATACAAAAGAATTAAAAATTGCAGTTCGTAGAGTTGTTGCAGAAAATATTGCATGTGGTTTAGATCCTAATAAAGTTTCTTTATATGTGCAAAGTGATGTGCCAGAAATTGCTGAATTGTATTTGAATTTAAATATGTTGGCTTATAAAGGAGAACTTGAAAAAACTACAACATTTAAGGATAAAGTTCGTACACAACCAGACAATGTAAATGCTGGTTTACTTACCTATCCTGTTTTACAAGCTGCTGATATATTAATTCATAGAGCTGTAAAAGTTCCTGTAGGAAAAGATCAAGAACAGAATTTAGAAATGGCTCGAAATTTTGCAAAGCGTTTTAATCATCGTTATGGAGAAATTTTTCCAGAACCTGTTGCATTTAATTATGGTGAGGATTTAGTGAAGATTTTAGGATTAGATGGCAATGGAAAGATGAGTAAAAGCGAAAACCAATTAGCTACTATTTATTTGGCTGATGATGATGATTTGATAAGAAAAAAAATCATGAAATCTAAAACTGATCAAGGTCCAGAAACTCCAAATGCTCAGAAACCAGATTATATTGAAAATTTATTTACCTTACTGAAATTAGTAAGTAGTGCTGATGTGGTTCAAAAATTTGAAGCTGATTTTAATAATAGTTCTTCTGGAAATTGTATAATTCGTTATGGTGATTTTAAAAAGCAATTAGCAGAAGATATGGTTGCTTTTATTAAACCAATTAGAGAAAAAGCAACAGATTTGCAAAATGATGAACATACTTTAAACAAGATAATTCAACAAGGTGCAGAAAAAGCAAGAGCGAGTGCCAATGCAACCATACAACTAGTTAGAAAAGCTGTATTAGGTTAAGATTTCTAAAATGTGAAAAAGTATTTTAAAACAAACCTTGAATAATAAAAATAATTAATTACAGAAACCTATTTTCGTAAACAGTTCAAAAAAAATGGCAAAGACAAAAAAACCAAAACATGTTGCAGTAGCAGGAAATATAGGTGCTGGTAAAACAACACTTACAGAAATGTTAAGCAAACATTATAAGTGGATACCTCAATTTGAAGATGTTGATCACAACCCTTATTTGATGGACTTTTACGAGGATATGCCTCGTTGGAGTTTTAATTTACAAATCTTTTTTTTAAATAGCAGATTAAATCAATTACTCGAAATTCAAGAAGGTACTGAAACGGTAATTCAAGATAGAACCATTTATGAAGATGCCAACATCTTTGCTCCCAATTTGCACGATATGGGGTTGATGGCAAAAAGAGATTTTGAAAACTACTATAAGTTTTTTCAAACATTAAAAACAATGGTGCAGCCACCAGATTTATTAATTTATTTAAAAGCATCTGTACCAACTTTAGTTTCTCAAATACAAAAACGTGGTAGAGAATACGAAGAAAATATTCGTTTAGATTATCTTAAAAAATTAAATGAATACTATAATAAATGGATTGATAATTATAAAGAAGGTCCATTATTAGTAATTGATGTTGACAAAAATAAATTTGGTGAAAGCGAAGAACATTTTGGTGAAATCATCAGCAAAGTAGATAGTCAATTATTTGGATTGTTTTAAAGACGCTTTCTACTAAAATTTTTCTATTGAGGAATGTTTTTTATTGCCCAAATTAACAAAGCATTTTTTTCTTTTGGCAAGGATAATTTTTCTATAATATTTCTTCTGTGACCTTCAACTGTTTTTTCAGTAATAAATAATAAGTCAGCAATCTGGTTTGAATGATATTCTTTAGCAATTAATTCTATAATTTTTCGCTCAGTAAAAGTAAGTTTTGATAATTCTGTTCTGTTTTCAGTAAGAGTGTCCATTATTAATTCATTTGTAATTAATGGACTGATATATTGTTTATTTTGTTCTACTGCTTTTAAACAAATATCCAATTCTTCTTGTGCATTATTTTTTAACAAGTAACCATAAACACCTAGTTCATTTGCTTTTTTATAAATACTCATTTCTCTATGCATGGTAAGCAATATAACTTTTGTGGATAGTTTATTATTAAATATTTTCTCAAGAATTTCTATTCCGTCAATCCCTGGCATATTGATATCTAAAATTGCAATAGTTGGTGAGTGAGATAAAATTAAATTATAGGCTGTAATTCCATTGCTACAAATATCTGTAACATGATATCCTATAGATTCTATAAAAGCTTTGGTACCTTGTAAAGAGAATGGATGATCGTCTGCAATGAGTATAGTCATTTTAATTTTTTGGAATTTGAATATTGATCGTAGTACCTTTTGAGTTTGATGTAATTGTTGCTTCTCCACCAATTACTTTACTTCTCTCTGTAATATTAAGTAATCCAAAAGCTTTGCCTGTAGCTAAAGCATCATTTACATTAAATCCTTTTCCATTGTCTTTTATTTCAATTAAAACATTTTTATCGGTTTCAAGAATAGTAATTTTTCCAGCTACTGAATTTGCATATTTTATGATGTTAGATATGGCTTCTTGTAAAATTCTATAAATCTGAATTTCAGATTCAACAGGTAAACATTTAGAATAATTTATTGCTGCAGTTAACATAAAGTTATTTTGTGTTTGTACTCTTTCCACCATTTGTTCAATGGTGTTTTGTAAACCTACTTTATGAAACATTACTGGATGTAAGTTTCTACTAATAATTCTAATATCATTAATAATAGAATCAATTTTATTATTCAGTTCTTTATTATTTTCTTTTTTTTCTGGTGATTTTAAATTAAGTAATTCATGACTCACAGCATCATGCAAATCAGCAGCTATTCTATTTCTTTCTTCTTCAATTGTAACTAATAGTTGTTTTGTAAATTGAGCTTTAGTTTCTAAGTTTTTTGTAATCTCTTTTTTTCTATAATAAAAAATTATTAAGGTAGAAATAAATAATAAAGTAAGTACCGATAGGCCTAATCCTGTTAACCATAATTTATTATTTGTAATAGTCTCTTTATGTTGTACAATCTCTTTTTCTTTTTGTTCTGTTTGAAATTTTACATCAAGTAAATTTAAATTTTTTAAATGTTCAGTTTCATTATACTGCATTCTAACAGTATCGTATTTTTCGAAATATTCTAAAGCTTTTTTATTATCATTATTTAATTTATAAGTTAAATACATCATTTCTAAACTATACATTCTGTACTTAATGATACCACAACTATCTGCAGAGGCTATAGATTTATTAAATGCAAGTAACATTTCATTTTCTAAATGCATAGCACCATAGAGTTGAATTTTTTTTGCATAAATCATGGGTAAATCACAAGGAGAAGAACTTGTCATTAACAAAATGGCTTTATTGTATAATGTTTCTGCAGCACTAAATTGTTTTTTTAAAAACAACAAGTATGCTTGCTGCATAATGAGTTTACTTTTATTATCATCATTAATATCTCTAAAGTTCGATTTTTCTAAAAGCTTCATTAAGCTATCCGATTTTTCATATTCATGTATATCAAAATAAACAAATGCTTTTTGTGAATTTATTTTAGCAATAAAAATATTTTTATTTGTAGTTTTTTCTCCAAAGGCAAGTGCTCTGTTTAAATATTTTTCTACAGAGGGGTAATCGAATAATCGTTTGTAAGTGTAAGATAAGTAGAGGTTTATGTAAAAACCATCTTCGTTCGTAAGTTCAGGTTTTTGCAAATAATTATTAAGAATTATTTCAGAAGAATCGTATTTAAACTGATTGTTCAAATTGTAAATTCTATTTTGTAAACTCAACATTTCAGCACTTTGTGCTGATGATAACCCTTGATATCCAATAAAAAAGAGTACTAAATAAAAAAATCTACACACAAAATATTTCATAATACTTAGAACTTGTATTTGTATTTCCAAAAGTAAACGATAGAATAAGCAAAATAATTAAAAAGCCAAAAAACAAGGGTTACCCCTTATAGGTGGGGGAGAAAATTATAGTAAACTTTGTTCTACAAATTATGTTGAATAATTTATTTTAAACCAAAAACTTATTGTATGAATTTTTACAAATCTACCCTAACTAGTTTACTAGTAACTTTTTTGTTGTATGTAAATGTGCAAGCCCAGAATCCATATCTGGTAAAGGATATTAATGTGACTGGCAACCCAAATTCTAGCCCTACAAATTTAACCAATGTAAATGGGGTGCTTTATTTTTCTGCTGCAGATGCAACCAATGGAGCAGAATTATGGAAAACTGATGGTACTGTTGCAGGCACAGCTTTAGTAAAAGATATTTATCCAGGTGCTAGTGGTTCTACCCCTTCAAATTTAGTAAATATAAATGGGGTACTCTATTTTTATGCCAATGAGCCAATCAATGGATATGAATTATGGAAAAGTGATGGCACTGCAGCAGGTACTGTTATAGTGAAAGATATTATTGTTGGTACTGGTAGTTCTAGTCCTCAAAATTTAACCAATGTAAATGGGGTTCTTTATTTTACTGCTAGTGATGCAAATGGACGAGAATTATGGAAAAGTGATGGCACTGCAGCAGGTACTGTTATGGTGAAAGATATTTATACAGGTGTTAATACTTCTAGTCCTATAAATTTAACCAATGTAAATGGGGTACTTTATTTTTCTGCCAATGATGCAAATGGACGAGAATTATGGAAAAGTGATGGCACTGAAGCAGGTACTGTTTTAGTGAAAGATATTTATGCAGGTACTGCTTAATTCTAGCCCTGCATATTTAACCAATGTAAATGGAGTGCTTTATTTTAATGCTTTAGATGCAAATGGTAACGAATTATGGAAAAGTGATGGCACTGCTACAGGTACTGTTTTAGTAAAAGATATTAGAGGAGGCACTGCAAGTTCTAACCCTGCATTTTTAACCAATTTAAATGGAGTGCTATATTTTAATGCCGATAATGGAAGCAGTGGAACAGAATTTTGGAAAAGTGATGGCACTGAAGCTGGTACTGTTTTAGTAAAAGATATTAATCCAGGTACTGCTGTTTCTGGCCCTTATAATTTAACCAATGTAAATGGGGTGCTTTATTTTACTGCTGCAGATGCAACCAATGGAAACGAATTATGGAAAAGTGATGGCACCACTACAGGTACTGTTTTAGTGAAAGATATTAATGCAGGTATTGTTCATTCTAATCCTTCAAATTTAACCAATGTAAATGGGGTGCTTTATTTTTCTGCCAATGTTGCAACCAATGGAACAGAATTATGGAAAAGTGATGGTACTGCAAGCTGGTACTGTTTTAGTGAAAGATATTTATGCAGGTACAGGTAGTTCGGGCCCTGGAAATTTTGCCTATGTAAATGGAGTGCTTTATTTTACTGCCAATAATGGAATCAATGGAATAGAATTATGGAAAACTGATGGCACTGAAGCTGGTACTGTTTTAGTGAAAGATATTAATACAGGTTCTGCTAGTTCTAGCCCTTCATATTTAACCAATATAAATGGGGTGCTTTATTTTACTGGCAATGATGGAACCAATGGAACAGAATTATGGAAAAGTGATGGTACTGAAGCTGGTACTGTTTTACTGAAAGATATTAATGCAGGTACAGGTAGTTCGGCCCCTTCATAATTTAACCAATGTAAATGGGGTGCTTTATTTTACTGCCTAATGATGGAACCAATGGTTATGAATTATGGAAAAGTGATGGTACTGCAGCAGGTACTGTTTTAGTGAAAGATATTTATACAGGTGCTGGTTTAAGTTCTAGTCCTATAAATTTAACCAATGTAAATGGGGTACTTTATTTTACTGCTAATGATGCAACAAATGGACGAGAATTATGGAAAACTGATGGTACTGAAGCAGGTACTGTTTTAGTAAAAGATATTAATCCAGGTACAGGTAGTTCTAGCCCTACAAATTTAACCAATGTAAATGGGGTGCTTTATTTTAATGCTAATAATGGAACTAGTGGACAAGAATTATGGAAAAGTGATGGTACTGCTGCAGGTACTGTTTTAGTAAAAGATATTGTTACAGGTACTAGTGGTTCTAACCCTGGAAATTTTGCCAATGTAAATGGGGTGCTTTATTTTATTGCTACAGATGCAACCAATGGACAAGAATTATGGAAAAGTGATGGTACAACAGGTGGAACTGTTTTAGTAAAAGATATTAATACAGGTTCTGCTAATTCTAGCCCTGCAAGTTTAACCAATGTAAATGGGGTGCTTTATTTTACTGCCATTGATGCAATCAATGGACAAGAATTATGGAAAACTGATGGCACTGCTACAGGTACTGTTATAGTGAAAGATATTACTGCAGGCACTAATAGTTCTAGCCCTTCAAATTTAATCAATATAAATGGGGTGCTTTATTTTACTCCTAATGATGGAACCAATGGTTATGAATTATGGAAAACTGATGGCACTGAAGCAGGTACTGTTTTAGTGAAAGATATTTATGCAGGTGTTAATAGTTCTTACCCTACAAATTTAACCAATGTAAATGGGGTGCTTTATTTTTCTGCTACAGATTCAATCAATGGAACAGAATTATGGAAAAGTGATGGTACTGCTACAGGTACTGTTTTAGTTAAAAATATTTATCCAGGCACTGGTGGTTCTATCCCTCAATTTTTAACCAATGTAAATGGGGTGCTTTATTTTACTGTTTCTTTAGTCCATAATAACTTTAATTATACTATAGAACTAATGGCTTTAGGCAATTGTACAACTGCAAATAATACTTTGCCTAGTTTAACCACTACTGCTCCACCTTCTAATAGTTTAAATTTTAATCAGCAACAGCAAACTAGCCCTACTACATTAACCTGCCATTGCGATGTGTTAAATAATTTAATAAGTAGTGTAGATGCAACTGGTGCAAGCCCAATTGCTGGTACAATAGATAGTAAAGTATGGATTGAAGCTACGCAACCTTCAAGCCCTAATACAATTTTTGTAAAACGACATTATGAAATAACACCAGCAACAAATGCTACTACTGCAACAGGAAAACTAACCCTATATTTCACACAACAAGATTTTGATGATTTTAATGCTGTAAGTTTAGTTGATTTACCAACTGGTACTGCTGATGCTGCAGGAAAAGCTAATTTATTAATTGAAAAAAGACCTGGTGTAAGTAATGATGGTACTGGTTTGCCTTTAACCTACACTGGTGCTGCTGAAAATATAAATCCTGTTGATGCTGATATAGTTTGGAATAGTACTCTTACCGTTGGGAAGTTAGTTTTAATACAACTGGTTTTGGTGGTTATTTTGTAAAAACACAAACTACCCCTTTGCCATTAAATGGTTAAAAGTTAGTGGTAGTTTAAACAATCAAAAACAAGCTACCATTAATTGGGAAGTACAAGAAACTAATGTTACTAAATATGAAGTAGAAAAAAGTAACGATGGTAGAAACTACAATTTATTAACTACAAAAGAAAGCAAGGGTGCTGGTGTAAATAATTATAGTATTACTGAAAGTGAAGAGTTAAAATCTGTTGCTTATTATCGTATAAAACAAATTGATAATGATGGTAAATTCAATTACTCGTCAATTATTAAATTATCAAATCAGAGAAATAGCGATTTATCAGTTTATCCAAATCCTGTTAAAGATGTACTAAGCATTAGTGGTGCAGCCATTGGTTCTAAAGCATTAATAACAAATATTACTGGTAAAGTATTACAACAAATTACCATTACTCAATCATCATTTATTGTTGATATGAGTAAGTATAGTAATGGCGTTTATATTTTAAAAACTGAAGATGGTGTTTCGAAAAAAATAATCAAACAATAAAAGGTAAAGCATGTTTTTATACTATAATACCCCTGCAATTGCAGGGGTATTATTTTGAATATTCTTAAATTTTGATTTAATAAACCTCAACAGATTTCTCAGGCAAGAACCTTCGAAAAGAGGATAACTTTTTTTGTGTCTTTGCGAGGTACGAAGCAATCTCTTTTGTATGATTTTTTTGAGACTGCTTCATACTTCTCAGTGACGATAATTTTAGATTTGACAACTTTCAAAAAGTTGTCAAATCTTTTTGATCGAATGAAAACATAATTTCATAAAAAACCCTCAACTTTTCATTGAGGGTATAAATATTATTGACCACCTTGTTCTCTTCTTCTTTCCATTCTCATTTTATTTTGTTCTGCTTCATAATCCATAACTTTTTTTGCTAGAACATCATCTTTCAAAACTTCAGCATATTTTTTTTGCTTCATTTCATTAATCTCTTTCATTTTGGCCATTCTTTCTTCAGGTTCAAGATCTCTTAATTGCATAGTATGCTTTCTCATGTCTGCTTGAACACCCATTATTGCTTCAGCTTGTTCATCAGACAATTTCAAATCTTCCATTAACTTGGCTTTTTGCTTTTCTTTCATAGCAGCCATTTGTTCAGGATTCATTTGCATTCTTTCACCAGGTTGTGCAAATGAAGTAGTTGCAGTAATTGAACATACAACGAATAATAAGAATAACTTTTTCATGATTTTTTATTTATGAAATAAAACTACAATCTTTAAGTTCCCAATTGCTATAAATTTTTATAAAGTTTCGTTTTACATTTGCAATCTTAATTTAAAAGATATGAGTAAAGGTCCAGTTTCAAATTTTATAGAACATCATTATCGTCATTTTAATGCTGCAGCTTTAATGGATGCTGCCAAAGGCTATGAAACACATTTATTAGAAGGAGGGAAGATGATGGTTACTCTAGCAGGTGCTATGAGTACAGCAGAGTTAGGCATTTCTTTTGCCGAAATGATTCGTCAAGGAAAAGTTGATATTATTAGTTGTACTGGTGCAAACCTTGAAGAAGATGTAATGAATTTAGTGGCACATTCTCATTATAAAAGAGTACCAAACTATAGAGATTTAACGCCACAAGATGAGTGGGATTTATTAGAAAATCATTATAATCGTGTTACTGATACTTGTATTCCTGAAGAAGAAGCTTTTCGTCGTTTGCAAAAACATTTAGTGAAGCAATGGAAAGATGCTGCTGCTGCTGGTGAAAGATATTTTCCACACGAATTTTTATACAAAACTGTTTTAAGTGGAGAATTAGAACAGTATTATGAAATTGATCCAAAAGATAGTTGGATTGTTGCTGCAGCAGAAAAAAATATTCCTATTGTTTGTCCAGGTTGGGAAGATAGTACAACAGGTAATATTTTTGCAAGCTATGTAATTAAAGGAGAGTTAAAAGCCGACCTTGTAAAAAGTGGAATTGAATATATGGTTTGGTTAACAGAATGGTATAGAGCCAATAGTGGTGGAAAAGGTGTTGGATTTTTTCAAATTGGTGGTGGTATTGCTGGTGATTTTCCAATTTGTGTAGTACCAATGATGTATCAAGATTTAGAGTGGCATGATGTTCCTTTTTGGAGTTATTTCTGTCAGATTTCAGATTCAACAACAAGCTATGGATCTTATTCAGGTGCTGTTCCAAACGAAAAAATTACTTGGGGAAAATTAGATATTAATACACCAAAATTTATTGTTGAAAGTGATGCTACTATTGTTGCTCCATTAATTTTTGCTTGGATTTTAGGATGGTAAATCTATTTACGATTTGAAGATTTTAGATTTACGATTTATTTTTTCAATAATAATAATCTTCAAATAGTAAATAATTTTGCTTTTCAACAAGCAAATCAATAAAACAAATAAACGAATAAACCAATAAACAGTTAAACAAGTCTTTGAATGAAACAAGCTATAGTAATAGGTTCAGGATTTTCTGGTTTATCTGCAGCTTGCTTTTTAGCTAAAGCAGGTTGGCAAGTAAAATTGCTTGAAAAAAATGCAACTCCTGGAGGAAGAGCAAGACAATTTTCTGAAGCTGGATTTACTTTTGATATGGGTCCAAGTTGGTATTGGATGCCTGATGTGTTTGAAAGATTCTTCAACCAATTTAATAAAAAAGTTGCTGATTATTATGAGTTAGAAAGATTAGATCCTAGTTATAAAATTTTTTGGCAAGATAATGAAACAACTGTTCCTGCAGATTTCGATGAATTAAAAAAGTTATTTGAATCTTTAGAAGAAAATGGAGCAGAAAAACTAGAGCAATTTTTAAAAGAAGCAGCTTATAAATATAAAGTTGGAATTGAAAAATTAGTTCATAAACCAGGACTTTCTCTCACTGAATTTGCAGACATTGATTTAGTAAAAGGGATATTTAAATTGGATGTGTTTACAAGTATGAGTAAACATGTAGCCAAATATTTCTCTCATCCAAAACTTAAACAAATACTTGAATTTCCTGTATTATTTCTGGGTGCAATGCCAAACGATATTCCTGCTTTGTATAGTTTAATGAGTTATGCAGATTTAGTTGGTGGAACTTGGTATCCTAAAAAAGGAATGTATAGTATAATTGATGGCATGTATCAATTAGCACTTGAATTAGGAGTAGAGTTTTGTTTTGATGTAGAGGTAACAGAGATTGTTGTTGAAAATGGAAAAGCAAAAGAATTACGAATTACGAATTACGAGTTACGAACTGATGAACAAAGAGAAATAGATAACAAGAAACAAGAAACAATAAACGAGTTTGATATAATTATTGCTTCTTCAGACTATCATCATACAGAAACAAAACTTCTTGAACCTCAATATCAATCATATTCAGAGAAGTATTGGGATACAAGAGTAATGGCTCCAAGTTGTTTGTTATACTATGTTGGAGTGAATAAAAAACTCAGCAATTTACAACACCATAATTTATTTTTTGACACCAATTTCGATCAGCATGGTAAGGAAATCTACGATACAAAAGCGTTTCCATCTGACCCTATGTTTTATCTAAGTATTCCTTCTATTTCTGATGAAACTGTTGCTCCAGTTGGATTTGAAAATTTATTATTCTTAATTCCTATAGCAAGTGGTTTAGAAAATGATACAGAAGAACTTCGTAAAAAATATTTTGATATTGTTGTTGAAAGATTAGAAAATAGAATTGGAGAGTCAGTAAAAGATTCAATTATCTATTATAAATCTTATGCAACTAGTAATTTCATTGAAGACTATCATTCCTTTAAAGGCAATGCATATGGATTGGCTAATACACTTTTACAAACGAGTATTTTAAAGCCAAGTTGTAGAAGTAAAAAAGTTAAGAATTTATTTTATACTGGTCAACTCACTGTTCCAGGTCCTGGTATTCCACCTTGTTTAATTAGTGGTGAAGTGGTTGCTGATTTGGTAAATAAAACCTTTAATTAAATTGATGATGAAGAAGTATTTATTGATTTTGTTTGTGATGATACAATTCATTGCATTTGCTCAGAAAAAAAAGAGTAAAGGTGAATTTTATTTTAGTTGGGGTTATAATAAAGAATGGTACACTAGGAGTAACTTAAAAATCTCTCAACCTGAAATTGGCAATCAATATACTTTAGAAAGTGTGCAAGCCCATGATCATCCAGGCTGGGATGAAGGCTTATTTAGTTTAGAATTAACTATTCCTCAATATAATTACAGAATTGGTTATTTATTTAATGATAAACATAATCTAGGAGTTGAGATTAATTTCGATCATACAAAATACATTGTGGCTAATCAGCAAGTAAGAGTTAAGGGAACTAAAGATTTTAAACCAATTGATTCTCTAATCACTTTTAATGAACAAAATGGCTTTGAATATTTCTTAAATAATGGTGCCAATTTTTTGCTTTTTAATATTGTGAAGCGTTGGAATTATTATGAAAGTAAAAACCAAAAATTCAAATTAGATGCTTTAGGAAAGTTTGGAATTGGTCCTGTTATTCCTCATGTACAAAATACTTTATTTGGGGACGATAATGATCCAGGATTTCAAATTGGTGGTTGGAATACTGGATTAGAATATGCACTCAGAGCTACATTTTACAAAACCATTTATTTGGAATATGCAAATAAGTTAGATTATGCTAGCTATAGTAATCTCAAGGTTTATAAAGGAACTGCAAAACATAATTTTGGAACTTACGAAATGATTTTAAGTTTAGGAGTTACTTTTTAGTTACTTCTTCTTACAGCATAAATTAACTCATCTTCATACACATTATTTTTGAAAATTGTTTTCGAAAGTTGTGCTTCAAAAATAAAACCTGATTTCTCTAAAACCTTTTGTGATGCTTTGTTTGAGCCAAATGGTTTGGCAAATATTCTTTCAATATCAAAATTTTCAAATCCGTATTTAACAATTAGTTTTATTGCTTGTGTGATATAGCCATTACCCCAATAATCTTCTCCTAACCAATAACCAAGTTCAGCATTCTTGCAATAAATATCTTGCAGCATATGTACTCCAATTCCTCCAATAGCTAGCCCATTTAAATCAATGGCTAAAACATTTTGAGGTGAACTGTTAGTAACCCTTTCAATGAAAGCATTTGCTTTTTCTAAAGTAAATGGATGGGGAAATTGATTCATCATAAACTTGGCAATATTTGGATTATTGGCAATTGTTGATAATTGCTCAGCATCATCAATTGTCCAAGGTCTAAGACTAATTTCCATTAAAAATGTATTTTATGTAAAACAAAATATGTAATTACAATTAAAGCTAAAATAATAGTTATTGCTACAATAGCCCAAAAATTAAATTGTAATTTATAATTAATTCTTCTTTTCTTTTTTGATGATGTGTATTGCTTTAATTGTTTATTTAAGTCATGTAACATAGTGATTGATTTTGCTTTGGTCATTAACTTGTTGTAATCCTTCAACTGCATCATTCAACAATTCAGAATCTGCCATTTCTTTTTCAAAAGCATGTGCTTCTTCACTTGAAAGTTTTCCTTCAAGGTATTGCATTAATTTATTATGTTCATTGATATTACTCATGTTGCTTAGTAGACTTTTTCTCCATCAAAATTTTTAAATTTCTTTTCCCATTTTGAATAAAACTTTTTACTTGTAACAATGTGAATCCAGTTATTTCACAAACTTCTTGATAAGATTTCTTTTGTAAGTAAAATAATTGAATACATTCTTTTTGTCCGTCATTTAACTGCACAATTGATGATTCTAAAATATTTAATTGATCTTCTTTAAGGTGAAACTCTTCTTTATTAAGACTAGAATCTTCCGAAAGCGAAAGAGTATCAATTTCTAAAGTAATGTTTTTATTTCTTAATATCATTAAACAATGGTTTTTGGCAACCATATAAATCCAACTTTTGAAATAAGTGATTTTATACTTTGGAATTTCTGTGAGTGACTTTAAAAAAACTTGTTGAACAGCATCTCGAGCTTCAGCTTCATTCTTTAAATATTTTAAACAAGTACCTAAAAGTAGCAAAGTATAACGTTGTAATAAAACTCCCAAAAGTTCATTATCTTTTTTTTGATAATAAAGTTCAAGAATTTCAGAATCTGTGATATGTTCAATACTTTTTTGGTTCACAAAACAAACTAGGTTTTTGTTAAGATGCAATTAATAACAAATTACATAATTTATTTGTTGTTGTAGTAACTTATTTTTGTATTCTATTATGCAAGAACAAGAATGGTTTAAAGATTGGTTCAATTCGCCTTACTATCACCTGTTATACAAAAATCGAGATGAAGTTGAAGCGATTGCTTTTATTCAATAGATTAATTCAACATCTTCAATACCAAACAAAAATTGCAAACTACTTGATATTGCTTGTGGCAAAGGAAGACACAGCAAAGCCTTGGCAGATATGGGTTTTGATGTAGTTGGAATTGATATTTCTTCAGAATCAATTAATGAAGCCAAACAAAATGAATCAGAAAATTTGCATTTTTTTCAACATGATATGCGATTAAATTTCAAGCAAAATTATTTTGATCATGCTTTTAATTTTTTTACCAGTTTTGGATATTTTAAAACTCAAGAAGAACATCAGAATGCTATTAAAACAATGACGAGTTGTTTAAAAGTTGGAGGAACTTTAGTGATTGATTATTTAAATGTTCATTTTGAAGAAACACATTTTGAAAAAATAATCAAAAAACAAATTGAAGAGTATCTTTTTATTTCAACAAAGTGGCATACCGATACGCATTTTTTTAAACAAGTACAAGTTGCAGATAATGTGAGTGGATTGCCAAGACATTTATCAACAGAACGTGTTGCTAAATTTAATTTAGGAGACTTTAATGAAATGCTTTCATTAGAAAATATGCAAATAAAAGAAGTTTTTGGAAATTATAATTTAGGTCACTATGATATTCACGAATCCCCAAGAATGATTATAGTTGCAAAGAAAATAATTTAATTAAACCATTGTTTTCAATTGTTCTACAACACGATCAATCTCTTCTTTAGTATTATACTTACTAAACGAAAATCTTACTGTCACTTCGTTTGAAGTAGGTTTACAAGCTCTGATAACATGACTTCCAGCATCTGCACCACTTGTACAAGCACTCCCTCCACTTGCACAAATATTATGAATATCTAGATTGAATAATAGCATTTCACTTTTCTCAGTTTTAGGAAAACTAACACTCAACAGTGTGTATAAAGAATTTCCATGAGGGTCACCATTAAAACTTATTCCTTCAAAATTATTTTGTAATTGCTCCATCATATACATCTTTAAACTTTTAATGTATTGACTATCTTTTTCATGATTTGCAGTTGCTAATTCTAGTGCTTTACCAAATCCAACAATTCCATAAAGATTTTCAGTCCCAGCCCTCATATTTCGTTCTTGAGAACCACCATTAATAAATGGTTTTATTTTTACATTTTCATTAATGTATAAAATGCCAACACCTTTTGGACCATGAAATTTATGTCCAGCACCAGTAATAAAATCAACTGGAGTGTTTCTTAAATCAATTGAAAAATGACCAACAGTTTGTACAGTATCGCAATGAAAAATTGCATCATGTTTTTTACACAAATTCCCTAAAGCATGAATATCAATCATATTACCAATTTCATTATTGGCATGCATTATTGTTACTAAACATTTTGCATTGCTGCTTTGCAAAATCTCTGCTAAATGATCTATATCAATATGACCATTTGGCAAGATGTTTACATAAGTTAAATCAATATTTTCTTTGTTATGAAAATATTCAACAGTATGTAAAGTTGCATGATGTTCAATTGGAGAACTAATGATATGAGTACAACCTAAATCTCTAATTGCAGCACAAATTGCTGTATTACTACTTTCAGTTCCTCCACTTGTAAAAAAAATTTCAGCAGGATGTGCATTTAAAATCCTAGCTACTGATTTTCTTGCATTTTCAATAGCCATTCTGCTTTCTCTACCATAGCTATAAATAGAAGAAGGATTTCCAAAATTTGTAGTTAAATAAGGCATCATTACCTCTAATACTTCAGGATCTAAATTAGTTGTAGCAGCATTGTCGAAATAAATTCTTTCTTTCAAAACAAATATTTTGATGTGTTAAAAAGCAGTAATAAATTATTATTTTTTCTGATAATAATTTTGTAAAACTTCAGGCATTATTGCTTGCAAATCTGCAATTCTTCTTTCATCAGAAGGGTGAGTACTCAAAAATTCAGGAGGTTTAGAACCACCTTGTTGAGACATTCTTTGCCAAAAAGGAACAGCTTCTCTTGGGTCATAATTTGCTAATGCAGCAAAAATTAATCCGAATTTATCGGCTTCTAATTCATTGCTTCTACTAAAAGGTAATAAATAACCTAAATTACTTCCAATACCATAGGCAGTCATAAACAAACCTTGAGTTTCTGCAGGTTTATTTTGTATTGCTGCAGATAAAGCAACTCCACCTAATTGTTGTATTAAACCTTGACTCATTCTTTCACTACCATGTTTTGCTAAAGCATGTGCAATTTCATGTCCCATAACAATTGCTAATCCATTTTCATTTTGAGTTACTGCTAATAAACCAGTATAAACAACAATCTTTCCACCTGGCATACACCAAGCATTAATATTTTTATCCTCAACTAAATTAATTTCCCATTTATAATTTGAAAGTTCTTGACTCAAATTATTTTTTTGATAATATTGAGTGATGGCATTAATTAAGTTTCTACCAACTCTTTGAACCATTGCTGCTTGATTATTTGCATTTGCTTGAATAACTTTATTCGTATTCAAAAATTCTGAATATTGAGCTAGTGCCATTGCTTGTACTTCACTTTCTGGAACCAAACTTAATTGATTACGACCTGTTATTGCATTTCTTTGACATGCAATAAAACTTGAGATTACAATTAAAAGAAGGATTATTTTTTTCATAGAATGATATTATGTAACGTTTTTTATAAAGCTATCGAAATTTTTAAAACCAATAATTTTTTTACTGATAAACCCTTCAGCATAATCAACTCCAATTTGTTTTCCAAGAATCAAACCTTTGGATTTAATGGATTCTAAAAACATTGGGGATGAAATATACGTTTGTGGTTCTGTAGAATTCTCATTATGAAATTGAGTTGAATAACACAATATTGATTCAATTTTTTTATCATGAAATTCTGATATGTCAATTACAAAATCTGGTTTTAGGTATCTGTCCTGAATGTAATGAAAAACATAAGTTGGCCTATGTGCATCTTGCTTAATTCCTTGTTCATCTTTAGTTGCAATTTTGATTAATCCACTTAAAAAAGCAGCATCAGCAACTAATTCAGCACTTCTTCCATGATCTGGATGTCTATCTTCAGGAGCATTACATAAAACGATTTCTGGTTGATACTTTCTTATAGATTGTATAATTTGTTTTTGATGTGTTTCATCATTCTTAAAAAATCCATCAGCCATTTTTAAGTTATCTCTTACATGAACTCCTAATACTTTTGCTGCATTTTCAGCTTCTATTTTTCGAGTTTCTGCAGTACCTCTTGTACCTAATTCACCCTGAGTTAAATCAATAATACCAACTTTTTTTCCTTGAGCAATAGCAGCAAGCAATGTTCCAGCACAACCTAACTCAACATCATCTGGATGAACACCAAAAGCTAAAATATCTAATTTCATTTATTTATATTAATTGCAAAAGTAATCATCATTATTTATAAAAAAAGTCCCACCAAATATTGGCAGGACTATTTATAAGTTTTAAAAAGAGATTAGTCTTTTTTAGCGTAACGTTTTTTGAATTTATCAATACGTCCTGCAGTGTCAACCATAACATTTTTACCAGTATAAAACGGGTGAGATGTATTTGAAATCTCTAATTTAATTAATGGATATTCGTTGCCGTCTTCCCATTTAATAGTTTCTTTTGAATAAGCTGTTGATTTGCTTAAGAATGAAGTTTGATTACTCATGTCTTGAAAAACAACAAATCTGTAACTTTCTGGATGGATACCTTTTCGCATAATTTTTTGATTTAGGCTGTACGGATTTTGCCGTACAATTTTAAAATAAGGTTGCAAAAGTAAGGAGTTTATGCCAAAAACAGAGCTGAAATTATAATTGTTTTAAAATTTCATAAGTTTTAGAAGCAATATTTCCCCAGCAAAAATTCTGATAAAATTGATCAGGGGTTCGAGAAGAACTTTTACTTTCAATAATTAATCTTGAAAACTCTTCCCAATCTTCATCATTCACAATTGACAATTTACCATTTACAATTTCTTTGGGAATTCCAATAGCACCTGACATTGTTGAAATAACAGTTGTATCATAAGCTAATGCTTCTACAACTTTAGTTTTAATACCACCTCCATCTACAACTGGATTTATAAAAATATCGGCTGCTTTAAAATAAGTTTCAATATCATCTACCATTCCACAAAAAATAATATTTGGATACTCCTGTAAAGAAAATTGTTCTGGAAGTCCTTTACCTGAAATCAAAATTTTATACTTAAAATTTGTCTGTTTTAGTAATGATGGATTGATGTGGTTAACAATATTTTCAAGAGCAATAAGGTTGGGATAGTAACTTAATGTTCCATTAAACAAAATTATTTTATGATCAGTTGCTATTGCATATTTTGCTTGAATTTTTTGTTGAGCTTGAAGTTTTTCATTAGAAGAAGGTTTTTTTTCAATCTCAACACCATAAGTACTTACAGCAGATTTTTGATTTGAAATATGATAATGTTCATTGGCATAATTTCTATCTTCCTCTGTTATAAACAAACTAAAATCTGCTTGTTGATGTATGCATTTTTCGTAATGCCATAATATTTTCCACCACCATTTATTTAAACTTTTAAATCTAAGCGATTCTATATTATGTGAGTGAATGACCAATTTTACATCAAGCCATTTTTGTAACAATAGCCCTAACCAACCATAATATGGATGTTCAATAATTAAATGTGTAATCCTTTCTTGTTTTATGATTTTTTTTAAAGTGAAAAAATAAAAAAGATTAATATATCTAAATGGAGATTCACTTAAAATAGGATACACTTTATAAGGAGTACCAATTTGAATATTTGATTCTGTAGTTACACAAATTAGGTTTACAAACTTGCTCAAATATGAGTTATGAAAGGCTATATGTTTTTGACCACCCATTTTAGCTGGCAAAAAATTATATGAAACTAAGCTTAGTACATTCATAATCTATAAATCCTTACAAATAAAACAACAATTACTATGAAATATGATTAAATGAATAAATAAATGGCTTATTTATTCACATTTTATACTCAAAACACTTTCTATCAACTATTTTTACCGACTAATTTTTTTTTATGATAGATGTAATGCAACAAATTAATGAAACTGTAGCTTTTATTAAAAGTAGAGTAAACAATACAGCAAGAGTTGGTATTGTTTTAGGAAGTGGTTTAGGAAACTTATCAGAGGTGATTGAAATTGAAGAATCTATACCTTATTCTGAAATTCCTAATTTTCAAGTAAGTACCGTAAAAGGACATGGTGGACAATTAATTTTTGGAAAATTAGGTGGAGTAAAAGTCATGTGCATGAGTGGTCGTTTTCATTTTTATGAAGGCTATTCAGCACATCAAGTTGTATTACCTATTCGAGTAATGAAAATGCTTGGAATAGAAACAGTTTTGCTTTCTAATGCAGCAGGTGCTGTAAATCCTAATTATAAAGTAGGTGATTTAATGGTGATTAAAGATCATATTAGCTTCTTTACTGAAAATCCATTAATTGGCAAAAATGTAGAAAGCTTAGGCACTCGTTTTCCTGATATGAGTGAACCTTATAATTTAGAATTAGTAGCTAAAGCTTTAGAAATTGGAAAAGCAAATCATATAGCATTACATCAAGGAGTTTATACTGCTGTAACTGGACCAACTTTTGAAACACATGCAGAATATAGAATGATAAAAATTATTGGAAGTGATGTGGTTGGCATGAGCACAGTGCAAGAATGTATTGCTGCTGTACATTGTGGCTTAAAAGTATTTGCAGTAAGTGTTGTTACAGATTTAGGAATTAGAGAAGGAAATGATGTAATTACACATGAAGAAGTTTTACATGCTGCAAAACAAGCAGAACCAAAATTAACCTTACTTTTTACCGAATTAGCAAAAGCAATAGGATAGGTGCTGATGAATTATTTTGAATTATACGATTTGCCCATTTCTTTTCAACCCAATGCTTCAATAGTAAAAGCAAAATATTTTGAGTTGAGCAGAAAATACCATCCAGATTTTTATGGAAGTGGAACTGAAGCTGAACAGCAAGAAGCTTTAGAAATGTCAGCAATAGTAAATAGTGCATTCAAAACATTTTCGAATGCTGATGCAACTATTAAGTATATTTTAGAGTTTAAAGGATTGATTGAAGACGAAGAAAAATATCCATTACCCAATAGCTTTTTAATGGAAATGATGGATTTGAATGAAGAACTGATGGAAGCTAAAATGGAAGAGAATTTATCTGTAATTGAAGATTGTAAATTGAAGATTGAAAATTTTGTAAAAACCATTTTCAGTGAAGTAGCAGAGATTATTAATCGAACTTCAATTGATGAAATAACTGCTAAAGATTTTTTAAAAGTGAAAGAATATTATTTTAAGAAGAAATATCTCAATCGTATTTTGGAAAGTTTCAAAAGCTAATGCATATTTGCAACCCTTGCAAAAGCGTTTAAAGTTGAAAGTTTAAGGTTTAAAGTTCTATCAGAAGAAACATTAAACTTTTAAACAATTAAACGTTTTAACATTCTAGCCCAGATGGCGGAATTGGTAGACGCAGCAGACTCAAAATCTGCCGTTCGCAAGGATGTGCAGGTTCGATTCCTGTTCTGGGCACCAAAGAGCTTCGAATTTTTTCGAAGCTCTTTTCTTTTTCTTATAATCAGAATTCAACTATCTTTTGAGTAAGCTCCTACATAATTTCATACATTTGAATAAGTGTCTCTTTTAAAAATTCAAATGTTAATGGCTAAATTCCAGAAATATTTATTTTGTTTTTCGGCTATTATTTTCGTTCTGAGTCTATCTGCTTGCAGCAAAGAAAAACAAGAAGCAGAATTGACAATTAATCCATTCAAGGTTTATAAAATAAATAAAGGCGAACATTTTTCAGAAAATACAATCTTTAAAGCAATATCAGGACTAAAGGCCATGTCATTTGCTGTAATATTTGACAGTACAGCTAAATACAGCACAGTAAATCCACAAAATCAATATGACATTAACAAGCTCTATGGATTTGCAGATAATAACAAATTTCATCATTTATTTAGTGCACGTATAGGTTGGAGATGGGTATCTAACAAATTAGAGCTTTTAGGGTATGTATATAACGACAGTATTGTCAAGTTTATACCCATTGATTTTTTTCCTCTCAATACAGAGCTACCCTGTAAGATTGAAGTAGCAGGAAATAAATATTTATTTAGAGTTAATAATACACTTGCTGAGCTTCCACGTACATCTCCAGATTCAACAGCCAACGGTTATCAGTTGTATCCATATTTTGGAGGCGACGAAACTGCACCCCATGATATTTATATTCGTATTAAGGAAAATTGATAAGCATTAAAGAACTATAATACCATCTCTAACTTCATACAAAATACACTTTCAATTACGCAAAAAAGCTTCGAAAATTTTCGAAGCTTTTTTGCGTAAAGGTTTTTTAAGATTTATTTTATTTATCCTTTTGTTTACTCTGGTCTCTTACTTTTTTTACTCCATATGCAGCACCAGCAGCAATAAGAATAGAAGCTCCACCATCAAAAGGTACACCAGGATCTCCACCAGGATCTCCTTGTGCTATACATAAAATTGGTAAAATAAAGGCCAGAATAAAAGAGAATATTAAAATAATTTGTTTGTTATAATTTTTCATAATTCGAGTTTATAAAGTCAACAGTTAGTTTTGGGTGATTGTTGGTTATTCAATAATGATTTTATCTGTGAAAACAATTCTTTCTTGATTCGCCAACTTAATTACATAATTGCCTTTGCTTAGATTGTTTGGTAATTGAACAGATTGTGTTGCACTACCTCCATTATGTTGAATAGTTCTACTTAATAAAACTTGACCCAAAGTATTTATTACTTGTAAATCATAATTTCCTTTTTCAATATTTTCTAATTGCAGATTCACTCTATTACCTTTTATTGGATTCGGATAGATGGAAACACTACTATTTCTTCTTCCAACTTTAACCAGAACAATATTGCTGTATTGTTTTTTACCATCATCTCCAATACTCATTACTCTATAATAATTAGCACCTTGATTTGGTGAAACATCTATACCACTATAAGCTTTGCTATTGTTTGCTTTTACAGTTTCTAGAACTTCAAAGTTTCTGCCATCAGTACTTTTTTGTACTTGATATTCTTTAATGTTTACTTCATTTTCAACTGTCCAATCAACTACAACATTATTTTCTTTTTGTGTAGCTTTTATGCTAGTAATATTTACTGGTAATGGAGTTGTTGGTTTAAACACAACCATAAAACGATCTCCAGTACTTGCAGTATTTGCATCTACAGTAAAGTTGTAATAAGTATCTGTTGCTAAACTTACAGGTGTTGAAGTATTAGTGTAACTATCTTTTAGAACAGCTTCAAAACCTGGGTTGGTATCAAAATATTCTGCTTTTAATTCTAACTTGTAATTGGTTTGTTGCATGTTTAATAAACGCAAGAAAATTGTATCGTTAGCAGAAACATAAGGTCTTAATTCAATGGCATAATTAGTATTGCTTCTTCTTAAAGCAATGCCTTCAGAAGGTGTATTAAACTTAACAGCATCTTCGTTAGATGGAGTTGAAGAATAAGTTGCACCAAATACAGTAGCAACTCCATCAGTTAAAACATCAGTCGTTGACGGTTTTAGAATATTAGCTCTGAATACTTCTTGACCATTCGCATTACCTCTACCAAAAACATTAAAATCTCCAGTGGAAGCTTTACATGCTTCTGTTAAATGAATTTCGCCACCACCTCCAGCATTTACTTTTATAAAGAATGCAGCACCATTAGGAATAACTCTAGTAGTCTGTAGCATAACTACCACCACCACCTGTTGGTGTAGAAATACCAACATTAGTAGTAACATATCCACCAGTACTATTTACTGTTGAAATTTTTGGATCCCACATATAAATAATATCTGGAATATTAGTAACTGTCATATTACCACTAGTAGTAAATGTTATTGCAGATGGATAAGGGTTTGGAATTAAATGATACCCTGCTGCCAAGTTTATTAAATCATAATTGCCTTGAAACAATGTACCTGTTGCTTTTAAAGTGGTAACTTCAGGAGTCGAAACAGTTGAATAATTTGTACTTCCAAAAGGACCAGTAGCAAATAATAAAAATGCTTTTGGTGTAGTTGCATCAAATAAAGAACAAGCATCATTGGTTGCTGTTAATTGAGTATATCCTCCAGAACCAGAACCTGTACCTCCAGCTGTAATTAAAGAATATTGGTACTATTGCCATTATCGTAAAACCATTTCCAGACCCCCTGGTCTCCATAATTCTACTCCAGTTAAACCATCAGGCGTTGCTCCACCATTCTGCCAATTATCATAGATGCTGTTATTACTACTACCAATTAAAGGTGCAGTAACAGGTCGCCATTTTCTATTGGCTGGTATATAACGTTCTACTGTTACATTACCAGAAATACTACCTAAGACAGGTGCAACTCTGGCTGTTGCAGTTGAAGTTGATTTAAGTGTTAAAAAACCAGCTGTTGTTAATGTGCCTGTGGTCACAGTTAAAGTACCTGTTAGATTCAAATTTTTATCTAAGGTTACTCCACCTGCTCTGTCAATTTCAAGGTCTTTCATTGCAGAAATTGTTGTAGTTGCCCCAGGAAAGGTTGAATTATTCTTAATCACAATTTTACCATTATTTACAATAGTTCCACCACCAGTAAAAGTTCCATTAATAGTTAATGTAGCACCATTATCTACTGTAAGTGTACCACTTGCAACACTTAAATTATTTAATGTTTGGTTGGTTGTAACTTTTAAATTTCCTGTACTACTAATTGTAACATTATTTGTAATAGGAATAGTTGTTCCACCACTTCTATTTAATTGCAAGGTACCTGCACTTACTGTTGTTAAACCAGTATAAGTATTTGCTCCAGTTAATGATAATGTTGCTGTACCAATTTTAGTTACTATACCTGAACCTGAAATAATTCCAGAAAGTTGCAAATCATCTGAACCATTAGCCAATACATTAAAATAATGACCAGCATCACTGATACTGATATTATTAGACACTCCTGCAGATAAATTAGCAAGTGTATGTAAATAGCCACCATTTGAAACAGTTATGGTTGAAGTTAAAACTCCTGTACCTAAAGAGGCAGTATTATTTATTCTTAAATTTGGTTTAGTTGAACCTGAACCATTTATTGTAATGCCACCACTAAATGTTTTGGCACCACTTAATAATAAATTTCTACCATTTGCATCACTAGTTAAATTAATACTTCCACTACCAGAAATATTTCCATTAAATGTTGGGTCAGACCCAACATCAAAAGGGTAGTTAAATGTAACTGTTCCAGAGGTTAAAACTATAGGATCGTTTACAGTAACAGATGAACCACCAGTAAAATTAAATGTAGAATTATTGGCAAAAGTTAAAGTACCAGATGTGGAAGTATTGCTTATTGATAATGTACCATTTGTAGCAACATCAATGGTACCGGTAACAGTATAACTATTTGGTATAGTAAAATTGCAAGCATTAGTACCATCACCAACAATTATTTTAGAACCCGTACCTGAAACTGTCCAATTAGCACCAATAGTTGGGGTGGCATTGTTGCGAATATTAAAAACTTGATTATTTGAAGTAAAATCTGAAGGTGCTGTACCTGTACCATTTGTATTTGAACCCCAATTAGATAAAATTTCTAAATTTCCCGATGATGCTGAATAAAAAACAGGTGGTAATGAATTAGAGTATTCAATATCATCTAAATAAATAGTACCTGGATCTGATGCACTACTTTGATGATTAAATGCGTAAGAATCAATATTAGAATCAGTACCCAAATTACCTTTTGATAATCCAACACCCACTTTAGTTCCATCAACCCATAAATCCCATGTTGCATTTGTCAAACTATAAATAATTCCATTTCTATGATAGCTTGAACTAGCAGTTGTGTTATTGGCATATACTTCTACTAAATAAACAGTTGAAGTACTTTGAACAAATTGAGATGTTGAATTTGAAATACCAGTTGTTCCGTAAGTTGACCCATTTAATACTTTGTAAGTAATGTTATTCGATGAACCAAATGTCCATTCAATACCTGCAAAAACTTCTGAGGTGGTAATAGAACTGTTGTTACTAAAAGTTGCTCCATCTCCGATTGTAAATTTATAAACTCCATTAGTTCCACCCGAAAAAACTATATAAAATTTAACATAACCTGTTTTTCCAGCGGTATAATCGTGAATAGAAAATTTTGTAGTTGAGGTTGAACTTGTATTTGATGTTATTTGCAACTCTGTATTTGTTCCTAATGCAGATAATCCTGAATTTGCCATTACTATTGAACCTGGGTTTGTACCAACTCTTACTCTGGCTGTACCAGAACTTGGTGTTGGTAAAAAGCTTGTTGATTCTGTAGTTGAAGTATGTGTACCAGTACTTAGTTCCAAAATCATAAGTCCATGGTTGTGCTAATGAAGTTATAGAAACAAACAAAAAAGCAATAAGGGTAAGGCAAGTGGTTAAAAAAGAAAACCTGTTTTTTTTAAGGGTAGAGATAGGCATATGAGAGTAATTTTAAATGGTTAATTTTAAATTTTAAATGTTGGGTGCTAATGAGAAACTTTTTTTTAGTGCTACAATTTGGGGTATTAGTCTTTCTAAAATGTAAAAAACAGATTAATAATTATTTAAAATCGGAGGGTAAATTTAGTAGAAATGTTTTTACAAACCAAAAAATGTATAAACTAGTACAGATTTTATATTATTTAATGAGTTTAATGGTTTATTTTAAATTGGTGATGAGAATTCTAAGTTATGCATCCTTAAAAAGAAGAGTTGGTTTAAATAACACACCCCCTTAATAATAATTTTAAATGATTAATGAGATTTTTTTTAGTTTTTAACTTTTGAATTTTTAATTAGAAAAAACACACCCCTTTATCCCCTCTCAAGAGGGGAGGAAAGAAGAGATTTCTCGTTCGTGCCTCACTCGAAAAGACGAGTATTTATTTCGTCATGTCGAATGAGTGAGACATCTGTTGATTTAAGAAAGAGATTTCTCAGTCGTACCTCCTTCGAAAAGACGGGGAAAGTTGATTTGTTGAAAAGTTGAATGTTGCTATAGACTAAAGACTTTCTAACTAAGACAAAGTGCTTTTTAGTTTCTCACTTTCAAGCCCACAACTTCTTCTAAAAACTTCTCTGTTTCTTTTTCAACACTTGCAATGTCTTTAGATAGGATTGGTGAACCTAATACATGATTACTAACATTTGGCAATGCTATACTTCTTTTCAAATTATTTGATGTGGCAATTTGGTTCATCATATTTTTTATTGCATCAACATTTACAACTGGATCTTGTTGGTTTTCGTCTTTATAAAAATACAAAGCTAATGTGGGTTGATGCACTTTTGTAAAAGTGGATTTTATCATCGTTGTTTCTAATAATTCTTCTAATTGAACAGTAGCTTCTAAACGATACTTATCGTTCCAATATAATTTGTATAAAGAGGTATCATATTTAATCATATTATAATCTGAACCTTTTACCAAACGAGCAATTTGTAAACCCCAAGAATTATTCAACAACCAAGCATTTGGGTCGTTGATTTTAACATTGGGAGAATATAAAATATTACCTGCAATTTCTGGATATTCTGCAGCCAACTTTAAAGCTAAAGTTCCTCCTGTTGAAGTACTCATTAAAATTACTTTTTTACCAATTTTTTTACCAATAGCATAAGCTTGTTTTGCAGACTCCCAAAGGTTTTCAGCTGACATGTTCACTAATTCTTCAGTAGTATCAATTCCATGTTCTGCTAATCTCGCCAAATACAAATTACAACCAAACTTTTTGGCAATATTTCTATGTACAGGATTGCCTTCTTCTTGAGATGCACTAAACCCATGTAAATACACTATAGCATAATCTGTAATTGCTTTGGTTGAATCATTTGCCCAAATAATTCTTGCTTCATTATTGGGTTTTATATGATGAACAGACTCTTGTTGTTTTACATAATTTTCTAACTGCTCACTAGTCTGTGGAAGGTTGGGTAAATCGTTAGAATACACTGGAGTTTTAGGAGTTGGACCAAGAATGTAAATTAAAATTATCACTGAGATTACTGTAATAACTTTTGTAAAAAAACGCATAGGTGGAATTTTATTAATGTAGAATTAGCATTACAAATATGGTTCAATTATTAACATGGTTATAAAATTATTTAGACAAATTGTACACCCAATTGTTTTAAATCTGAGTAGAAACTTGGGTAAGATTTATTAATAGCATCTGCATCTTTTATAATGATAGATTCTTCTGCTTTTGAGGCAACAATGGCACATGCCATAGCAATTCTATGATCGTGATGTGAATGCACAGTTGCAGATGTTATTTTTTTGGGTTGGATGAATTTGCATGACATCATCTTTCAGAATAATTTCAACTCCCATTTTTTTGAACTCTGATTGCAAACTCAGCCCTCTATTACTTTCTTTATGTTGTAAACGATGAACACCTTTAATTGTTGATGTTCCAATACAAATACTTGCCAATGCTACAAGAGGTGGGAATAAATCTGGACAATCAGTTGCATCAAATTCAAATGAGTTTAAAGGTTTTGTTTCTGAAAAAATATAGTCATTATTTTCAACTTTAAATTTTGCTCCAACATTTTGCAAGACTTCTATTATTTTCTTATCTGCTTGAAATGAGTTGGGCTGTAATCCTTTCACAGTAATATTTCCATGAATTGCAGCAGCAACAAGAAAAAATGCAGCACCACTCCAATCGCCTTCGATTTTATAGTTGATTGGTTGATTTGTTGATTGGTTGATTGGGTTATTAGTTGATTTGTTGAAAAGTTGATTGGTTGATTGGTTGATTGATTGAGAAGAATTATGAAAAATAAACTTTTCATAATTCGAATTTTCTGGAACAATCATTCCAAAATCTTTCATTACCTGCAACGTTAAATCAATATAAGGTTTGCTGTTGAGTTGATTGACTTTGATTGTAAAAGTTTCATCCACTTTTATATTTTCATTCTTGCAAATTGTATAAGAATAAGCCATTAATAATCCTGTTAAATATTGAGAGCTTATGCTTCCATCAACATCAATATTCTTTGGTTGTAAAGGTCCTTTAATACTTAAGGGCAAGTATCCATTATTTGATTTTATTTCTATATTCAACTTTGGAAATATTTCATCAAACCATTTCATTGGTCTATTCAGTAAACTGCCTTCTCCAGCTAATTGTATTTGCTCATTATGTAAAGCAATAATTGATGCAAACATCCTTGCACTTAAACCACTTTCACCACAATTAATATGTGTTGCAGTAGGATTTAATCCATCACTTATTATTTCAATTGAATTTTCATGATAAACAATTGTTGCTCCAAGTTGTTCAATAATTTGTAGAGCAGTTTTATCATCATTACTTATTCCTGGGTTTTGAATTATAGTCAACCCTTTTCTTAATAATGCTGCAGCACAAACCCTTTGCATCATGCTTTTTGAAGGAGCAATTTTTACTGTGCCTTTAAGTTCTGATGGATATATTTTAAGATCACTCATCTAATATTATCTAATTAAAGTAATCGTGCCTTTTTGCATTTGCAAAGGTTGATTATTGATGGAGTAATTGGCATACCAAATATAAGTTCCATTATCAAGTTTTTTTCCCTTATTTGTGCCATCCCATTTTTGTATAGGATTGTTAGTAGTAAATAATAATTCACCATTTCGATGATACACAGATAATTGATAATTTGAGAGAGCACCAATATTTCCCCAAACACCAAAAACATCGTTTTTTGTATCTCCATTTGGCGTAAAAGCTGTTGGAAAATACACATCTTTACAATCGACTGTTATTTCAATAGCATCAGAAGTTTTGCAACCATCTTTATCCGTTACAGTTACAGAATATATTCCTGTTTGGGTTACTGTTTTTGTAGATTGAGTTGAATTATCATTCCATAAATATTGTTCAAAAACACCTGGGTTTAAAATGTGCTGATTGCCTGGACAAAAAGAAGTATCTTTTCCTAAATAAATACTGATGTTTTTTGTTGAATCTTTCAAAATGATATTTGATAAATTTAAAGAACAAAAGTTACTGTCTTTTATTTGAACACTATAATTACCTGATGGAACATTTTTCAATGAATTTGTAGTTGCAGCATTTGACCAAGTATATTGATAGGGTATAATTCCCCCAGTGGCTGTTAAAAGTATTTCTCCATTTTGGTTATTACAAATATTTGGTTTGCTTAAAATATTTGCAGTAAGTTTTTGAGGTTCGGTAAGCGTTATAGTTTTAGTAATACTACAGGAATTGGCAGCACTAATGACGATTGTATAAGCTCCAGCTTTTAAATTATTAATTGTGGTAGTAGTTTGAAATGGTATAGTATTCCATTTATACAAATAAGTTCCATTTCCACCAAAAGCTGTTGCTGTAATAGATCCAGTACTATCAGCATTACACAATATTGTCGAATTAATTGTTGTGTTTAATCCAATAATAATAACTTGATTAATTTTTGTTACAATAACATTTCCGGGATAAGTTACAGTTAGTTTTACTTGATAAACTCCAGGTGCACTAAAAATATGTAGAGGATTTTCTGTGCTTGAACTGCTATCAGCACCTGAATTAGGGTCATTAAAATTCCATAAAAAACTAGTTGCACATAAACTTGAATTATTATCAAATTGCACCGCATAATTTGGTAAACAATTTGAATAAAAATCTACAGAATAGGCATTAGCTTGAAAAATGCTAAAATCATCAATTGCAAAACCATCGTAAGCATTGCATTGTGTACCAGCACCAAATGTGAAACGAAATTTAACAGAGGTTTGTCCTATTAAATTTATCAAACTATGTTTTGATGTAACCCAATTTCCAGAACCATTTCCTGCACCATTTGGACATGGACTTGTTGGTTGTATATTTCCACTCCAACCATCATTTCCTAAAACTGTAATTGTATTTGTGTTAAACCAATTTGATCCTAAACAACCATTATTTGAATTTGAAGAACCTAGGGTTAACCAACTTAATCCTCCATCAATTGAATATTTGAAACTAGCTCCATCATATTTTTTTTCAGTCTCCCAAAATACTTTAAAAGAAAGAATTGGATTGGTTAAACTTGATAAATCAAAGCATGGACTTTCTATCCAAGAATTTTCAGCATTGTTATAATTATTACCAATTAAACCACCAACAATCCAGCATTTGGTGCCACTTGCAGCATTTGCAATAACAGTTTTTGAAGGGGTTCCATAAGCCCAATCTGAATTGCTTCCTCCACTTACCCAATCACCATTATTTGCTTCAAAATCTTGAACATATGGGAAATTAGTAATTGGAGAAACACATTGAGCAAATGAAAATTGATTTATTATGAAAATAAAGAAACAGCAATAAAATATTTTCTTCATCAAAACCATTCTACAAATCTAAGGATGTAATGAAGTTATTAATTTCTCACAATCGTAACATTTCCTTTTCTAATCACTTCCTTACCATTTTCTCCATTGCCTAAAATAACCCAAGCATAAGTATCAACTGGTAATGGTTGACCATTAAAAGTGCCATCCCAAGCTTTATTCATATCACTTGTTTCAAACATCAGTTTGCCCCATCTGTCAAAAATTCTAAAATAATGTAGCCTATAAATATTTACATACAGAGGTTTAAATAAATCATTTGCTCCATCAGCATTTGGTGAAAATGCAGTTGGCACATAAACGTCTGAACCTGCAAATAACCAAACAGTTTGCTTATCTGTTACTGTACAGCCTATCGAATCTGTAATATCAATATTGTAGTTAATTATGTTAGGAGCACTTAATCCATAAGTAGCAATTGGATTTTGGATAATATCACTATTCAATCCCAGATTAGGATTCCATAAATATCCAACTCCTCCTGTAAGTGCATTCAATTGAAGTGGAACGCCACGAACGCCATCAACTCTTGGATAAATAATAGGATCTCTTCCTTTTAATATTGGAACTATTTTAGTAATACTATCTAATAAATTCGGACAATGATTTCCTGAAACAATTAATCTTACAGAATAATTTCCAATACTATTATAGAAATGTGTTGCATTTAAATTTGTACCAGAACCACCATCTCCAAAACTCCATTTGCTATTTGCTATATTATTTTGTCCATAACCAGCTAAACTATTATTGGTGAAGAAAGTATTTAAGAAAACACAATTATTTTGATATCCAAAATCTGCAATCGGTTTTCCGTAGACTGTAATTTTTTGAGTAAAAGTATCAGCAACACAACTACTATCTGATGTTGTAATTAAGTTGATAGTATAAAGTCCTTCTGATTGATAAACATGAATGGGTTGTAATCCTGTTAAGAAAGTTCCATCACCAAAATTCCATAAATAATTTGTAATAGCAGTGCTACCAAAACCTGGTGTAGAAAGGTTTACAGGAATTGCTGGAGTTGAGACACAAGCATTATTAATTGAAAAATAAGATTTAGGCTTACCAAAATTTGTTACTTCAATTGTTTTAATATTCGAGAAACATCCTCTATCATCTTGCACTTGTAAACTCACAATATATTTACCAGGCATCGTATAAGTATGTGTGGTATTAGTCAATGAACTTGTTATACCATCTCCAAAATTCCAAAACCATTTGGTAATAGTAGCACCCACAACTGATGAAGCATTATTACCCTGAATATCTAAAACACCAGTACAAGATGTTTTTATTGGAATATTAAAATCAGCAAGTGGAATTGATGATGTTGTGTATTGCTGAACTGTTGAATCTGCACCACAGCCTAAAGTATGATCTGCAACTAACTTAATAGTATAAGTTGTTAATGGTTGACTTAATACAATTGGATTTGGATTTGTACTATTAGAAATTAATTGCCCATCTAAATACCATTTATAAATATTTGAATATTGGCTTGTATTATTTATCAACAGTGTTATTGGACTACAAACACTATTTGTTGAAATAGTAAATGATGGTTTTGCTTTTGGATAAACAGTAAATACTTTACTTATTGAATCTCTGCAACCAAAAGAATTTACAACAACAGATTTAATGGTAAACACAGCTGCTGCATTTATGTTTATTGAAGTTGTAAATGGATAAACTAAATTTCTTGTTGTACTAACTAAAATTCCATCAATATACCATTCAAAATTAACAGCATCTGTAGAGCCATAAGTAAATTGATTCGTTAGTGTAACAATTTTTCCAGGAACACAACTTGCAGAATCACTCATGCTAAAATTAGCTTTTGGTCTTTCTACAACCTTAATAGTTTTATAAGTGGTATCACTACAACCTTGTGGTGTAAATACAATCAGCTTTATTGTAAAAGTTCCAGGTGTTGTAAAAATGTGTGTACCATTATTTCCAAATTGAGTGGTATCTACACTCGATGGGTCAGTGAAAGTCCAATTTGAAATATTACCACTAGGCTGAATAGTATTTGCATTATAGAAAAAAGGCTGACAATTATTAATTACTGCATTATCAGTAAATGAGCTGTTTGGAAGCTCATTAATGGTAATGATTTTTCTTGCAGTATCAGTACAAATAGCACCTGATGGATTTACAGATTTTGCAATTAAGGTTATAGTATAAACACCTGCTGTATTATAAACATAAGTAGGAGAGTAATTAATATTACTAGAGCCATCACCAAATAGCCATTCAAAACTTAAACTTGGGTCACTAGTATTGGTAAATGTTATGGGTTGTTGTTTACAATACTGTGTTGCTGTTAAGCTAAAGCTTGCAATTGGTTTATTATATAATTGAACACTTAGTAAAACAGTTGAATCAGTACAATTATTCTCAGCCTTCATAGTAACATTAAAGAGTCCACCAGAGTTGAAAGTATGATAAATGGTATCTGGTGATTTAAAAGTAATGAGTGGTAAACTTCCATCACCAAAATTTATGGTGTATTTGTTAGCCCCTGTAGAATTATTTACAAACTTAAGATTAGCTGGTGCACAACTATAATTTGTATTGCCATCAAGAATTAATTTAGGTACAATTGTATTTGGAAAAACTACAATATTTACAGCAAAAGTATCTGTACCACAAACATTATTAGCAGCAAGTTTAACAGTAAAAGTATCTGTAACTAAAGTAGTGTAACTATGATTGATAGTCACTTTTGCAGAATCAAATAAATAAGTATTATCTCCAAAATCCCACCAAAATGTATTTCCAGATCCCCAAGAATTATTCACAGCTGAAAACGAGAAAACAGAACAACCTGTTGTGGCATTTGGTTGAAAAAGTGCTTTTGGTTTTGGATGAACAATTACAGAGTCCATAAACATTAAAGTATCACAAACTGTATAAGCATATAGTTTAATATAGTACACTGTATCTTTTCTAGTGCTATTGGTATCTTCTTTAAAAATAATTGTTGGGGGATGAATAGCTGTTGAACTATCTCCATTACCAAAATCCCATAGATAGCTTGAAAAATTTAGAGGTGTTGATGTATTCGTGAAGTTTACATTTAATGGTCCACAACCTTGAGTTTTATTTTTTGTAAATGAAATTACTGGTTGTAAATAAGTGTAAAATAGTTGTTCAATCGAATCATTCAAACATCCATATTTGCTAATTGCTTTAAGTTTAATTCTTACTGAATCATTTGTGTTGCTTATGGTATATCCAGGAAAGTAATTGGTTGTTCCAATTAATACATTATTGACATACCATTCATAACTCACATTAGCAGAATCAAAGTGAATCAGTTTAATGATTGAGGAATCAATAAATGCTGGTGCACAAAGTGTATCTTTTGTAAATGTTAATTGTGCTTTTGCTTTTGGATAAACGAGTAATTGTACATTTTGTGTACCAACAATTCCTGCATAATATAATTTGAATTGATAGGTAACTATTATTGGTGCAGTAGTTGTGTTGAATAATATTTCATTAATCAATCCTGTACTGTCAGAACTAGTGCTTGAAGCATTTGATATTCCAGTAACAACATTTCTAATCCAAGTAAATTTCACATTGTTTGTTGCACTTGTTGCTTGATAAGTGAATAAATTATTCGTACAAATACTATCATTTAAAGGACTTGATAATTTAGGATTTGGATTTATTGTTATAGTAAAGCTAAATGGCAAACCAGGACAACCATTTAAGATTGGAGTGACGGTAATTAATCCTGAAATTGGGTTTGCTGTTGGGTTTGCCGTTGTGAAATTAATTGAATCATTTCCACTATTAGGTAAACCAATATTTGCATTGTTATTTGTCCAACTAAATTGAGTTCCTAAAGTATTTGCAGTAAATTTAATAGTTCCACTATTAACATTCTCGTTATAAGTAGTATCGTTTCGAGGATTAATTATTGGAGCTACATTTATTTTAACTGTGTCTGTTCTTGGTGTTGAAATACAATTAGCACTTGATGTTGCTGTAACACTGTACACTCCAGCATTTGCATTAGTAGTATTTGTGATTGAAGGATTTTGTATTGCAGATGCGAAACTATTTGGTCCACTCCAATTATAAGCCATTGTTCCTGTAGAAGCTGTTGATGCAGATAAGAATAAAGTACTGTCAAAACAAACTGGACTATTAGTTATTATAGTTGGTTGTTGAGGTGTTGAATCTACATCAATAGTTTTTGTTCCAGCATTTGAAACACAATTATTAATAGTAACAGTAACACTGTAAATTCCACTAAATGCAGTTGAAACATTTGATATACTTGGATTTTGGAGAGATGAACTAAAACTATTTGGTCCAGTCCATGTATAAGTTGCAGTTCCACTTGAAGTTGTTGAAGCAGAAAGATTTAAAATATTTCCACTACAAATAGAATCTACAGCAGTAATAGTTGGCGTATTTGGTGGATTTGGATCAGATAATATGATTGGTCCAACAATATTCGAACTACAACCATTTAAGGTTACTTTAATACTGTCATAAGTTCCAGCTAATAAACTTGTCAATGTAGCTACACCACTAGAATTTGCAGTACTTGTAGCTGATAGTGGAGTCCCATTTTTTGTATAACTTACAGTATATATTGTTGCTGCTGTTAATCCATATAAAGAAATGCTTCCATCTGCTTGAGCACAAAGAGATGGATGTGTAAATGTTGTTCCACTGATTACTGGTGTTGGATTTATTTGAACTGTTGCAGTTTGGGCTTGTGAAATACAATTAGCACTTGATGTTGCAGTAACACTGTACACTCCAGCATTTGCATTAGTAGTATTAGTGATTGAAGGATTTTGTATTGCAGATGCAAAACTATTTGGTCCACTCCAATTGTAAATCATGGTTCCTGTAGAAGCTGTTGATGCAGATAAGAATAAAGTACTGTCAAAACAAACTGGACTATTAGTAATTATAATTGGTTGTTGAGGTGTTGAATCTACATCAATAGTTTTTGTTCCTGCATTTGATACACAATTATTGATGGTAACTGTAACACTGTAAATTCCACTAAATGCAGTTGAAACATTTGATATACTTGGATTTTGGATAGATGAACTAAAACTATTTGGTCCAGTCCATGTATAAGTTGCAGTTCCACTTGAAGTTGTTGAAGCAGAAAGATTTAAAATATTTCCACTACAAATAGAATCTACAGCAGTAATAGTTGGCGTATTTGGTGGATTTGGATCAGATAATATGATTGGTCCAACAATATTCGAACTACAACCATTTAAGGTTACTTTAATACTGTCATAAGTTCCAGCTAATAAACTTGTCAATGTAGCTACACCACTTGAATTTGCAGTACTTGTAGCTGATTGTGGAGTTCCATTTTTTGTATAACTTACAGTATATATTGTTGTTGCTGTTAATCCATATAAAGAAATGCTTCCTGTTGTTGTATTACATTGATTCGGATCAGTAGAAGTTGTAGAACTAATATTTGGAACAGGATTAACTTCAACTACGATTTGTGCTCTTGTTCCTTCGCAGTTTTGTGGAGTAACTTGACTAACATAATAATTTGTACTTCCTAATGTTGTTGTAGATGGTGTAGGAGCTATAACATTACCAACACCTCCAGAGGATGTATTATACCACAACAAAGAGTTATTAGTATTTGGAGTTGCAGTTAAAGCTGTAGCTGCTTGGTTCTGGCATAATAGAATAGGGGTTGTAACAACAGGCGAAATTGGGGTTTCATTAATGATTACAGAAATTGTATCTCTTGGACTTTCGCAATTAAAACTATTCGTTTGACTAACAAAATAATTTGTAGTACCAACAAAAGCTGAACTTGGGGTTGGAGCAGCTCCAGAACCAATACCACCAGATGCAACTGTGTACCATAAAATTGAATTTCCTGGATTTGCAGTAGCTCCTAAAGAAATCGTGGTTACACCTTGACAATAAATAACTGGACTAATAACTGTTGGTGCTATCGGAGTCGGTTGAATGGTAACAGTAATTTTAGCTCTTGGACCTTCACAGTTTTTAGGTGTAATTTGACTCACATAATAATCTGTATTTCCAACTGTTGAAGTAGATGGTGTTGGTGAAGAAGTACTTGGAGTTCCTCCAGAAACATTTGCATACCATAACAAACTATTTCCTAAATCTGCTGTCGCAGTTAAAGTATCTGCAATATAGTTTTGACAATAATTAACAGGACTAGAAACTATTGGGGCACTTGGATTTGGATTAATATTTACAATAATTTCTGCCCTTGGACTTTCACAATTAAATGAATTCGTTTGAGTGGCATAAAAATTAAAGATTCCAACACTTGATGTACTTGGGGTTGGTGCAGTGGTTGAACTTGAACCACCTATTGCTTGATTATACCATTTAATTGTATTCCCTGAACTTCCACTTGCAAGTAAACTATCTGCAATTGCATTATGGCAGTAATCAATTGGTGTTGTAACTGTAGGCGAAAGTGGGGTTGGATGAATAGTAACAACTAATACTACTCTTGGACCTTCACAACCTTCAGGAGTAACTTGACTTACCCAATATGAGGTAATTTCCAACTTAATATGTACTTGGCGTAATGCGTGAAACAAAACTTCCAACTCCACCATTTGCACTCCGTGTACCATTTTAAAATATTACCTGCTAATGGAGTTGCTGTTAATGTATCTGCTAAATAATTTTGACAATAAATAACTGGAGAACTTACTGTTGGTGCAGGTGGATTAGCATAAACTGTAATCGTATCAGTTTTTGTTCTAATGCCACTACAGCCATTTCCTAAATAAATAGTTACTAAATAAATTCCAGGCTTGAGTAAAATTTACATTTAAAATGCTATCACCATTTGTCCATAAATCAATATCATTTGGATTACCACCATTATTACCAAAATTATTTAAACTATTCCATCCTGATAGATGGTGTAATAGTCCAATATTTTAATGCTGAATTTTTGCAGCCAGTTGTTGTGACAACAAAACCACTAGAAGAACTATTAGTTATCGTTACTGACTTACCATTACAAATTTTATTAGGTACTAAAAAAAAGTTTGGAGTTGGAGGTTCGTTGATTTCAATATTTGAGATAGAAGAAATTGCTGAAGGGGAACAAGGATTTGTAACTGTCATCGTTGCTAAAAAAGTATTAGCATTACCCGATGATGGAAAATTATTGCATGATGTTTTGATATAAGTATGTGTAACAGTATCAGGTATTAATGGGTGTGTATAAACTACAGAATCACCATCACCAAATTTTATCACATATTTTGTTCCAGGAATATTACCTGCAGTACTTGAAATTGGAAACTGAATTGTTTTTGGTACACAACCTGAAAGATTTCCTGGATTTACTAAAGATCCTGAAGGTGAATTACCCATAAAAACACCATAGGTTTTTGTTCCTATACAACCAGAATTATTTGTTGCAGTAATAGTTAATTGATAAAACCCTGCAGCATAAGAATGAACAACATTGGTGTTAAAAGGAAAAAAACTCGTATCCATTGAACCATCCCCCCAAACAATTTTATAAGACGTTAATCTGTGCTTGATCACTTAGGATGATAAGTCCATTAGCAATAATAATATTTGATGGAGGGGTAGAGGTACATCTAACTATATATTCTTGATCCATTAAATGTACTAATAGTTGTTGAAGAACCAGTACCCGGAATTAATATAGGAATAATTTTTTGATTGATATTAAACGAACCATTTTGCTGAACCTGACCACAAGAACTTGTTGAAGCAGTAAGTGTGTAATTAAAAGTTCCAAGTTGAGAAGTTGCTCCAAATATTTTATAAATTCCACCAACAAAACTTGTATTTAAACCAGTAGGCAATCCTGAAATGCTCATGGTGATATTTGAACCTACAACATTATATTTTATTGGATCTATATCATCGTTCTGACAAACAGTTTGATTAGTTGTACCTGCCGTAGAAAGCAATGTTAATGAAGGTAGTGTGTACACTGTCATTGTTTTGCTATTTGCTCGAGGCAAATGAGCAAGGAGAAGTTGTCCATTAGTCTGAGTAACATTTATAACATCTCCATTATTTAATGAATTTGAAAAATATGTAGGGTTCGTTGCAAGTGGAATTGGTACACTATTTAAATACCATTGATATTGTGGACTTGCACAATTTGTTACTTGAGCTGTAAAAGTTACTCCTGTACCTGCACAAATAGGATTTGCACTAACACCAAATGAAATAGTAGTTTGAGCAAATGAATTATTTAAAAAAAATACTAAAACAAAAAATAAAAATGATTTCAAAAATTTCATGGGGTACATTTCTTTAATAACCAAACCAGCGTAATTGACTACTTCCCTTAGGACACAATGTTTGTTTCATCAAATTCGCATTTGCATCTTGAGTAAATATATAACTTAAACTAAATTCAAAGCCTCCTCTAAAATTACTGCCTGAGGTAAGTTTAGAAACATTAATATCGTAAGAAATTCCAGCTCTAATATTTTTAAATTCTAAACCAACATATGGAGCAATTGCATCATTGTAACGATACCATCCACCTAAAATAATATTATAATTTTCTTCTGGTATTTGAGATAAAGCTCTGCTGAATGCAGCACCAAAAATTAAATCGTTGCTGAATTCTGATTTCATATAAGCCCCACTTAAATACATTCTATTTTCTTCTCCAACTTGAAAATTACTACCAGCATTTAAAACTATTCTTGGTTGAATGGTATGTACAGGCCCATTAAAAGATTCTGTGGGTTTATTAAAGTGATAATAAGAACCTCCACAATAAAAACTAGAAAAATCTGTAATAGCAGAATAGATTATTCCAACTGAATAATCTACATAACTTGTACTAAAACCATTAACAGGTTCACCAGTTGGCAATGTATTATCGAAACCTAAAGGAGTTAACTGTTGACCAAATGTAAGTTTTGAATAATCTAATAACCTTGTTGTATAGGTTGCCATTGCACCAATACCAATTCTATTTATTCCATGAGGGTCTAATAGTTTATGAAAAGACATAGAGCCAGAAAGGCTATTCGTTTTTAATCCACCTCCATTAGATTTATCAAATAATCCAGTAAATCCAAAACCAGCAATATCACCATCTTTAATTACACTTTTTAAAACATTTGCATCAACCGAAAAAGAGCCAGTTAAATAAGGTGTTGGTAAACTTGGCCATTGACTTCTATAACAACCAGAAGTTCTAACATCACCATTGAAAAAGCCTGTTAATGCAGGATTCATTAAAATAGGGGATGAATAATATTGTGTAAAGTGTGGATCTTGGGCTTTTAAATTCACCACAACCAAAATGGAAACAGAAAATAAAATCTTTTTTATATTGAATACCATACGAGTTAAACTAAATAATCAATAAAAAGTAAAATCACCTTTTTTAAATTATTATGATGTGATTATAACTTGTGAATTTATTAATCATATTTATAACTCTGTTGAAATAGATAAATTGTGAATACTATTTAAAAAACGAAACATTAATTAACAGTTATCTTATTAAGACAGCAGTACCATTTAAACTAACTTTTTTGCCAGAATCTTTTTCAGTATAATCCAATGTCCAAACATAAGTTCCAGTGGGTTGATCTTTACCTTGAAACTTACCTTCCCATTTCGATATATTATCGTTTGAAACATAAATTAATTTTCCAAAACGATTATATACTTTAAAAACTAAATCGATTGCTTTATACGCATTTAATGGGTATAAAAAATCATTTAATCCATCACCATTTGGAGTAAATGCACTTGCAACTTGAATAAAACAATTACTTGCAACTCGTACATTTTTATAAGATGTATCGTAGCATGGAATGGAGTTTCCAACAATTAATCTTACATTATAATCAGTATAATTTGAACCAGTATTTATAGGAAAATTGACAATGGGATAAATTTGATTCAATGGATTTTTTACATTGCTGGATTGTCCATTGCCAAAACTCCAATTCCATGATGTAATATTTCCTGAACTTGTATCTGTAAAAGCAATTTGTTCGTTTGGACAAATGACTGAATTATTTATTGTAAAATTTGATTTGATATTATCGTATTCTAAAACAAAAATCTGTTCTGTACTATCACTACAAGCTTCATTGGCTGTAACTAATTTTATTGTCTTTGTACTATTGGTATTATAAGAAATTAAATAATTTGGAGTGGTGTTTTTTAATATGCCATCTACAAACCAATTCCAACTATTTTCACCATTTGCAACAGTATGATAAAGTAATAAGGTATCACTGATACAAGCTGCTTTATCTAAGAAAGTAAAACTTGCATCTACAGCTGTAAATGATTTAAAACTCACAGAACCAGGCAAAGTTTCAATTCCACAATCATTGATAATTGTAGTTGCCATCAAGACCTGAATTTAAATTCACTTGATACACTCCAGTTTGTAAAGGGACAGAAAGTTGCAAAGTAACTGTTGTGCCAACACCATCAATACAATTAATGGTTGCAGCAATCACATTTGTAGTTGTTGGTCCTGTTACTGTAAACTCACTTCCTGTTGGAGTGATTGAACTACAAATCATGGCTTGTTTAAAATATAATTTAATTTGTGTTGGTGAACAAGGTGGGGGAATAATACTATCAAACTCTGTAGGAATTGTGCCTCTTACAAAAATGTCTTTTGTAGTAGAATCTTTGCAACCTACAGTATTTGTAACAATAAGTTTAGTGGTATAAACTTTATTGATAGGTAAAATTGGATAGGTTTGAGATGGAGGATTTTTTATGTTGCTGATTTGTCCATTTCCAAAAATCCAATTCCAAGAATTTACATTTCCTTTTGATGAATCTGTAAATACTTCAGGATTATTAGGACAAGTAGTATCTCTTGAAACTGTATATTTTGGAATTAACGAATGATCAACAATAGGAATATTTTGTTCTAAAGAGTCTATACATGCAGGATTTGAAACTATCAATTTCACTTTTCTAGAAACAAAACTTGAATAAGTTACCACTTGAGATGATACTGAACTTGAAGTTGGATTTCCATCGAAAGTCCAAGACCATTTAGTTGTATTAGTTGTTTCCATCATGAGAGTATCTTAAAGTATCAGAAGTACAAGTTTCATTGATTACTTGAGTTGTAAATACAGCACTTGGTTTTTGATAAACATCAACATTTTTACTATTGCCACCAGCAATAACTGAATTGCCACAGAAATCTATTAATGTATTTCCATCAGTACCATTTGTAACATTGAAATTATAAGAACCTGTTGGTAGAGGAGAAGCCAAAGTGATTAAAACACTATCTGTATCGAAACCTGTTGAACAACCTACTCCAATTACACTAGAAATTGCTGGATTTGTAGAAATTGTAAAATCAGTTCCATCATTTGCCAATGAATTACATCGAACAGATTTGTTTAATTTTATGCCAATACTCTGACCACCACAAGGAGCTGAAATTCTATCTACAGCTGGAGGAATTGGGTCTGTAATTAAAGCAGCAGAAGCTGTACTGAATGTTAAATTATAACCAGATTGATTTGTAGTTGTAAAATGACTCACCATTAATAAATACAAACGACCTGCAATTAAATTTGGAGATTTTGTAATGGTTGGCACACCTGTTCCTTCACATCCATTTGTAACTGTTGCTGTATTACTAGTTCCAGTTACTCCAGTATTTCCACTCCAATTGCAAGCAACAAAAAGTGTAGCATCTGTAAAAATATCATTAGGATTTCTACCTGTTATATCAAATAATTGCCAATCATAATCATCACTTAAAGTTGCAGGAGTGATACTAAACTCTAATGCACCATTGACATAACATAGAAACTTATAATAGTATGGATTTACATCTGCATAAACTGTTGTTGATGTACAAACTGGAACTGGAATTGTTCTTCCTGAACATGCAGGCACACTGGTTTGTGTAAATGTTGCAGTACCACAGACAGGAAATGCACTTGTTGGATTTTGACCAGCATTTGCACATTGTGAAAAGCTTGATTGCTGGAAATAAAAAAATAGAATTACTAAAAAAATAAAATATCGCATAATTAATTTCTACAAACGACAAACCTAATGGATAATGATGAATTTGAAGTTGATTATAACATTTTTTAGTTATTGTTTATAGTACGCTATCATCAAAATAATTATTCAGATAAAGAAAACAAATTGCATAAAAGAATAGAACACTTATTTTTGTAAAAATTGAATTTATGAAGTTGAATAAAAAGATTGGATTATTTTTAGTAGTAATTATTGCTGTTAGTGTTATTTATAGAATATCTCCTTTAAGAGATTATGGATTTGCTCCTCAATTAGCCATAGCTTTATTTAGTGGGTATTTATTTAGTGATAACAAGAAATGGGCATTTTTATTACCAATTCTTTCAATGTTTTTGTCTGATGCCATTTTCGAAATTTTGTATAGCTATAATATATCTGATATGAAAGGATTTTATGGGTATGGACAAATTTTAAATTATTCTTTCTTTTTAATTGTAACTGCAATTGGGTTCTTAATAAAGAAAGCAAATTTGCAAAGAATAGCTACAGCTTCAATTGCTGGTCCTACATTATATTTTTTAATTTCTAATTTTTCTGTTTGGGCAGGAAATGGAGGATATCAACATCCAAAAACATTAACAGGTTTAATGGCTTGTATGGCTGATGGGTTACCATTTTATAAAAACAGTTTAGTAGGAACATTATTATTCTCTACAATTTTATTTGGTTCTTATTATTTTGTGAATAAGAAAGTTAGTCAAGAAGTATTGAGTAACTAGCAATTACTTTATTATACAAAATAGGCTGTTTCATTAATTTGAAACAGCCTATTTTATTTTAGTTAAGTAATCTGTCAAAATTATTTATCACTATTTCCCCTCGCAGAACAAACAGAAAACTTAAAATTTATATAATACTTTTCTGCGAATTCACAGTTTTCTGTGAGTATATTATTATAACTTAATTCTGCAAGACTACTTATTAAAAAGAATATTATTTTTTAAAATCTTAATCCCAAACTCAATCCCAAACCTCTTATTCCAGCCCAAGGGCCAGTTGAGGTTATTGTTGCTGAAGTTGCAGAAGTTACTTTGCCATCGAACTTAAATGGACCTACTTCTTTAAATTCATCTAACTGATCTTGCAAAGCTTGTCTTTCTTGTGCTGTTGTCATTGCTGGGCTAATATTAACAGCATCAATAGTTCCAGAACTTGAGCCATAATGTGCACCAATTATATAGAAATCTAAAACTAGTTTCTTAGCAATATTAAATTGTGTTCCTAGTAATAAGCCTCCACTAAAAGATGAAATTTTACCATTAAAAACTACTGTAGGTTTTGTAGTATAATTTGGATTATCATAAGTCACAGGAATTGAAACATCAAAACTTGCATAACGTGCATAAGGAGCAATATAAAATCCTTTTAATTTACCAGCACTTAAATAAAATCTTACTTCTGGAGTTATTGCAAAATTGCCCACTTGAAAATCATTGATTTTAACATTAGGGTCATCAATCAATTTTTCAATCGTTCCTTTTAATGGCAATTGACCTTTTGGCATATAACGAATACCAACAGATAAGCTCATCTTTTTTGCAAAACTTCTCTCATAAGTAATATTGTAATTGTTAAGTACTAAACTTGAAAGATTAGTTTTTATGATGTTTTTACCACCAGTTAAAATGCCTAACTGTGCGTTTGTAATGAATGGAATCATTAATAATAAAACAAGGAGTTTTTTCATATTGAATTAATTTTGTTAGCGTAAATATATTTTATTTTCAATTACTGATAAAATAGTTTTTTTGCAGATGCGAAAATTATCAATGGATGAACTGAATAGAATGTCAGTTGAGGAATTTAAACAATCTCAAAAAAAGAAAATCATTGTTGTGCTCGATAATATTAGAAGTATGCACAATGTTGGAAGTGTGTTTAGAACTTCAGATGCATTTTTAATTGAAGCCATTTGTATTTGTGGATTTACAGCTCAACCACCTCATCGAGATATTAATAAAACTGCATTAGGAGCAACTGAAACTGTGAATTGGATTTATTATGAAAATACAATTGATGCCATTACTGCACTTAAACAAAACAATTATACAATTTATGCTGTTGAGCAAACTGAAGGCAGCATTAGTCTAGAACAATTTCCAAGTACAGATAAACCCATTGCTGTTGTGTTTGGAAATGAAGTTGAAGGCGTAAGTGATAATGTTTTAAAACTTGTTGATGGGTGTATTGAAATTCCACAGCTGGGTATGAAACATAGCTTAAATATTAGTGTTGCAGCAGGTATTGTTTTATGGAAATTAGTTTGGGGTTAATTAGCCTAAACTTTCTAAACTCGCTCCTTTAACAAATAATCTATCAATCTTTTTTTCAATTTCAGGATCTTTTTCTACTGCAGGTGCATGATGTGGTTTTATTCTTGCATCAATAATCATGGGTCCATTACAACCCCAATGTTTGTTTTCAACAAATTCATTAACACCATAAATATCATGACTAGGATTGGCTCTAGTAAATGTTACCCATAAAAAATTGTTCAAAGTTTTTGCAACAAAACTTGCATCGTCACAAACAACAATCATTGGTAGAGTTGAGAGTTGAGAGTTATGAATTATGAGTTGTTCTTGTAAATCCTTAATTTTTGTTTTTGAATTTTGAATTTTGACTTGTAAGCAATTACTCCTGGCAAACACAATTTGTGCATTTTCAAAACCTTGTAATTCATTAAATATTGTTGGTACTTCTTTACACAATTCTCTTAGTTTTTCACCATAAGCAGCAAGTACAACTTTACTTCCACTATTCAAATTTGTGCCACTATAATCTAGAGTATCAATAGTTGTGTTGGTGTAAAAATGAATATCTCTAGTTAAATCAATTCTTTCTAAAATATATTCAAAATATTCTTGAATGTTGTGAGTTGTAAGTTGATTGGTTTCATCTGCAGTAATAAATAAAAATTTAGCTAAACTCAATTGTCCTGTACCTAAAATATGATTGGCAATAGTTAATATTTCTGCAGGTTGTTTAGTTGGTGCATAAGGTGTGTAACGTTCACTTCCAATTGCTAGTAATAATGGATGAACACCAGCTGCATCAACAGCATGAACTTCTTTTAATCCTGGAATTTCTTGTGGTATAGCATCTCCAGTAATTTCATGAATTAAATTTCCAAAACTGGTATCTTCTTGTGGTGGTCTTCCTACAACTGTAAAAGGCCAAATGGCATTTTTTTTTGCATACACTTTATGCACTTTCATTACAGGAAAATCGTGTTGCAAAGAATAATATCCTAAATGATCACCAAATGGGCCTTCAGGTTTATTATCATTTGGATACACTTCTCCAGTAATTACAAAATCTGCATCAGCACTTATGCAAAATCCATCTTTATAAAAATATCTGAATCTTCTGCCTCCTAAAACTCCAGCAAAAGTCATTTCACTTATTCCTTCTGGTAAAGGCATTACTGCAGAAAGTGTATGTGATGGTGGTCCACCAACAAATAAACTTACTTTTAATGGCAATCCTTTTTTATTAGATTTGGTTTGATGAACTCCAATGCCTCGATGCAATTGATAATGCAAACCAATTTCTTTATTTGGTTCATATATCGTTTCCTGAAAGTTGAATTCGATACATGCCTAAATTCGATTTCATAATTCCTGGTGATCAATATCTTCAGTATAAACCTGAGGTAAGGTTACAAAAGCACCTCCATCCATTGTCCAATGATTAATTTGTGGAATATCAGAAATTTGAATTTCTTTATATAAAACTGGTTTTATTACAGGATTCTTTATAGGCAAGGCTTTTAAAGCTGCTAGTCCAGCAGAAAAATTATCTATAGGATGTTTTAATCCTTTAAAGGATTTGATTTTAGTTGAATCAGTTTTTGAACTGTTGTTAAAGTATTTCTGAAAATAAATTTACTTCTTTCTAGTGTTCCAAAAATATTTGATGCTGCTCTGTACTTACTGCCTTTTACATTTTCAAATAATAGAGCAGGACCTCCCGTTTCATACACACGTAAGATGAATGGCCGCCATTTCTAAATAAGGATCAACTTCTTCTTTAATACGAATAAGATGGCCATTCTTTTCTAAATCGAGTAAACATTGTTCAAGTGAAGAGTAACTCATTTTTATAATTTCAATTGCAAAGTTGAAGATTGAAAATTTGTTATCCTAAACATTTTTCAGTCTTTGCGAGGTACGAACCAAACTTTAATGAAATTATTTTTTACTGTTTCTTGCATTTGTTAGTGAAATTGTAAACATTATTCATAATAAAAAGTGAACCCTATATCTAAAAATCCATCTCTGCCATTTTTAAAATTAGCTCTTGAAAAGCGAATGCGTGATTTGGTTTTTGGATGAAATATTTCAATATTTTCTCCTGCTTTCTCAAATAAAAATTCACTTGGAATAGTAGATTTTATTTGATCTACAATTCTTTTGTATTGTTCATTAACTTCAATACCCTTTCCTTTTCCACAAATAATTGAATAATGATATTGTTCAATTTTGCCATTATTAAAATAAATACTATTAATTCCTGAGGATTTCCAAAGATCATCTGAAGTTAATGAATAATGGTAACGAGTACTATATAGTGATTGATATCTACCAGAACTCATAAAATGATTGGCTTGTTGATTCAGTTCTCTTAATACAGATTCTGTTAACCCTTTTTCAACTTTATATTTAGTAGATAATGAATCCATAAAATTATTTAATTTATAAAATCTTATATATTCTAGTCTTTCTAGTTCATTTTTTTCATCTAATGAATTACTTGTTTTAAAATCTTCACTAAGCATGTTTACAAATAGACTTGTAGTTTCACTTCCAATTATTTCTATATTTTTAGTAATACTTTTTTGGTTAAATTCAAAGGTTATTTTATAATTCCCAGCAGGTATTTCATCAGCTAACCATTTGTCTTTTGTTTTTTTACTATTGCTTATACCTTCAATAGCTGGCATAGTGATTTTAATATCAATTGGAACTGATTGAATGACAAGTTTTCCAGTTTTTATTGTTGCTTTTTTTTCAGTTTCACCTGTATTTCCTTCTTCAGAAACAAGCACTACATGTTTTGTAAAAGGTTTAACTTTATATGCAAACACTTCTCCAGGTTTTATAGTAATTTTTTCTTCAAAAGGAGTAAAACCGTCTTTTACAATTTTAATTAGATTAGTGCCAGGAGTAACATTTTCAATAATATACCCCTTATATTCAATAGTCGTTTTCCCTTTAAATTGATTATTTAAGAACACAGAAAGCCCTTGTTCACCTGTTACTTGAATATAGGAAGTTTGTGAAAAAAGTATATTGGAAATAAAAAGTGCAAGTATAAAGACAAAATATTTGTTCATTTAAGGGTTATTATTTAGAATGAAGATCTACTAAATAATTTAAAAGTACAATAATATTTAATCATATTATTTCTTCATCTCTTTAAACTTATTCATCAAACCATTTGTAGAACCATCATGACTTGTAATAGTTTCATTGTTTTGTAAATCTGGCAAAATAGAATTGGCTAATTGTTTGCCTAATTCAACTCCCCATTGATCATAACTATAAATATTCCAAATTACACCTTGTACAAAAATTTTATGCTCATAAAAAGCAATTAAACTGCCTAATGTTTTGGGAGTAATTTCTTTAACTAAAAATGTATTGGTGGGTTTATTGCCAGTAAAAACTTTAAAAGGAGCTAAAGCTTCAATTTCTTGTTCAGTCTTTCCTTGAGCTTTTAATTCTGCTATCAACTTCTTCATTAGTTTTTCCATTCATTAATGCTTCTGTTTGTGCAAAAAAATGACTAATTAATTTTTGATGATGATCGCCAAGATTGTTATGAGATAAAGCAGGAGCAATAAAATCACATGGAATTAATGCTGTACCTTGATGAATGAGTTGGTAAAAAGCATGCTGACCATTAGTGCCAGGTTCTCCCCAAATTACTGGTCCAGTTTTATATGTAATTGCATTTCCATTTCTATCAACAGATTTTCCATTGCTTTCCATATTTCCTTGTTGCAAATAAGCTGCAAACCTGTGCATGTATTGATCGTAAGGTAAAATAGCTTCACTGCTTACATTAAAAAAGTTTACATACCAAACACCCAACAAAGCCATAATGATTGGAATATTTTTATCGAAATTTTCTGTTCTAAAATGTTCATCAGCATCAAATGCACCAGTTAATAAATCATCAAAATTTTTATAGCCAATTGTTAATGCAATAGATAAACCAATAGCACTCCATAAAGAGAATCTTCCACCAACCCAATCCCAAAACTCAAACATATTTTCTTTATCAATTCCAAAATTCACCACAGCTTTTTCGTTAGTACTTAAAGCCACAAAATGTTTGGCAATATGTTGTTCATCTTTTGCAAAACTTAAAAACCAATCTCTTGCAGAATGAGCATTGGTCATGGTTTCCTGAGTTGTAAAAGTTTTTGAAGCAATTAAAAATAAAGTTTCTTCTGCATTGATTTTTTTGAAGGTTTCTGTAATATGAGTACCATCAACATTGCTAACAAAATAAGTTTCAATACCTTCTACCCAATATGGTTTTAAAGCTTCAGTAACCATTACAGGACCTAAATCACTTCCACCAATACCAATATTTACAATGTATTTTATTTTCTTTCCAGAATAGCCTTTCCAATCTCCTGAATGTACTTTGTAACAAAAGCTTTCCATTTGTAGCAACACTTTTTTTATGTTGATGGAAATATCTTCACCATCTAACATTATTGGTCGATTGCTTTTGTTTCTTAAAGCAGTATGCAACACAGCACGTAATTCTGTTTCATTGATTTGTTTTCCTTGAAATTGAGCTTGAATGGCTTCTTTTAGTTTACATTCCTCAGCCAATTGAAATAGTAATTCTAAAGTTGTATCGTTGATAATATTTTTCGAATAATCAAAGAATATGTCTTGTTCTTGAACAGAATATTTTGCAAAACGATTTTCATCTGAAGCAAACAACTCTTTCATATGCATTTTTTGCATATCGTGATAATGTTCTTGTAATAATTGCCAAGCAGTTGTAGTAGTAGGATTTATTTTATGTAACATACTAATTATTATCTCTTACAAAGTAAAGTGATACACACTATTTTATTTTAAAAAAACAGAATAAATAATCTAAATATAACGACTATCATAAGCCCAATGTAAAACTGCTTGTCTTTGTCTTTTTCTGCAGTTCAAATCATAAGGAATACAATTCTTTTCAATTTGACTGATATGCCGTTTAATGGCTTTCCATCTTTTAATTTGTCGTTCATCATCCTCATGTCTTCTTCCCATATAATATCTACAATACCATTGAAACCATCCACGTGGATCATCTTCATGAATCCATCCTTTTCTTCTCCATTCTGCTAAAGATTGACTTGCCTGAACACCAAAAAAATTAATACTTTTATTGGATTGAATTGCACTTAATTTATCTGCTTTAAACCAACTTTTGGGAAACTCATTGCAGCAATCTGTCATGTATTTTCCTCCAAAAATTCCCATATGTAGCATTTCTTTTGGTGAAAGTTGTGGTTGAAATTCTTTATGAAAATTTTTACCAATTGGCTCCGTTAAAAAGTATTGATAATTACTTTGCATTTTATCGTTTACAATTATCAATTTTGATCTCATGTTTATTTAGTTGGTAATGGGAAAAAAGCACTTGTTCTTTTTTTATATTCTTGAAATGCCGTATTGTTTTTATACTTTTCTTCTAACATTGGTATACCAGAAACAAAAATAATTAAATAGCTGATGAGTACCGGACTGATAATAGTATAAACACCATTTTCAATGCCTAATGCTATTATAAAAATTCCCCACCATAAAACAACTTCTCCAAAATAATTGGGATGACGAGAATATTTCCAAAGTCCTGTAGTAATTATTTTTCCTTTATTGTTAATATCCGATTTAAATACTTTAAGTTGATAGTCTGCAATACTTTCGAATAAAAATCCAATTAACCAAACAGCTATCCCAATAATAGTTAGAACATTAATTTCTTGAGGTGAATTAGCATTAATAAAAATGATTGAAGTGGCAATTATGTATAAAAAAATACCTTGTAAAAAAAACACTTGTAAAAAACTTCTTACATAAAAATATTTCCATTGTTTTCTCCAATTTAAATACCTAAAATCTTCTGGTTTGCCTTTGTTTCTTTTGTAAATATGCAAAGCCAGTCTAACTCCCCAAATAGTAACCAAAGTGTTTACTAGTAATGAAAGAGGAGAGAAGTTTGATATGATAAATGCACTCCAACTCATCAAGCAAAAACCTAAACCCCAAGCGATATCAGCAATATCGTTTCTTTTAAGAATAATTGAGATTAAAAAACAAACAATTACATAAACAAATAATATGATACCTAATGTGATATAAATATTCATTAAGTCAATTTATTGGCAATGAAGAAAGTTGCAACTGAAACAGAAGCAGCTATAAATGCTCCCCAAATCAAATCAATAATTGTAATTAATAATGGCCAATCTTTTAAAGTTGCCAAATTGGTTAAATCGTAAGTGGCGTATGTTATAAATCCAAATAAAGCACCCATGAATAAAGCATTCTTCCAAGATTGTATTTCAATTGAAGGTTTAATTACAAACAACACCAGTCCAACAATAAAAATTAAGTAAAAAATGATAGCAGCTAACCAGTTCACTTCTTCTTTCATTAAAGATCCAATTTGATTTTTATAGAGATTTTTAGCAATAATTCCTAGCCAAAGCATATCTATAGCAAAAAAGACAGCTAATGCAATACCATATAATTTTAAAAACATAACATTTTTTTTAGTAGGTTTAAAAGTAAGTAAAAAAATATAAGATGTATAAAACTGAGAAAATAAGCATAAAAAAAGGTTTAGAAAATTCTAAACCTTTTTTCTGAGTGCGGTGAGAGAGGGATTCGAACCCTCGGAACAGTTTGACCCGTTCGGCAGTTTAGCAAACTGCTGATTTCAGCCACTCATCCATCTCACCTTTTTGTGATTGGGTTGCAAATATAGAAGCATTCAACAAACAGCAAAACAATTTTTTATTTTTTTATTTTGACCAACAATTTCCATTTAGTTTTCAATCGTTACATTTGCACACTTAAAATTTTAAAATGGCAACAACATCAGACATTAGTAGAGGAGTAGTACTTAAATTAGATGGTAGTTTATACACTGTAGTAGAATTTGGTGAAAATAAAACTGCTAGAGCTGCTGCAAAAGTTTGGGCAAAACTTAAAGGTGTAGATAATAGCAGAACTATTGAAAAAACTTGGAATAGTGGAGAAACTGTTTATCCTGTTAGAGTTGAAAAAAAGACTTTCCAATTTTTATATAAAGATGATCAAGGTTATAACTTAATGAACAATGAAACGTATGAGCAAATAGCTGTAGCAGAAGAAATGATTGATGGCGTTGCTTACTTAAAAGAAGGTGCAGAAGTTCATGTTTTAATTAATACAGAAACTGAATTACCAATAGGAGCAGAATTACCAGAAAAAATTGTGGTTTTAATTACTTATTGTGAACCAGGAGTTAAGGGTGATACAGCAACTAGAGCAACAAAACCAGCAACTATTGAATCTGGTGCTACGATTCAAGTTCCTTTATTTGTTGGTGAAGGTGAAACAATTAGAATCAACACCAAAACTGGTGATTACGTTGAAAGAGTAAAAGCTTAATAAAAAAAGTTATTATAAAAAAATGCCACTCAAAAAAGTGGCATTTTTAGTTTGTGGAGTTTATAGTTTATACTCTATAATAATCACCTCTCCAATTTTGAATACTTTGTTTAATTTCTTTTTGAGAAAGATTTTCTTTAATAGCTCTTTCCATTAATGCTAGCCATTCATCATCTCCAGCAAAACGCAAAGCAATAATTTGACCCATTTTTAATTCAGTAGGTAAATTATTACCAGTCATTTGATGATGACGAATATTCTCTTCAAGTTTTATCGTTCTATCTTGAGCTCTTAAAGCAAATACTCTAGCATACCAAGCTACAAATAAAATTGCTACAGAAGTAATCAACATATATAATCCTGAACAGTTACTTGTTGTAGAGCAAGATGAATCAGAACAGCAGCAACAAAGACAATAAATTGAGATTCCAATTGAGGCAAGAATGAGCAAAAATGTTGCATAATGAAACATTGGAACCATTCTAGCATGATTTTTTAAATTTTGTTTTTCCATTTTAAATTATTTAAGGTAAAGATAAGTTCTTTAAAGTCTAGCTACAATTATCATCAATAATCTATTTTTGAAATCTTAAATAATATTATCAGCAATTCATCAAACATATTGCAATCACCAATTGAGTATTTAAAAGGAGTTGGACCTTTTAGAGGAGATGTTTTAAAAAAAGATCTTCAAATATTTACGTTTAATGATTTGATGAATCATTTTCCTTTTCGTCATATTGATAAGACTAATGTTTCAACTATTTCTGAAATCAATTATCAAACAGAATATATACAAGTCGTTGGGAGGCTGTTGTTTGTTGAGGTTGTAGGTGCTGGAAAAGGGAAAAGACTTATTGCAATTGTAAAAGATAAGACTGGAGAATTAGAATTAGCTTGGTTTCAAGGCATTAGTTTTGTTCAAAAAAGCTTAATTGAAGGAACTGATTATTTGATTTTTGGAAAAGCAGGTTTCTTTAATGGAAAAGCTCAAATTGTTCATCCTGAGCTTGAAATTTTTGTTCCTCAAAAAGCAGGAGGAAAAATATTTTTAGAACCCGTTTATCCAACTACTGAAAAATTAAAATCAAAAGGTATTAGTGGAAGAGGATTTGCTAAACTTACACACCAACTTTTCTCTCAACTTCAGCCAACAGATATTGCAGAAAATATTTCTGCTAGTTTAATTCAAAAAATGAAGTTGATGGATAGGGCAACTGCTTATCGATCTGCTCATTTTCCAAAAGATGAATTCGAATATAATGAAGCAATTAGAAGATTAAAGTTTGAAGAATTGTTTATTGCTCAAGTTCGTTTGGGATTGGTAAGATTGCAAAGACATAGAGCAAATAGAGGTGTAGTTTTTGAAAAAGTTGGAGATTATTTTAATAATTTTTATAATAATCATTTGCCTTTTGAACTAACCAATGCACAAAAACGAGTGTTGAAAGAAATAAGAACTGATACTGCAAAAGGTTACCAAATGAACAGATTATTACAAGGTGATGTTGGAAGTGGGAAAACCATTGTGGCATTGCTTTCTATGTTAATTGCAGCTGACAATAATTTTCAGAGTTGCATTAATGGCACCAACTGAAATACTTGCTCAGCAACATTTTAAAAGCATTTCGAAACTATTAAGTGAAACAAATATTGAAGTTAGATTATTAACAGGAAGTACAAAAGCAAAAGAAAGAAAAGAAATTTTAAAAGGATTGCTTGAAGATACTATTCATTTTGTTAGTAGGCACTCATGCATTAATTGAAGAAATAGTTCAATTTAAAAATTTAGGATTTGTAGTTGTTGATGAACAACATCGTTTTGGTGTGGCTCAACGTGCTGCTCTTTGGAAAAAAGCAAAAGTTCCACCTCATATTTTGGTTATGACTGCAACACCAATTCCTAGAACCCTTGCTATGACTGCTTATGGCGATTTAGATTATAGTGTTATGGATGAATTACCACCTGGTCGTCAATCAATAACTACAGTCACTCGAAACGAAATGAAAAGAGCAAGTGTGATGGAATTTGTAAAAACTGAAATTGAAAAAGGTCGACAAGCTTATTTTATTTATCCATTAATTGAAGAAAGTGAAAAAGTAAATTATGAAGATTTAACTCAAGGTTATGAACAAGTAAAAACTTTCTTTCCAGAACATCAATACAATATTTCAATGTTGCATGGTAAAATGCCAACAGAAATGAAAGAACAAAATATGTTGAAATTTTCTTCAGGAAATGCACATATCATGGTGGCTACAACTGTAATTGAAGTTGGAGTTGATGTTCCTAATGCTTCAGTAATGGTGATTGAAAGTTCAGAAAAATTTGGCTTATCACAATTGCATCAGTTAAGAGGAAGGGTTGGAAGAGGAAGTGAAAAAAGTTATTGTGTTTTAATAACTGGAAGTAAATTAAGTAAAGAAGCTAAAGAAAGATTGCAAATAATGTGTGCTACAAATGATGGCTTTAAAATTGCTGAAAAAGATTTAGAATTACGTGGACCTGGAGATATTGAAGGAACTCGACAAAGTGGGGCATTAAACTTTAAGATAGCTTCAATTGTCAATGATAAAGTTTTGTTAGAATTAGCAAAAAAAGAAGCAGATACTTTATTAAGTGAGGATATGAACTTAAATTTGGAGGAGAACTTGCCAATAAAGAAATACCTTCAATCTGAAAAAGGAAAAACGGGTTGGAGTAAAATTTCATAAAAGAAAAAATTGTTTTTTTTGATCGATGAATAGTTATAAATTAATGAAGAATTTTAAAACAATATTATTTTTTCAACTTATATTTTTAGCAACAAATCTTTATGCTCAAAACTATTTAGAATTTGTTGAGAACAAAGGTCAATGGGATAAAAATATTGCGTTTAAAGGAAACTTAAATACTGGTGCTATTGCTTTAAAACCAGATGGTGGTTACAGAATGTTGCAACAAAATGCCGAGGATTTACAGGCAATTCATGAATATTATCATGCAACAAGCAAAAAAGAAATTGAGAAAAATTTACGAAGAGAAAAACTTGATTTGCGTTCTCATGTTTATGAAGTTAGTTTTTTAAATGCTAATCCGAATCCTCTAATTATTTCAGAAAAACCCCAAGACACTTATAACAATTACTATTTGGATAATGACCAATCAAAATGGGCTAGTGGTTGTAAAATTTTTCAAGCAGTAACTTATAAAAATGTTTATCCAAATATTGATGTTCGATATTATACTGGAAATGGAAAATTAAAGTATGATATTATTGTTCAGCCTGGAGGAAATCCTAATCAAATTGCAATGATTTTTGATGGAGTTGATAATATAAAACTCAAGCAGGGAAATTTAGTTTTAAAAACTTCTGTGTCTGAAGAAAGAGAATTGGCACCTTATACTTTTCAACCAACAAATGAAGGGAGAAAAACTATAAATTGTTCATTTAAACAAAAAGGGAATGTTGTTGCTTTTAATTTAGATAATTACAACACAGCCATTCCTTTAATTATAGATCCTGTGAAAGTTTTTGCAACATTTACTGGTAGTGGTGCAGACAATTGGGGGTTTACAGCAACTTATGATAAATTAGGCAACTTTTATGCTGGAGGAATTGTTTTTGGAGGAGGGTTTCCAGTAACCAATGGTTCAACATTTCAAGGTGGTGTAAATTCAGAAGATGGGAATGTGTATGATATGGGAATTATCAAATTCAATGCACTAGGAACACAAAGAATTTATGCTACATATATTGGTGGAAGTTTGGGTAATGATCAGCCACATAGTTTAGTTGTAGATAATAATGGAGATTTGTTTATTGCTGGAAGAACCAATTCAGATAATTATCCCATTACACAACCCAATTTTGGCCCATGTGGGTTAAGGGATATTATACTCACAAAATTAAACAACTCAGGGAATTTAATAGCTTCTAGAAAAATTGGTGGGACTGGAGAAGATGGAATGAATATTAAACCAAAATATTCAAACAATCCTTTAGGCACACTTTCATTAAATAGAAATTATGGCGATGATGCTAGGAGTGAAGTTATTTTAGACGATGCAGGAAATGTATTATTAGCTTCTTGTACTCAATCATTAGATTTCCCTACAACTCTCAATGCATTTCAATTACAGAATGGTGGAGTTCTTTCACTTATGACAAGAAAACAAGATGCTGTTTTTATAAGAACAAACTCAGATTTAACATCAATTCTTAATTCAAGTTATTTAGGTGGTGGAAGTGATGATGCAGCATTTGTATTAGCCATTCATCCAACATCAAAAAATATTTTTTTAGCTGGAGGTACTGCAAGTACAGATTTTCCTGGCAATAAATTAGGTACTTATCAAGCTTCTATGCAAGGTGGGGATTGTGATGGTTTTGTTGTGGAACTAAATTCAACTGGAACAAATATTATCAAATCATCATATTTTGGAACATCAGGTTCAGAAAATATTTATGGCATTCAGTTCGATAGAAATGGGTTTCCCTATATTATGGGAACAACAACTGGTCAATGGCCAGTTTTAAATGCAGTTTACAACCAACCTTTTGGAAAGCAATTTATTTCAAAATTGCAAACAGATTTAAGTGGATTTGTTTACTCTACTACAATAGGTACAAATTCCCCAGCACCAAATATTTCTCCAACAGCTTTTTTAGTAGATAGGTGTCAAAATGTTTATTTATCTGGTTGGGGTGGTGATATAAATGTTGGTTATAATTATCAAAATAGTGGCACAAATGGACTTCCAATAACTGCAAATGCGTTGCAAAAAACAACAGATAATAGTGATTTTTATTTTTTCTGTTTAGAGAGAGATGCTAAAAGTATTTTGTATGGTGATTATTTTGGACAAGTTAATGGTGCAACAGGCGAGCATGTTGATGGAGGAACTAGTAGATTTGATCAGGATGGAATTATTTATCAAAGTCTCTGTGCCAATTGTGGTGGTGGTGCAACTTTTCCCACAACACCAGGAGTTTATGCTCCAAATAATGGGTCATCAAATTGTAATCTTGCTGCTGTTAAAATTGCATTTAATTTATCAGGCATTGCAAATGGAGTAAGGTCATCAATTAAAGGTGTAAATGGTCAAGTATATGGCTGTGTGCCTGTTTTAGTTAGTTTTATTGATACAATTGGCGAAGGTCAAAGTTATGTTTGGAATTTTGGAGATGGTTCGCCAGATATTAAAACAACAAAACCAGATACCTCTCATTTTTATAATAGTATTGGAAATTTTAATGTTAGATTAATCTCTGTAGATTCATCAACTTGCAATATTGTCGATACTTCTTATGTTTTAATTCAAATTAGAAGCGATAGTGCCAGTTTAAAATTAGCTTATACAAAAATTGGAAATTGTTTATCGAATACCTACGAATTTGATAATAGAGCATCAGTTCATCCTCCCTTAAAACCTTTTCAACCAAATTCATTTATAATAAATTTTGGTGATGGAAGTCCCATTTTACCAATGGGGGCACAAACAATTCAACACACTTACCCAAGCACTGGAATTTATAATGGGTGGATGGCTTTAATTGATACCAATTATTGTAATAGACCAGATACTTTATTTTTTAAATTAAATATTGTAGCAATTATTAAAGCAGAATTTACGCCACCTCCAACTGGTTGTGTTAATTCAATTACACAGTTTACAAATTCCTCAATTGGAGGAAATAATTTAGTTTGGTATTTTGGTGATGGTGATTCTTCAATACTAGAAAATCCAACTCATACTTATACTACCATTTCTAATTTTTTAGTTAAATTAATAATTTATGATAGTACAAGTTGTAATAAAAAAGATAGTGCAAGTTATACTTATAGTGTAAGCAATTCTCCAATTTCACAATTTGATTATTCACCAAATCCACCTTTAACTAATTCACCTGTTAATTTTATTAATCAATCATCTGGAGGAAATAAATATGTTTGGTTTTATGGTGATGGTGATAGTTTGGTAACTTTAAATTACAATCAAAATGTGAACCATATTTATGCTTCTACAAATACATTTAGATCTTGTTTAAAAGTATATAATCAATTCAATTGTTTTGATAGTTCATGTAAAGATGTTTCAGCAAGAGTGAGTACTTTATTTGATGTGCCTAATGCATTTTCTCCAAATGGAAATGGATTAAATGATAAAATCTATGTAAAAGGATATGGCATTAAAAACATGAAATGGCAAATATATAATCGATGGGGTGGATTGGTTTTTACATCAACCAATATCAGTGATGGTTGGGATGGAACTTTTAATGGAAAACTTCAGGCACAAGATGTTTATCATTATACACTTGTCATTGAATTTTTTGATGATACCAAAGCCACAAGAACAGGAGATATTACTTTATTAAGATAAGCATTTGAATAATTTTTATACCATATTAAATCATCTAGCAAAAAGAAAATCTTTTTTGATTTTCCTATTCTTTGTGGCATTCATTTTGTGCAGTTCAAAAACTAAATCACAAGACTTACACTTTGCACAATATACCAATTCTCCATTATTAAATAATCCTGCAAATACTGGGTTTTCGCCAGACTGTGATTTTAGAGTTGGTTTAAATCATCGTAATCAATGGGCTGGTACAAATGTGCCTTATAAAACTTCAAGTGTTTGGGGAGATGCTCAATTATTTAGAAATAAAATCGAAAATGGGTGGATTGGTTTAGGTGCTACAATGCTAACAGATAAAGCTGGTACAGGAAATTTACAATCAACAAAATTGTATATGAATGTAGCTTATCATCAATTATTAGACGATAATAATTTGTTGAGTTTTGGCTTAGGAGCTGGCTTTGTTCAAAAAAGAGTGGACTATACTAAACTCACTTTCGATGGACAATGGAATGGTAATTTTTTCGACATTAATATTCCAAATAATGAACCTTTTGTTTCTAACAATGTAACTTACCTCGACATCAATGCAGGTGTAAATTATGCATGGTTTGCAAGTGATAATTTTTATGTGAATGGAGGAATTAGTTTATTACATATTAATAGACCTGCAGAAACATTTTTTGATCCCTCAACCACTGAAGCAAATATTAGCAGACGATTAAATTTGTTTGTAAATGCAAGTATTAAATTGAGTGATGTGTTAATCATTAATCCACATATATATTATAGTAAAATCAATACTTCAAGTGAAACTGTAATTGGGTTTGATGGTCAATATAATTTAAGTGGTTATGGTGGAGTGCAGCAACTATTATTTGGAGCTTATTACAGAGCTAAAGATGCTATTATTCCTGTTGTGGGATATAAATTAAACGATGTTCAAATTATGTTTAATTATGATGTTACCACCTCTTCACTCAGTTCTTTTTCATCTTACAAAAGTGCTTATGAAGTGAGTGTAGTGTGGAAAGGAATATATAATTTCATGAGTAGAAATGAACGTTCTGTTCAATGTGCTTCTCCTAAATTTTAAAGATATTTTAAATGCACTTCATTAAAGTCGAATAATGAGTTTAATTGTAAGTCTGCAATATTCCACTTTGCTAAATTACTTTGATGTGCAACAGGAATAATTACACATTTCATTTTAGCAGCTTTAGCAGCAATTAATCCATTAAATGAATCCTCAAAGCAAATACAGGCTTCAGGTTTTGAATTAAGAGAAGCAGCACAATTTAAAAACACTTCTGGATGTGGTTTTCCATAAGCTAAACCTTGTGCAGATGAAATTGCTTGTAGCTTATCACCAATTCCAAGTAGATCTATTACTTCATGAATTAAAGAAAGGGGAGAAGAAGAGGCTAATCCTATTTTAAAATTTCTTTCTTTGAAAAAAGAAAAAATATAATCAACACCAGGCAGAATATTTCCTTTTGTTTTTACTTTATGAATAACTGATTCTACAATTTCTTCTTCAAGAATTGGTAATTCAGTTTTATCTAATTTGAAATAAGTAAACCAAAAATCAAGAAACTCTTCAGTTCTTAATCCTGTTGAAGTTTCGTATTGTTCTTGTGTTAAATAAATTCCTTTTCTATTAAAAATTTCATTTGCTGCTTCTTGCCATAAAGGTTCACTATCGATTAGTAAACCATCCATGTCGAAAATTATTGTGTTCAAAATAGTAGTTAGAAATTAGTATGTAGTAAATAGTATTTTTTATTTCTGACTATAGATTTTCCAAAATAAATTTTGTCATCTTATTGTATAAATGAAAGCTTGTATTGCCTCCACGAATGCCATGATTTTTGTTTGGATAATAGCCACTTTCAAAGTCAATATTTTTCTTAATCATTTCATCAATCATCATTACACTATTTTGAAAATGAACATTATCATCTGCTGTACCATGAATAATTAAAAATTTGCCTTTGATTTTTGAAACATGATTAATAGGTGAATTATCATCATAACCACTTGCATTTTCTTTTGGAGTTCTCATGAATCTTTCTGTATAAATATTATCGTAATAACGCCAATTGGTAACAGGTGCAACTGCAATTGCAGATTTAAAAATGTCAGCACCTTTAGTAATAGCTAAACTACTCATAAAACCACCATAACTCCAACCCCAATGACCAATTCTTTTCCCATCAACAAAAGATAAAGTTGCTAAATGTTTTGCAACATCAATTTGATCTTGAATTTCGTATTTACCTAATTGTAAATAAGTTTTCTTTTTAAATTCTTCTCCTCTAAAACCTGTACCAGTATTATCTACACAAACAATTATATACCCTTGCTGACATAAGTATTGTTGCCACATATTTATTGTACCCCAATTATTTGAAACTTGTTGACTACCTGGTCCACCATAATTACAAAATAAAACAGGATATTTTTTAGAGCTATCGAAGTTGCTTGGTTTTAAAATCCAACTACACAACTCAACACCAGAAGAATTTTTGAACATTTGGAAAGTTGGTATTGATAAATTGTATTCATTATGTACCTTATCTCTTAATTTTTTATTGTCTTTTAAAATTCTTCCAATGTATGTCAAATTCGTACCATCATTAATGGCACTATCAGTTTTGCTTAAAGTATAAATTGGCGGGAAATAATAATCTGAATAATTATCCAAAAAATAAGAAAAATCACTATTAAAAGAAATTCTATGAGTGCCTACTTTAGATGATAAAGCAAAACTTTTATTTGTCTTTAAATCAAATAACATTGGTTGACGATTTTTAATATCGTAAGCACTAGAATAAAGTACTCGATTGTTTTTTTCATCAACACCATAGAGCTCAGCTACTTCATATTTATCATTTATTAATCGTGTAGATTTATTATTTTTTATATCCCCTAAATACAAACTATTCATGCCATCTTTTTCAGAGCTAAATAAGAATGTATTACCATCTTTAAAGAAATGAATGTCATCATTAATATCTACATAATATTTATTTGTTTCTTCATAAAATGATGAAGATTTACCTGTGGTTGCATCGGTATTTAATAGTTTTAAATGATTCTGCAAACGATTTAGCCAATACACACATAGCTTATCATTAGTGGCCATCCATTTAATACGTGGAATATAAATATCAGTTTCTGTTCCTATATCTGCTTTTACAATTTTTGATGTTTTTACATTATATATATTTATGGCAATTGTAGAATTTACATCTCCAGCTTTTGGATATTTATAACTGTATTGAGTAGGGTATAAGCTATCAAAAATGGTGAAAGCAAATTCAGGAACTTTAGTTTCATTGAATTTGTAATAAGCAATGTAATTGCCAGTTTTACTCCATTCAAATGCTTTTGAAAAACTAAATTCTTCTTCATAAACCCAATCGCAATTGCCATTAATAATTTTATTCCATTTACCATCAGTTGTTATAGCAATAGTTTTATTTGTGTTAAGAGTTTTTATAAATAGATTATTATCTTTTACAAAAGCAACTTGACTTCCATCTGGTGAAAGTGAAGCATGCAATATTTTTGTTGCATCTACTAACTGAGTAGTCTTAGTTTTTAAATCAAATACATACACGTTTGCTTTACTACTTCTTCTATAAATAAATTCTCTATCAGTAAAGATTAGAATCTTGGTTTCATCATCACTCCATTCAATATCATTCTAAACTCAAGTCATTTCCTTCTTTAGTTTTAGCTTCAGCTTTTTTAATTAGTGTTTCAAACTTTTTCACCAGTTTCAAAACTTTTTTTCACAATATTTCCATCAATATTTTCAAAATAAAAATTTCCATCCTTCATACTATTAAATCCTTGAATTGATTCTGCTCTAAAAACTCCCTTTTTATAAATGTCTTCAAGAGTAATTTTTTTGGTTTGAGCATTTGTGATTAACGGAAAAAGTAGGACTAAAACAATTAAATTTTTCATCAATTTATATTTAAGAACACAAAAGTAAAGGTTAAAAAATAGGTTGAAAATATTTTGGATGAACGTAATGCTTAATAATTTTGTAATTTCGCCATTCAAACTCAAAATAAAAAACCTACTTGTGCAACACACTTTTGCTCGGTAAGTTTAGATAATAAGTTTAATGAATAAAGCTTCTGTTTATAGAAAGGAACATTTTAATGCAGCTCACCAATTATTTAATAAAAATTGGGATGTTGATACCAATAAAAAAGTTTTTGGAAAGTGTGCCAACGACAATTATCATGGACATAACTATGAATTGGTTATAAAAGTTACTGGCGAAATTAATAAGGAAACTGGCTTTGTAATAGATGTAAAAGAGTTGAGTGAGTTAGCTCATGAGCATGTCATAAAAAGATTTGATCATAAAAATCTGAATTTAGATACTCAAGAATTTAAAAATTTAAATCCAACTGTTGAAAATATTGCTGTCGTAATTTATAATTTATTAAGACCTCATATTGCAACATCAATGGATTTAAGAATTACTTTATTTGAAACTGAAAGAAATTATGTTAAATACCCCGCATAAAATTGAATTAAGCGATATCGAAATCGATGAGCAAGGAAATGATCATATTAGTACTTGCTATAACACACCATTAAAAGCAAATGCTTTTGATATTTCTGATGATGAAAAAATAAAAATTATTGCTCATCATTTTGAAGCTATCATGAATACATTAGGGTTAGACCTTACTGATGATAGTTTAAAAGGAACTCCAAAACGTGTTGCTAAAATGTATGTAAAAGAAGTTTTCTCTGGTTTAAATCCTGAAAAAAAACCTAAGGCTTCTATGTTTGAGAATAAGTATAAATACAAGGAAATGTTGGTTGAGAAAAACATTTCATTTTATAGTTATTGTGAACACCATTTTGTGCCAATAAATGGAGTAGCACATATTGCATATATTAATAATGGTCAGAATATTGGCTTAAGTAAATTGAATAGAATTGTTGAATATTTTGCTAAACGACCACAAGTTCAAGAAAGACTCACCATGCAAATAGGGAAGGAGTTGGAAAATATTTTAGGCACTCCTGATGTTGCAGTTTTTATAGATGCCAAACACTTTTGTATTGCAAGTAGGGGAGTAAAAGATGATAAAAGCACAACTGTTACAACATATTACGGTGGTGCATTTCAAGAAAAAGATAAAAAAGATGAATTCTTGAAATATTTAGAAATTAACTTGGACAAATAAATTATTGAATCACAATATCTGTAATAACAGTCTCACCAAACTCTTCATTAATACGTTGTTTAATTAAATCTTTTTGAAAATGTAATTCATTTTTCAATGCTCCAACATGAGTTGTAATAAAAAGTTTTTGATTAATGATTTGAATTTTTGTGGTGTACTTAGCTACGGTTTTCCCCATTATTTTTTCCCAAACTTCTTCAATTGCAGCAGCTCTGAGTCCATTTTTTAAACGACTATTTTTAACAATTTGTTGAAGTGCTTCACCGATAGTTATCATTGGCATTAAAAAGCAATTTTATTGTTTAAGATTATCCTCATAAGTTCTACCATAAAGTGCAGGCACTTTATTTCCTGAGGCTCTTAAATAAACGACCAATTCACCACGATGGTGGTAAAGATGATTCATTAAAAAACCTCTTGCAACTTGGATTTTAGGCATTGGTGGCATTAACACATTTCCTCCCATTACCATTGACCAGTTTTCAAATAAAGTTTCTTCAGTTATATTTTCTAAAACTTGTTTTGCATCATTAAAATTTGCTTCGAATTTAGCAACAATATTTGCAGCTTTTGAAATATCACCTTTATCGTATTTGTACAAACCCATATCCATTTCAGTAAGGTTAAAAGTAGGCTTGTACCAATTATACACTTCTGCAATATGAGACGCTAATTGAGCAGTAATCCAATTGAAATCTGTGGGTTTAAAATCTAAAGCTGAGTCAGGTATTGCAGTTAATATTTTTCTAGTATTATCTGCTTCATATAGAAATTCATCTAATAGTATCTTCTTTAACATAAATAGAGTTTTGTCGAATATACTAAATTTAATTTTAGAGACTTATTCCACTGTTACACTTTTAGCAAGATTTCTTGGCATATCTACATTACAACCTTTATTAACTCCAACATAATAGCTTAATAATTGTAATGGAATCACACTTAATAAAGGGGCTAGAATTTCATCAGATTCAGGAACAAACATAGTATCATTCGATAGGTCTGGTATTATTTTATCTCCTTCAGTTGCAACAGAAATTACAATTCCTTTTCTTGCTTTAATTTCTTGAACATTACTTACAATTTTTTCGTAATAACTATCTTTAGTTGCAACAAATACAACTGGTAATTCTTCTGTTACTAATGCAATTGGACCATGTTTCATTTCTGCAGCAGGGTAGCCTTCTGCATGTATATAACTAATTTCTTTAAGTTTTAATGCACCTTCTAAGGCAATTGGGAAATTATATCCTCTTCCTAAAAACAATGCATTTTCAGCATGCATATATTTTTTAGCAATTGCTTGGATATGAGTTGTATCTTTTAATATTTCACTTACTTTATCTGGAATAGCTTCTAATTCCTTCATCAATCCATTAAATCTTTCATTTGAAATGCTCCCTTTTGCTTGTGCAATTCTTAAGGCCATCATGGTTAAAACAGCTAATTGACCAGTAAATGCTTTTGTACTGGCAACACCAATTTCTGGGCCTGCATGAGTGTAAGCACCTGCATGACTAATTCTGGCAATACTACTACCAACTGCATTTACAACCCCAAAAATAAAAGCACCTTTTGCTTTAGCACTTTCTAGAGCAACTAAAGTATCTGCAGTTTCTCCACTTTGAGAAATAGCAATAATTACATCTCCTTCTTCAATAACTGGATTTCTATATCTAAATTCACTGGCATATTCAACTTCAACGTTAATTCTACACAATTCCTCAAAAATATATTCAGCCACTAAACCAGCATGCCAACTCGTTCCACAAGCAACAATTACATATCTTTTAGCATTGGTTAATTTTTCTAAATTATTATCTATACCACTCATTCTAATTTCTCCAATTTGTGGTAAAAGACGACCTCTTAAACAATCAAAAATGGTACTAGGCTGTTCATGAATTTCCTTTAACATGAAATGATCATAACCACCTTTTTCAATGGCAGCTAATTCCATATCTAGCTTTGTTATAAAAGGAGTTTGCTTTTCATTCCCAAGATTTTTTAGAATTAATTCATCTGCTTTTACAATGGCAATTTCATAATCATTTACATAAACAACTTCTTTAGTGTATTCAATAATAGGAGTAGCATCACTAGCTAAAAAATGTTCTCCTTTTCCAATACCAATAACTAAAGGACTTCCTTTTCTTGCAGCAATAATCGTTGTTGGATCATTTTTATCCATCAACAAAATACAATAAGCACCAACAATTCTTTTTAATGCAATTCTTAAAGCTTCTTCTAAAGAGCATTGAGCATTTTGCTTAATATCTTGTATAAAATTTAATAATACTTCAGTATCTGTATCACTTGAAAAAGTAAATCCATTGTTTACTAATTCTTGTTTAATAGAAGCATAGTTTTCTATGATTCCATTATGAATTAAAGTAAGATTTCCATCATTACTAATATGTGGATGTGCATTTCTATCACTAGGTTCTCCATGAGTAGCCCAACGAGTATGACCAATACCAATATTTGATTGCAATTCTTTACCTAAAATACTTTCTTCTAAATCTGCAACCTTACCTTTTTTCTTATATAACATCAAATCATCCTTAATTAAGGCAATACCAGCACTATCATAACCTCTATATTCTAATCTTTTCAGTCCTTTAATAATTACAGGAAAAGCTTCTCTATGACCAATATATCCAACAATACCACACATAAATTAATATTTTTTGTACTGCAATATTATTTAATTTGGCTCATTTAACATTATAAAATATTGAAGATGAGTAGAGCTGAATTAAGTTTTGATGATACAATTGTAATTGAAAATGAATTTGTTCTGTTAAGACCACTTGTAAAAAGTGATTTTGACCTTTTGTTACCCTTTAGTTTAAATGAACCTAATATTTGGAAATATTCTTTAGTTAGTGCAGATGGAGAAGCAAATTTGAGAAATTACATAGAAATTGCTTTGAAGGGTAAAGAAAATAAAACCGAATATCCTTTTATTGTATTCGACAAAATTAAAAATGCTTATGCAGGCAGTACAAGATTTTACGATATTAATTTCTCGTTTAAATCAACTCAGTTAGGTTATACTTGGTATGGAAAAGAATTTCAAGGAACTTATGTAAATAAAAGTTGTAAATATTTGTTATTGAAATTTGTGTTTGAACAAATAAATTTTGAAAGATTAGAATTTAGAGCTGATAATTTAAATGAACGAAGTATTGCAGCAATGAAATCTATTGGTTGTGTGGTTGATGGTGTGCTGAGATCAAATATGCCAACAAGAAATTTAGATGTTCGTAGAGATAGTATTATTCTGAGTATTTTGAAAGATGAATGGTTTACTCATGTTAAGCAAAATATTGAAAATCAAATAAATAATTTCAAATAAATTATCCTATAATTAATATTATGTTAAGTAATAATATTCAATGTTAATAGAATTATCAAATGCTATTTTAATGCACATATTAAAACTAAAAAATAAATAATCTATTTTCGCTACAACCCCAACCTATTAAAATGGCAATTTTAAAATTTAGAGCTTATTTAGAAGAAGATGATTCTGTTTATAGAGATATTGTTGTAAAACATACTCATAATTTTTATGAATTATTTCTTCAAATTTTAAAAGCATTTGAATTTGATCAAAAACATCAAGCTACTTTTTTTAGAAGCAATGATAAATGGCAACGTGGAAGAGAAATTTCGGTTGAAAAATATAACAAGGATTACGTTATTGATCCTTTAATCATGACTGAAACTCAAATTGGCTCTGAAATTAAGGATACCAATCAACGTTTTATTCTTGAATATGATTTTACTAAAAACTGGACTTTCTTAGTTGAATTAATTAACGTTAATAAGGAAGAAGATCCTCGTTTGAATTATCCATCAACCACAAGAACTGAAGGAATTGGTCCTACTCAATATGGTGCAAAAAGTATATTAGGTGATCGTTTTGCAGATATTGAAGAAAAATATGATTTAAAAGAAACTTTAGAAGGATTTGGAGAAGAAGGTGAAGTAATTCCAGATTCTACTGAAGATTAATTTATACTGATTAGTTTCTTTGATTTAGCCTCATTTTTATATAATAAATAAACAGTATAAATACCTGATTTTAAATTGTTAGTATTTATTACCTCATTTATAGCTGCATTTCCATTGAAAGTCTTTTCACACACTTTCCGACCCAAATTATCATAAATAATTACTGCATTTAACTCCTTAGGTTCAATTAAATGTTGAATAGTAATTTGTTTAGAAAATGGATTTGGGTAAACAGCAAAGCCTTCAATTTTTGTTTCTGGAGCAAGATATTTGGTATATATTTTAATATTATCTACATATAAATTATTTCCAAAATAATTGATATTTCTGAACCTAATTTGAGTTTGCTCTCCTTGGTGAAAACTATTTGGAATAAATAATGAATCAGTTTTCCATTCAGATTGAGTTGGAAAATATTCTTTAGAGTATAAATTTGTTTGATTTATTGTTTGCAAATCTTTTCCTCCTTTTCTCCAAATTGGAGACCAAGTAACACCACAATCTTTAGTCATAGAAATTTCTAAAGTATCAAATTTATAGTTTACGCTATCTGGATGCAATCTTGTTGCATGTGCATAATCGAAAATTAAAAAAGCACTATCCATATTTCTATCTACTGTATAAACTGGAGAAATGAAATCATCAAAATTTCCACGATCATTGTATAAATAATTTTTCATTACAATACTTGAACTACTCTCCCTTACCAAATAAGGTAGTCTTTGTCCATGTAATATCATCTTTTGGATTTTGTTCGAAATACCAATTTTTTGTAGGAAAAATATTCTCTTCAAAAGAAAGTGATATGGGTAATTGTTCAGTTGATTTTACAATAAAATTATTTGTTGCTGAATTGTTAGATACAAAATCATCTATAATATTATTTACAGTTTGAATTTTTATATTGAATTGATGTGAGCCTTCGCTAGTGTTGAAGGAATTTAAAACAATTGTTTTTGATTCGTCTTTTTTAATAAGGCCATTCCAATTTGAAATAGTTGAGTTTAATCCATCAATATCATATTGAATAGATAAATTCACAATATTAGAATTCCCATTATTCTTAACCACTATTTCTGGAACAATATTTTTAGAACATATAGGAAGATTAGGTTGATTGATTGATATAATCTCAGCATCAAGTTTATACCTTTTCTCTAAACTAATATTATCTATAAAAATATTATTGCCTTTTCCATTAACTGATTTAAAAGCAAATCTTATTTTTTCAAAATTTTTATATGGAGTTAAATCAATGGTTTGCAGTTTCCATTTTGAAATACCAAATGGATAAAATGCTGAATCAGCAGTAATTGTAACAGTTGCTAAATCTGTTCCTCCCTTTTTCCAAAGACTTGAATAAGTTAAGCCACAATCTGTAGAAACTAAAAGTTCAAGACTATCAGCAATCGAGTTTACAGTATTTCTATATTGATATGCATACCAAAAACTAAATTGTAAAGAATCTGAATTTTGAACTCGATAAACTGGACTCGTTAAGTAATCAATAGCTCCCAATAAAGTATTGTATTGATAATTATACATACACATACTATACAAATCATCAACACCAGTATTTGCAGTATCTCCAGCTGTATGATACCAACTAAAATCATTATCTGGATTAATGACATTCCAAGATTGAGTGGGAAAATAAGGAGGGTAATTAAAATTTTCTTTTATAACTCCACTCCCATTTATTGTAATGAAATCAACCACTTCGGCAGATCTGCTTAATGAATATTTATTATCGTTTGTTTTACTCCAGATTTTAAAAAAATGAAGACTATCATCATTTTTATTAAATAAATAATTATTTGATTTCCCTTTAAAAATTATTCTTCCATTTCCAATTTTATCATTCAATTGATAAGATTGTCCATTTATTGGAGTTCCAATATCATTAATATTACTAAATGCAATGATTACAGAATCATTATTTACGTTTTGTTTCCATTGTAAATTGATATCAGTACAATTTCTTTTTGCTTTAAAAGAATCTACAGGTTGAGTTATAAAATTATTTTTAAAATAAGTTGCTTTTTGCAAAGCCGAAAATGCATTCAATCTTCCTGTACCTAGTAAGCCAATAAAATTTGTATTTAATGAATCAATATTATCTGTTGTAGAAAGTAAAATTTCTCTAACATCAGCTGCAGATGCAATTCCTACAAGCTTTGATGCTACCAAAGCTGCAACACCAGCAACATGAGGACATGACATTGAAGTTCCATGATCACCTGCATATCCACTTCCTACTGTTGTACTAATAACTTGAGATGCAACTGCACTACTATAATCTCCTCCAGGTGCAGAAATATCTACATAAGGTCCATAGGTTGAATAATTTGTTTTTTCATCTCTATTATTTGTTGCTGCTACACAAATTACTCTTTCATAAGATGAAGGATAATAAGATAAATTTCTACTCACATTTCCCGCAGCAAAAATGACTAATCCACCATTTAAAGCAGTACCTCCAGCATAATCAATAAAGTAATCAATGGCATCAAGTACAGATATTTCATAAACATTTTGTTCATTATAAGCCCAACTATTATTACTGATAGAAGCCCCTTGATCTGCAGCATAAATAAATCCTTCAGCAAAACCTCCTCCTCTATTGCCTTGAAAAATTTGTACACTCATTAATCTCACTCCACTGTTAATATTTCCATTACCTCCAGCAATTCCACTTACACCAATATTATTATTATTTACAGCAGCAATGGTTCCAGCAACATGAGTTCCATGATATCCAGGAACAATACTATTGTTATTATCAACAAAATTGAAACTCTTTCCAACTGCAATATTTTGTTCTAAATCTGGGTGATCAAGTTGTATTCCCATATCATGTACAGCGACTAGAACATTTGGATTACCTGTTTCTAAATCCCAAGCCTGCACTAATTTAATATCTTTTCCAACTTTTCCATTGGCTTGACCAGTATTGTTATAATGCCACTGTTCAACAAATCTTGGATCATTTGGAATAAACTCCACTCCTTCTGTTATCTTATCAGATTCAAGAAGATGTTTTTTATAGACGGGTTCTATAATTTCGAATAAGTTTAGTTTTTTAAGTTCAAGATACAGATGCTTAACACTATTATCAGTTTTGAAATTTATTGTAAACCACAAATCCAGACCATTACTCTGATGTTGTTGCTTTAATTCAATATTTGACAAAACATTTTCAAATAATAGTTTTATTGATTTAAATTCATACTGATGAGCAAGAAAATTGAAATCTAGATTTTTAGAAAATGGTTTTTCGTTTTTTAATTGCAACCTGTCTTTTTGAAATCGATAAACTTTTACTGAAATAATGCCAGCTTCGAAACTATTTTCATCCACATTATTTAGATTAATTGGGGGTAATTTTTCTCTAAAATTTTTATATTGAGCTACACATTGGTTAGAATAAAATATGATGAAAATAATTCCAAAAAGAAACCGCATGATCTATTTGAGTTAATGAGTAAAAATAGAAGAAATATTAATGATTTTTGGATCAAAATTTTCAAATTCAAGTAAACATTAAATTTAAATTAAAAAAAGATTAGAGAAAAGCAGCGTTTTATTAAAACCTTTGTCTATAATTGTACATTAATTATTTAACCAAAACAAAAACGAATGAGAAAATTATTTTCCCTTTTGGCTGGTTTTGTACTTTTTATAGGTACAACACAAGCTCAAAACCGAACCATCTCAGGTAAGGTTACAGATGGATCAGGCAATCCAATTCCTAAAGCCTCTGTTGCTATTAAAGGTTCTGATGGTGGAACATCTACTGATAATAATGGTACTTTTAAAATTAGCGTTCCAAATACTGCTAAATTTTTAATAGTTTCATCAGTTGGCTATGGTGTTTCTGAAACAAATATTGTAAACAAAAGCTCTGTTGAAATTAACTTATTTTCTACCGAATCTAACATACAAGAAGTTGTAGTTGTTGGATATGGTACCCAAAAAAGAACAGAAACAACAGGTAGTTTATCTTCAGTAAAAGGAAGTGTAATTGCTCAAAAACCTGTGCAAAGTTTTGAAACAGCTCTTGCTGGTAAAGCTGCTGGTGTTCAAATTACAAACCAAGGTGGATTATTAAATAGTCCCCCAGTTGTTCGTATTCGTGGTACAAACTCTATTTCATTAAGTTCTTCACCATTATACGTTGTAGATGGTGTACCTTCTTTTTCTGGTGACCAATCTGGAACAAGTGCACCTTCTAACGCATTAGCTAGTATTAATCCTAATGATATTGAAAGTATTGATATTGCTAAAGATGCAGCAGCAGCTGCAATTTATGGTAGTAGAGCAGCAAATGGTGTAGTTTTTATTACTACTAAAAGAGGTAAATCTGGTAAAGCAAAAGTAAATTATGATGGTTGGGTTGGTTTTACAACTCCTACTAGAATGCCACAAGTTTTAAATGCTCAACAATATGTTGATTATAAAAATTTAGCATTAAATAATTTAAAAGCTCTTGTACCATCTACAACTGGTCAGTTTATTAGAGTTAATGATGCTAATGGTGTTCCAATTGATACAAAGTGGCAAGATGAAGTATATAACAAACAAGGTTTTTCACATAGCAATAGCCTAAGTGTTTCTGGAGGAAATGATGGAACTACTTATTTTATGTCGGCTGGATTTACTGACCAAGAAGCCATACTTCAAAAAAATAAATTTACTCGTGCTAATATTTTAATAAATGTTGACACAAGAGTGAGTAAGATATTTAGTTTAGGTGGTAAAATTGCTTATTCTAATGAGAAAAATTTAATTGCAGGTAATTCAGGTTCGTTACCTGGTGAAGCATTTGCTTCAGCAGGTGGTGGTAGACTTGCAGTAGCTCTTCCTTCAAATGTATCTCCATTCATGAATGATGGAACTGGAAGATATAATATTGCTAGTGGAACAGCTATTGGTGGACAAGGTAATTTAGTTAATGGTACAAATCCATTTACATTCAACAATATTAGAATGTTGATGGATTTAAATAGATCTAACAATGAAGTTAATCGTATTCAAGGTAATTTTTATGTTCAATTAAAACCAACTAAATGGTTAACCTTAAAATCAATTTATGGAATTGATAATAATTTGATAGATAACGATGTTTTTTATAATCCATTTCATGGTGATGGTTTTGGAACAGGAATTGGACCAGGTGGTGCTGCAACTTCAAGTTTTACAAAGGACAAAACTTGGATTTGGACTAATACAGCTCAAGCAGATTTTAAAATTGGACAAGACCACAATTTTAGTTTGTTAGTTGGTAATGAACAACAAAGACAAACCTTTTTAGGTTATGGCATTAACAGAAGAACACTTTCTGATTCTGCTTATACAGTAATACAAGCTGGGTTTACTACAAATAACTCCTCTAGTATGGCATTATCTGAAAATTATTTGCTTTCAACTTTTGGTCGTATAAACTATAATTACCAAGGTAAATATTTTGTAAGTGCTAACCTTAGACAAGATGAGCATTCAGCTCTTGGTGAGAAAAAAGGGTTATTCTATGGATTTTCTGGTGGTTGGGAAATTACAAAAGAAAAATTTTGGATTACTTCTGGTTTAAGCAAAGTGTTTAGTAGTTTCAAATTAAGAGGAAGTTATGGTCAAGTTGGTAATATAGCAGGTATTGGAAGCTATCCTACTTTCTCACAATATGGTTCTGGACTTTATGGTGGTTTAGCTACACTTGCATTTAGTTCAGTAGGTAATAATAAAATTACTTGGGAAACAAGTAAGAAAACTGATTTCGGGTTCTCATTTGGAATATTAAAAGAAAAAGTAACTGGGGAAATTGCTTTCTATAAAAATAATATTGATGGTTTAGTTTTAAATGTACCACAATCTCCTTCAACTGGTTTAGGGTCATTATTGCAAAATGTTGGCCAAATGTATAATAAAGGTGTAGAGATCACATTGAACGCTAATCCAATTCAAACTAAGAATTTTTCTTGGAACACTTCTTTAACATTTTCAAGTAATGAAAATATGGTAGTTTCTTTAGCTGATGGATTAACTGATATTAGAACTGCTAACAGTTTAGAAACAACAAGTATTACTTTACCTGGCTATTCTGTTGGTCAAGTTTATGTTGTTAGAACTGATGGAGTAAATCCTGCAAATGGTCAAAGAGTTTACTTAAATCAAGCAGGAAATAAAGTTCAATACACTCATATTCTTCCAACTGGAACTCCTTCAACTGTTAATAAATTTACCAATTTAGATGGTACAAATTATCAAAAAAATGGGGTAAATGCAACAATTAATTCTGCAGATGATGCTGTAGTATATGCAAATACAGTTCCTAAATATACAGGTGGATGGGATAATACATTTACATATAAAAATATTGATATTAACTTCTTGTTTACTTATCAATTAGGGTACTCTATTTATTATGGATCTTATGCAGGTATGCGTGACCAAAGATTCTGGAATAATGATGTAGCTGTTTTAAGATACTGGCAAAAACCAGGAGACATAACAGATATGCCAAAACCTATATTTGGTGATAATGTATCTAATGGATCAGCAACTCCATCTGATGTAAATGTATTTAGTGGAGACTTTGTAAAATTAAGAACAATTAATATTGGATATTCATTACCAAATTCTCTTTTATCTAAGTTAAATATTAGTAGAGCAAGAATTTATATGAGTGCACAAAACGTTGCAGTATTTACTAAATATATTGGTCCAGATCCTGAGGTTTCTGGAACTGGTAATTCAAATACAAGTCAAGGTGTAGATAGAAACGGTTTAGGCAATGGTAGAACTATAACTTTTGGACTTAATATAAACTTTTAAAAAACAATAAAATTTAAAACAATGAACAATAAATTAAAATATTTTATTTGTACAATAGTTTTGGTGGGTTCATTAATGTCTTGTCAAAGAGTATTATTAGATCCAATTCCAGAAACTTCAATTACAGATGGATCAGCATTTGATAATGCTGCTAGAATTTCAAATCAGGTAACTTCTTTATACTCAGCTCTCAAAGCTGGCCAACTTTATGGAGGCCGTTTAATTATGAATGGTGATGCAAAAGGTGAAGATTTTATTAGTAATGATCCAAACTTGGTTACTGGTTACGATACTTGGCTTTTAAACCCAACACCTGGTGGTAATAATGTTGTTGGAATGTGGGCTGCAGGATATAGTTGCATTAACCAATGTAATATTTTTCTTGAAGGAATGGATGCTAAAGGTTCTGCTGTAGTTGGTGCAACATTAGCAGGAAATTATAAAGCAGAAGCTAGATTAATTAGAGCTTTGGTTTATTATAATTTATTACAGTTTTATGCAAGACCTTTTGCAGATGGAGCTGGAAGTAAATTAGGGTTACCTTTAAGATTAACTGCAATCAAAGGTGGTGGATCATCAGACTTAGCTAGAAGTACTGTTGCTCAAGTTTATGCTCAGATTATTGCAGATTTAGATTTTGCAGAAGCTAACTTACCTCTTACTAATACTAATGCTGTTACAAGAACAACTAGAGCTCAAAAAAATGCAGCTATTAGTTTAAAAACTAGAGTGTATTTAAGTATGCAGGATTATCCTAAAGTAATTACAGAAGCTAATAAAATTGTGCCAATAGCTGCTCCTTTTGTTGCAACTTCAGGTGCTGCACATGCTTTACAATCTGATATTATAAACGTATTTAAAACACCATATACTACATTAGAATCAATTTTATCAGTTCCATTTACAACAACAGCTGGTGATCTTCCAGGAACTCAAAATGGCTTACAAAGTTATTTTGTACCGATTGGATCAACACAAGGAATTTTTTCAATTAATTCAACTACAGGAATATGGACAAATACTGGTTGGAAAGCTACAGATAGAAGAAAAACTGGTCTTACTGTTAATGCATTAACTAGAAACTGGGTAACAAAATATCCTACTTCAGCTCCTGCAGATTATACAATAATTATACGTTGGGCTGAAGTATTATTAAATCTTGCTGAAGCTAGAGTTAGATCTACAAATACAATTGATGTTCAAGCAGTAGCTTTATTGAATGCTATTCGTAATAGATCAGATGCAACAACAATTTTTACTGTTGCCAGTTTTGCAAATGCAACTGAATTGATAGACGCAATTATGATTGAAAGAAGAATCGAACTTTTAGGTGAAGGTTTTAGAAATGGAGATTTAATGAGAATGTTACAAACTATTCCTGCTAAAGGAGTTGCACCTGCAATGGCTCCAAATGGTGATGGTTATATTTGGCCAGTATCGATTAATGAAAAACAATTAAATAAATTATGGGTTGACTAATCTATTTAGTTTAGTGCATTATACTAAAAAACCCCAGCTACAATTTGTAACTGGGGTTTTTATTTGTTTAATATTTTAAAAATCTGCTTGTATAAAAAATTTGTTTTTCTCTTTCAGTTTATCATCCTCATAAAGTTCAAAAGAAAACCAACCTGCTTTATTAAAATTAGATTTCTCTAACATTAAATAATCAGTTTTAATTTGTTTAATTCTAAACAATTCCTCCTTATTTTCATTAAAACAAATGAGTTTGTATTTATGTTTTTTATATAAAGGAAGTTGAATAATTACAAATCCTTTTGGGGCAGTATAAACAAATTCTGAAGCTTGCCATATTGGATCTGGAATAAATTTCTTCCAAACAATAATATCATTTTCATAAGCATATAAAGTGTCTTTTGTTTTTGAAATAATCGAGTCTTTAAATTTAGAAAATGCATACTCGTCAATTATTGTAAACAACGAATCTATAACCCCTTTATAAATAACAAACATTCTCTTTGTAGGCAAAGGAGTTGCAACAATTGAATCTAAAATATGAATTTTTTTAAGTTCTATTTTAGTTGTTTCTTTTTCCTTATTTGAGTTATTCTTTTCTACAATAAGAGAGCTGTCTTTCTTTGAAATTAAAGGCTTATTGATAGTGATTAAACGAAATAATTTAATGCTCTCTTCTATTTTTGGTTTAAGTATTTCATTTTGTATGTTGACAGATTTACTTGGAGTTTTTGATAATGTAAAAGCAAAAATACCATCATCAATGACGTACAAAATTCTGTAATAAATTTTGAGTTCAGGTAAATAGTCATTATCTACATAAGCATTTTCGGGCAGTTCAGGAGACAATGAAGAAAAAATAGTTTTAAAATATTTTAAACTATCATAAGATTTTTGAATAGTGATTTGAGTACAATTTGCAAATGAATTTTTCCAATACACTCTAACTTTATTTTCTGATAATTGAGTTACTCTAAAATTTGGTAAAGTTTCTTGTGCATTTATTTTCAAAGAAATTAGTAAAAAGAAAAAAAGCATCAAACGATTCATTGTACAAATATAAATTGTTAGATTAAGTAAGTTCTAGAAAAGCAAACGACCCATTGGCAAAGATTCATTTCCTTGTAATCCACCACTATGAATAATCAATAAATTGCTTTTTTGTGGGAAATAATTTTTCTTTAATAAATCATGTACAGCATAAAAAAGTTTTGATGTATAAACAATATCAGTTGGAATATCTTCCCTTTGCCATAAATAATTCATAAATTCTATTAAAGGTGTAGGATGTTTAGCATATCCTCCAAAATGATAGTCATTAAAAATAGACAAGCGTTTGCCCATAGATTCATCTTTAACATTGTATTTTATTTTGTTTTCTAATTCTTCAAAGCCTTTCAACATATTAATTCCAATAATCTGTTGATTAGAATGGCTTCCTTTTAAAATGCCTGAAATCATTGTCCCAGTACCACAAGCACCAATGATATAATTATATTTTTTAAGTTTAATATGCTCTAAAATATCTGTTGCTCCTTTCATTCCCAATGGTCCTGCTCCTCCTTCAGGAATGATATATGCTTCAGGAAATTTGGATGCAATATCCTCTTTAAAAATATATTCTTGGCGACTTGCAAAATGCAATTCCATTCCAAGTTTTTTGGCATGTTTCAAAGTTGTAGAAAGTTCTAATGACTCCTCTCCTCTTATTATTCCTATACTTTTAATGCCAATAGCATGACAAGCAAAAGCTGTTGCAATAATATGATTCGAATAAGCACCTCCAAAAGTTAAAATTGTTTCTTTCTTTAGTTCTTGTACCTCTTGCAAATAATATTTTAATTTATACCATTTATTACCCGAAACAATGGGATGAATTTCATCTAATCTCAACACATCTATATAAGCTCCAAACTCTTTTGAAAAACTTGTTAACGTTTGAACTTTTGGCTTTTTAATCTGCTCTAACATCTTACAAAAAAAGTATTTATTGCAAGTATAATATTTTCTGAAGTTTAATCTACAACTTAATTCTTTAGCTTTGCTTTAACTAAAGTTTTTATGAAGAATATTAAGCTAATAGAAATTCCATCTGAAATTGGTGCAGGAACTCGTGGTGCAAGCATGGGTATTGATGCAATAAAAATTGCTTCATTAGATTTTATGAGTAATTTCTTCATTCATTTCCCTTCAGAAACAATTCCAACTGAAAATAAATTGTTATATGAGCCCATAGAATCGCCTTATGCAAAGCGAATTAAAGGTGTTGTAACAATGTACGATAGAATTAGCAAAAGCATCACAGAAACTATTAAAGCTGGTTTTTTTCCTTTAGTTTTAAGTGGAGATCATAGTACTGCAGGGGCAACAATTGCAGGTTTAAAAATGGCAAAACCTAAAAGCAAATTGGGTGTAATTTGGATTGATGCTCATGCAGATTTACACACTCCATATACAACACCAAGTGGCAATATGCATGGCATGCCATTAGCAATTTCCATTAATGAAGATAATATTGAAGGGGGTAGTCATGAATTAGATACTTCTACAAAAAATCATTGGAACTCATTAAAAAATTTAGGCAAAATTGCTCCTAAAGTTTTACCTGAAGATGTTGTTTTTATTTCATTAAGAGATTTTGAAAAAGAAGAAAAACAAATTATTGATAAATATGGAATGAAAGTAATTACTACTGCTGAATTTAGAAGAAAAGGAGCTGAAAATGTTGTTCGTGCAGTAATGCGTTACTTAAGTGATTGTACAGATATTTATGTAAGTTTCGATGTAGATAGTTTAGACTCAGCAATTACAAAAGGCACAGGAACTCCTGTTAGCAATGGTTTGAAAGAAAGAGAAGCTGAAGATTTAATTAGTAAATTAATGCAAGTAAGAAAGATTTGTTGCTTTGAAATTACAGAAGTAAATCCCACACTTGATAAAGAAAACTTAATGGCTGAAATTGCATTCAATATTTTACAGCGAAGTGCAAATATGTTAATGATGAATTAATGCAAGTAGTTAGTAGCTAGTAGTAAGTAGTTAGTTAGTTAGTAACCAATTTAATTACAATTTACCATTTACAATTAATAATTAACCATTAGCAAACTACATCCTCTTAAATCACTATTATCTAATCGACCATAAATAGTGAAACTTCCATCTTCAAAAACTTCACCAACATCATCAGTTGCAATAAATGAACAACTAAACAAATTGGCTAAGTCAATAATATTAATCACTCCTCTACCTATAGTATTCACTTCAAGTGGGTCTTCTTCACTTCTTACCAAAACCTTCATCCAAGGTGGACAAAAATATCTGTCGTTTCCTTTAGAATAAGCTTGAGATAAGAGTTCTGTCATTCCATATTCACTATGAATCTCTTCAACTCCAAAACCCTTTTTTAAAACCTCATGAACTTCTAATTTTGTTAATTCTTTTTTTCTTCCTTTCATCCCACCAGTTTCCATTACGATAGTATTCTTTAATGAAATAGGAAATTGTTCAGCAAAATCCAATAAAGCATAAGTAACACCAATAAGTAACACTTTTTGCTGTGTTTGATTAAGAAGAGTTAAAGTTTGATATAAATCCTTAAATTGATTTAAATAAAATCCACTTTGTTGATGGGTTGATAATTTAATCAGTTCATCCACCATAAAAACTAAAGAAGAATGATCTCTTTCAAGATAAGAAGGCAATAATCCTATAATGCAATACTCTTCAATATTTCCATAAAACTGTTTAAACCCACGTAAAAAACTTTGTTGATAAACGTCAAGTTCTTTAATAAAATGCTTGCTGGTATTGGTTTTTGTTGTACCACTACTTTCAAATATTTTTTTGGATTCAAATAAAGTTGTTTTTATTTCATGAGTCTTAAAAAAACTGATGGGTAAAAATGAAATTGAGTTATTTGATTTCTGAAAACTTGAATCCCATTTTCTATAAATTTCATTATTTTGAATCTGAAATTGATATACTTCTTCAATTACTTGTTGCTCAGTAATTGTGTTAATATTAAAAATTCTGTTAATTAAATAATTCGAATCCAAAACAAATAGTGAATTAATATTTATATTTGATTAATGAAAAGTTCTATTGCAAAAATATTAACCTTACTAGTTATTTCAACTTTTGTTTTTTCATGTACAAAAAATGATATTAAAGATAGATTAGGTCTAAAGTTTAAGTCAGTTAACAACACCATTTTTAATACTTCTGAGTTTGTTAATTTTGAGTTTGAGTTTAATCACCCAATAAGTGGCACAGCAAATGATACTTTATTAGTTATAAGAAGATTTTTAAGTTGTCCATACATAAACAGGGATAGCTTTAAATACAACGTTCCTGAATTCTATGCAACTGCAAATACACTTGGCACATTTACTATGAATTTTCAATATGGTGCTGGTGGATCTTATAATGGTTGTACAAATGGTATAGCTAGCAGAACAGACTCGTTATATTATACATTTATTTTGATAGATAAAGAAAATAACAGATCTGATTCAACTGTTTCGCCAAAAATTACTTTAAAGAAATAATATTTGATTTGAAAAAGTATTTCTTTTTTGGGAATTATTTTTATGGTCTTTGTGTTGTGTTTTTATCAATAGAAGCAGTATTGCAACAAAAACTTATTCTCCCCCCTGTTACTTATTTTTGTTTTGTTTTTTGTTTAACTGTAGTTTATTATACCAAAGCTTATATCTCAGAAACAATTCATTCTGTAGCCAATGAACGAACTATTTGGTATGTAAATCATAAAAACAAGATTTTTAATTCGCAAATTTATTTATCAGTATTTACGGCAGTTTTTGGAGTTTTCATCCTACCAAATTTATTAAATGGACTTCGATTATTAAATACCAATGATTTTTTTTTAATTGCATTATTCCCCTTAATTAGTTTTTTATATTATGGTTTTACAGCAAAATTTAGTTTACGACAAACACATTGGTTAAAACCCTTTATAATAGGTTTTGTTTGGAGTGGATTAGTAACCCTTGCTCCTCTTTTTTACAATCAAATTCAAAAAGAACAACATTTGAATATCGATTTTTACAATGGGTTACTTTTCATAAAAAACTTAATGTTTATTGCTGTACTTGCAATTATGTTCGATATTAAAGATTATGCAACAGACTATAATAAACATTTAAAAACTTTTGTTGTAAGTTTTGGTTTAAGAAAAACAATATTTTTTATTCTCATTCCTTTAAGCTTATTAGGCATAGTAAGTTTCATGGCTTTTGCATTAAACAATGATTTTTCGTGGCAAAGAATTATAATCAACCTAATACCATTTGCTTCATTAATTGTTGTTGCTTATAGTATGCAACAACGTAGAAGTATCTTTTATTATTTATTTATAATAGATGGGTTAATGATTGTTAAAGCTTGTTGTGGAATATTTGCAGCAAAATATTTTTCTTAATTCATTTTCTTTTAAGCATATCATTTAATATTGCTGATGCAAAACTTACAATCTATTGCTGTCTTTTGTGGAAGTAAATCTGGAGAAAATAAAAAATTTGCACATGAAACTAAATTACTTGGAAATTTTCTTGGTGCAAAGAAAATTAAATTAATTTATGGAGGTGGAAAAGTTGGGCTCATGGGAATAATAGCTAATGCTGTATTGGAAAATAATGGTGAAGCAATTGGTATTATTCCAAAAGTTTTGGTTGAATGGGAACAACAACACAATGGTCTTACAGAGTTAATAGTTGTAGATAATATGCATACTCGAAAAATGTTGATGTATGAAAAAAGTAATGCTGCAATTATACTTCCAGGTGGAAATGGAACACTTGATGAACTTTTTGAAATGTTAACTTGGAATACTTTAAAAATTCATGAAAAAAAAGTATTTATTCTAAATATTGATGGATTTTATGATGCACTACTTCTTCATTTTACCAAAATGCAAGAAGAAAATTTTCTTTACGAAAATTGGCAAGATAGAATAATTGTTTGCAGTAATGCTGATGAATTTATTAGCTACTTTTCCAATAATCATTAATATTCTAAAGGATTTCTTTTACCAATTGAAATATAATTTTTTAGATTAATCCAAAAAGCCAAAATCATATATACAATTATTGGTGAACCCATAGTTAAAAATGTAGCATAAATAAACCAAGTTCTAATTTTAGAAGATGCAATTCCAATCTTCTCTCCAATTACAGTACAAACACCAAAAACATTAAATTCTATTATTTCTCTTAACTTTTCCATAGGCAAAATTTAATATTTCAACAATAATTTATGTAATTTAAAGCAAAAAGCTTTCATAAGCAAATCTGAATATTGTAAATTTGCAATCTATTTAATTATTTAAACTAATACAACCCAATTATGGCTTTTGATATTGACATGATTAAGAAGGTTTACGCAGAAATGCCTTCTAAAATTGCAGCAGCAAGACAAGTTTTAAATCGTCCTTTAACATTAACAGAGAAAATTTTATATAGTCATTTACATGCTGATATGAAATTAGAAGATAATGTTCGTGGAAAATCTTATGTTGATTTTGCTCCAGATAGAGTAGCTATGCAAGATGCAACTGCACAAATGGCTTTATTGCAATTTATGCAAGCAGGTCGACCAAGTGTTGCTGTTCCATCAACAGTGCATTGTGATCACTTAATCATGGCTAAAGATGAAGCAAAAAAAGATTTACAAGTTGCTACACAAGAAAGCAAAGAAGTATTTGATTTCTTAGCTTCTGTATGTAATAAATATGGTATTGGTTTTTGGAAACCTGGTGCTGGAATTATTCACCAAGTTGTTTTAGAAAATTATGCTTTTCCTGGTGGAATGATGATTGGAACAGATTCTCATACTGTAAATGCTGGTGGTTTAGGAATGGTTGCTATTGGTGTTGGTGGTGCAGATGCTTGTGATGTGATGGCAGGTTTACCTTGGGAACTAAAATTGCCTAAATTAATTGGTATAAAATTAACAGGAAAATTAAGTGGTTGGACTGCACCTAAAGATGTTATTTTAAAAGTTGCAGGTATTTTAACTGTAAAAGGTGGTACTGGTGCAATTGTTGAATATTTTGGTGAAGGTGCAACATCAATGAGTTGTACAGGTAAAGGAACTATTTGTAATATGGGTGCAGAAATTGGTGCAACAACTTCAACTTTTGGATATGATGAAAGCATGGAACGTTATTTAAATGCTACTGGTAGAGAAGATGTTGCTGATTTAGCTAATACAGTAAAAGAACATTTAACATGCAGATGCTGAAGTTTATGCAAATCCTGAAAAATATTTTGATCAAGTAATTGAAATCAATTTAAGTGAATTAGAACCACATTTAAATGGCCCTTTTACTCCAGATTTAGCTACTCCAATTTCAAAAATGAAAGAAGCTGCTGCTGCAAATAATTGGCCAACAAAAATTGAAGTGGGTTTAATTGGTTCTTGTACCAATTCTTCTTATGAAGATATTTCTCGTGCTGTTTCTTTAGCCAAACAAGTAAATGAAAAAGGATTTAAAGCTAAAGCCGAATTTACCATTACTCCAGGTTCTGAACAAGTTCGTTATACCATTGAAAGAGATGGCTTTTTAGAGATTTTTGATAAAATGGGTGCAACAGTTTTTGCAAATGCTTGTGGACCTTGTATTGGCATGTGGGATAGAGTTGGTGCTGAAAAAAAAGAAAGAAACACCATTGTTCATTCATTTCAATAGAAACTTTGCAAAACGTGCAGATGGCAATCCAAATACAATGGCATTTGTTGCTTGTCCTGAATTAGTAACTGCATTAGCTATTGCAGGCGATTTAACTTTTAATCCATTAACAGATTATTTAACTAATGAAAAAGGTGAAAAAGTTAAATTAGATGAACCAACTGGAATGGAATTACCAGAAAAAGGATTTGCAGTTGAAGATGCAGGTTATCAAGCTCCAGCTGAAGATGGAAGCAATGTTTCTGTAATTGTAGATCCAACATCTAAAAGATTACAATTATTAGAGCCTTTTGCAGCTTGGGAAGGAACTGATTTAAAAGGAATGAAACTTTTAATAAAAGCTAAAGGAAAATGTACAACAGATCATATTTCAATGGCTGGTCCATGGTTAAAATTCAGAGGTCACCTAGATAATATTTCAAACAATATGCTGATTGGTGCTGTTAATTACTTCAATGAAAAAACAGATAATGTAAAAAATCAATTAACTGGTGAATATGGAACTGTTCCAAATACTCAAAGAGCTTATAAAGCAGCAGGAATAGGCACTTTGGTTGTTGGAGATGAAAATTATGGTGAAGGTTCATCTCGTGAACATGCAGCAATGGAGCCTCGTCACTTAGGTGTTAGAGCAGTTTTAGTAAAAAGTTTTGCTCGTATTCATGAAACAAACTTGAAAAAGCAAGGCATGTTAGGATTAACATTTAATGATAAAAATGACTACGATAAAATTCAAGAAGATGATACTATTGACATTATTGGATTAACTGATTTCACACCTGGAAAACCTTTAACCATAGTATTTCATCATAAAGATGGTTCTAAAGATGAGATATTAGTGAATCATACTTATAATGCTCAACAAATTGAATGGTTTAAAGAAGGTGCAGCATTGAATATTATTCGAAAACAAATTAAGAAATAAAATAAATTACACTATAAAATCCTGTTATAATTTATAGCAGGATTTTTTTTAGAGTTTGAAAATTGGATAGATATGATTTATAAAATTCTAACAGTAGCAGCACTTGCAACATTCGAAATTTATGTTGCCATTCCTACAGGTTTTGCATTTGGACTTTCCCCACTAACTATTTTCTTAGCATCATTTATTGGAGGAATTGTTGGAGTTTTTGTTGCAGCTTTTTTGGGTGAGAAAATTGAACACTTTATTTCAAAATATAAAAAATCTCCACAACCTAAAAAAGAAAAGAAACCCAATCTTGCCCATAAAATGTGGGATAAATTTGGCATTATTGGTTTAGGATTTTTTGGCACAATGACTGTTGGAGCTCCTATTAGCATTGCAGTTGGAGTAGGTTTTAATGTGAACATGTATAAACTTGCAATTTGGTGTTGCTTAGGAGTTTTAGTAAGATGTATTGTGTTTACAACTATAGGTCATTATGGAATGAAATTATTTTAAAATATTTATGAATAAATTATTAGAAACACCATTAGGGAAATTAAGAATTTTAGGATTTGGTGAAGCAATTTCTTGGTTATTATTACTTGGTTTTGCAATGCCTTTAAAATATATTTGGCATCAGCCAATGCCTGTAAGATATGTTGGTTGGGTGCATGGAATATTATTTATGGCATATATTGCTCAAGCATATAATGTTAGTCAATCTAATAATTGGAGTATAAAAAAATTGCTAACTGCTTTTATAGCAGCTTTTTTACCTTTTGGAACTTTTGTATTTGACAAGCAACTTAAAAAAGAAACTGAATAAATAAAACTGAATTTAAATGCCATATTCAATATTAATTATAGATGATGAGAGAGCCATTAGAAGTGTTTTAAAAGACATTCTAACCAACGAAGGTTATAAAATTGAAGAAGCTGTAGATGGAGAAGATGGTTTAGCAAAATTCTCCAAATCAAATTTTGATGTTGTTATTTGCGATATTAAAATGCCAAAAATGGATGGCATAGAATTTCTTTTAAAAGCTTATGAAATAAATAGTGATATTCCTATTATAATTTTAAGTGGACATGGAAATATTGAAACAGCAGTTGAAGCTGTAAAAAAAGGAGCATTCGATTTTATTTCTAAACCTCCAGATTTAAATAGATTATTAATCACAATTCGTAATGCCTTAGATAAAACCACTCTAGTAAAAGAAACAAGAGTTCTAAAAAGAAAAGTGAATAAAGTAGATGAAATGATTGGTGAAAGTGATGCTATCAATCAAATTAAAGAAACTATTGAAAAAGTAGCACCAACCGATGCTAGAATTTTAATAACAGGTGAAAATGGAAGTGGGAAAGAATTAGTGGCAAAATGGGTACATGAAAAAAGCAATAGAAATACTGCTCCTTTAGTTGAGGTTAATTGTGCTGCAATCCCTACTGAATTAATAGAAAGTGAATTGTTTGGTCATGAAAAAGGAAGTTTTACTTCAGCCATTAAACAAAGAATTGGAAAATTTGAACAAGCATCTGGTGGCACATTATTTTTAGATGAAATTGGAGATATGAGTTTAGATGCTCAAGCAAAAGTACTTCGAGCTTTGCAAGAAGGAAAAATAACTAGGGTTGGTGGAGAAAAAGAAATAAATGTTGATGTACGAGTAATTGCAGCTACCAATAAAAAATTATTAGAGGAAGTGGAAGAAAAAAAATTCAGATTAGATTTATACCATCGCCTTTCAGTAATCAAAATTCATGTTCCATCTTTAAATGATAGAAATGATGATATCCCACTATTAATAGATAAATTCTTGATAGATATTGCCCAAGATTATGGTCAATCTAAAAAAGATATCGATAAAGAAGCTGTAACATTATTACAAAAACATCAGTGGACAGGGAATATTAGAGAACTAAGAAATGTTACAGAACGTTTGGTAATATTGAGTGGAAAGTCAATCACAGCAAAGGATGTGAAAACTTTTTTATAAATATTAAAAAACACTTTTTCTACATTCATCAATTCCCCTATTTTTGCAATCCAAATGGAGGGTATAGCTCAGTAGGTTAGAGCGACAGATTGTGGTTCTGTAGGTCGTGGGTTCGAGACCCATTACTCTCCCTTAAAATTCCTCTTTTTAGAGGAATTTTTCATTTAAACTAAAATCTATCTCATGAATTTGTGGTTATTTATTATTCCTATTATTTCTGCTTTCATTGGCTGGATAACCAATTGGGTTGCTATTAAAATGCTCTTCAGACCAAAGCAACCTAAAAAGATTTTAGGTATTACTTTTCATGGGATTTTTCCAAAACGTCAAAAACAATTTGCCGAACATTTGGGTAAATTAGTAAGTAAAGAATTACTGTCTTTTAGTGATATTGAAGAAAAAATCACTCATCCAGAGAATTTGCAAAAATTAATGCCAATAGTTGATGAACATATTGAGCATTTTTTAAAAAATAAATTAGCTACTGCAATTCCAATGTTGAGTATGTTTATTGGAGATAAAACTATTCAACAACTTAAGGCAACTTTTATGGTTGAATTAGAAGAATTATTTCCAATACTCATGAAGAATTATATGGGTAGTTTACAAAAAGAATTGGATTTGGAAAAAATTGTAATAGAAAAAGTTTCAAATTTTTCTTCATCAAAACTTGAAGAAATTCTACTGCAAATCATGAGTAAAGAATTTAAATTTGTTGAAATTATTGGAGCAATTTTAGGGTTCACTATTGGATTACTTCAAGTAGTTATTACAATTTTACAAGCATAGATTCGTTTCAATTTAAGAATACTTGTTTAAAAAAATATTATGGCAAAAGCAAAAAGCAAATCATCAAAAAGTAAAAAGAAAACTTCTATTTTAACAGAAAAATCTTGGCAGTTTTTAAAAGAATATATTAACACCCCCTCCCCTGTTGGGTTTGAAAGTGGTGGGCAAAAAGTTTGGCTAGATTACATAAAAGAATATACAGATACTTTTATGGTAGATCCTTATGGCACTGCTGTTGGTATAATTAATCCTACTGAAAAATTCAAAGTAGTTATTGAAGCTCATGCAGATGAAATCAGTTGGTTTGTCAATTATATTACTAGTGAAGGCGTTATTTATTTAAAAAGAAATGGTGGAGTAGATCATCAAATTGCACCTTCGATGAGAGTATTAATTCATGGCAAAAAAGGAGCTGTTAAAGCCGTATTTGGTTGGCCTGCAATACACACAAGATTAGGTAACTCAGATGCTAAAGAACAACAACCCAAAACAGATAATTTATTTTTAGATTGTGGAGCAAGAAATAAAAAGGAAGTTGAAGAATTAGGGATTCATATTGGTTCTGTTGTAACTTATGCTGATGGCTATGATGAATTAGCCAATGGCTATTTAATTGGTCGTGCTTTTGACAATCGAATTGGTGGATTTATGATTGCAGAAGTTGCACGATTATTAAAAGCAAATAAAAAAACTTTGCCCTTTGGTTTATATGTGGTGAATGCTGTGCAAGAAGAAATTGGTTTACGAGGTGCAGAAATGATTGCCAGAAGAATAAAACCAAATGTTGCAATTATTACAGATGTTACTCATGATACTCAAACACCAATGATTAATAAAATTATTGAAGGTGATGTAGCTTGTGGTAAAGGTCCTTCTCCTTGTTATGGCCCAGCAGTACATAATAAATTATTAAGTTTTGTACAAGATGTTGCTGAGAAGAAAAAAATCAATTTACAAATGAGAACTGTAAGTAGAAGTACTGGAACAGATACAGATAGTTTTGCTTATGCAAATGATGGTTGTCCAAGTGTTTTAATTTCAATTCCACTTCGTTATATGCATACTACTGTTGAAATGTTGCATAAAGATGATGTTGAAAGTACCATTACAATTGATGTATGAAACATTGTTAGCATTAACTCCAAAAACTAACTTAAATTATTTTTAGTACCATTGTAATAATTAATTGAAGAACTTATTGATGAATACAAATAAGAATACAATTCGAATAGCAATTTTAGATTTATACGATGGTGTTGAAAACCAAGGCATGCGTTGTATTAGAGAGTTAATCAATCAATGGAGTGATGAAAACAAAATTGATGTAGAGTTCGAAGAATTTGAAGTTCGACAAAAAATAGAAATTCCTGACCTAAGTTTTGATGCATATATTTCAACAGGAGGACCAGGTTCTCCAATAGAAAGTGAAGGTTCTGAATGGGAGAAAACTTATTTCTCATGGTTGAAAAATGTGGAAGATTATAATCAGAATGATGACTATTTTATAAAGAAAAAAGTCTTTTTCATTTGTCATAGTTTTCAATTAGCATGTAGGCAATATAAAATTGGAAATGTATGTAAACGTAAATCAACATCATTTGGCATTTTTCCAATTCATGGAGTTGGATTTCCCACTGAAGAAACAGTTTTAGAAGGGTTACAAAATCCTTTTTATGCCGTTGATAGTAGAGACTACCAAGTTATAGAACCTAATTATGATGTGATACAAGAAATGGGTGCTACAATTTTAGCTATTGAAAAAAATAGACCTCATGTTCCTTTTGAGAGAGCGATAATGGCTGTTCGTTTCAATGAACATTTTATAGGAACACAATTTCATCCTGAAGCAGATGCGATTGGTATGAGTATGTATTTGCAACGTGATGATAAAAAAGAAACCATCATTAAAAATCATGGAGAAGCTAAATGGGAAAGCATGGTTGAACAATTACAAGATCCAGATAAAATCATCTTTACTTATAATCACATCATCCCAAATTTTCTTAATTCTTTAATTGGTGATTTGGTGTACTAAAAAATTACTTTTTAAAGCTCCCAATATGCCATAGAATTCCAGATGGGTCGTGTAAAAAATATTCACTTCCCCATTCTTCATATTGAATTTTAGATAATCGTACATGCTCAAATTTCTTATCAAGTTCAAGTGTTGAAACTTCCTCCCAATGATTTTCTATATTTTCCACTTCAAGAAATATCATACTATTATCAATCCAATCTTTAACATACGCATTCTGTAAATAAAACCCATGATTTTCTGAGATTTTGAAATAAGACATTTTGCTTGAGAGTATAATCTCCTCAAAACCTAATTCTTTATAAAAACTACTAGAAATATCAAAGTCTTTTGCACCAATAAAAGGCTTTATTGATTTTGCAAGATGCTTCATAGTTCATTATTATTATTCGACTCTTTTAACTACTTGAGCTACTAAATCTGCTTCAGTAGCTACTTTCCCCCCTACATAAACTGTACCTTTCATTTCACAAATTCCTCTACGTATTGGTGAAATAAATTCCATTTTCAATATCATAGTATCTCCAGGAACTACTTTTTGTTTGAACTTACAATTATCAATTTTTAAGAAATAAGTATCATAATTTCCTTCTGGCATTGCATTGATACAAAGTATTCCACCTGTTTGTGCCAAAGCTTCAATTTGAAGCACACCAGGCATTACAGGATTATTTGGAAAGTGACCAGGAAAAAACCATTCATTAAAACTTACATTTTTAATACCTACAATTTGTTTATCAGAAAGTTCAATAATTTTATCTACTAATAAAAATGGATGACGATGAGGTAAAGTTTTTTCTATTTGTTGTAAGGTAAAAACTGGAGGTAATGTTGGATCATAAACAGGAACATCTTTTACATGACGATTTTTCTTAATGTACTGTTTTATTTTTTTTGCAAATTCAATATTAGAGCTATGCCCTGGTCTGTTTGCAATAATTCTGCTTTTGATTGGATAACCAATTAAAGCTAAATCTCCAATAACATCTAATAGTTTATGTTTAGCAGGTTCATTCGGAAATCTTAATTCTAAATTATTCAAATAGCCTTCGCTTTTCACTTCAATTTTATCACGTTTGAAAGCTTTTGCTAATCGATTCATTTCTGCATCTGTAATAGGCTTATCAACAACAACAATTGCATTATTAATATCTCCACCTTTTACTAATTCATTATCTAATAAGGTTTCTAATTCATGTAAAAAACAAAATGTTCTACACGGAGCAATTTCTTGTTGAAATTCCTTGATAGATTTTAATCCTGCATGTTGAGTGCCTAAAACAGGACTATTAAAATCTATTAAAGTTGTTATTTGATAATCTACAGCTGGCATGGCAACCATTTCAACACGTTTGGCTTCATCGTAAAAGAAAATATTTTCATCAATACTATACCAAACTTTTGCAGCATCCTGTTCATTTACACCAGCCTTTTCAATCATATCAGTAAATGGCTGACTACTTCCATCAATAATTGGAATTTCAGGGCCATTAATTTCAATCAAACAATTATCTACACCCATACCTACTAATGCAGCTAAAACGTGTTCTACAGTGCTTACTTTTGCTTCCCCAACTTGTAAAGTTGTACCTCTGCTTGTATCAGTAACTAAGTCACAATCTGCTTTAATAATAGGCTTGTTAGGTAAATCGATCCTTTGAAACTGTATTCCAAATCCAGGATTTGCTGGTTTAATAGTCATATCAACTAAAACACCAGTATGTAATCCAGTGCCACTAATTGTTGCAGCTTTTCCTAAAGTATGTTGTTTATCTGGGTTGAATTTTGTATCCATTCCTTTTTTAGTTTATTAGTTAATTAGTTTAGTGGTTGTTTAAAAGTTGTTTCTAGTTATTTAAAAGATGTTTTACAAATAAACTAATAAACACTTATAACCAATAAACTAAACGATTTCTCCTTCTAAATCATAATCGTAAGCTTTAGAAATTTTTACATTTACAAAACTTCCAATAGTTAGTTTTTTAGAACTGTTTATCACTACTTCATTATCTACTTCTACACTATCAAATTCAGTTCTGGCAATATATCTTCCTGCTTCTTTTTTATCTATCAATACACGAAATGTTTGACCAATTTTTTCTTCGTTTTTATTTAAACTAATTTCTTGTTGAACCTCCATGATTTCTTGAGCCCTTCTCTCCTTTTCTTCTGCAGGAACATCATCAACTAAATCATGAGCTGAAGTATTTTCTTCATGACTATATTGAAAAATGCCTACTCTATCAAACTGGTGTTCTTGTAAGAAAGATTTTAAATCCTCCACATCTTCTAAAGTCTCACCTGGAAATCCTGTGATTAAAGTTGTACGAATACAAATACCAGGAACAGTAGTTTTAATATTACGAATCAACTCATCCATTTCTGCTCTTGTAATATTTCGTTTCATTGCCTTCAACATATTGTCACTAGCATGTTGTAGAGGAATATCAAGATAATTACAAATGTTTTTTCGTTCTCTCATCACATCCAAAATATCCATTGGAAATTTGTGAGGATAAGCATAATGTAAACGAATCCACTCTAATCCTTCAATATCAGCTAATTCATTTAACAATTTTGGTAAGGTTCTTTCTTTATAAATATCCAACCCATAATATGTGAGTTCTTGAGCAATAAGCATAATCTCCTTAACTCCTTTTTTCACTAAAGATATTGCTTCAGCAACCAATTCTTCAATGGGTTTGCTAATATGTTTGCCACGCATTAAAGGGATGGCACAGAATGAACATGTTCTGTTGCAACCTTCACTAATTTTTAAATAAGCATAATGTTGTGGAGTGCTTAACAATCTTTCGCCTAACAATTCTGTTTTGTAATTGGCATTGAATTGTTGAAGAATTAATGGTAATTCAAGCGTGCCAAACCATGCATCTACTTCTGGAATTTCTTTTTCTAAATCTTGTCTATATCTTTCACTTAAACATCCTGTAACATAAACTTTATCTAATCTTCCATTAATTTTATGTTGAACTTGTTCAATAATAGTATTAATACTTTCTTCTTTTGCTTTATCAATAAACCCACAAGTATTTACAACCACAATATTGTGATCGTTTTTTTTATTTTCATGAACTACATTGATTTCATTTGCTAATAACTGACCACTTAAGACTTCACTATCAACCAAGTTTTTACTACATCCCAGAGTAATAATATTTACTTTATCTTGTTTTAACGACTTCACTTTCATTGGTCGGCAAAGTTAATGGTTGAAATCGAGGATACAAGGCTTAAGCTATTCAAATAATAGTTTTAACAATTATCGAAACCCTTATTTTTGATACTCATGACAGCAGTAAGAAAACAACTCACTCAAAGCATCATTTGGAGAGGCTTTTATTTTATTACACTGCTATTGGTAAATATTGTATTGTCAAGGGTTTTAAAGGCTGATGGCGTTGGAATAATATTTTATTTATCGAATTTATTTTCTTTTGGAGTCTTGATTTTTAGTGCAAATCTCGATGGAGGGTTTACTTATTTTTCATCAAGCAAAACGATTGGTTATAATAAATTGGCAAGTTTAGCTGTGCTTTGGACAGCAATAATGATTGTACTTGCCTTTTTTTTATTGCCTATCTATTTTAAGTTTTTCGATAATGAATTTTTATTGAATTATTCTGAGATTATTCAATATGGTTTATTCTATATTGGTGGAATTTTACTCATTAATTTCTTTACAGCATTGTTTTATAGCAAGGGAAATTTTTTTCTTCCCAATATTATATTAGGAATCACCAATCTGCTTTTAATTGGTTTAATTTATTTTGGTGTTTATACAGGCTCAAGTATGGAGCAAATCATGCATGATTATTTTCAATTTTTAGTGCTTCAAGGATTCTTATTAGTGATTGCTTTTTATTGGGTTTATAGAATTTTGCCCAAAATTGAATTGCCAAATCTGATAGAGTTTAAAGAACTTTTAAAATATTCATCTATCTCTTTAGTCGGAAATATTTTATTCTTTTTTGTGTATAGAATTGATTATTTTTTTGTAAAAGAATGGTGTTTAAATAATGGAGATTTGGGTAATTATATACAGGCATCCAAATTAGCACAAATGTTATTGATAGCTCCTCAAATACTTGCCAGCAGTATATTTCCTCAAATGGCAAGTGGAGAAAATAAAGATCATATAGTGAATTCTATCAATAAATTATTCAGAATTTTTTCAATAGCTTTCATTCTACTTTTTGCACTTTTATTTATTATTGGCAAATGGCTATTCCCTTTTGTTTTTGGTAATAGTTTTACTACAATGTATGTACCAATGTTGATATTAATACCTGGAATTTTTTGTTTATGTTGTTCAACACTTTTGTCAGCTTATTTTTCAGGTAAAAAACAAAATCAAATAAATTTATATGCTGCAGCAATTGCATTAATAGTGATGATTTTTTTAACCATTGTATTTAAATCTTCTTACAGTATTTATTATGCAGCAAGCATTAGTAGTGTTGCTTATTTTGCTGAGACATTGTATTGCTTTATTTATTTTTCTAAAAATGAATCCTATAATTTGAAACAAATTTTCAACTATTCAAAAAAAGATTGGACATGGCTAAAAAGTATTTTAAATAAATAATCAGACAAATTGTCGAAAAAATATTGTAGCACTATATTTGTTTCTAAAACCTCTTATCTTTCGAACCTGAAAAAAAATATAATGAATTTACCAAACGAATTTGAAAAATATGCTGTAAAACATAAAGGCATTAGTAGCAACACACTTCATCAATATAAAACCAAATTTAATCCAACTAATCTTACTCCATATATCATTGAAGAACGACCTTTAAACATTGCTCAAATGGATGTTTTTAGTAGATTAATGATGGATAGAATTATCTTTTTAGGACAAGGTATTGATGATTATGTTGCCAACATTATTACAGCTCAACTTTTGTTTTTAGAAAGTGCAGATAGAACTCGTGACATTCAAATGTATATCAACAGTCCTGGTGGTAGTGTTTATGCAGGTATGGGCGTTTATGATACCATGCAATTTATTAGTCCAGATGTAAGTACTATTTGTACAGGAATGGCTGCAAGTATGGGTGCTGTTTTATTATGTGCTGGTGTAAAAGGAAAAAGAACAGCATTAAAACATAGCAGAATTATGTTGCATCAACCAAGTGGAGCTATTGGTGGACAAGCTTCAGATATTGAAGTTACTGCAAGAGAAATTAAAAAACTTAAACATGAATTGTATGAAATCATTGCAGATCATTCTGGCAAAGATTTAGATACTGTTGCTAAAGATTGTGATAGAGATTTTTGGATGAAAGCTACTGAAGCAAAAGAATATGGTTTGGTAGATGAAGTTTTATTAACCAATCCACGTAAAACGAATAATAAATAAAGATAAAAACATATACGATGAATTATATTTATATGAATGATGAAGATGAATCTCCAAAAGATGATAAAAAAGATGAGTCTTCTGGAATGTTCAATAAAAAATTAGAAAAATTATTTTTCGAAAAAAGAGCCATTTATTTATGGGGTTCTGTTGATGACAAAAGTGCAAAAGATGTTGTAAGTAAGTTGATGTTATTAGAAGCAGACAAACCTGGGAAAGAAATCAAGTTTTATATTAATAGTCCTGGTGGAGTGGTAACTTCTGGCATGGTAATGTATGATACGATTAAACTCATTAAATCTCCTGTGAGTACCATTTGTATGGGATTAGCAGCAAGTATGGGTAGTATTTTATTGAGTTGTGGAACGAAAGGAAAAAGATATATTTTTCCGAGTGGAGAAGTAATGATTCATCAGCCTAGTTTAGGTGGTTATTATCAAGCAACATCTGCAGATATTGAAATTCAAGCTGATCAAATAAGAAAAACAAAAGAATTAGGAGCTAAAATTTTGGCGGAAAATTGTGGTAAAACCGTTGAACAAGTAATGCAAGATTTTGATAGAGATTATTGGATGAATGCACAAGAAGCTGTTGAATATGGCATTGTTGATGGAGTTTTAGATAAATTATAAAAATCACATTCGTCAATTTCGAAGTTCTTGCTGAGAAATTTCGTTTTAAAAAGGTTAACAATTAAAAGTTAACCTTTTTTCGTTTGTATCCTCATTTATTTATAAAGCTTAACTTTGCATCGTAAAATTTAATCATGTCGAAACCTAATATATTACATTGTTCTTTTTGTGGAAGATCGAAAGATGAAGTTGGTATTTTAATAGCAGGACAAGAAAGTCATATCTGTGAAGAATGTGTGGTGCATGCTCAAGAAATTGTTGAACAAGAATTAGGTGAACAAGCTCAAACAAAAAAAACAAAACAGCAACAAAAAAAACTGGTTGTAAAAAAACCTAAAGAAATCAAAACATTTTTAGACCAATATATAATTGGACAAACAGATGCTAAAAAAATTCTTGCTGTTGCTGTTTATAATCATTACAAAAGAATTATTCAAAAGCCAAAGGCAAATGATGATGAAGTTGAAATTGAAAAAAGCAATATCATTATGGTTGGCGAAACTGGTACAGGAAAAACACTTTTAGCAAAAACCATTGCTAAAATGTTAAATGTTCCTTTTGCAATTGTTGATGCAACTGTATTTACAGAAGCAGGTTATGTTGGTGAAGATGTTGAAAGTATGCTTACACGATTATTGCAAAACTGTGATTACAATGTTGAAGCTGCTGAAAAAGGAATTGTTTTTATAGATGAAATTGATAAAATTGCAAGACGACAAGATAATCCATCTATTACAAGAGATGTAAGTGGTGAAGGTGTTCAACAAGGATTATTAAAGATGTTAGAAGGCACTGAAGTTTTAGTTCCTCCTCAAGGTGGAAGAAAGCATCCAGATCAAAAAATGATTAAAGTAAATACTGCTAATATTTTATTCATTTGTGGTGGTGCTTTTGATGGTATTAATCAAATTATTGGAAGAAGAATTAATACAAATGCCATAGGATTCAATGTGAATAAGGAGTTGCAAGATTATCAACGACAAAATTTATTGCAATTTGTAAATGCACAAGACATCAAAACTTTTGGAATTATTCCTGAACTATTAGGTCGTTTACCAATTATTACTTACCTAAATCCTTTAGATGCAGAAACTTTAAGAAGCATTTTAACTGAACCCAAAAATTCATTAGTTAAACAATTTAATAAGCTTTTCGATCTTGAAAATATTAAACTAAATATTGAAGATGAAGTTTTACATTTTATGGTTGAAAAAGCTTTGGAATACAAATTGGGTGCAAGAGGATTGAGAAGTATTTTTGAAACCATCTTAAATGAAGCAATGTTTGAATTACCTGGCTCAGGAGAAAAAGAATTTAATTTAACTCTAGAATACGCAAAAAGTATGTTTGAGAAAAGTAAGATGAGCATGCTTAAAGTAGCATAAAAAAAATAATTCATGAACGACCTTATCGAAAAATTAGTAAAAGAAGCCGACATTACTCCAGAACAAGCTGTAAAAACAGTGGAGTCTTTATCGAACTATATTAAAGAAAAATTTCCAATGTTAGCAGGTGCTGTAGATAATTTGTTTAACAGTTCATCAAACTAATTCAACTCTTTTTTAATCATCATTAATTCTACTTTTTGCAAGGCTGCTACAGCCACTGCATCTGTAATCTCGTTGTTAATTACCATAGCAAAAGCATTTTGCAAACTAATTTTTTTTAACTCTAATTTTTCTGTTTCTTCTGGTTGAGATTTTTGTTGAGATAGTTTTCTTGCTAAAAACACAATAGCTTTTTCGTCACTAACAGAATTAGATAAATACATAGAAAAAAGTTCAGTCCATTCTTCTGCAATCAATCCTGTTTCTTCTAACAATTCTCTTTTTGCAGCTGATAAAGGTTCTTCATTTAATGGACAACCGCCTTCAGGAATTTCCCAACTATATAAATTTAATGGAAACCGTTGTTGACCAACTAACCAAGTATTGCCATCATCATCAATAGGAACTATACCAATTGCAATATTTTTAAAATGTACTTTTCCATAAATTCCTTCTCCCCCATTTGGATTGATAACATTAAAATGTGTAACATCAATCCAATTATTTTCATACACTTTTTTCTCATCAATTATTGTCCAGTTGTTAATTTCCATTATCCATAAATATTTGGTACAAAGATTGTACATTTAGGCAGTATGAAAAAGTATCAAGCCATAATTAAATTTAAGATAGATGATGATTTTATGACTTTAGTTCCTCCACATAGAACTTATATTAATTACTTAATTAATAAAGGCATTATTGATATGTATGCTGTAAGCATGGAATCTCAAACAGCTTGGGTAACACTAAATGCAAAAACAAAAGCCGAGGCAGATTCTCTTTTAGTAAAATCACCTTTAAATAAATATTGGACTTTTACAATTGAAGAACTTTTTGTTTACGATAGTCAACAATATCGATTACCAAAAGTTCAATTGAATTAAAAATGGGAGGCAAATTGTCTCCTATTTTTAATTGCTATAATTTAATGTTTAAGCTCAAACTAAAATTTGTACCTGCCATTGGGAAATAATAATTTTCTGTAGTTTCTGTTCCTCCCAAAATATAACTAAACGAATAGCCATTTGGTTGATACATTTTATTAAAAATATTATTTACTGCAAACATTACGACTGTCTCTCTAAACAATTTATTTTTCAAATTAAAAGAGGTTCTTAAGTCTTGGGTAAAAAATGCATTCAACTTTCTATTTTCGTTTTGAGTATTGTCTAAATATTGTTTTCCAACATACTTATTTATAAAACTGAAGTGAATAGATTTATTCAAGCTAATATTCAAAGTATTATTATTAATAATCGAAGGAGATAAAGTGATATCTGTGTTACTATGTTTTATTTCTTTTTGACTACCATTATCATAATCGTCTATAAATTCTGAAAATGAATTAATCTTGTTTTTGCTGAAAGTAATATTTGTTTGAAAGTTTATCCATTCATTAAAAATATATCCAGCTTGTAATTCTAACCCTAGTCTGTAACTCTTATCTACATTAGTTCTTGTGTAAGCACCAACATCATTAATCTTTCCAGTTAAAACGAGTTGGTCTTTGTATTGCATATAATAAAAAGTTGCTCCAATATTAAAATTTGTTTTTTTCTTTTCAATTCCAAATTCTATATCATGTAATTGTTCAGATTTTGGTTGATTAATTATGCCAGCTTCAAAATCGTTTCGGTTAGGTTCTTTATTTGCTATTGCATAACTTAAATAACTATGCCAGCCATTTTGATTAAATGATACACCTAGTTTAGGATTGAAGAAATTAAACCTTCGATTAATAATTAAACTTGGATTGTATTTAAATCCATTCATTGTATGCTCAACAGTTCTATATTGTACATCTACAAAGGCTTCTAGATGATTTGATAAAGTTTGTTGAAGTTTTGTGTAGATGCCAAAATCTGTTTTTGTTGCTTCGTTATTATAATATTTGTATTCAATTGGAACAGCACCATTTGCAGCCCAAATTATTTTACCATAATGTAATCCTTTATAATTACTCCAACTCCCACCCATGGTTAATGTTGTTTTATTATTTTTAAATTGAGCAGAAAATAATTGACCATAAAAATCATTATCTAACCATTGTTGTCTAATTAAATCTGTTCTACTATTAGTTGGGTTGACTAGTCCATAGTTGGAATATTTTTGATTTGCTTTATAGTTTTCATAAAACCCTAATCCTTTCGTATAAAAGAATGCAGTACTTATATTCCATAAAGCATTAATATTTTTATTATAGAAAAATTGGTAATGAGTTTGATTATAATTATCAGTTTCATTATTGTAAGGCTCTCCAGGTTTATCAGTTCCTGAAAGATTGTATTTTGGATTAATTGCTAACTGTGCTTCACTAACACCATTCCAGGCTTGATATGTTTTTTCTTTTCCCGAAAAAATATTGAATCTAAATGAAGAATTATCATTTACATAAGCTGTTGAAATTGCAAAGGATTGCAAATTACTTTTTGCTCTATCAATATATCCATCACTTTTAATTTGACTTAGTCTTGCATCGATTGTAAAATGATTATTGATTAAGCCACTATTCACTTTTACAGTATTCTTCCATGAATTAAAGGAACCAAAAGTATTATTAATTTCAGCTGATGATTTTGAGTTAAATTCATTAGTCGATAAATTAATTGTACCACCAAAAGCTCCAACTCCATTCGATGATGTTCCAACCCCACGTTGAATTTGAATTGAGTTAGTTGATGAAGCAAAATCTGGTAAATTAACAAAAAAAGTACCTTGACTTTCTGCATCATTAAATGGAATACCATTTAATGTAACATTAATTCTAGATGCATCTGTGCCTCTTATACTAATGCCTGTATAACCAATACCATTTCCTGCATCTGAATTTACAACTACCGAAGGAGTTTGATTCAAGAATAAAAGGCAAATCCACACCAGTATTGATTTTTTCAATGTCACTTTTTTTCAAGATTAGTTTTTGTAAAAGGTGCATTGTCTGTTGAACGAATTGAAATAACTTCTAAATCTAAAAGATTAAATTCTTGTTTTTCTAATTCAACAATTACATCAACAGATTTGTTTTCTACAAATAGATCCTTAGTAATTTTTTTATACCCAACACAAGAAATTTTTAGTGAATAATTCCCTTTTTCAAATAGATTGTTAAATCTAAAAATTCCATCTGATTTTGAAATTGCAGTTTGTGTTTTTGTTTCAACTGTTACTGCTGCAATTGGTTCTTTGGTTTGGTGGTCAATAATTTTTCCATAAATGTTGAAAGTGTTTACTTGAGCATGCAAGAAAAACGATAACATAATGAACATCATTGTTCCTAATTTTTTTTTCATTGTTTGTTTTAAATGAATGAATAAATAGGAACAGGAGAAACTACGTGAGGAATGTAAAAAATGTACACCTTCCCTTCGCAGGCATTACCCTGTTCAGGTTCTACGGGTTTTATCTCAGCAAAAATTTATTTTTTAAATTCAAGCACCCCGAGGAATCTGAAGCAAAAATATAGATTGAAAATTTATTTTAATATATTTATTCTAAAATTTATAATTATGAGAATATTATCACTAGCAACTTTTGTATTGTTTAGTTCATTATTATCTTTTTGTCAGAATAGAGTTGAATACAAGAATAGTAATACAAAAACTCAACTAAGAGATGTAGAAAATTTTAATGGATTAAAAGTTCAGAATGCCATTAAAGTTGAATTGAGTTATGGAAATTCAAATTCTGTTTCAATCACTACCTCAGATCCTGACGATCAAAGAAAAGTAATTACAGAAGTGAAAAATGGCATTTTATTCATTCATGTTGAAAAAGGCAATTGGTCTTGGACTAATAGACAAGTTATTGCACATGTTACAATGCAAACTATAAATTCATTAGACGTTTCAGGTGCATGTACTATTTTAATTAAAGATAAAATATTAAGTAAAAATTTAGATATTGAGCTAAGTGGTGCAAGTTCTATAAAGGGAGAAATAAAAGCTATTAATTTAAATGCTGAAATTTCTGGTGCAAGTAGTTTTAAAATATCTGGTATTTCTGAAAATACAACGATAAAAGCCAATGGTGCAAGCAGTTTTAAAGCTTTTGATTTTTCATGCGATAATGCAGAAATTGTTGTTAGTGGTGCAAGTAGTGTAAGTATTACTGTAAATAAATCATTATCAGCAATTGCAAGTGGTGCAAGCAGTATTTCATATAAAGGAAACCCACAAGTTAAAGAATCAAAAAGTTCTGGAGCTTCTTCAATAAAACATAAAGAAGACTAAAATAAATTTGCTTTTAAAAAATATACTCCTACATTTGCACTCCAATAAATCGCGAGGTAGAGCAGCGGTAGCTCGTCGGGCTCATAACCCGAAGGTCAGAAGTTCGATCCTTCTCCTCGCAACTAAACCCCATTAATTTGGGGTTTTTCTTTTGTAAAAACCCATACAAAGAAATTTGTACACATTTTTAATGTTCCTTTGAATTAAAATTCTGCTTTTCTTATATTCACAACCTTAATGATTAGTCCAAACTCAATAGAACAAATAAAAAGTCGCATTGATATTATTGATGTTGTAGGTGAATATGTAAAACTTAAAAAACGTGGTGCAAATTATTTAGGTAATTGTCCCTTTCACAACGAAAAAACCCCATCATTTACAGTTTCTCCAACAAAAGAAATTTATAAATGTTTTGGCTGTGGCAAAAGTGGAAATACGATTACATTTTTAATGGAACATGACAAGTTGAGTTATGTTGAATCATTAAGATGGTTGGCAAAAAGATATAATCTTGAAATTGAAGAAACAGAACAAAGCCCTGAGCAACAATTTCAACAACAAACTAGTGATAGTTTATACATCATTAATAATTTTGCTCAACAATTTTTTCAAAATCAATTATGGAATTCAGATGAGGGTGAAACTATTGCTGTTAGTTATTTAAAAGAAAGAGGTTTTAATGAAGAGGTTTTAAAAAAGTTTCAAATTGGATATAATCCTTCTACAAAAAATGAATTAACACAAGCCCTAATTTCAAATCAATTTAATAGAGAACTTCTTCCAAAAACTGGATTATCAGTTTTAAGAAATGAAAATGATTTAGTCGATAATTATCGAGGTAGAATCATCTTCCCAATTCATCAAAACACTGGAAAAATAATTGGCTTTGGAGCTAGGATTATTGCTAAAAATGATAAAGCTCCAAAATATATCAATACTCCAGAAAATGAAATTTATGTAAAAAGTAAAGTTTTATATGGGGCTTATTTTGCAAGACATGCTATTGATAAACTTGATGAATGTTTATTGGTTGAAGGCTACACAGACGTTGTAAGTCTACATCAAGCAGGAATTGAAAATGTAGTTGCAAGTGGTGGAACTAGCTTAACCATTGATCAATTAAGATTAATTAAAAAGTATAGTAATAACCTTACAATCATTTATGATGGAGATGCTGCAGGTGTTAAAGCAGCATTAAGAGGTTTGGATATGGCATTAGAAGAAAGCTTAAATGTAAAGCTCGTTTTAATTCCAGACAATGAAGATCCAGATAGTTTTGTTAGGAAAATAGGTGCATCTGAATTCCAAAAATTTATTTTAGACAACAAGAAAGACTTTATTATTTTTCAGCTAGAAGTCATGATGGTTGGTGTTGGAAATGATGTTGCAAAAAAGAATGAAATTGTAAATCAAATTGCTGAGTCTTTAAGCAAAATTAATAAGGTCGAAGATTTTATTAAACAACAAGAATACATTAAACAATGTGCAAGTATTTTAAAAATTGATGAAGGTGGTCTTATCAACTTAGTCAATAAATTTAAGAGAGATAAAATTGCTAAAGAAGATAAAACGTTACCTTTTAATGAAGCCAATACTTTATTAGAACAAAATAAAATTTTATCAAATACATTTGAGCAAAACGATTCTCTTCTTTTGCAAGATGATTTGCATGAAAAAAATATTTTGAAAATGTTGATGGAATATGGACTTAAAGAATGGGATGCAGAAAATTCAATAGCAGAATATATTTTTCATGAATTAGAAAGTTTCCATTTTGAGAATAAAATACTTGAAAATGTTTATGATTTATATAAAGAACAATATTTTAAAAATGAAGAACCCGACACCAAAAAGTTTATTTATCATAATGATAAAAGCATAGCAGATTTAGTAGTTTCAATTACAATGACTCCACATGAGTTAAGTAATAATTGGGATAATGTTTTAGAAGGTATGAATATTTTAAATAGAGATACTAGTAAACAAGATGTTATTGCAAGCTTGAACTATTTCAAATTAAAGAAAATAAAAAAAATGTTTGTGCAAAACCAACTAGATATTGAAAAAGCAACTAGTTACGATGAACAAAAACAGCTTTTAGAAGTACACAAAAGCTTAAAACAAATTGAAATTGATATTACAAAACAATTAGGTACAGTAATACTTAAATAATAGTTCATGGATTTTAGAAAAATGCCAGAATTAACGAGAAATTTTATCGTTATTTTAAATAACAAAGGACTAATTAGTCAGATTATTCCTATGAAATCTAACCCCTTAGATTTTGATTCAAATAAATTAATTGGCACTGCTTTTTCTAGCTTAATCTCAAAAGATAATATCGACAAATTCAATGCTCAAATAAAAAAACTAAAACTTAATAAAGTAGTTAAAGTTGATTTTAAACTTGTTACTAATAAACAAAAAATCGAATGGTATAAATTATCATTGTTAAAAGAGAAAAATAACATTACTATCTATTGTAATGAAATAGATTTATATAAACTCAATCAAAGAGGAGAATCATTTAAGCAATTAGCAGATTTAGCCCCCATTCCAATTCTGGGATTTGAGTATCCGAGTTTAGACTTAAATTACTCTAATAAAAATTTTACCAAAGAATTGGGTTTTGATTTTACAGAAATAAAACATTTTACTCAGTGGCATCAACGTATTGTTTTTACTGATGAAGATGATAAAAAAAAGAAAGGTATTGCAAGAGCAAATTACCTTAAACGAATGATTAAAGGTGCATTCATAGATGGTGAACCTTTAAGACGTTTATTGTTAGCAAAAAATGGAGAATTAAAAAGGTATGAAATAAGCTTTTCAATATTAAGTGAAAAAAATCTCTATGCATTCTTTCACAATATTACTGATCAATATAAGGCTCAATCTGTTTTAAAAGAAAATGCAAATAAATTAAAAGATTTAATTGAAAACCTGCCTGTTCCTGTATTAAGTTATGACCTTACAAGCAATTCCATTTTTGCAAATAACCAGAATAAACTTTTAATAGGTCATATTTTAAAAAAGGTAAAAAATATTGAAGATTTTGCAGAATTTATTGTTCCAACAAAGAATCAACCTAATAGTAAAAAAATATTTTTGAATGGTATAAAATTATTAAAAACTAAAAAATATACTCAATTACCAGATAATGAGTTTAGTTTAATGTGTGATGACAAAACAATTCACATATTTAAAATAAAAAGAACCATTATAGATTCGGTTTTGGTTTTAATTTTTAAAGATATTACCGATGAAAGAAACGCTTTTAACCAACTTGAAAAAAGCGAGAAAAATTTTAGAGCTTTAGCACAAAATATGCCTACTGCAATTGGGGCTTATGATATTGATGAAAAAATTATTTTCTTAAATAAACATTTTACAAAAATCACTGGTTATGCAACTAAAGATATTCCTACACTTAAAGAATGGTATAAAAGATCTCAACCAGATGTACAAATAAGAAAAGAAGCTTATAATTTTTGGACTAATATGTTGAATGATCATAAAAATGGAATTTCGAAAAATAAGCCCACATTAATTCGAAAGATTAAGTGTAAAAATGGATCTTATAAAGATCTTAATTTCTTATTTAGTATTGCTGAAGATACATTTTATGTTCAAGCCATTGATGTAACTAATGAAACAATAGCCAAAAAAGAATTAGAACAATCACATGAACAGTTAAGATTTATTGCTGGTTCACTACAAACTGAAATTGAAAAAGAAAGAAAATATATTTCACGAGAAATACATGATGAATTAGGTCAGCAAATTACTAGTATTAAAATGCAAATAGCAAGTTTGTGGAAGAAAACAAAAGAAGTTAAATACACAAATGAGTATGAAAATATTTTAGAAAGTATTAATAATTCAGTTCAAACTGTTAGAAATATATCCACAAAATTAAGACCAAGTATTTTGGATGATTTTGGACTTATTGCTGCTCTAGAATGGTTAATTAAGGAATTTTCAAAAAATACACAAGCAAAAATTTCATATACTTTTAATATAAAAGAAACTGAAATATCAAAAGAATCTCAACTGCATTTTTTTAGAATTTTACAAGAATCTTTAACTAATATCAATCGTCATTCTAAAGCAACTAAAGTATCAATATTATTAGGTAATATAAACAACCTAATTTGTTTAAAAATAAAGGATAATGGAATCGGCTTTGATACTTCAAAGCTTACAGATACATTGGGTATTAAGTTAATGAAAGAAAGAATTTTATCAATCGATGGAACATTTGAGATAAAAAGTATTTTAAATAGAGGAAGTTCAATAAAAATTTGTATCCCAAGAATAAAAAATAAAAAATTATTAAAATGAAAATATTAATTGGAGACGACCATAGTGTTGTAAGAAAAGGACTTATTCAAATTATTCAAGAAGAATTTCCACTTGCAATAATTACTGAAGCTGCTGATGGAAAAGAAATGTATGAGATTGCTAAATTGAATAAGTTTAATATTATCATTTCAGATATTTCTATGCCTAATAGAATAGGCTTAAATTTTATTGCAGAGTTAAAAGAAACACAACCCTCAACACCATTATTAATATTAACCATGCATGCAGCAGAGCAATATGAGTTAAGATGTGTTCGTGCTGGTGCTTGTGGTTTTTTAAATAAGGAAAGTGCTACTGAAGAATTAGTAGCTGCTATTAATTCTTTATTAATTGGAGTGAAATATATTTCAAAGGAAGTTAAAGATGCTATTTCGAAAACCAAACCTAAAAATTTAAAAAAATTGCCTCATGAAACACTTTCTAGCAGAGAGTTTGAAGTTTTTAATTTAATGATAGAAGGAAATTCTTCCATAATAATTTCAGAAAAATTAAGTATAGGGCCAACCACAGTTTCTACATTTAAAAAAAGAATTTTTGCTAAACTTGGTGTTAACACACTCGCAGATTTAATTAGATATTCAGTAGATCATCAATTACAATAAATTACATTTCTCAAAAAAATATTTTTATTCTTCAACGCAATTAATGTGTAAAAAATACATTTTAAATAAAACCATTAATATTGCAAACAAATATTAGAAACTTACTTATGAATTTTAGAAACTTTCAGGTACCGTACACAGTAAATAAACAATATGCAACAAAAGCTGCATATTTTTCGATGGAATTTGCAATACACCAACCTTTAAAAATATATAGTGGTGGATTAGGTTTTCTTTCAGGCTCTCATATGAGAAGTGCTTATGAACTCAATCAAAACATGATTGGTATTGGCATTCTTTGGAAATATGGTTATTATGATCAAACAAGAAATCAAGATCAAACATTAGTACCTGCTTGGATGGAAAAAACACCAACCTTTTTAGAAGAAACAGGAATTAAATTTCAGATAGATATACATGATTCGCCAGTTTGGGTTAAAGCCATGTATTTAAATCCTGAAACTTTTAAAACTGCTCCTCTTTTTCTTTTAAGTACAGATTTACCAGAAAATGATCATATCTCACAAACCATAACACATCGTTTGTACGATGCAAATGTTTCAACAAAAGTTGCTCAATTTATTTTATTAGGTGTTGGTGGTGCTAAGTTGATAGATGAATTGGGCTTTAATCCTGATGTGTATCATTTAAATGAAGCACATGGTATTTCTGCAGCATTCTATCTATTAAAAAATAAATATAAAAGTGTAAGTAAATTAAAAGAACATTTAGTATTTACAACTCATACACCAGAAGAAGCAGGCAATGAAAAACATGATATTTATTTATGTCATAAAATGTCTTATTTCTGTGGATTTCCATTAGATGAAGTGAGAAGATTAACTGGATTAACTGATGATCAATTTAATCATTCATTAGTTGCATTTCGTTTTGCTCGTAAATCAAATGCAGTTTCTAAATTACATGGAGAAGTTAGTAGAAAAATGTGGTCTAAGTTTGAAGGAATTTGTCCAATTACTCATATCACAAATGCTCAAAATTTTGAATATTGGGCAGATGAACCATTATATAGACATTTAGCTGCAAGTAATGATTGGGGCATAGATGATAGAAAATGGTATTTAAAAAAACGTGCTTTTGAAACCGTTGCAGATCAAAGTGGTAAACTTTTCGATCCTAATGTATTAACTATTGTTTGGGCAAGAAGATTTGCTGGATACAAAAGAGCAGATTTATTAACTACAGATTTAGCTCGTTTCGAAAAAATGATTAATAACAGCAAACATCCTGTTCAAATTATTTGGGCTGGAAAACCTTACCCTCAAGATTATCCTGCCATTACTGAATTTAATAATTTAGTACACTTAAGTAAAAAATATAAAAACGTTGCTGTTTTAATTGGTTATGAATTATTATTAAGTAGAAGATTAAAACAAGCTGCAGATGTTTGGTTAAATAATCCTAGAGTTCCAAGAGAAGCAAGTGGAACAAGTGGTATGACAGCAGCCATGAATGGTGCTGTGAATTTAAGTACTGATGATGGATGGATACCAGAATTTGCAAAACCTGGAATCAATTGCTATGTTGTTCCCAAAGCAGATTATGATAATATGCATACACATGAACAAGATGAGTATGATTTAAATAAGCTTTATGAGTTGTTAGAAAACGAAATCATTCCAACTTATTACGAGAATAAAGATAAATGGAGAGATGTTGTTAAGACAGCAATGGTAGATGTTCAACATCAATTTGGCTCTAACAGAATGGCACATGAGTATTATGAAATCATGTACAAATAGTTTATCATTAAATTATAATTTTTTAAACTGTTTTTGCTGAAATTTGCATTTCAAATTATTTATATATGAACATAGGATATTTTAGTTACCCAGCTCCTGCCAATGAACCTGTTTTAAATTATGCACCTAACAGTCCAGAAAAAATTAAACAAAAAAAGGTTTTAGAAGAGTTGAAAGCAACTGAAGTAGATATTCCAATGTATATTGGTAATAAGGAAGTAAGAACCAATAAAAAAGTAGCCATTCACCCTCCTCATGAAACATAAACATACTTTAGGTTATTTTCATGCTGGAGAAGAGAAACATGTTAAACAAGCAATAGATGCAGCCCTTGCTGCTAAAGCAGACTGGGAGAATATGAGTTGGGAAAATCGTGCAGCTATTTTTTTAAAAGCTGCTGATTTATTAGCAACAAAATATCGAGCACATATTAATGGTACAACCATGCTTGGGTCAAAGTAAAAATGTTTATCAAGCCGAAATTGATGCAGCTTGTGAGTTGATAGATTTCCTACGTTTCAATGTTCATTTTTTAAGTGAAATTTATAAGCAACAACCTGTTTCATCTCCTGGAATGCATAATAGAATGGAGTGGCGACCACTTGAAGGTTTTGTTCTTGCAATAACACCTTTCAACTTTACAGCAATTGGGGGTAATTTACCAACAAGTGCTGCCATGTGTGGGAATGTTGTAGTTTGGAAACCTGCCAACACACAAATTTATTCTGCTCAAATGTTCATGAGAATTTTAAAAGAAGCAGGATTGCCTGATGGAGTTATTAATTTAATTTATGTTGATGGGCCTACTATTGGAAAAGTTTGTTTCAATCACAGAGATTTTGCTGGTGTTCATTTTACAGGAAGTACAGGAGTATTTAATAATATGTGGGAGACCATTGGAAAGAATATGAACATGTATAAATCTTACCCAAGAATTGTTGGAGAAACTGGAGGTAAAGATTTTGTAATTGCTCATAAATCTGCAGATATTGATACTGTTGTAACTGCATTATTGAGGGGTGCTTTTGAATTTCAAGGACAAAAATGTAGTGCAGCTTCAAGAGCTTATATTCCAAGTAATTTAGCTAATCAAATAAGAAAAAAATTAATTGCTGGCGTTGCTTCTATGAAAATGGGAACAACTGAAGATTTCACCAATTTTATTAATGCTGTTATTGATGAAAAAAGTTTCAATAACATTAAAAATTATATTGATAAAGCAAAGAGAAGTAAATCAGCAACAATTATTGCTGGTGGAGAATGTAATAAAAAAGATGGTTAGTTTATTCAACCAACTATTATTGAAACTACAGATCCGAAATTCACTACAATGTGTGAAGAAATTTTTGGTCCAGTACTTACAATTTATGTTTATCCAGCTAATGAGTTTGAAAAAACTTTAGAGCTTTTAGATAATACTTCTCCTTATGCATTAACTGGAGCTGTGATTTCAAAAGATAGGCATGCTGTTGATTTAGCAACAGCAAAACTTAGACAAAGTGCAGGTAACTTTTATATCAATGATAAACCTACTGGTGCAGTTGTAGGTCAACAACCTTTTGGTGGTGCAAGAGCAAGTGGAACAAATGATAAAGCTGGTAGCATGATTAATTTATATCGTTGGTTAAGTGCAAGAACTATTAAAGAAACCTTTAATGCAGCAACAGATTATAGATATTCTTTTTTACAAGAAGCCTAAGTAATTTTAGATTTAAGAATTTTGATTTACGTTTGATTATTAAAAATATTATTTAGAATTTATTAGAATTGTAAACTACTTATAATGAAAAAAATTACAGGATTTTTATTATTTATTTTTTTAAGTAATAGTTTATTTGCACAAAGACAAGAGCAAGAACAAGCTGAAGAATATAAAAGATTATTTGCTGGTGGTTCTGTAGTATTAGGATTTGCTGGAGGAACAAATAGTCAATTTACAATTGGTGCAAATCCTGAAATTGGATATTCATTATCTAAAAATTTCGATGCTGGTATTTGCTTTAATACAATTTATTCTTCATTACGTTATTTCGATGGATGGTCTGATGTAAAACAAAATACTTTCAATTTTGGTTTTGGCTTATTTACAAGATTGCATATTTCTCAACAGTTTTTTATTCAATTACAACCAGAATTAAATACTATAAAGTATAAGCAAACAGTTGAGCAAAATCCAAATTATATAAACGAAGGAAAACTAAACTCCACAAGTATTCTAGCTGGTATTGGTTATGGCACAAGAATAGTTGGACAAACAAACTTTTTCACAGTAATTCTAGTCGATTTAAGAAGAGAATTATATTCTCCTTATAGAAGTCAAAATGGAGATATTGTTCCAGTTATCAGAGGTGGATTCAATTTTTATTTTGGGAAGAAAAGATAGAAATTTGTTTAACTTCTTTGTTGCATAGTTTCATATAAAATCATTCCAGAAGCTACAGATACATTTAAACTTTCGAATTTCCCTTTCATTGGAATATTAAAAGAATCGTCACAAATTTTCATGAGAGCAGGATAAACTCCTTTCTCCTCTCCTCCTAAAACAATACAACAAGGTTCTTGTAAAGGAATTTCTTTAATAGATTTTGTTGCTTTCATTTCACTAGCAAAAACTTTAATCCCATTCAGATGAAGTTCATCAACAGTTTTCATTAAACTATTTACCCTACAAACATTCACCAATTCTAATGCTCCAGCACTCGCTTTCAACGCTTCTTCATTTAAAGCACCAACGCCTTTATCTGGAATAATAATGGCTTGCACACCACAACATAAAGCTGTTCTTGCAATTGCTCCAATATTTCTTACATCTGTTATACCATCTAACATAATAAATAAAGGAGTTTCACCATTAGAAACAGTAAAATCAATCACTTCTTGAACTGATAAATATTTTACAATGGCTGCAAATGCAATAACTCCCTGATGATTTGATCTAGTTAAACTATTGAGCTTTTCAATAGGTACAAACTGTAAAGGAATATTGTGTTCTTTACTTAATAATCTAATCTGATTGGTTACTTCTCCAATAGCGTTTTTTTGCAATAAAATTTTATCTATGGCAACACCTGCTTGAATGGCTTCTACTAAAGGTTGTCGACCAATAATGGTTCTTGTTTTTAAAGATGACATATTGCAAAGTAAATATTAATTAACCAATAAGTATCTTCGTTTTAAATTTTTCAGAAATGAAATATATACAATCAATAGAAAATAAAATTTTTGAGCTTGATAAATTGAAACCTCAAATTCAATCCTGGCGAGTATTAGGAAAAACTATTGCTTTTACAAATGGTTGTTTTGATATTTTGCATTCTGGGCATATATATTCATTATCTCAAGCTGCAAGTGAAGCTGACTATTTAATAGTTGGTGTAAATAGTGATGATAGTGTTAAAAGATTAGGAAAAGATGAGAACAGACCCATTAACAACGAGAATAGCAGAATGCAAATTTTAGCAGCTTTAACTATTGTAGATGCGGTGATTTTATTTAATGAAGATACTCCTTACGAATTAATTACTTCTTTATTACCTGATGTAATTGTTAAAGGAGGAGATTATACCATTGAACAAATTGTTGGAGCAAAAGAAGTGGTTGCAAATGGTGGTAGAGTTGTTATCAATAAAATTGTTGAAGGTTTTTCTACAACAAATATTATCAAAAAAATTGCCTCAAATATTTCTACTCAAGGCAATTAAATCAGTATAATATGCTCTAAGCATTTTTCTTTTTATACTCTTTATAAGTTAAGAAAGCTGCACCAATTAATAATAACCATATAATTCCTGAAAAAATTACTGATATAGTTAATGAATTATAATAGGTTTTAGGTTTAAACTCAAAAGTAATTTTATGGTTTCCAGCAGGAACACTTAATCCTCTTAAAACATAATTTGTTTTTACAATCTCCGATTCTTTTCCATCAATATATGCCTTCCATCCTGCAGGATAATAAATTTCACTAAATACAGCAAAGTTTGCTGAATTTGATTTTGATTGATATTCTATAAAATCATTTTCATTTTTTACTAATTGAATTGAAGCTGTTGAATCAAATGAAGTATCATACTTCACTAATGATTTTTCATTCTCATCTAAAACTGCAGAATCTTTAGTATTCAAACTAGTTAAAGTATTCATTACAGCTCTTGGTCCCTTTTTAAATGTTACAGCTTTTACAAACCAACAATTACCTAATGCTGTTGGATTTGGATACAATGAAGGTTGTCCATTTTGAGGATCTGGTTGAACAACATATTTTGCATTTAACATATTCATTACTGGTAAACAATTAGGGAAATTGTATAATTGGTTTTCTATCAAATCTTGATAGATACTCAATTTGGCAGCATGATAACCTCCAATTGAATTATGATAGTATGCAGATTTTGCATCTGCATTAAATGCTCCTTGAACGCCTTTCATTAAATTAAAAACTCTATAATGACTTGTATCTTGATTAATGGTTAAATCAATTGGAGTTGCTTTAAAATTAGCTTCTGTATGTTCTGCTTTATCTTCAAATTTATCGGCATTAAAATATTTCAAATCAACATTAATAACATCTATAAATGCAAAAGTACCAATAACAATAATTGTTACTATTGATGAAATTTTATTTTTTATGAATGCCCAAATTGCAACTGCAGCAACTAACATAAACCCAATTGATCTTAATAAGTCATCCATGAATAAAGTCTTTCTATCTTCCTTCAATGCATTTAAAAAAGATTTCACAGATTCAGTAATGGTAGCTTTTTGTTGAGCATCTGGAATATCACCAACTTGTTTTAATAACCCTTTATCAGCTTCATTCATAAAGTCTGCATTAAAATAAACTAACACAGCAAATACTAATAAGCCTGCAACCACATACAATCCTTTTTTATATTGCTCAAATAAACTTGCTTTATCTTCTGTTGAAATTATTTTTTGCAAACTCAAAGCAGCCATCATTGTTAGTAAAAATGTTGGCACAACTAAAATCATACTTGGAGCTCTAAACTTGTTATACATTGGTAAGTTGTTCAATATCCAAGTATTGAATCCATCAAAATATTTTCCCCAGCTCAACATTAATGTAAACACACATGCAGATAAAATCCACCATTTATATTTTTTATCAACTATAACAAAACCTATCAAAGCCAAAAAACAAATGATTGCACCAATATAAGGTGGACCAGAAGTTCCTCCTATTCCTCCCCAGTATGCTCCTAAATAATTTTGTAATTCTTGCCCAAGTTGAGGAGGCAATTCTCTAAGTTTTTCAATAGCTTTTGATTTTTCTTCCTCAACTTCTAAACCACTGCTACCACCATAAGCATGAGGTATCATCATGGCTAAAGGTTCTGTTTTGTATAAACTATAGCTAAAAGCGTATTCTTTATTTAATCCAGTTTTAGTGGCATTTCCTTTTCCTTTTTCTTCTGCTAAAACACTTCCTCCACGAATAGAATATTTGCCATATTCACTCGTTGTTCTTAATATTATTGCATTAACTCCAACACCAATTGTAGCTGCAAAAATGGAAAGTCCTGCTGCTATCAAAAGATGTTTAAAGGATTTATTTTTAAAACAATCAATTAAAAAAGCAACACTCATAAACACGATAATTATTAAAGTGTAATATGTAATTTGCAAGTGATTGGCTCCAATTAAAATTGCTGTAAAAAAAGCTGTTAAAGCTGTTCCCCAAACATATTTTCTATTAAACATTAATATAATTGATCCAATTAATGCTGGTAAATAACCAAGTGCTAACATTTTTGTTTCATGACCAGCAGCAATGATGATTGGATTATAAGTACAATATGCATATGCTAATGCTGTACTAATGGCTACATATGGATTACATCTTAAAACAAGTGCTAAAAAATAAAAACAGATACAAGCTATAAAAAAGAAATGTGCAGGATTTGGTAAGCCTAAACCCAAAACACTACTTAGATTAAATATTGTCAATGGATTTTCAGCTTCCATTGCAATTTGATAAGTTGGCATTCCACTAAACATACTATTGGTCCATAAAGGAAAATGACCATGTTTTTCTTTAAACTCAAACGAACTTTGAGCCATTGCTTTCCACTGTGTAGTATCATCTTGTTGTAAAACTTTTCCTTCAAAAGCAGGTTTACAATATATTATAGCAACAATAGCAAAAATTACAACAGCGATAACATGTGGTAAAAGAGCTTTCCAATTTATTTTTTTCATGAATCAATTTTAATAATTGAGCAAATTAATGATATTTGAACCAAAATAGTTTTATGCGTGGATTATTATTTCTAAACCGTTTTGCATTAATCTGCAATTTGTGTTTTTTAACTATGTTTATTATACAAGATGTGCAAGGCTTAGATAAATTTCAGTTTATTATAAGTACAATTCTAGTTTTAGCTATTAGCTCCTTTATTATTAATCTTGTTACTTTATTAGTTTCTACTATTTTTTATTTATTAGGCAAGAAAGTAAACCTACCAAAATTTTTATTTGTAATAAATATTGGATTTTTTTTATTGCAATTCTATCATTTTTTTATAGCTAATTAATCACTATGGATCGTATTCAAAAGCTCAAAGATTTTTTAATTGATAGTCCTAAAGATAATTTTCTAAGACATGCTTTGGCACTAGAATATATTAAATTAGGTAATGACGAATTAGCAAGAAAATTATTTACTGAAATATTAAATGAAACTCCTGATTATGTTGGTTCATATTATCATTTAGCAAAATTGTTAGAGAGAATAAATGCTATTGAAGAGGCTGTTGTTTACTATGAAAAAGGAATGGATATTGCTAAAAAATTAAAAGACAATCACAGCTATAACGAACTACAAGCTGCTTATGAAGATTTAGTGGATTGATGACATAAAAAAAGCTGCATCTTTCAATACAGCTAACACAATTTTATTTTTGATTAAACATTTTCAATCACCATTGCACTTGCTCCTCCTCCACCATTACAAATTCCTGCAGCTCCAATTTTCCCATTGTTTTGTTTAAGTACATTGATTAATGTTACAATAATTCTTGCACCACTACAACCTAATGGATGACCTAAAGAAACTGCACCACCATTTACATTCACTTTTGCTGCATCTAAATTCATTTTCTGACAATTAGCAATACCAACAACACTAAAGGCTTCATTTAATTCTACAAAATCAACATCACTCATTTCTAATCCTGCTTTTGAAACTGCTTTTGGTAATGCTAATGAAGGCGTTGTTGTAAACCATTCAGGAGCTTGTTCAGCATCTGCATAGCTTCTAATTATTGCAATTGGTTTTATACCCAATTCATCTGCTTTTTCTTTACTCATTAAAACTAAAGCAGCTGCACCATCATTCATGGTACTTGCATTGGCAGCAGTTACAGTTCCATCTTTTGTAAATGCTGGTTTTAATGTTGGTATTTTATCGAACTTTACAGAAAATGGTTCTTCATCTTTATCAATAATTACTGTCCCTTTTCTTGTTTCAATTAAAACTGGAACAACTTCATTTGCAAATTTTCCATCATTCCAAGCAGCTTGACTTCTTGTATAACTTTCAATTGCAAATGCATCTTGATCTTCTCTTGAAATATTACATTCTTTGGCACATAATTCAGCTGCATTTCCCATAGGATAATTATGATAAACATCTGTAAGTCCATCTTGAGCTAAACCATCCACCAGACTCACATTACCATATTTATTTCCCCAACGAAGATTTGGAGAATAATAAGGCACATTACTCATGCTTTCCATTCCTCCTGCAACAACAATATCATTATCACCCAACATAATACTTTGAGCTCCTAATGCAATTGATTTCATTCCACTTGCACAAACTTTATTTACTGTTGTACAAATCACAGAATCTGGAAGACCTGCAAACTTTGCTGCTTGTCTTGCTGGGGCTTGACCAAGATTAGCTTGTATTACACAACCCATTAAAACTTCTTGAACTTGTTCAGGTTTTATTCCAGCTTTTTCAACTGCAGCTTTAATTGCAATGGCTCCTAGTTTTGTTGCAGAAACATCTTTCAAAACTCCACCAAAACTTCCCATTGGAGTACGAACTGCACTAACGATATAAACTATACTATTACTCATAAAAATATTTTTACAAAGATATTGAACTTAGATTTTAAGACTTTCTAAAAGTCCATTTCATAATTTCTTTCCAAGTTACTTTTTTGCCATACATTAAAATTCCTGTTCTATAAATTTTAGCTGCAACCCATGTTGTTCCTACAAATCCTCCAATTAATAAAGCCATACTTAAAATTAATTGAGAAATAGTTACTCCATCTGGAACTCCATGTGCAATTCTTGCCATCATTACAATTGGTGATGTTAATGGAAATAAACTTCCAAAAACAGCTAATGATGAGTTAGGATTATTAACAGCTTGCATCATAATTGCAAAACCAAAAATGATTGGCATTGTAATAGGCAATGTTAATGTTTGAGCATCATTTAAATCTTCATTTACAGTACTACCAACAGCTGCAAATAATGATGCATACATAAAGTAACCACCTAAAAAATAAAATATAAAACAACCGATAATTAAAGGAAAATTAATTTGAGACATTACTGCATTTAGTTGAGTTAATGCATTTGTGTTTTCCATAGCATTTGCAGCTGCTATCATGCCTGGTTGCATGGGTTGATTTTGAATTTGGCCCATCATATCAGGAAAAAACATTGCAACGCCAATTTGCAAACCCATTACTAAAAATACCCAAATTAAAAACTGTAAAAGTCCAACAGAACCAATACCAATAATTTTACCCATCATTAATTGAAATGGTTTTACACTACTGATAATTACTTCAGCAATGCGATTGGTTTTTTCTTCTGCAACACCACGCATCACCATTGTTCCATAAATAAATAAAATGATATAAATTAAAAAGCCAGAAAACATTCCAACACCATAACTTATACCAGCTTTAACATCAGAATCTTTTTCACCTGTAATGGATGTGAATTTAATATGATTCGTTTTTTGTAAACTATCTAATTGTGGCTTTGTAACATTTAAAGCTGTTAGTAATTTATTTTCTTCTAATGCATTTTCTATACTTCGTTCAATTTTATTTTTTGTAATAAACCCTACACTTTTTGCAGCAACAACTTGCAAAGAATCTGTAGCTGAAAAGTTTTTGGGGATATAAATAAATGCATTATACTTTTTTGTTTCCAAAGCTTTGGTTAATGAATCTAATGGCTCATTATTTACATATTTAAATGTAAATTCATTATCTCTATCTTTTAAATTATTTTGTAAAAGATTTGCTTCATCAGATACAGCTATAGTAAATCCTTTGTCATCATTAACAGCAAAAAATATGATTAAAGCATAGATGCCAAAAATTAAAATAGGCAACCCAATTGTGGTTAATAAGAAAGTTTTCTTTTGAACTCTTGTTAAGAATTCTCTTTTAGAAATGATAAATATTTTATTCATAATTCAAAAATGTAATAGGACTATTTAATGTTTTGAAATGCTCTAGCTGTTGCGTTTGTGCCTTCAACTAATTTAATAAAAATGTCGTTTAAAGAAGGCAAAATTTCATGGAAAGATTCTATTGTACATTCTTGTTGTAAGAAGTTTTTCAACACATCATTACTTCTATAACCTTCATTAATTTTTACAATATATTCATCTCCTTTTTCAGAGATTACTGTAAACGAATCATGAGAAAATTGTTCTGGAACTTCCCTTACTTTTATTTTGTAAATATTTTCTTTGAATTGTTGTTTAACATCTGCAACAGTGCCATCCAATATTTTTTTACCAAGACTAACCAATACAATATTGTCACAAATTTGTTCTACTTGTTCCATTCTATGAGTAGAAAAAATAATAGTTGCTCCACGTTGAGCTAACCCATAAATTTCATCTTTAATTAAATTAGCATTTAAAGGATCTAGTCCAGAAAATGGTTCATCCAAAATAATGAGTTTTGGCTCATGTAAAACAGTTGTTACAAATTGAAGTTTCTGACTCATTCCTTTACTTAAATCTTCAACTTTTTTATTCCACCAACTTTGCATTTCTAATTTCTCGAACCAATATTTTATTTTTTGTGTAGCATCTTGTTTACTCAAACCCTTTAACTGAGCTAAATACATGGCATGATCACCAATTTTCATTTTTTTATACAAGCCTCTTTCTTCTGGCATGTAACCTATTTTTGTAATATCATTTATTGGATCAAACTTTTTTCCATCAAAAGTAATATGACCAGAATCTTGATAGAAAATTCCAGTAATCATTCTGATTAATGTGGTTTTACCAGCTCCATTTGGTCCTAGTAAACCAAAAATATTTCCTTGCTCTATTGAAAATGAAATATCATCTACAGCCCTTTGTGTAGAAAAATATTTAACCAGATTTTCAACTTCTAAAATTTTTGACATGAATTATGAGTTATAAATTTTGAATTAAGAATTATGAGTTAGATTATTGATTATTGATTATTGATTATTGATTATTGATTATTGGACTAACGTATAAATAGAGAAATTTTATTTTATCATTTATAATTAATAATTTAAAATTGAATTTACCAGCCTCCACTTGCTCCACCACCACCAGAGCTTCCTCCTCCAAAACCACCAAATCCACCACCACTTGAACTTCCACCTCCACCACTAAATCCACCAAATCCTCCTGAATTAAATAATAGTGGTAACATCCAATCAGCATTTCTTCTTCTTCCACCATAACCACCTCCACCACCAGAAGCACTTACAATAATGATAATAATGATGAGTATAATAATGAATCCAACAACACCAACTCCTTTATCAGATTTTTTTTGACGTTTGACTTTATATTCACCTACAGCAGCTTTTGCAATATCATCAACTAGCATGATTGATACCTGAAAAATAATGACCTTGTTTAAAAGCAGGCTTTATATCTCTTTCAATAATATCTTTTGCAGTAATATCTGGTATAGCACCTTCTAAACCATAGCCAACTTCAATCCTAACTTTTCTTTCATCTAAAGCAATTAAGAGTAAAACACCATTATTCGTTTTTTTATTTCCTATTCCCCATTCTCTAAAAGTGTTTAAAGCAACATCTTCTATAACTTCACCATTTAAACTCTGAACAATTGCAACTACAATTTGATTACTAGAACTATCATCAATTGTTATTAATTTTTTGTTGAGTTCTTTTTGATCATAAGCAGAAATGATATTGGCATAATCAACCACTAAACTTGGAGGATTAGGCTTGGGCAAACTTTTTTGTGCAAATAATTGCAGGGTAAAAAAGCTTAGAAATATGACAAAAAGTTTTTTCAACTATTAGTTTTTTAAAAAATTATTTACCAAATACTACATCATTTGGTAATTCATTCACATCATCCTTTTGAAAAGGGAAATGAGATTTAAGTGCATCTCCAATATGGTCAACAACTTTAGTAATACCATCAACAATGTTTTCTTGCTTAAAATATTGAATCATGATTTTTAATTCATCATTCCAAAATTGAACTCCAGTTTTTGTATAAATTCCTTCATCTGCATAAATAGCCACTTGTTTATGTTTTAAAGCAACATAAACAATAACAGCATTTTTTTCTTTTGTCTTATGCATATCCAATTTATCAAATACTTCTTTCGCTCTATCGATAGCATTAACATAGTTGCATTTGCTTTCTACAAACACACGAACTTCCCCACTAGTTTGCATTTCAGCTTGTTGAATTGCATGAGCAATAACTTGCTTTTCGTGCAAGGTGAAATAATCTTCTGCTTTATGTTTAAACAATCTGAACATGGGTTGCATTAATATGAATGATGGCACAATAAACTATTATGCCACCAATCATTTTTGAAATTTTTATTTAATATTAAACTCAATCTCAGGAGCTTTCTCAGAACCAGCATCAGCTTTATAAAATGCTTTTTCTTTAAATCCAAAAAGCTTTGCAAAAATGTTATTTGGGAAACGTAAAACTTTTAAGTTATAACTTTCAACAGCTTTGTTGTAATCCTGACGAGCTACATTAATTCTGTTTTCAGTGCCTTCGATTTGTGTTTGAAAATCTTGAAAAGCTTTTGTAGTTTTTAAATCTGGGTAAGCTTCAGCAATTGCCATTAATCTACCAAATGCACTTTGTAATTGACCTTGAGCAGCCTGATATTTTGCTAAACTTTCAGGATCATTAATATCAACTTGAACAGCAGTTGCTCTTGAACGTGCTTCAATTACTTCTTTTAAAGTTGATTTTTCAAAGTTTGCAGATCCTTCAATAGTTTTAATAACACTACTATATAAATCTGTTCTTCTTTGATAATTGGTTTCTACATTGCTCCAAACTTTTTTAACTTCTTGGTCGCCTGTTACTAAACCATTATAGCTTTTACAACCACAACCTCCTAAAAAAAGGATTAATGCTCCTATTACAATTAGGGTTAAATTTCTTGTACTCATTTTTTTTGTTTTAATTAAGTGATAATCATGTCAAAGCAAATACCAATTTAAAGTTTATGGCATTGTGTCATAATTTAGTGCAATACTATCTCTTTTTAATTTTTAATGGTCAAAAATAATATTAAGAAATGAATAAATATTTATAAGTGGTAATATTCAATTATCAATAGTAGTTTGTTCATTATTAGAATTTTAGCTAAGATATTTTAATGTGGATAAATAGGTCTAAATATCTAGTAAAATTTATTGTTTTCACCCTGTAAAACTTATCTTTGCGAACACTAAAAAATGAAGTATAACACAATTATTAATTTGGTTATGCTTAACTTAAATACCCTGTATAAAATTTATACGTTTTTACTAAAATAATGGAAGAAAATTTAATCCCCGAACAAACCAACGACAACGACAGAATTATTAAAATTCCGATTGAAGAGCAAATGAAAACTGCATACATTGATTATTCAATGTCTGTAATTGTTGGTCGTGCTTTACCAGATGTTAGAGATGGTTTTAAACCAGTGCATCGTCGTGTTTTGTATGCCATGAATGAACTTGGTAATGCCAGTAATAAAGCTTATAAAAAAAGTGCCAGAATTGTAGGTGAAGTAATGGGTAAATATCACCCACATGGTGATGCTTCAATTTATGACACATTAGTTCGTATGGCTCAAGAATTTACAATGAGGCATACTATGGTTGATGGACAAGGTAACTTTGGTACTCAAGATGGTGATCCACCTGCAGCAATGCGTTATACTGAGGTTAGATTGCAAAAGTTTGCAGAAGCAATGTTAGAAGATATTGAAAAAGATACAGTAGATTTTCAATCAAATTTTGATGATAGTTTAGAAGAACCTACAGTTTTACCAACTCGTATTCCTCAGCTTTTAGTAAATGGAAGTAGTGGTATTGCAGTTGGAATGGCAACTAACATGATGCCTCATAATTTAAGTGAAGTAATTGATGGTTGTTTGGCTTATATTGAAAACAGAGCAATTACTGCTGAAGAACTAATTCATTTTGTAAAAGCTCCAGATTTTCCAACAGGTGGTGTAATTTTTGGAATGGAAGGCGTAAAACAAGGTTTATTAACTGGTCGTGGTAGAGTTGTGGTTCGTGGAAAATGTACTATAGATACAAAACCAAGTGGTAGAGAACAAATTGTTATTAATGAAGTTCCTTATCAAGTAAGTTTAGATGGATTAACAGATAAAATTGGTCAGTTAGTAAATGATAAAACTATTGATGGTGTTGCTCATGTAAATAATGAAAGTAATAAAAGAGAAGGAACTCGAATTGTTATTGATTTAAAAAGAGATGCTGTAGCAAATATTGTCATCAATATGTTGTATAAATACACAGAACTTCAAACAAGTTTTGGTATTAACAATGTTGCAATCAGCAAAGGTCGACCAAGAATTTTTAACATAAGAGATTTAATTGCTGAGTTCATTGAATTTAGAATGGATGTTGTAATTCGTAGAGCTAAATTCGAATTAAAAAAAGCAGAAGATAGAGCACATTTATTAGAAGGGTTTTTAAAAGTAATTGCAGATAAAGATCATTTAGATGCAGCAATTACTTTAATTAGAGAAAGTTCAACACCTGATGAAGCAAAAAGAACATTAATTGAAAAAAGTGTTGCAGATAGTTGGTATTTACCAGCAGCTTTATTCACAGAAGAAACTGCAAAACATTATCAACAAGTAATTGGACTTTCAGAAAAACAAGCACAAGCAATTCTTGAATTAAGATTACAACGTTTAACTGGAATGGAACGTGAAAAAATCATTGAGGAATTCAATGGTTTGATGATTACAATTGGCAGATTAAAAGACTTATTAGCGAGTGAAGATTTACGATACGAATTAATTAAAACTGAACTAATAGAAGTAAAACAAAAATTTGGCGAACCACGTAGAAGTGAAATACAATATTTAGCTGATGAGGTAAACATGCTTGACTTTATTAAAGAAGAAGATGTAATCATCACCATATCTCACTTAGGCTATGTAAAAAGAACTACAGCAACTGAATATCGTCAGCAAAGAAGAGGTGGTCGTGGTGCAATGGGTGCAAAAACAAGAGAAGAAGATTATGTAGAACATTTGTTTGTTGCTTCTACACACGATACCATGATGTTCTTTACAGAAAAAGGAAGATGTTTTTGGTTGAAGGTTTATGAAATTCCAGAAGGAGAGAAAAACAGTAAAGGAAGAGCTATTCAAAACTTAATACAAATCCCTCCAGACGATAAAGTAAGAGCAATTATTGAAGTTAGAAATTTAGAAGATAAAGAAGCTATTGCAGATAAGTATATTGTGCTTTGTACAAAAAATGGCATCATCAATAAAACTAAATTAGAAGATTTCAGCAGACCAAGACTTAATGGTATCAATGCAATTACAATTAACGAGGGAGATCAATTATTAGATGTTCGTTTAACAGATGGTAATTGTGAAATTATGATGGCTGTTAAAAGTGGTAGAGCCATTCGTTTTCCTGAAGATAAAGTTAGAGCAACTGGAAGAGGTTCAATTGGTGTAAGAGGAATTACAGTTGATGATGAAAAAGATGAAGTTGTGGGAATGGTTTGTATAAATAAAGAGGATAAGAATAGAACTATTTTGGTTGTTAGTGAAAATGGATTTGGTAAAAGAACATTAATAGTTGATGAAGATGGACAAGATGTTTATAGAATAACAAATCGTGGAGGTAAAGGTGTTAAAACAATTAGTGTAACAGAAAAAACTGGCAAGCTTGTTGGTATATTGGATGTTGATGGATCTGAAGATTTAATTATTACTTGTGAATCTGGTGTTACCATAAGAACTCCAATAACAAATATTAAAACAAGTGGAAGAGCAACACAAGGAGTTACATTAATTAGATTAGATAAGGGTGATACCATTGCAGCAATTACTAAAATTAATGAGCAAGATGAAGAGGAAGAAGTTGTAATTGAAGAATCAGCAATTGAAGGAGAAGTTATAGAAGAAACAAAAGAAGAAACTAAACCTGAAGATTCATCATCTTCTGAAACAGAAAACAATAATTAATAAAAAAACAATAATGAAAAAAATAACAACATTATTTGCAACAATTATTTTGTGCAGCTTAAGTTTTTCTCAAAGCAATCCTTTATTAGGTTCTATAACTAAAAATTATATACTAGGTAAAGTAGAAACTGCAAAGCAAGAAATGGATAAATTAATGGAAAATCCAAGTAGTGCAACAGACCCAGAATTAGTAATTTGGAGTTTGACTTTAGATGCAGAAGTAATTAATGATTCAGTCTTATCAACGAAGTATCCAAATATTATTAATGGTTGGTTAGATAGATTTAAGAATTATGAAAAAATTGATCCAACATTAGTTCAAATTACTTCTCCTGCAATTAATTGGAAACCTTTAGGTTTAATGTACGATAAATTTTATAATGATGGTAGAGTTGCTTATGCTGATAAAAAATGGGCTGAAGCTTATGAAAGTTTTGACCAATGTTCTCATCTTGCAAAAATCATCATGAAACAGGATTTAAGAAAAAATGGTGGAGCTTTAGATACGTTTGCTATTTTGATGGCAGGTTATGCTGCTCAGAATGCACAAAAAGTTAAAGAAGCAGTAAATTATTATTCTTATGTTGCTGACAGAAAATATGGTGGTGAAAATGATTTAGAAATGTATAAATATCTTTTAATAGGTTTTATAGAATTAAAAGATAAAGATGGTTTTGCTAAATATTTAGAAATGACCAAAGCAAAATATCCAAAGGAAAATTTTGAAGACTTTGAAATAGAATTCATTAGCAAAAACATGAATATTGATGAGAAATTAGCCTATTATAATGCAGAAGATGCAAAGGGAAGTTTATCAGCTATGGCTTATACAAATTTGGGCGATGCATTTGTTACTTATAAAAAAAGTGATAGTGAATCTGAAAAAAGTAAATTAGTTCACGCAAAGGCAATAGATGCTTTTCAAAAGGCATTTAATAAAAATAATAATCCGTTAACTGCTTATAATGCTGGTATTTTATTGTATAACAACTTTACAGATTTAGATGATTTATATAGAGAAAATCTTAGAAGCATGCAAGCTATTAACACTAATAAGCCTGTAGAAAAAGATCCAAAAAAACGAGCTGCTGTAGATGCAAAAGCAAAAGAACAAATTGAACCTATTAAAAAAGCCAATGCAGAATTAGAGGTTAAAATTTTAGTTGCTGCAGATGAAGCAATTGTTTGGTTAGAAAATGCTGAAAAAAGTTTGAAAGAAAAAGCTGATAAAAACAGAGTTGAGGTTACCAGTTATAAGAACACAGTTAAAAATTTAGGACAATTATTTGAATATAAAAGAGAAAAAGCAAAAACAAAAGATCCAAAATCTTATGATGCTTTCGATGCAAAAAGTAAATTATATTTTGGCATTTTTGATAAATTATAATCAACTTACCAATATTTTTAGCCACAAGAATTTGTGGCTTTTTTTATGCCCTATTTCAAATGTTAAAATTATGTAAATAAATGAATCTTATTCCATATATTTGGTTAACCAGAATCTAACTAAATTCTATTTCTTACAACATTAAAATTGTTATTGTATGATAGAACATTTGCCAAATTATTATACCATCATTTTCGGCCTAACAGCATTAATTTCATTAGTATTTTTCTATAGAATTCTTGATGATGCTGAAGGATGTGAGTTTAACATCAATGCACCAAACGTAATTATTGCTATAACTTTTTGGCTTATACTTCAAGCGTTTTTATCTTTTTATAAAATTTATAAAACAGACTTAGATGTCATCCCTCCAAAAATTGCTTTATTTGGAACTATACCAGCAATAATTGTAATCCTTATTTGCTTCTTAACAAAAAAAGGAAGAATGTTTATTGATAGTTTACCATTAGTAACATTAACTTATTTGCATGTTGTGAGAATCCCTGTTGAGATTATGATATACTTATTATTCATTGAGCATGCTGTTCCATCAATTATGACATTTGAAGGATTCAATTTTGATATTCTTGCAGGAATAACAGCACCTTTTATTGCATATTTCGGATTTACTAAAAAGAAATTAAGTCAGAAAATTATTTTAATCTGGAATTATTGCTCATTGTTATTACTTCTTACAATTGTATCATTAGCCATATTATCTGCTCCTACTCCATTACAAGTTTTTGGAAAAGAACAACCCAATATTGCTATTTTAAATTTCCCTTATAGTTGGTTGCCAACATTTATTGCACCACTAATATTTTTATCTCACTTAATTTGTATTAGAAGATTAAAATTTTCTGATGAACCCATTAGTTCTGATTAATTTCGCTTTAAAAAAGTGAGGGCATTAAGTTTAATATTAAAAGGTTTGTCGATAGTACTATTGATTTCAATATGGATTTATAGTTTATACTGTTATAAAATATTTCCTGAATCAATTCCTGTACATTTCAATTTTAGTGGAGAACCTGATAGTTATGGCAGCAAACTCACTTTAGTTCTATTGCCTATAATTTCAACATTTGTGTTTTTTGTTTTAAGTTTTGCAGTTAATTTTTCAATACAGAATACTGCTTTTACGAAGCATAAAACAATTCCAGAAAATTTCATTCCTTTTCATTTTTTATTTTTCAATTATCTAAAATTTATTATTCAAGTTCTTTTTCTTGAAATTATTATTTCAACACATTTAATAGTACTACAAAAAACTAAAAGTTTAATCCCAGGATTTAATTTTACTTTATTAGCACTCATTTTTATTCCCACAATTCTCTATGCTTATAAAGCAATAAAATCAAACAACAGTAATGGATAATTCAATTAGTCTAAATAAATTTATTAGTGAAACTGGAATATGTTCTAGACGAGTTGCTGATGAATGGATAGAAAATAATAGAGTAAAAATAAATCAACAATTAGCAAAAAAAGGAAATCGTGTTTTTGAGAATGATATTGTAACTGTAGATGATAAACCTTTAATTCATAAACCAGAACCCATTTATATTGCTTTTAATAAACCTCCAGGGATAACTTGTACTACTGATTTAAAAGATAGAGACAATATTATTGATTTTATAAATTATCCTAAAACGAATTTTCCCAATAGGAAGATTAGACAAGCCTTCTTCAGGCTTGATTTTACTTACCAACGATGGAGATATTGTTAATCAAATTTTAAGAGTTGAAAACAATCACGAAAAAGAATACATTGTTAAAGTAAATAAACCTATCACTCAACAATTCATTCAACAGATGAGTAATGGTTTGCCAATACTTGGAACCACTACTAAGAAATGTGTAGTTCAAAAAATCACCTCAAACACTTTTAAAATTATTCTTACTCAGGGATTGAATAGACAAATTCGTAGAATGTGTGAATACTTAAACTATCAAGTGATTACACTAAAAAGAATTAGAATTATGAATTTAAAAATTGATGGAATTAAAGAAGGGCAATGGAGATATGTTACTAAAAAAGAATTAGACATGTAAAGATCTAAATCGAATATTGACTACAATAATCCACTTCTTTTTGTAACAATTTCTTATACAATTCTTTTGAAATTAAAGTACTAAAATTTGAATTCACTTCGCAATTATTGATTGCAGCAACAGGCAAAATTCTTTTTGTAGTTGAGCTAATAAAAACTTCTTGAGCATTTAATAATTCATCAATGGTAATATTTCTTTCTTCCACTTTCAATAATGATTCAGCAATTGCAATAATATTTTTTCTTGTAACACCAGCTAGTATATTTTGATGAGGTGTTACTAAAACATTTTCATTTGTTATAATAAAAATATTAGCTCTAGGTAATTCTAATACATTTGAATTATTAGTATAAATCACATCATCAGCTTGAGCTTTTTTAATGATATCTTGCAACCAAATTGCCATTAAATAATTGGTTGATTTTACATGAGGTAAGGTTCTTAAATAATCATGAGTAATTAAGTGAATTCCTTTATCAAAGTCAATTTGTGATGGCAGTTGTAATAGTGATGGAGTGATGATTAAGTTGGGTTCTGCAACTGCAAAATTATTTTCTGAAATTCCACCTGTTAAAACCAATCTAATACCAGATTCCTCAAGATTATTAATAAAAATCAATTCTTTTATTGTGGCTTTTAATTCATCTTTTGTATAAGGGATTGATAAGCCTAAAACATATGCTGAGTTATAGAATCTGTTTAAATAATCATCAATAAATAATGGGATTCCTTTGAATACTCTAAAAAAATCAAACACAGCATACCCTCTATTCAATGCTAAATCATTTGTTGAAATGAACGATTGTTGCATTTCAATGAACTTATTATTTAAAAAGATTTTCATTCTTTATTTCTTACGATCTCCTGGATGATATTCTTTTTCCATATTTTTTAATACATCTTCTTTATAAAATAATACTTCTTTAAACTGACCTTTACTATACATTTCTCCTTGATCAAAAAAATGCTTGGAGTGTGGATGACCACTTTCTCCTCCTGCTAATAAAGATTTTGCTTTTACTTTTTTCCCAAACTCTACTGCACAAACAAAACTATTTCCATTAACGCCATATCGTTTTTGAGTTCCTTTAAATGTTTTACTATTGTATGATGGCAACATTCCCCAAGTTGAAGATGCAAAAGCTACAGGATAACTTGGCTTAGAATCATCAAACTGATTTTCTATATCATTCGAAATTCTTTGAAAACGATTAATCTCTCCCCAAGAAACATCCCATTTCCCAAATCTTTTTTCCAAGTCTTTAACAGTTTCTAATAAAGGTTGCAAAAGAGTATTAGGACCAGATAAAATTGCAAATGCTTTTGTTTTTGCAATAAAATTTTCTCCTTTCGATTGCTGAATTAAAGGTTGTATTTTTTGAGCCCATTCTATTGCTAAAGTTGTTGCTATAGAATTCTCATCAACATTATAATCCCAACTTTTTAAAATACTTATTGGTTCAAATAAATAATTATAAATAGAATCTTTTTTAGAAACTCTTAATCCATAACTTTCATGTGCATTAATTAGTGCCGGTAATGCATCTTCAAAAAAAGTGAGTTTACGATTATAACCAACTTCAATTACTTTATCAATATTGAATTTTGATTTTGGTTCACTTAAAACTCTAACAGCGTTAATGCCTCTATAATTTTCATGATCAGGAGCTAAATAAGAAACATAATTAGTTTTCTTTGGACTAAATTCTCCTGCAACTGTAAATGGAGTTGAATTACAATTTTGTAACCAACCATTTTTTGGATTATATAGATGTACACTTTCATCTACTGGATGAAAACCTTGCCATTCAGTATTTTTTATAGTTCCATTTACAGGTTCTGACCAATTATAATGTGGGTCTCTTTTGGGTAAAAAGTTGCCATGCCAATAAGCAATATTTCCTTCAGCATCTGCATAAACTGTGTTGTTCGAAGGATTCGCTCCTATATCCATTGTTTTTTTAAATTCTTTAAAACTTGTAGCTTTTGTTCTCAACCAACTTTGGATAAATCCTTTTGTATCTCTGTTGTTATGTTTTAAACTTAAATATTCACCATTTCTTTTAGTCATAATTGGACCATGATGTGTAAATAGTGCATTGAATGATTTTTGTTGAAATCCTTTGTCTGTTTTAACTTTTATGCTAACTTGTTTTGTTACTATTTTTCTTAATTCATTATCATACTCATAATAAAGTTGACCATCTTTTTTAACTACTTTCTCACTATATGCATCAGAAATATCTGCCTGACTTGAAGTATGCATCCAACCACATTTTTCATTGAAACCTTGATACACAAAAGGCTGTCCCCAAGTTACAGCACCATAAGCATTTAATCCTTCTTCACTAACAACATGAACTTCTGGTCTGAAATAAAATGTAACATGAGGATTAATATAAAGTATGGCATTACCAGATTCAGTAATTGAAGGAGAAAAGGCAAAACCATTTGAACCTGTTGGTTTTTCTTCAACATCATTTTGATAGACTAAATCTTTATTTTCACCAGAATAAAAATTCTTCAACTCTTTTACAGAAATTCCACCTGTGCTAATAGCACCAATGCTTCCATCAGTCCATAATAAAGGATACCAAGGCTGAAATCTATTTAAGAGTGATGGTTTGGTTTGAGGATTTTTATATAGAAAAAAATTTATTCCATCGGCATAAGCATGTAAAATTTTCTTTAACCAAGGTTCAGCATTTTGATAATCTTTTATGGCATCAATTGAATCAATAACTAGTCGATTTAAAAGATCATTATAAATATCTTTTTCTCCATTAACTTCTGAAAGTCTTCCTAGTTTTTCTATGTAATTAAATTCTACTCTTTTAAAATCATCTTCACATTGAGCATACATTAAACCAAAAACAGCATCTGCATCTGTTTTACCATAAATGTGTGGAATACCAAAATTATCTCGAATAATTTTTACTTTCTTAGACTGTAATTCCCAATTCAACATTTCTTTTTTAGAGATGGATTGAGAGAAAGAAATAAAAGGAATAATTAAAATGATAAGAATTAATTTATACATGAAGTAAATGTATAAATTAAAACTATTGAACCAATTCTTTGGTCTGGTTTCTTTTGGAATAAATAAAAAGTATCAATCCTGATAAGAATAAAAATGTAGAAATTATTTCTGCTTGAGTGGGATGAAAACCACCAATAGTATAAACTGTATTTACTCTAATTTTTTCAATCCAAAATCTTTCAAATCCATTCATCATCAAATAAATTCCAAAAATTGCACCAGCAGCTTTAAAGTTTTTTCTTATTTTAAACAAGATGAAAAAGAAAAATGTAGATACAACTGTTTCATAAAATGCTGTTGGAAAAACAGCCAATGGTAAAGCATTACAATATTCGCCTGAACAATTTGATAATGGAACTCCTTCACTAATTACATTATGAGGATAAGTATAACCAAACAACCAATTTGGCAACCAAGAAACAGGCTGAACATTAATGTGATGAACTTGATCTAAGCTTCCAAAAATATTAATATAAAAACCATGATGTTGCTGCAATACAGCACTAAATTGTTCTTTTGTTGCTGCAATTACACCTCCTGCATTATCAGAAATAAAAGCACTATTAATAATTCCCCAATCTCCATCTCCTGAAACCTGACAACCAATTCTACCAATAGCATAAGACAACATTAAAGCTGGGGCAGTTGCATCTGCTAAATGCAAAAATGGAATTTTATGTTTTTTTGAATAAATAGCAATAGCAATAGTTGCACAAATTAATCCACCATAAAAAGTTAACCCACTAAAAGAAATTAAAGATCCTATTGGATCTTTAACAAACTCATTCCAATTTTCTAAATTATGAAAAATCTTTGCACCTAAAAAACCAAAAACTGCCGATAATAAAACAATATCCCCTACTCTATCATGAGGCCAAATACGAACTGAACGTTCTTCAGGTTTATCAAGTTTTGCTTTATTTAATTCATAATATTTATAACCAGAAGTGATTGCTCCAAACAACAATCCAAAAAACATATGACCATTGCTTGATAATAAAAAAGCTTGAGGATTGTCTAATGCATTTGGAACAACAAGAGCTCCTATAATTTTAAACCCAAAAATAAATCCTAAAATAAAGTTGATAACTAGTTCAGAAAAACTTGCAGGCTTTCCAGTAATGATTTTTTTATCTGTATGAACAAATAATCCTAATTGCTGTTTTCTTTTTAATTCAATACCCATGATCCAAGAAGCAACAATAAACCCAATGGCTACAAATAATCCAAACGAATTGAACAATCTTAAGAATGACCATTCAACACCAAAAACATCTTTAAAAAAATAATACAAATTAGGATACATGAAAGAGATTTTTGATTTAAAGATTTTTGATTTAAGATTTCATATTTAATTACCTAAACAACTTTTTAACAAATAAACTTATTAACTAAACTTTTCACTCAAATACCTTTCTGCATCTAAAGCAGCCATACAACCAGTTCCAGCAGCAGTTACAGCTTGTCGGTAAATTTTATCTTGAACATCACCAGCAGCAAAAACACCTTCAACATTTGTTTTAGTTGTGCCTGGTTTTGTTAAAACATAACCAGCTTCATCCATCTCTAAAAATTCTTTAAAAATACCACTGTTGGGTTCATGACCAATAGCAACAAAAAAACCACTTATCGGAATTTCAGTTTTTTCTTGAGTTATATTATTTATAATTCTTACTCCCGATGTTTTTTGTTCGCCTAAAATTTCATCAGTTTCAGAGTTCCAATACATTTTAATATTGGGAGTTTTCAGAACTCGGTCTTGCATAATTTTACTTGCACGCATCTGATCTCTTCTCACTATCATATGCACAGTAGTACAAAGTTTTGCTAAGTATAGAGCTTCTTCAGCAGCTGTATCTCCAGCTCCAACAATTGCTACTTCTTTTCCCTTAAAAAAGAAACCATCACAAACAGCACAAGCACTTACACCAAAACCATTCAATCTTTTTTCACTTTCAATACCTAACCATTTTGCAGATGCACCTGTACAAATAATTACAGCATCTGCTTCAATTTCTAGTTCTTCATCAATCCAAACTTTATAGGGTTGTTTGCTAAAATCAACTTTTGTTGCCAATCCATAACGAATATCAGCACCCATTCGTGCTGCTTGTTTTTCAAAGTCAACCATCATTTCTGGTCCTTGAACTCCATCTGGATATCCAGGATAATTTTCAACTTCTGTTGTAATGGTTAACTGACCACCTGGTTGAATTCCTTGATATAAAATTGGTTTGATTCCAGCTCTTGAAGCATAAATTGCAGCAGTATATCCAGCAGGACCACTGCCTAAAATGAGCAAATGTGTTTTTTCCATATTTTTTTATGATTAATCTTAGGATTTACAAAGATTATACCGTCATGATTTCTTTTTCTTTTGCCACCAAATGTTTTTCAATAATAGAAATAAACTTATCTGTGTATTCTTGAATTGAAGTTTCAGTATCTTTTGTTGCATCCTCACTCAAGCCATCTTTTTGTAATTTTTTCACTTTTTCAATTGCATCTCTTCTAATATTTCTAATTGCAACTTTACTATGTTCACTTTCTGCAGAACTTTTCTTCACTAATTCAATTCTTCTTTCTTCGGTTAATGGAGGTAAAAATAAACGAATTTGAACACCATCGTTTTGAGGAGTAATTCCAATATTAGCCATTAAAATAGAACGCTCAATTGGTGATAACATATTTTTTTCCCAAGGTTGTATGCTAATCGTTCTTGCATCTAGAGCAGATACATTCGCTACTTGATTAATGGCTGTTGGCGTTCCATAATAATCAACTGTTAAACCATCTAGCATATTCGGACTTGCTTTACCTGCACGTATTTTAGTTAATTCTGCTTCCAAATGTGCAATTGCTTTTTGCATGGTTTCATCAGCCTCAGCTAAGATTAATTCAATTTCTTCGTTCATAAATTTTTATTTCAAGGCAAATCTAATGCAATGCAATTAACCACAAAAAAAAGCCTCATAAATGAGGCGGAATGTTTTTTAACTTGCATTTTCTTGGTTCCTATCGTCACCTTTGATTATACTAATTACTGTTTTTAATTTATTACCAAAACCATCTACATCCTTTTTAATTGCACGTAATTTATTTTTTTCTTTTCTATCTGTAACTTGTAAAAAGAAAACACTACCAAAAAAAAGAAATATTTGAACCCCAATTACAGCAGTAGTTCCAAGAGGCAAAAGCAGAATTGTTAATCCAATAAAGCCAATAGCCATTATGCATATTAATAAAGTAACTGTTCTATGACCTAATCCTCTATCTAATAATATATGGTGAAGATGATTTCTATCTGGATAAAAAGGTGATCTTCCATGAACAATTCTAATAAAGAAAACTCTAAGAGTATCTAATAAAGGCATAATTAAAATTCCAAATGCAATTGCAGGGGAAGAAGGAATAACAAATGTTTTAAAACTACTCGCTGATTCAATAAAATGTATTGCAAGAATTGAGTTGACCACCCCACATAGTAATGAACCTGTATCTCCCATAAATATTTTAGCTGGAGAAAAATTGAATATTAAAAATGCGAAAGTTGCAGCTGCAAATGTGAATCCTAATAAACTATAAAATATTTCATTATTTATTACAAAGAAAATTGAAAAAGCTGTAGCAGTAATAATGCTAATAGTAGCAGCTAAACCATCTATACCATCAATTAAATTAAATGCATTGATGATAACAATCATTGAAAAAATGGTTAGCAATTTACTTGGAGCACCTCCAATTTCTCTTAAAAATAAAAAGCCATGCATATCTGTAATTAGTAAGTTTCCTTTAATAGTTAATAAAAGTGTTACTATTATTTGTCCAAATAATTTCTTTTGTGCAGAGAGCCCAATTAAATCGTCAATAACGCCAAAAAAGAAAATTATTAAAAAAGCTAGTAAAATATAATAAAACTCTATTTGAGAATTAAGAATTGGGAAAAAATAAAGTAAAGTAATAACAAGACCTGCAAAAATTCCAACCCCACCTAATGAAGGAATGGGTTTTTTGTGAATTTTTCTATGTTCTGGAAAATCAAATAATTTTTTTTGATTTGCAATTTTAATAATAGTTGGAGTGGCATAAAAAGTAATGCAAAAAGCCATCAATCCCCCCCAAAACTAAAATTTCCAAGCATAAGTCATCGTTTAATTATCAAGTGTTTAATCCATTGAGAGGTTTACAAAGTTAATTCATTTATACATTATTACACAATGAATTTACATTTTATAAAAAAACAATTTTTCAGTAAAATATTATAGTCTTTACTTTGCCACATTAATATATTATGGAAAAAACAGTTCATTTAGAAAATATTGCTAAGCAAGTTAGAAGAGATATTGTAAGAATGGTACATGGCTGTCAAAGTGGTCATCCAGGTGGTTCTTTAGGTTGTACAGACTATATGGTTGCATTATATTTTTCAATAATGGAACATAATACTTCATTTACAATGGACGGCAAAAATGAAGATATTTTCTTTTTATCTAATGGACATATTTCTCCTTTATTTTACTCAGTTTTAGCAAGATCAGGATATTTTAATGTAGAGGAATTAAAAACATTTAGAAAAATTAATACACGATTACAAGGACATCCTACAACACATGAAGGTTTGCCTGGTATTAGAATGTCTAGTGGATCTTTAGGACAAGGAATGAGTGTTGCTATTGGAACAGCTATTGCTAAAAAAGCTAACAGCGACAATAAAGTGGTTTATTCTTTACATGGTGATGGAGAATTACAGGAAGGTCAAAATTGGGAAGCCATCATGTTTGCTGCACATAATAAAATCGATAACTTAATTTCAGCAATAGATTACAATGGTCAACAAATTGATGGTTCTACAGAAAAAGTATTAAGTCTTGGAGATTTAAAATCTAAATTTCTTTCATTTGGTTGGACAGTTATTGATGTTGAAGAAGGCAATGACATGCAATCTATATTAAATGGTATTGCAGAAGCTAAGTCCTTTTTAGGAAAACAAAAACCCATTTGCATTTTATTAAAAACGAAAATGGGTAAAGGAGTTGATTTTATGGAAGGTGGTCATGAATGGCATGGCATTGCACCTAACGATGAGCAATTAGCGAAAGCATTAGCACAAATTCCAGAAACTTTAGGAGATTATTAATCCCAAATTTCTTCTTTTCCTTCTAACCAAAGTTTAACTGCTCTAGTTGTAACACTTTTTGGTCTTTCTAAAGGAAAGCTTAAAGCTCTATCCCAACAAAGACTAGATAAAACACCTAATGCTCTACTCACTGAGAATAATACTGTATAAAATTCATATTCTACCAAACCATAATGTACTAATAAAGCACCACTATGTGCATCTACATTAGGCCATGGATTTTTCACTTTTCCTAAAGATTCTAAAATTGGAGGAACAACTTCATAAACATTCCAAACTGTTTGACAAAGTTTATCATCTGGCATATGCTTTTTACCAAATACCATTTGTGCTGTAAAACGTGGGTCTGTTTGTCTTAAAACAGCATGACCATAACCTGGTACAACTTGACCATTACTTAAAGTATCTTTTACATATTCAGCAATTTGCTCTTTAGTTGGGGCATCAGTATTTAGTTTTTCTTGCATTTCAAAAATCCACTTAATTACTTCTTGATTTGCTAATCCATGTAAAGGACCAGCTAAACCATTCATGCCAGCTGCATAACTTAAATAAGGATCACTTAATGCACTACCAACTAAATGTGTTGTGTGTGCAGAAACATTTCCTCCTTCATGGTCAGCGTGAATTGTCATATACAAACGCATTAACTCTTTAAAGCTTTCGTCATTATAACCCATCATATGTGCCAAATTACCAGCCCAATCTAATAATCCATTGGGTTGAATATGTTCATTATTTTTATATTTTCTTCTATAAATGTAGGCAGCTATTCTTGGTAAACGTGCTATTAAATCCATTACATCATCATAAATAGGATTCCAATAATCTTGTTTACTCATACCTCTTGCATACTCTTTTGCAAAGTTGCTTTCTGTTTGTAAAGCCATTACAGCTGTAACAAACATTGTCATAGGGTGTGCAGATAATGGTAATGCATCAATGGTATTAAATACATGAGTTGGTACATGGCTTCTTCTTTGCCAAACACTTGATAAATGATCAGTATCACTTTCTGTTGGCAATTCTCCTAATAGCATTAAATGAAACAACCCTTCTGGTAGAGGCTCACTACCACCAGAAGCTTTAGGCAATTTTTCTTGCAATTCTGGAATTGAATAACCACGAAAACGAATTCCATCTTGTGAATCTAATAAACTAGTTTCACTTACCAAGCCTGTAATACCACGCATTCCTTGGTAAATTTGACTTAATGTAACTTCTCCAATTTTTTTATTCCCATGCTCTTTTAAAATTGATTTTATCTCGGCAGATGCTATATCAGCTTTTGATTTAAACGTATCTTTAATTACTCCCATAAAATATAATGATTAACTAGTTGAAAAATTGATGCAATGATACAAAAAAAGAAATTGGTATTTACTGACTTTCGTTAGTAAATACCAATCGAGTAAACAAATTTAAAAAATTTACAACTTTCGAAATACTAAATAATCTCCAGCCATCAATTCAAAAGATTCATGGGCATTAAAGCTGTACTCAATTTCTGAAAATTGATTTACAAAAATTCCTATAAGTTGAGGATGGGTTATTGAAAATTTTATTCTATCCTGTTTAGAAAGATTTAAAATTATTAATAAAGTATCTGATGCAGATTTTTTAAAAAAAGCAAATACAGTTTCGTTTTTTTCTGTGATTAATACTTCTAAAACTGCTTCTTCATTTGAGATCAGTTTATGTAATGAAGAAAGTTTTTGATAAAATAAATCGAGATTCAGATTATTTGGCCAATCGAGTTGATCTTTTTCAAAAAAAGCCAGTCTCTTATAATTTGGAATTTCTTGCCCCGAATAAATTAATGGCATTCCATACCATGTAAAAGCCAATACAGCAAATGCTTTTGCATTAATAGAATATTTTTCGTATTCTGTTCCATTCCAACTATTTTCATCATGATTGGATGTGAAAAAAAGTTTTAAATTTTTCTTTGGATAATGTAAATAAGTTTCAAGATTATTTTTAATCTCTAGCAACTTTATTTCATTCTTCATTAATTTTTCGGTGAGATGCATCCACGACCAAGCATAATTAACATCAAAAACTTCAAGATATTTTTCATCATCACATTCAGCTAGCCAAAATATTTTTTTTAATTCATCACACTTATTTCTTGCCTTTTTCCAAAAATCTAAAGGCACCAAATGTGCCATATCACATCTAAATCCATCAATATCGAATTTCTTAATCCAAAATTGCATGGCTTCAATCATTGCAGACTGCAAGGATTCATTCTTAAAATTTAAATCAATAACATCTTTCCATCCATTTTTTTCTGTAAAATTTCCATTAGCATCTTTGATATAAAAATCAGGACATTTTTGTGTCCAATCATGATCGCAACCAGTATGATTTGCTACCCAATCTATTATTACTTTAATGCCTAAAAGATGTGCTTCCTTAATTAAGGCTTTAAAATCTTCCTCATTACCAAATTCTTCATTAATTTTTGTATAAGAGCTACATGCATAATAACTTCCTAATTTCCCTTGACGATTTAATAAACTTATTGGTGTAATTGGCATTAACCAAATGATATCCACACCCATTTGTTTTAATCTTGGTAAGTGTTTTTGAAATGCAGCAAAAGTTCCTTCAGCAGTATATTGTCGAATATTTACTTCGTATAAAACTGCATTTTTAGCCCAACTTACTATGTTGAAATCTGTATTCATTTGTGATATAAAAAAGTCCCTCAAAAAGGGACTTGAAATTAGTTATTAAAACTCACCGAATCTTTTACCTCTCCACAATCAAGCATCATTTTTGGTAAATAAGGATTTTGAATTTCTGATGAATTGCTTAACCAATCTGCACCCTTATTTTTAAAAGCCATTGGACAATGTTGAAGATAAACTTTTGCTCTATCATATTTTACAGTTCTTACTAAATCATACACATCATTAGTAATAATTTGAAATGATTTTCTTTTGTTTTCTAAATCAGTTTCTTTTAAGAGTCCACTTATTTCATCTTGAAGATTTTGAGTATAATGTTTAGCAGTATTAATAATCAAACTATCTGCCTTTAACTCATCGATTTTAAGTGTGGATGCAAAAGTTGACAATAAATTTGAAGAATTATTTATTACATCCATATCTTCTTTTATAAAAGCGTCTTTTAACTCATAATAGGAGTTCAATAAGGCATTAAAACTAATATTAAACGAATCAGAATTTAAACTTTGTCCTAAAGCTTTTTGTGGTTCAACTAAAGGTGCTTTAGCATCATCATTACTACATGCAATTATGTTTAATGAAATCAATGAAATGAATATTAACTTACGCATATTAAAATTTTGCGTAAAAATAATAGAAGATTTTTTAATGGTTAAAAAATTAAAATAAAACTTGAATACCATTGGCAATTCTAAACTCATGTTGCAATAACCATTTCTTTCTCCACAAGCCTCCAGAATAACCCACAAGGTTTTTGTGTGTGCCAATGACTCTATGACAAGGAACTACAATTGATATTTTATTTTTACCATTTGTAGATGCAGCAGCCCTTATTACTTTTTCATCTCCCATTCGTTTGGCTAAATCTAAATAACTAATCGTTTTGCCATAATTAATTTCCATTAGTTTATTCCAAACTTTTGATTGAAATTCAGTACCTGTTTGATGTATAGGCAAATCGAATTTTTTTCGTAGTTCCTTGAAAAAATTCAATAAGTTGTTCGGTGCATTGATGAATTATTTCACTTACACCAGGTTGGCCATAATTTACTTGATCTTTATTATCAATGAAACTAATTTCAGAGATATATTGATCAGTTCCACCAATTCGAATTAATCCAATAGGACTTTCGTAAAAACTAAAATAGTTTTCTTCCATTATCCAATTTTTAAACCGTTTTTAACAGGTTGTTGAGGTTGTAACAATATCACTTCATTATTTTCATCATAAATTCCTAAAACCAAACATTCACTCACAAAATTTGCAATTTGTTTTGGCGGAAAATTTACAACTGCAATAATTTGTTTCCCAACTAATTCTTCAATATTATAATGAACAGTTATTTGAGCTGATGATTTTTTAAAACCAAAACTTCCGAAATCAATCAATAATTGAAAAGATTTCTTTCTGGCTTTTTCAAAATCTTTTGCTTCAATTATAGTTCCAATTCGAATATCTATTTTTTCAAAATCTTGCCAACTTATCATATAAACGTTTTTCTTGAATGAAATGTATATAAAAATAAAAAAACCTGCCAAAGCAGGTTTACAATATTTTTTATTAACAATAATTACCAATTTTGTTGAACTAATTTTCCCTCAATCATAATTTCTTCATCAAGAAAATTGGAGATTACTTTATACGAACAATCACCATAACATTTAGGTACCATTATTCTTCTAACATAACTACTCCAAATATTTTGATAAAGTGGTAATTGTTTTCCATTACTAAAATTTCCGACAATACTTGCACCTAATGCAGGGTGTTGATTCAGTTTTACTTCACGCCACTCCATTCCTTCTGGTAAACTACAACGAAATGAATTTTTATACCAAACTTCTGCATACCTTATTTCTCCAAATTTTAAATAAATATATTCATATGCTAAACAACCTAAATATTCATCATACTTAAAAATATTAGCTGCATATTGCAAAGCAATTCCTTTAAAGCCTCCATTTGCAATTGATGCATTGGAATGAAACTTTACCAAAGCTAAACTTAAGGCTAAAGAACTTGGATTATTTTGAAGTTGTTCTTCCAAGTTTCTTCTTAATTCTAAAGCATCAGACCTTGAGTATATTTTTCCTTTAGAAATTAAATTGTCTGATTCAATATCTATTTGAATAAAATTAGAATTAACTGTTGCAACTACCTTATTTATAGGCTTAATAGGGTTTGCAAAAACTTGAATACTTAAAACATTCAAGCTAATAACAAGCAGAAATAAATAAATCACTCTTTTCATAATAAAATAGTTTAATTAAGTTTAATAGGGTACAGATAACTAAGCTGTTAAGTTAACAAGCTTGTCTCAAAGAGTGGGATTAAATACGGGCGATTCGATGTAACAAAAATTCAAAAACTTTTTTCTAAAATGTGCTTTTTTAGAAGAAAGGATATGCAAATTAGTCTTTTATTTCGAATAAAAAACTTTTTATACAATAAATTTTAAAAGAAATCGTTCCTGAATATTATCTTCTGCTTGCAATGAGCAGATTTAGATCTGTGAATTTAAGATTGAATTTTTCACTCATGTAGAAGTCAGTTATAGAACCTTTAAACATATAAAACCCTTCTCTTAAATTTAAGTTATGCCACACAATCTCCTCAATACCACCTTCTTCACTAATATTTAAAATTAAAGGCATTAACACATTGCTTATAGCCTGACTGGCAGTTCTAGCAAACCCACTTGGAATATTTGGAACACAATAATGTATTACTCCATGCTTTAAAAAAATAGGTTTTTCATGACTGGTTAATTTACTGGTTTCAAAGCAACCTCCCCTATCAATAGCAACATCTATAATAATACTTCCTTGTCTCATTGTCGAAACAATAGCTTCAGAAACTACTACAGGAGCTCTTCCATATTCATTACTTAAAGCACCAACAGCTACTTCACAAGTTTTTAATTGTTTGGCTAAAATTTTAGGTTCTAAAACACTGGTCCAAATTCTTTGTCCCAAATTATTTTGTAGTTGTTTTAAACGAAATACATTGTTATCAAAAACCTTAACACTAGCACCTAATGCCAAAGCATTTCTTGTTGCAAACTCACCAACAATACCAGCACCAATAACTACAACTTTTGTTGGAGGAATACCACTAATGCCACCTAACAACACTCCTTTACCCTGATTAAAACTACTTAAATATTGACCAGCTATTAACATTAAAGCAGAACCAGCAATTTCACTCATGCTTCTAACAATTGGATAAGATCCACTATCATCTTTTAAATTTTCATATCCTAATGCAGTAATCTTTTTTTCCATCATCTTCTTTACAACATCAATTTTTAATGCTGAATAGTGTATTGGAGAAATAATGGTTTGATTCAATTGTAAAAGATCCATATCTTGCTCAACAACAGGTGCACTTTTTATTAAAATAGGGCAATCAAAAACTTCCTTTCTTGATGCAACAATTTTTGCTCCAGCTTCACTATAATCGTTATCGCTATAATGACTTCCAATTCCAGCATGATGTTCAACACAAACAGTATGACCATTAGCAATTAAAACGCCAACTGCATCAGGAGTTAATCCAACTCGATTCTCTTGAAAAGCAATTTCTTTTGGAATACCAATTTCTAGTTTTGCACCTTGAGGTTTAATATCTAATTTTTCTTCAAGAGTTTCATAAGAAAAAGATGAAGAAATGATTGGTTTTGGTGAAGCCATTTTTTATCAGTTAGAAAATAAAATTAACTTATTTTTTTGTACCAATAGCTCTTATTAATTTGAAAAAAATGTAAACAGATAAAATCGATTGTTTAGAAAACACTAATTTTGCAGCACAAAAAAAACAAAATATGAATAATGTTAAAGTTGCCATTAATGGTTTTGGCAGAATAGGAAGATTAGTATTTAGACAGATTCACGATATGGAAGGCATCAATATTGTAGCAATTAATGACTTAACAAGTCCTGCAGTTTTAGCTCATTTATTAAAATACGATAGTGCTCAGGGAAGATTTAATCAAACTGTTACTTCTACAGAAAATTCAATTGTTGTAAACGGTCATGAAATTAAAATTTATGCTCAAAAAGATCCATCACAAATTCCTTGGGGACAACATGATGTTGATGTTGTAATTGAAAGTACAGGTTTTTTTGCTGATAAAGAAAAAGCAGAAGCACACATTAAAGCTGGAGCAAAAAGAGTAGTAATTTCTGCACCTGCAACAGGTGATTTAAAAACTGTTGTATTTAATGTAAACCATAGCATTTTAGATGGCTCTGAAACTATAATTAGTTGTGCAAGTTGTACTACTAACTGTTTAGCTCCAATGGCAAAAGCATTGAATGATAAATTTACCATTCTTGCTGGTAGCATGACCACCATTCATGCTTATACCAACGATCAAAATACATTAGATGCACCACATGCAAAAGGAGATTTAAGAAGAGCAAGAGCTGCTGCACAAAATATTGTACCAAATAGTACAGGAGCTGCAAAAGCAATTGGTTTAGTATTACCTGAATTAAAAGGAAAATTAGATGGAGGTGCTCAACGTGTTCCAACAATTACAGGTTCAGTAACTGAATTAACAGCAATTTTAGAAAAGAAAACTTCTGTTGAAGAAGTGAATGCTACAATGAAAGCTGCTGCTGACGAAAGTTTTGGATATACAGAAGAAGAAATTAGTAAGTACAGATATTATTGGTATTTCTTTTGGTTCTTTATTCGATGCTACACAAACTAAAGTTGTAACAGTTGGTGATGCTCAATTAGTAAAAGTTGTAAGTTGGTACGATAATGAAATGAGTTATGTAAGTCAATTAGTAAGAACTGTAAATCATTTTGCAGGATTAATTAAATAAGAAATTTAATTCTATAATAATCTCCCTAATTAACTTTTAAAGAGTTGTTTAGGGAGATTTTTTTTGTATTTTAGTGCTATCATTTTTTCAAGAAAGTAAAACCAATTCCTTTAATTAATTTATGAAAACTAAATTTCTAACTATTCTCTCAATCTTCATCTGCAATTTTTCTGTCTTTAGTCAACCAAGTAATTTGCTTTCTCCTAAAGCAAAAGTTGAATTTAATAAAGAGAATTACGAACCATGTATTGCAGAAATGACAAAGCTCATTCAGCTAAAACCAAATGATGATGCAGCTTATGTAGAAAGAGGAAGGTGTTTATTTTATAGTGCTAATGGTTCGAAGGCTTACGATCAAATTCGAGAGAGAAAAGCTAAGACAATCTTTAATGAAGACAAATTAATTGAAGCAACAAATAATGAATTTGATTCCCGTAGATTAAAAGCAATTGCTGATGCAAGTAAAGCAATTGAATTGAATCCAAAAAATGCTACTGCTTATAATCTTCGAGGATACATTAAATCAAAAATAGTTGCAATTGAAGATGATGCTAAAGCAAAAAGATTCTCTGAAGTAATTGCTGATTATAATCAAGCTTTAAAAATTGACCCAAAACTTGTAAAAGCATATATTAATCGTGGCTCTGAATTGTATAGTAATTCAAAACATGAAGAAGCATTAGCAGACTTTAAAAAAGCTCTTGAATTAGAGCCAAAAAATGATCTTGCAACACAGTTACTCTCTACAACATTAAAAAGAATTGAAGAATCTTCTACAAGGATAAAAGATTGTTTAAAATCCGCTTATCCATATAATTGTGTTTCAATATTAAAAGCATACGCAGATGCACATCCAAAATCTGCAAAAGCTTTTCTAGATTTAGCAAGAGCAAATAATTCGGTAGAAGTTTATTATAATGTAGAAAATAAAGAAGAATACTGGAAAAATGCAGAAGCTGCATATTTAAAAACTATTGAATTAAATCCAATGGAAATTGATGCTTACACTGAACTTTATAATTTCTACAAGGAGAAAATTCGCAATAAAGCAAATGCCAAAATTGTTGCTAACAAAGTAGTGGAGAAAATTCCGAGTGATCCAAAATCCTATATTTTGAGAGGTAGGGCTGCCCAAAGTGACCAAAATTGGTCAGCGGCGATTACCGATTTTACTCATGCTATCGAGTTGAATTCTAAGTTTAGTTCAGCATATGAACATCGTTCAAATGCTTTTGCTGGACTTAAGCAATTCGACAAAGCACTTGCAGATCTTAACAAAGCTATCGAACTAGATCCCAACAACGGTGCAGCTTATTTCGCTCGTGGAAATTTTTTCACATTTCAAAATAAAAATATTGAAGCAATAGCAGATTATACTAATGCTGACAAATTAAATATTACTTGTGCAAAAACAAAACGTGCAGTAGTTTATACTAAAATTGCAATGGGCAATAAAGAACTAGGCAATTCAGAAAATTTCAAAAAAGCACAACAAGATTTTTTAGCTGATGATGCTCAAAAATGTTTCGAAACCAATAATCAATATGGAAAAATGCTTGCAGCTCAAGGTTCATTTCATGAAGCAGTTGTTCAGTTTGATAAAGCATTTTTGACTTACAAAAAATTTGGGTTAAATACTAGTGAAATTGAAAAATTTCAAGCTTTTTTAGAAGCGAAAAATTCTTCGATAAATTCACCAAATTCAACCCAAGTAACGGATCCAAATATTACAAAAATCCTAAATAAGCTAAAAGAATCTCCTGTTCAAAACGGTGCTGAATTAGTTTCGACAGGTTCTACTGATTTCAATACAATTTCGATATTGGACCTTTACAGATACCCAAAAAAAGGTGAAATTTATTTCTTTGCTGCTGTAAGTGAAAATGACCCGAGCCTCATTGTTAATTTGAAAACATACGATAGTGGCACTAATGCTTACAAATCCACTTATGACAATACAAAAGTCGATAATTATTCAGTTGTCATTGTTACTGTCAATGTAGTTAGAGAAATGTTGACGCTAACCTTTGAAGCCAATGGAAATGGCAAGATTCATTGGATTTTATACAGAAAAAAATAAATGTTTGAAAAATAGAAGTTTGCTTTGCAGAAATCAACTTCTAAAATGTTTTCAATTTAGTCCAAGAGGAAGGACAACTAGCAATATTCATTAGTTGATATTTAAAAAATAACAATCGCAATTATTTTTTAAATACTTTTATTGAAATCTCTAATTTATTTTAGTTTAAATTTTAAATTATTTCTGCAATTTTATTTGCAATTCTTTCGCCATCCATTGCTGCACTAACAATTCCTCCTGCATAACCTGCACCTTCTGCACATGGATATAAATTTTTTATTTGTGGATGATGCAAATGCTCTTCATCTCTTGGAATTCTAACTGGTGATGAAGTTCTACTTTCAGTTGCAACAACAATGGCTTCATTGGTGTAATAACCTTTCATTCTTTTACCAAATGCTTTGATTCCTTTTTGTAATGATTGATGAACAAAATGTGGTAAAACTTGTTTTAAATCTGCTGATTTAATCCCTGGTAAGTATGAACAATTTGGCAAATGAGTAGAAATCTTTCCTTCACAAAAATCTATCACTCTTTGTGCTGGAGCTACAAATTTTCCTCCTCCAATATCAAATGCTTTTTTCTCAACTTCTTGTTGAAAATGCATCATTGATAAAGCATTAAAAGGAATATTATTTTTTTTGCAATGATCTTGAATATCTTTTGTTTCAATGGTAACCACCATACCACTATTGGCAAATGCATTATTACGTTTACTTGGACTCCAACCATTTACAACTAATTCATTTGGATTAGTTGCTGCAGGTGCAATAATTCCTCCAGGGCACATGCAAAAACTAAACACTCCTCTCCCATCAACTTGTTCAACTAAACTGTATGCTGCAGGTGGCAAATATTCCCCTCTATTATTTTCTTGTAGATGATATTGACAAGAATCAATAATTTGTTGTGGATGCTCAATTCTAACTCCTAAAGCAAATGGTTTTGGTTCTATTAAAATATTTTTATTAAACAATAATTCATAAATATCCCTTGCACTATGTCCTGTTGCTAGAATAATTTGATTGGCTTCAATTACATCTCCATCACTTGTAATAACATGCTCAATTAAATTATTTTCAATTTTAAAATCAACCACTTTTTTATTGAAATGTATTTCACCACCATGATTGATGATAGCCTCTCTCATTGCTGTAATGATGTGTGGCAATTTATTGGTACCAATGTGTGGATGTGCTTGATACAATATTTTTTCTTCGGCTCCATATTGTACAAAACAATTTAATATGCCATCAATACTACCACGTTTATTGCTTCTTGTATACAATTTTCCATCACTATAAGTTCCTGCACCACCTTCTCCAAAACAATAATTAGATTCAGGATTGATAATCCCTTCTTTATTTAAAATTGCTAAATCTCTTCTTCTATCACGAACATTTTTTCCTCTTTCTAATATGATTGGCTTAATTCCTAACTCTAACAGTTTTAATGCAGCAAATAATCCTGCAGGTCCTGCACCAATAATGATTACTGATTTTGATAGATGATGAACAGTTTTTAATTGTTGTTGAAGAACATCTCTTTGCAAAAATGGTTCATCAATAAAAACTTGAAGTGTAAGATTGATCCATATTTGATGTCTGCTTCTTGCATCAATTGATTCTTTGAGTTTATAAAATCCTGAAATTTTATCTTCATCAATTGAAAAATGTGCAGCACAATAACTAATAATTATAGAATTACTAGAAGCCTCTGATGGTGTAAGTTTGAGTGATAATTTTTGTTGCATGGTGTTAGGTTTTTATCCTAAAAAGTTGCAAAATAATTTATTTTAGTACTGACCAGTTTTAAGCATCACTAATGTACATGCTTCAATTGCAGTAATATTTTGAGATATTAACTTTTCAGCAAACTTATCATTTTCAGTTCCTGGATTAAAGATTACTCTTTTAGGTTTCAATGAGATGATATAATCGTAATACTGCTCTTGATACTTTTCACTTAGATATAAGGTAACAGTATCAATTCCTTCAATTTCAGGTTGTCCAATTTGAATTGGCACATTATTAATTGATCCAATTTTATTCCCTATTGCAATAACAGGATGATGATATTGAATTAAAAGATTAACTGCAAGATTGCTGTATCTCTCTTTATTTTCTGAAGCCCCAATTACCAATGTTTTCTTTAATGTATTCATTAATTTTTATTAGCTAAATAAACTCCACACAAAATAATAATTAATCCAATGACATGCAATACTGTAATATGTTCCCCATTCAATAAACCCCAACCAATGGCAACAAAAGGTATTCCATAAGTTACTGTTGACGCAAATAATCCACCTGCTCTTTTCATCAAACTATAAAATAAAATAGAAGCAATTGCAGTTGCTAAAATTCCTAAAGCACTGCTAGCTGCAGTTGCAAGAATATATTTAGGTTCTGATAAGTTTAAACTAAAGTAGCCAGTATAATATAAAATAATTAATGAAGGAATAATTAAAAAAGAAAATGCAATTGCAGCAATTTGAATTGAAGGAACGCCAGATAATTTTTTAATCACCATATTTACATTAATTCCATAAAGTATAGTTGCAAAAATTACAAAACTGATGTATAAATAATTATTGATGTGTTGATCTTGAGAATTGGCATAGATTAAAAAAACACTTCCAGCCAAACCAATAACTACTCCAACTATTTTTCGAGAATTGGTTACTAAATTAAAAAATAATGCACCAACAACAATTACAAATAATGGAGTTAAAGAGTTTAAACTTCCTGCAATACCACCACCAATTTTGGTTTCTGCAATACAGAACAAAAAAGCAGGAATAAAACTACCCAACAAACCACTTAAAACAATATATTGTAATAAGCTTTTATGCAAAGTTTTAAATGCTTTAAAAGCAAAAGGCAACATGACTAATCCAGCACAAAGTATTCTAATTGTTGCAACCTGATAAGGAGTTAAAACTGGTTTCGATAAATCATGATTTTCGAACATCCCAAGTTTCATTAATTCGAAACTACTACCCCAAATGAAACAAAGTACAACGAATAAGAGCCAATTAACTAGTTTATTATTCACTTTAAAAATTTTAGTAAAGTTCTGCTAAATGGTTTTCTAAACAAGGAAAATTCTTTCACTAAGAATACTTTCTCTGTGGTGTTTCAACATAGTTTTCTTGCTCATATTTAGATTCTGGGCTTGGGTTATTTGTTATGGAAGAGGAAAAATAAAACAAAGCTGCAAATAATATTGAAGTTACAAGCAATTCATCCCATTTAAACCAATATCCCCAAAGATTATATACAACAGCAGTTTCAGGATGATTTGCTTTATAAATAACTCTTACTTTTTGACCTGCTCCCAAACTTCTTAATGGATATTTAGTACTAACTGAATACGTTTTATTCATCAGCGTAAAAACAGCATTTGTATTTTTTGCAGCATCAATTTTAATTATTGCAGTTGCAGTTTCACCATCAAAATAATCTGGTTCTCTTGTGTAAAAAATATAGCATGCATAACAAACTATATATAGTATGATCAAAAATTTATACAATACAAGTTATTGATAATTGATTATTTATTGATTGCATTTATTACTAGATTTTTCAAATCTGCTATTGCAATTCTTTCTTGAACCATTGAATCTCTATGACGAATTGTAACAGTATTATCTTCTTTTGTTTGATGATCAATTGTTACACAAAAAGGTGTACCAATGGCATCTTGTCGTCTGTAACGTTTACCAATAGCATCTTTTTCTTCGTAAAAACATTTAAAATCTTGTTTACAATCTGCTCATAATTTCTTTAGCAATTTCTGGCAAACCATCTTTTTTTGTTAAAGGAAGAATAGCTAATTTATTTGGAGCAAGTTTTGCAGGAATTTTTAAAACAATTCTACTATCAGTGGTTCCATCTTCTTTATTAATAGTTTCTTCTTGATATGCATTCTGAAAGAATTAATAAAAACATTCTATCTAAACCAATAGAAGTTTCTACAACAAAAGGAATATAATTTTGATTGATTTCTGTATCAAAATATTGTCATTTTTTTTCCGCTATATTCTTGATGTTGTTTTAAATCAAAATCAGTTCTTGAATGAATTCCTTCTACTTCTTTAAATCCAAAGGGAAATTCAAATTCAATATCACACAGCTGCATTTAGCATAATGAGCTAATTTAACATGATCGTGATACCTGTATTTATCTGTATGTAATCCTAAACTTAAATGCCATTTCATTCTTTCTTCTTTCCAAAATTCATACCACTCTATCTTCAGTACCAGGACGACAAAAAATTGCATTTCCATTTGTTCAAATTCTCTCATTCTAAAAATAAATTGTCGAGCTACAATTTCATTTCTAAATGCTTTACCAATTTGAGCAATTCCAAATGGAATTTTCATTCGTGCAGTTTTTTGAACATTTAAAAAGTTTACAAATATTCCTTGTGCTGTTTCTGGTCTTAAATAAATTGTATCCGATTCATCGGCAACAGTTCCTAATTGTGTATGAAACATTAAATTAAACTGACGAATATCTGTCCAATTGCAAGTTCCACTTACAGCACATGTAATTTTATGTTCATCAATCATCTTTTTAAATCAGCAAAGATTTTCAGCAGGCATTATTTCATCCAATGTTTTTAATACCATCAGCTTCTTCTTTTTTTCCTTATTGTCTTAATAAATCAGCAAATGCTTCTATTAAATGATCTACTCGATATCGTTTTTTGCTATCTTTATTATCAATCATTGGGTCACTGAAATTATCAACGTGACCACTTGCTTTCCAAGTTGTAGGATGCATAAAAATGGCAGCATCTATACCTACAATATTGTCATGCATTTGAGTCATACTCTTCCACCAATAATCTTTAATATTTTTTTTTAATTCACTACCATAAGGACCGTAATCATAAACAGCACTTAAACCATCATAAATTTCACTTGATTGAAATACAAAACCATACTCTTTTGCATGTGCAATAATTGCTTGTAAATTATTCTCTGTTGACATGCTGCAAATATAGGTTTACATAAGATTTGATTAGTGTTTAAATGACATTACATTTGCTACATGAGACCAGTTAAAACTTTTGAGTTCATAGTTGTTTTAAAAAAGAATTCAACTAGACTAATTGATACAGTGAGCTTGTTTATGCTTGCTTTTTCAATTGCTATATTTTTATATGAATTTTCTTATAAGTTTATGGATGCTAATAAAACCATAAATGCAGATAATGGCTTAATGTTGATTTGGATTTTTGGTATTATTGGTTGGATGTATTATTGTAGATGGCAACAAAAAAGAGGCATTGAACCACATTATCGTTTTGCTTTATTATTAGCAGCTTGGGGTTGGTTTATGAATCCTAGTGTTCCTTGGCTTTCAATACTTTTTTTAATTGCAGCTATTATTGAAAAGCCAGTAAAAATTACTCCTGAATATGCTTTTGATGAAGAAGGTATAGTTTCAAATTCAATTCCTCAAAAAAAATATAAATGGTCAGATATGAATAATGTAGTGTTGAATGCAGGAATGCTGACCTTAGATTTTAAGAATAATAAACTCATTCAAAAAGAAGTGAATGATGCAGTTCCTGATACTGTTGAAAAAGAATTTAATGCATATTGCAAAATTCAATTAGCAAAATAAAAAACCGTTAATTTCTTAACGGTTTCAAATATTATTCTTTAGTTTCTTTTTTCTTCTTAGCTGTTTTTGGTGTTAACATCAAAAACATTCTTTTACCTTCTAACTTAGGTAAGGTTTCTGGCTGACCAACATCAGCAAGCCTTTCAGCGAATTTTAATAATACCAACTCTCCTCTTTCTTTAAACATAATTGCACGTCCTTTAAACTGAACATAAGCTTTTACTTTATTGCCATCTTTTAAAAATCCTTCGGCATGTTTGGCTTTAAAGTTAAAATCATGATCATCTGTACTTGGTGTAAAACGAACTTCTTTTACTTCACTTTGTTTGGCATTTGCCTTCATCTCTTTTTCCTTTTTCTTTTTTTCGTAAAGGAATTTTTTATAATCGATGGCTTTACAAACTGGTGGATCTGCTTGTGGAGAAATTTCTACTAAATCTAATTCAAGTTCTCTTGCTATTTTAAGTGCTTCTTGTATAGGATAAACTCCAATGGTAACGTTTTCGCCAACAAGCCTAACTTGTTGTGCTCTAATTCTTTCATTTATTTTATGTTCCGGTTCTTGTTGTCTTAAAAATCTCGGATTAAATCTGCCCCCTCCAGGGCGTGGTGGAAATGCCATTCAATGTTTTTTGGTGATTAATATCTTTTAATGATTTGTAAAAATAAAGTTATTCAGCTGATTTTCTATGTAAAATTTCTTCAACTATGTTTTCAGTAAATTCTTGGAGGCTTTGTTGGCCTGTATCTCCTTTACCTTGACGACGAATTGATAACATATTTTCAGATGCTTCCTTTTCTCCAATTACAAGCATGTAAGGTACTCTACTTAATTCAGCTTCTCTAATTTTTCTTCCTATTTTTTCATTTCTATCATCAATTTCTACTCTAACTCCTTTATTTCTCAGTGTATTCAACACTTCTGTTGAATAATCCATGAACTTATCACTAATTGGTAATATTTTTACCTGTAATGGTGATAACCAAACTGGAAATTTACCTGCATAATGCTCTAACAAAAATCCAATAAATCTTTCATGTGTACCCAAAGGAGCTCTATGAATAATTAATGGAATTTCTGGTTCGTTATTCTGATTAGTGAAACTTAATTTAAAACTTCTGCTTTGAGCAAAGTCAACCTGATTGGTTGCTAATGTAAATTCTCTTCCAATAACACTCCAAATTTGAACATCAATTTTTGGTCCGTAGAAAGCAGCTTCATCTTGCACTTCAACAAATGGAGTTCCAGTTTCTATTAAAACCTGACGAACTAAATCTTCAGTTTCTTTCCAAAGTTCTGGTTCGTTTACATATTTCTGTCCTAATTTATCAGGATTATGCAAACTCAAACGCATCACGAATTTATCAACTCCAAAAATTTTGAAGTATTTCAAATACATCTCATTTACAGCCTTAAATTCTTGTGCAAAATCTTCTTTACTACAATAAATATGTGCATCGTTCATGTGCAAACAACGAACACGCATTAAGCCAAATAATTCTCCACTTTGTTCGTATCTATAACAAGTGCCATACTCTGCAATTCTGTAAGGTAGATCTCTATAACTTTTAGGCTCAGCATCAAATATTTTATGATGATGAGGACAATTCATAGCTCTTAGATAAAAAGTTTCTCCATCAATTTCCATTGGAGGAAACATACTATCTGCATAATAAGGTAAATGGCCACTAGTTTGATATAAACTTTCTTTGCAATATGTGGCGTAACTACTCTTTTGTAACCAGCAGCATTTTCAGTTTCTTTTGCCAATTTTTCAAGTTCTTCAATAATTACTGTTCCATTAGGCATCCAAAGAATTAAACCCTGACCAACTTGATCATCCATTGTGTAGATGCTTAATTCTTTACCTAATTTTCTATGGTCTCGTTTTTTGGCTTCTTCCAACATTAATAAATACTCATCCAATTCTTTTTGATTAGGAAAAGTAATGCCATAAATACGTGTAAGCATTTTATTTTTTTCATCGCCTTTCCAATATGCACCAGCAATAGAAGTTAATTTAATGGCTTTAATAAAGACCTGTGTTTGGAATATGTGGGCCACGACATAAATCTGTAAAATTTCCTTGTGTGTAAAAGGTTATAGAACCATCATTCTAAGTTTTGCAGCAAATCAAGTTTATACTCATCATCTTTTGCTTGAAAATATTGTATAGCTTCTGCTTTAGCTATGTTCTTTTCGAATAAATGCATTGTTTTGTTTTGCCAATTCATTCATTTTTTTTTCAATGGCAAGTAAATCTTCTTCACTTATTTTTTTATCACCTAAATCAATATCATAATAAAACCCTTTTTCTAAAGCTGGTCCAACCCAAAATTTTGCTCCAGGAAATTTATCTTCAATAGCTTCAGCCATAAGATGTGCTGATGAATGCCAAAAAGTATTTTTTCCTTCATTATCATCCCACATTAAAAATTTAACGCTAGCATCAGATTCTATTGGTCTTGTTGCATCCCAAACATCACCATTCACACTTGCTGCCAATACTTTTCTTGCCAACCCTTCACTTATACTTTTTGCAATATCCAAAGCAGAAGTTCCACTTTCAAACTGTCTAATTGCACCATCTGGAAAACTAATATTAATCATGTATTATATTGATAAGGTTGCGAAAATAAGCAATGATTGCTGAGAAATTAAAAAGCGTTGAAAACTTGACTCCTAAATCTTTAACAGTTCTTTTAGCTGTTAATATTTTAGCTATGTTAGTTTTGTATTATGCGTTTGATATTGACTATTTACATTTTACTGGGGTCAGTCTTTTTTTTAAATGCTCAGAATTTAAAGGGTATTTGGAGAGGTTCGTTTGAGCAAAGAACGCTTGATCCTGTATTTGGAAAATTTTCGAAAGAAGCTTATAGATACGAAGTTCAATTAAATCAATTAAAAAATAATGGGATTGAAGGTGTAACTTACTCCTATTTATCTACTATTTTTTATGGTAAAGCTTCCTTAAAAGGTATTCTTGATAAAAAGAATAAAACTGTAACCATTAAGGAAACCATAATGCTTGACATGCAATCTGCAGGAAAATCTGATGGTTGTTTAATGACTTGTTATTTAGATTATTCAAAAAATGGAAAAATAGAGACCTTAATTGGTACTTATACAAGCATCAACATTAAAACAAAAGCAGATTGTGGTTATGGCACAGTGTATTTAGAAAAAGTAACTGAAAGTGATTTTGAATTAGAAGATTTCTTGAAGAAAGATGAAAAAAAATCTACTTCACAAAATTTGACATTCCCAAGAAAAATGTCACCAAATAATGCCAATAATAATCCTAAATTAAAAGAAATAGTACAAGAAAAGAAAGAGCAGGATGCACAATCACAAAGTAAAAAAACGAATCAGCTTCCGAAACCTTTTACTCCTAAAGTATTGAAACCTGAAGCACAAGATTTTGTAATAAAAAATGAAAATAGAGATCAAGAAATAAAGACTCCAAAAATTGAAGAGCCAAAAATAAATGTTCAAAAAAATATTGAACATCCAGAAATAAAAATAATTCCTGAACCTTTTGTAGATGTGTTAAAGGAAAGAGAAAATAAACTTGCCACAAAAATTTATGTTGATAGTAAAGATGTTTACATTGAGTTTTATGATAATGGAGAAATTGATAATGATTCTATTTCGGTTTTCTTAGATAATAAACTCATTATAGATAATCAACGTTTAAGTACAAGACCAATTAAACTTAATCTACATTTTGACGAGGGCAATTCTTTTTATGAAATCATCACAGTAGCCGAAAACCTTGGGGATATTCCACCTAATACTGCTCTAATGGTAATTAATTATGGAAGAAAAAGACAAGAAGTATTTTTAACCTCTGATGATAAAAAAAATGCTAAAGTAATTATTGAATATAAAGGTCATAAGTAATCTATTTTTCTAAGCCTTCAACCACTATTACAACTTCTCCTTTAATTGTATTTATTTTGTAGAATTCACTTAATTCTTGCAAAGTTCCTCTTTTATTTTCTTCGAACATCTTACTGAGTTCTCTACTTACACAACATTTTCTTTCAGCCCCAAAATATTCTGCAAACTGTTGTAAAGTTTTACCAACTCTAAATGGACTTTCATAAAAAATCATTGTCCTCTCCTCTTCAGCAAGTTTTTTAAGTAAAGTTTGTCGACCTTTTTTTAATGGAAGAAATCCTTCAAATACAAAACGATTAGTTGTTAATCCACTATTCACCAAAGCAGGCACAAAAGCTGTTGCTCCAGGCAAACATTCAACTTTAATATTATGTTTTATACAGTCTCTTACTAATAAAAATGCAGGGTCACTAATTGCAGGTGTTCCAGCATCTGTAATTAATGCAAAAGTTTTTCCAGATTGCATTTGAACAATTAAATGCTCTACAATTTTATGTTCATTATGTTGATGATATGGAGAAACTGGTTTTTTAATATTGTAATGAGAAAGTAGTTTGGAAGATGTTCTTGTATCCTCACATAAAATCACATCCACACTTTGCAATATTTCAATACTACGAAAAGTGATGTCTTTTAAATTACCAATGGGTGTGGGAACAAGGTATAACACTTAGTTGATTGGTTGATTGGTTGATTGGTTGTTTTTTAGATATAAAAATGAAACTATTAAATAAGCAAAAAATGAAAATGTTACAGCAAGCCAACCAAATAGAAATCCTGTTACAATTGCTACTAATAAAATAATCATCAATGGTGTTAAACTTTTTAAATTAACTCCATTTAATTTTAATGAAATCATTGGATGAGTTGAAACCATTAAATAACTTAACAAAGCAATTGTTGCAAACCAAAACCATTGATTCATGATGAGTTCATAAATCCAAACAGTATGATTATTAAAATAAACTAAAGGATAAGAAGCCACCAATAAACCAATTGCAGGAATTGGAACCCCTTTAAAAATTTTTTCTTGAGTAGTATCTAAATTAAAACGAGCTAATCTGTAAGCACCTGCACAAGGCAAAATAAATGCTGCATACAACCAAATACTATTGTTGTTTAAACTTTCAATATCTTGAGAATAGCTTAATCTTAAAAATTGATAAATAATCATTCCAGGAGCAACTCCAAAACTTACAACATCTGCTAAACTATCTAATTGTTTTCCTAATTCAGAAGTCGCTTTTAATAATCTTGCAACAAACCCATCTAAAAAATCTACAACTGCTGCAATGGCTATAAATAAAGAGGCATACACCATTTTTTCTGGCACATCAATTATTTGTTGTAGATTTTCATCTTGACTTACGATTAAACCTGGTTGTGTTACCACTACAATTGCAATACATCCAAAGAATAAGTTTAGTAATGTAAATATGTTGGGGAGTTGTTTTATTAGTCGACTGTCAACAGTCGATTGTCCACTGATTTTATTCATATTTAAAGTTAGTTTAATGTTTTAATTAATGCTTGAATCATAATAATCAAAGTTTCATATTTGTTGTACTTTTCTTCAAATAATTTATCATCAATAAATTTTCTTTGTCTAGCCAAATACAAGCAACTTATAACTTCCAAAGCAGAACGATTTGCAATTACAAGAAATCTTTTAAATTCAGCATTAGTATGCAAAGTACTTCCTTCTGCAATATTAAGCACAACAGAATCTGCTGCTCTTTTAATTTGAGATGTTAAAATAAACATTTCGTCTTTTGGAAACTCTTTTACAAGTTCAGAAACTTCTCCTGCAAATTCCAATGCCATATTCCAAATCTTCAATTTCTCAAACTTAAAAGCCATAGTAAAAACTTAATTCTTTTAAAATGTTTCTATTCTGTTGACTGTCGACAATAGACTGTCGACTATTTTCTCATCAATCGTTCTATCTCCTCAACTTTAATAGGAATATTTTTCATTAAATCTATATTTCCATTTTTTGTTAACCAAACATTGTTTTCAATTCTAATACCCATTTTTTCTTCTTCTATATAAATTCCTGGTTCTATTGTTAAAAACATCCCTGCTTGCAATGGTGAAGTTCTTGTTCCTAAATCATGTACATCAACTCCTAAATGATGAGAAATTCCATGATATAAATATTTTCTATATGCACGATTTTCTTTGTCTTCATTCTTCACATCTTCTTTTTTCAAGTAATCCAATTTTAATAAATTGTTTTGTGGCTTCTTCTCCTACTTTATCAGTATAATCAATTACAGAAATTCCAGGCTTTAAAATACTTTTAGCATAATCGTGTAAATGTAAACAAGCATTATACACTTCTTTTTGGCGTTTGGTATATTTTCCATTTACAGGAATAGTTCTAGTTAAATCTGCATTATAACCACCATAGCTTGCACCAAAATCCATTAAGATTAAATCGCCATCATTACATTTTTGATTGTTGTTGATGTAGTGAAGAATTCTAGCATTATCTCCACTAGCAATAATACTTCCATAGGCTTCCCCAGTTGCTCTTTGTTTTAAAAATTGGTGCATAATTTCAGCTTCAATTTCATATTCAAAAACACCAGGTTTAATAAACTTCAACAAATGACGAAATGTGTTTTCAGTTATATCAATTGCTTTTTGTAATACCACAGTTTCTTCTTTGGTTTTTATACCACGAAGTTTTTTCATGATAGTTGCTGCACGTAAATAATTATGTAAAGGATATCTTGATTTCATTTCATCAATTAAACGATAATCTCTACTTCTAATTAAACTTGCTTTTCTATCATTTTCATTAGAATCTAAATAAATATTATCTGCCAAATGAATCCAGGGTTGTAACAAAGCTTCTAAACTATCTAACCAAACAATAGTTTTTATTCCTGAAATTTTTTGAGCTTCTTCAATTCTTAATCTCTTCCCATCCCATTTTTCTTTGGTTTCGTTTGGTCGAACTAAAACTAGTACTTCACGATATTTTGTATCTACATTATCTGGAAAAAGAATGACCATACTATCTTCTTGTTCAATTCCTGAAAGCCAATACAGTCCACTATTTTGTTTGAACTTATGTATTGCATCTCCATTGCTAGGCCATTCATCATTACTTGAAAAAATTGCAATACTATTCGATTTCATTTCTTTAATAAATCGTTTACGATTATTAATGAAAATTTGATTGTTGAGTAATTCGTATTTCATATTATTTTAAATTGTAAATTTTAGATTATAAATTATCTAACTATGTCTCCTTTCAATCTGAGTAATTCTGTTTCTGCAAGTTTAGTATTATAACGAGCAGCAATAAGCCTATCATAAGCCAACTCTAAACTTTTTTGAGACTCCCTAAGTTCAATAAAAGTTGACACTCCAAGTCTTAATCTTTCTACAGCTATAAACACATTTTCTTTGGCTAACAAAATATTTTCTTCTTCAAGAGCCAACAACTTTTTTTGCAGTTCATAATCTTTATAAGCATTTACAATACTTACATCGATTTGTGATTTTTGATTTTGATAAGAAAGATTTAAATAATCAATATCTAATTGTGCTTGTTGAATCTGACGTTTAACATTGAACCCATTGAGTATAGGCAAACTTAAACCCAACCCATAATTGAATCCATTGTTTCTGCTAAATAAAGGTTGAAAAGGATTCACCACTGTTTTATTATCTGTCCTAGAATAATTATAAGCAGAATTAAAACTTAGCACAGGATATAAATCAGCTTTTCTTTCTTTTAAAGTAAGTTTACTAATAGCAATATTTTTATTGGTAATTTGCAAAGTAGGATTATTTTTTTCTGCAACAGTCATGACCTCAGTTAAAATAATGTTGGGTTGAAAAACAATTACATCAGTGACTTCGTATTGTGATTCTAATTTTACATTCATCAATTGATTCAACTGTTCTTTTAGTTGAGCAATTGCTGTTAATTGCTGCATCCTAGCTGCTTTCTGTGCATTCAAATCAACTTTAGCTTGCAATAATTCTGGCTTAGCACCTAGTCCAACTGAAAGCTTTTGTTCTGCAATTTTTAATCTTTCTTCATTAACACTCATTTGTTCTTCAATTGCTTTTAACAATTGTTTTTGACGAACGATATTGTAATAATTATTTGTAACACTTGCAACAGTATTTATAATTTGATTTTTAATATTTAAGGAACCCAGTTGAACAAACTCAGCAAGTTTTTCTTTTGTTGCAAACATTTTCATTCCATCAAATAAAGTCCAATTTAGATTAAGAGAGCTGTTAAGAATATTTGATTTAACACCATCACTTTCTCTTTTAGAGCCATCCTGAAATGTTTGTTTTTGATTATTATTGTTATATACCAAAGAGGTAGTTGAATTTATTCTTGGCAGAAAAGCAGCTTTTGCATAACTATTATCTAAAGCAAAAGAACTAGAATCATTCTTCAACAATTTAATACTAAAATTATTTTCTAATGCAGTAGCAATGGCTTGTTCAACTTGCAAAATATTTTGAGCATGAGCAGTTGAGAAAATAACTAAAAATATAAAAAATAATTTCTTCATTTTAATTAACTAAAGTAGTATCATTTACAAAAGTATCCATCTCACTTTCTTTTTTCTTAGATGATAAGAAAGAGTACATAGCTGGAATAACAAATAAGGTTAAGATTAAAGAAAACATGATTCCACCAACAATAACAATACCTAATGGAATTCTACTAGTTGATGCATCACCTAAAGATAAAGCCAATGGTAAAGCTCCTAAACTCATGGCCAAACTAGTCATTAAAATGGGTCTAAATCTAGCAACAGCAGCATCAACAACTGCAATTGTTTTTCCTTCTCCTTTAATTTGTTTTTGATTGGCAAATTCTACAATTAGAATTCCATTTTTTGTTACTAGACCAATTAACATAATCATCCCAATTTGAGAAAATATATTCAAAGTTTGATCAAATAATTGTAATGATAATAACGCACCTGCAATAGCCAAAGGCACAGTAATCATAATAATAATTGGATCAATAAAACTTTCGAATTGTGCAGCAAGAACTAAGAATATTAAAATTAATGCAAGTATAAAAGCAAAACTAGTATTGCTTCCACTTTCAGCAAAATCTCTTGAAGAACCACTTAAAGATGTAGAAAATGTTTCATCTAATAATTGCTTCGAAATTTTTTGCATTTCTTTAATTCCATCACCAACTGTTTTTCCTGGTGCTAACCCTGCTGAAATTGTTGCAGACTTGTATCTGTTAAAATGGTATATAGTTGGTGGTGAATTATCCTCCTCAAAACTTACTAAATTATCTAATGAAATAGCTTGTCCTTGATTATTTTTTACATAAATATTTTTAATATCAGATGGCTCGTCTCTATTATCTCTACTCACTTGTGCCATTACAACATATTGTTTTCCATTTTTTGTAAAAAAACCAATACGTCTATTACTTAAAGCTAATTGCAAAGCTTCAGAAATGCTTTGAACACTTATACCTAAATCACTTGCTTTTAAGCGATCTATGATTATTCTTAATTCAGGTTTATTAAACTTTAAATCAACATCTGCACTCATTAAAACATCACTACTATTTGTGGCTTCAAGAAACTTCGGTAAAACCTCTTTTATTTTTTCGAAGTTCACATTTTGAATTACAAATTGAACAGGTTGTCCTCCTCTTCTATTCACAGAAATAGTTTGTTCTTGAATGGTTACAGCTTTACCTTCTGTAAATTTTGAAATATTTTTGTTGACCATATCAACAATTTCTTGCTGACTTCTTTTTCTTTTACTTGGTGTTACTAATGTTGCTCTTAAAAACCCTGTATTTACTGCACCAGAACCAGTAAATCCAGGAGCAGTAATAGAAATTACAATTTCTTTTTCAGGAACAGAATCTATTAAAAAGTTCGAAAGTTTATCCATATAATTATCCATATAATCATATGCAGTTCCTTCTGGTGCAGTTACTGCAACTCTGAACTGACTTCTATCTTCCATTGGTGCCAATTCAGATTGAATATCTTTTCCAACTAAATAAATGATAGCAAAACATGCTAAAATAATTACAATAGCTGCTCCACGAAATTTCATAAACCCATTCAATAATTTTCTGTACCCATTTTCCATACCTTTAAAAAAGGGTTCTGTTGCTATATAAAATTTAGAATGCTTAGGTTTTTTCTTAGTCATTTTAACATTCAACACTGGAGTTAATGTTAAAGAAACTAAAGCAGAAATTAATACGGCACCAGCAACAACAATTCCAAATTCTCTAAACAATCTTCCCACAAATCCTTGTAAGAAAATTACAGGTAGAAAAACTATTGCAAGTGTTATAGATGTTGAGATTACAGCAAAATAAATTTCTTTAGAACCTTCACTAGCTGCCCTCCATTTGTTGACTCCAGCTTCCATTTTTTTGTAGATATTTTCTGTAACTACAATTCCATCGTCAACTACTAATCCAGTGGCTAAAACAATTGCAAGAAGCGTTAAAACATTTATAGTAAATCCAAATAAGTACATGATAAAGAATGCACCAATTAATGAAACAGGAATATCAATTAACGGTCTAAATGCAATTAACCAATCTCTAAAAAATAAATAGATAATCAGTATTACTAAAATTAAAGAAATGATTAATGTTTCTTTTACTTCTGAAATAGATTTCTTAATAAACTTAGTTTGATCTAGTGCTATTTGAAGTTTAATATCTTCTGGAACTTCTTTTTTTATTTGATCAAGTCTTTTATAAAACTCATTAGAAATAGCAACATAATTTGAACCTGGTTGTGGAACAATTGCCAAAGCAATCATGGGTACACCACTTTCTTTTAAAACTGATTCTTCATTTTCTGGACCAAGAACAACTTCTGCAACATCTTTAATTTTGATGTTAGTACCATTAACAGATTTGATGATGACATTTTCAAATTCTTCTTCTGTATTAACTTTTCCAAAAGTTCTTACAGAAAGTTCTGTTGCATTTCCAGAAATTTTACCTGCAGGCAATTCCACATTTTCTCTTAATAAAGCAGATTGAATATCTGAAAAAGTTAATCCAAATGCACTTAATTTGGTGGTATTAAACCAAATTCTCATAGCATATCTTTTCTCTCCCCAAATAGAAACACCACTAACACCTGGAATAGTTTGCAATCTTTCAACCAAATTATTATTTGCAAATTCAGTAATCTCTAATTGATTTCGAGTATTGCTCTGAACTGTCATTGCAATGATAGGATCTGAACTGGCATCAGCTTTTGAAACAACTGGTGGTGCATCTAAATCTGATGGTAAAGAACGAATGGCTTGAGAAACTTTATCTCTAACATCATTAGCAGCAGCTTCTAAATCTTCTCCTAATTCAAACTCCACATTAATATTACTACTACCTGAACTACTAGATGAAGTAATATTTTTAACCCCTGCAATTCCATTAACAGCTTTTTCTAAAGGTTCTGTAATTTGAGATTCAATAATATCTGAATTTGCACCAGGATAAGAAGTTCTAACACTGATATTTGGAGGATCAATAGCAGGATAATCTCTAACACCTAAAAAACTAAATCCAATTAGTCCAAACAAAATGATGATTATGCTTAGAACAATTGCCATGACTGGCCTTCGCAAACTAATTTCAGAAATATTCAAGTTGCAGTTTTTTAGTTTTTGATTTTATTTAATTTTACTGGTGAACCAGGTTTAATAGATAACAAACCAGTCGTTAAAACAGTATCACCAACTATTAAGCCTGATGTGATTTCGATCATTGATGAATCACGAATTCCTGTTTTTACAATTTCAATTTTAGCATCTCCACTTTTATACAACAGCACTTGCTTGTTTCTTGCTTTTGGAACTATTGCTTGAGAAGGAATCATTAATGCAGCAGTATTCTTACCTAAATTGCACATTACATTTACAAAAGATCCTGCAATTAATTTTGAATTGGTTTGATTCACTTTTGCTTTTATTCTTAAACTTCTAGAGTCTGCTGAAATATTATTTTCTGTTGCAATAATATTAGCTGAAAAATTTTGATTACCATTTTCAATAGTAAATTTTACAATAGAACCCACTTTCATTTGATTGCTATATTTTTCAGGAACGGTAAAATCAAGTTTTAATTGATTGAGTTGTCGAATAGTAGTAATAATGGTTTGAGGATTAATGTATGCTCCTAAACTAATATTTCGAAGTCCAAGTGTTCCATTAAAAGGAGCTCTTATTCTAGTTTTTTCAATATTGGTTTGTAGAATTTGCATATCAGCTTGCAAACTATTTACACTTAATTTATACTGATCATATTCTTGTTGACTCACCCCATTAATCTTTAATAAAGCATCATATCTCCCTAAAGTTTGTTCAGCAACTTTTAATTGAATTTTTAATTTATTCAGTTGAGCTAATAAATCACCATCAAACAATTTTACTAAAACTGCCCCTTTAGAAACGACAGTTCCTTCTTTAAAAAAAATCTCTGTAATTCTACCAGAAGTTTCTGGGTAAATATCTGTTTGTTCGTTTGGAATTAAACTTCCTGGAACAGTAATATCTTGACTTAAAGAAGTTGCTTTTACAATATATGCATCAACTTTAATAGGTGGTTTTTTTATGCTTTGCTTGTTATCTACTTTTTCTTCTTTTGAATTGCATGAGAAAAAAACAAGAACAACAAGAAATTTAATAATAGATTTTGATTTGCTTTTTTTCACTCAAAAATATTTAGGTTTACGATTTACAAATCTAAGTTCAATATAAGAAAATAACTGTACTATTTTTTATATAAATGGTATTTTTATAATTCTTATTTCGTGTAATATTGAAAAAAGTAATTTTATGAAAAGAAGAGATTTTGTGTCTTTATCTGCTTTAACAACAGGAGCAAGTTTATTTTCAGGTTTTGCATCAGCAAAAAATAGAAACATTTCATCAATTTTTCATGAACCCTCTTTTTCTAATGATGTTCCAGTTATTACTGTAGAGGAAAGAAAACAAAGAATTTTAAAAGCCCAACAACTTTTAAAACAAGAAAATATTCGTGCATTAGTTTTAGATGCTGGCACTTCTTTAAATTATTTTACTGGCATTCGTTGGTGGCCAAGTGAAAGAACTATGGTAGCCATCATTCCAGAAAAAGGTGACATATTTTATATATGCCCTGCTTTTGAAGAAGCTAGATTTAGAGAGCAAATTAAAATTGGTACAGAAGTTTTTACTTGGGAAGAAGATGAGAATCCTTCTGAAAAGATTATCACTGCTTTAAGAAGTAAAAGTATTCAATCAGGTAAAATTGCTATGGAAGAACAAGTAAGATTCTTTATTCCAAACGGCTTAGAAAAAGTAAGCACAGATTATATTGTTGTAAGTGGCAATCCTATCACAATACCTTGTAGACAAATTAAATCATCAGCAGAAATTGCTTTGATGCAGAAAGCATTTGATATTACCATTGAAGCCATTAAAACTGGTATTAGAAATTTGAGAGAAGCCATGTCGCCAAATGATATTTCAAATATTGTTGCAAAAGCTCATCAAGATTTAGGAGCAAATCATGATTTTGCTTTGTGCATTTTTGGAGAATCCTCAGCATTTCCTCATGGTACAACAAAACCTCAACAACTTAAAAAAGGAGATATTGTTTTGATGGATTGTGGTTGTAATTATAAAGGATATTCATCTGATATTTCTAGAACAATTGTATTTGGTGCTGCCCCAACAAAAAGACAAGAACATATTTGGAATTTAGAATTGACAGCACAAACTGCAGGCTTTAATGCTGCAAAAATTGGAGCAACTGCTGAATCAGTTGATGTTGCTGCAAGAAAAGTAATAACAGATGCTGGTTTTGGGCCAAACTACAAACTTCCAGGTTTACCTCATAGAACTGGTCATGGTATTGGAATGAATGGTCATGAATATCCTTACATGGTTCGAGGCAATAAAACAGTTCTTAAAGAAGGCATGTGTTTTAGTATTGAACCCACAATTGCCATTATTGGTGAATTTGGAATACGTTTAGAAGATTGTGTTTATATGAAAAATGATGGCCCTCATTGGTTTTCAGAACAAAGTATTTCTATTAACGAACCATTTAAAGGTTATAAAGTTTTATAGTTTTTCACCATGCTGACTCCAATCTAATCCTAAATTTTCTTCTTCTTCACTCACTCTTAAAGGAGAAATAAAATTGGTAACTCTTAATAAAATATAAGAGCCATAATAAGAAAATATAGATACTGCAACCAAAGCACCACAATGAATTAAAAACAAATGAGTTTCGCCAAATAACAACCCTTTATTAGTAACTGCTGGATTAATATTAGAATCTGCAAAAACACCAGTTAACAACATACCCACCATACCTCCAACACCATGACAAGGAAACACATCCAAAGTATCATCAATATTGGTTTTTTTAGTTCTCCATTCAACCATCATATTACTTACAATACTACTTATAATACCTACAGCAATAGAATGAGGAATACTAATAAATCCTGCACAAGGTGTTATAGCCACTAAACCAACAACAGCACCAATACAAGTTCCCATTGCACTAGGTTTTCTACCTCTTAAAGTATCAAAAATAATCCATGTAAATGCTGCTGCTGCAGAAGCAGAAGTTGTTGTTGCAAAAGCTGTAGCAGCTAAAATATTTGCACCAAAAGCAGAGCCTGCATTAAAACCAAACCAACCAAACCATAACAATCCTGTACCTAATAAAACATAGGTAATTCTTGCTGGTTGATGTTCTTGAGTATTTCTATTTTTTAAATAGAGTGCACAAGCCAAAGCTGCCCATCCTGCACTCATATGTACAACAGTTCCTCCAGCAAAATCAAGTACACCAAGTTTTGCCAAGATCCCATTTGGATGCCAAGTTGCATGAGCCAATGGACAATAAATAAATAAACAAAACAATACAAGAAATAATATGTAAGAAGTGAATTTTATTCTTTCAGCAACAGCACCTGTAATTAATGCTGGTGTAATAATGGCAAATTTTAATTGATAAAAAGCAAAAACTACAAAAGGAATGGTTGGTGCTGCAATCCAAGAATTTTCTTTCATTACATTATTCATAAACATGTAATCAAAAGGATTTCCTATAACACCACCAATACTTGTTCCAAACGATAAACTAAAACCAACTAAAACCCATAAGAATAGTAATTACAGCCATGCAAATAAAACTTTGCAACATAGTGCTAATTACATTTTTCTTACTCACCATTCCTCCATAAAAAAAAGCTAAGCCTGGTGTCATTATTAAAACCAAAGCACTTGCCATTAACATCCAAGCAGTATCTCCAGTATCAATATTTTCTGTAGAATAAGGTTTGCTTAAACCAGTATTCATATTAAAAATGGAAAGAATTAAAATGACAATTAAAACTATGAAAGGAACAAGGGCTAACTTTTTACTCATTGATGCTAGTTATTTTTTAGAAGAATAAAAATAAGCAATTGGAAAAAATAGCAGTATTAATTTTGAGTGAAGTTTGAAATAAAATGATAAAGCAATCATTGCTGATTGCTTTATCCGATGAACGCTTAAATCTAAGTTCGAACTTTATTGTGAATAATTAAATATCTCTACTAAATTTTAAATATAAAATTTAGTAGAGATATGAGTCCATTATCCAATTAATTCTTTTGAGAGGTTTAAATCAATTTCCTTTTCCCATTTAGCTACAAAAATTGTAGCAACAGTGTTGCCAATAATATTGGTTAATGCTCTACCCTCACTCATAAATCTATCAATACCAAAAATCAGGGCAATAGAAGCAACAGGAATATGACCCACTGAAGGTAAAGTTGCAGCTAATACAATAAATCCACTCCCTGTAACACCTGCAGCACCTTTTGAAGTTAATAATAAAACTAGAAGTAAACCTATTTGATGTGTAATATCAAGTGGGGTATTAGTAGCTTGTGCTAAAAACACTGCAGCCATGGTTAAATAAATGGAAGTACCATCTAAATTAAAAGAATAACCTGTTGGGACTACTAATCCTACAACTGGCTCTGAACATCCAACTTTTTGTAGCTTATTAATTAAACTGGGTAGTGCAGCTTCTGAAGATGAAGTACCTAATACAATTAATAATTCTTCTTTAATGTATACTAATAATCTAAAAATATTGTATCCTGTATATTTTAAAATTCCTCCTAATACAATTACAATAAACAAAATACAAGTTAAATAAAACGCTCCCATTAATTGAGCCAATTGAAACAAAGAACCAACACCATATTTACCAATTGTAAATGCCATAGCACCTAATGCTCCTAGAGGTGCTACTTTCATTATTATGTGAATAATAGCAAATAATCCAGTTTCTAAAGATTGAATACCACGTAAAAGCGGGGTTGCTTTTTTACCAATTTTTGATAAAGCAAAACCTAGTAATACTGAGAAAAATAAAACTTGTAAAATATTGCTTGTAGATAAAGCATTTACAATATTTTCTGGTATAACATGTAATAGAAATTCAGAAACAGATTGTTCTTGACTAACACTAATATAACTTTCAACTGCTTTTGTATCTAGTGATGCAGGATCTATGTTCATACCCACACCTGGCTTTAGAATATTAATTACTACTAAGCCAATTATTAATGCTAAAGTTGTAACTACTTCAAAATAAAGAATGGCTTTTAGGCCAACTCTCCCAACTTTTTTTGTGTTTTGCATTCCAGCAATTCCTGTAACAATGGTGCAGAAAATAATTGGTGCAATCATCATCTTAATCAACTTAATAAAACCATCTCCTAGTGGTTTTAGTTGAATAGCAAAATCTGGATAATAACAACCTAATGCAATACCAATTGCTATTGCCAACAAAACTTGTATATAAAGGGTTTTTAAATACTTCATGGATTTGGTTTTAAAACTTGCGTAAATGGATGGATTTATAAATATTTATTAATCTGGTTTTACACCAATGTTAGAATAATCCCAAGCCCTATCACCTGAAATTCTCCATTGTGAATTTAGTGAAGTAGTTCCCTTTGTTAAACTCCAATCTGTAGAGGGGTCTTTCACTGTTTTCTTTCTCCAAAATGTTCTATTTCTGGTATCACTATTTTCTCCAGCAATAGTCCACAAGATATTATTTCTAGCACTTTGTGTTCCTTGAAAAGCTATTCTGTTAACCAAAGGACTTCCAAACACATCAATAATTTTATAATTGGTTCCACCAAGATTGATAGATGCAGTTGGATCTTTTTTAAGTAAGGCAATAGCACTATTTCCACTTAATTGTAAAGGAATACTTGCATTAGCTGTTGATGTACTTGCTGTACCCCAAGTAGTATCACTTTTAATATATAAGGGTAAGCATTGTGGTGAAGCAATTACATAACATTTTCCTGTATCTAAATTTCTTTTGAATGTTATGAAGCTACCTGTATTAAAGCTCCAATTGGAAAGAGTAGACGTATCAGATACAGCAAAATAACCAATGGCATAATCGGCTAAATTAACTGTACTTGAAGTACCATTATAAATTTCGACATAGTGATTTCTTGTACCCGCTGTTGTAGGGTCTGTATTAATGGCTGTTGATACTTCAGAAATAATTAAATCTGATGCTAATACTACTGGAGGTGGCACTACAGGTTCAAAAACAATTTTTGAAGTACAGCCAGTTATAGTGATGATAGTTAATAAAATATATAGGTTCGATTTCATAATCATTTTTATAATAAAATTTGAATTGCAAGATTGCTTACCATACGTTTAGTACTGTATGCAGGTGTTTTTTCGTTTATGATTGTAGTATTAACACCAACTTTAACTGAATTGTTTTTAATGAATTTGTTGATACCAAAAGTTAACCAAGTTTGTTCGTGTACTAGTGAGTTTTGAATATTAAATTCTGGGGTGATGGTTGAGTATCTTCCATCAATAGACCAACCATTGTTAAATATGTAAGAAGATTGAATATTAAATGCACTACCAATATTGTAGTAAGTACTTGCAACTTCTTCTATAAGTTTATTTGATGCTGCAGAATTAGTGTATAATTCAGTGCCAGTAACATTACCATTAATGTATTCTCCTATCAAAGCAAAACCATTGTGTTTAAAAACAACGTCAGCAACTATTTTTCTATAATTTGCAAAATCACTTTCGCCATTTTTATTATAGATGTTAGTAATAATATTATTTTCTGAGCCTATAGGACTACTTGCTTTGGAATTAATACTTGCCGCAAAACCTAAAGCAAGTTTTGGTTTTCTTTCTCTATAAATATCATGTGCAATAAATGCATTATTTTTTGTAAAATCACCAAAAGGTAAAACATCAATTCTACCTCCATATTTTAAACCAACATTTGGTTGAACATCAAAAAAGTTTTGCCCCTCGCCTGTTGTAACAGAAAGTGATGGATAAATTTTGAAATTTTTGATGTTTAATTTTGTTTCGAAAAAGATACCCCCTTCTCTTGTTGCACCTACAAAATTTTGCATTAATCCTCCATATACAATTCCATCATTCGATTTGCCTGCAATTGTTTGTCCCATTACTTGAGCAAAACGTTCGTCTGCCATTGCTAAACGATTGTTTGTATTAGTTTGTCGTTGACCTAAAAATACTTTTGCTTTTTTATTGAATACAGAAAAACCAACCCAACCTTCTAAAATTGGTGTAGTACCAGTAAAATCTGTAACTATGCCTAAAGAAAACTTATCTCTTGACCCTTGCACATTTAAAACTATTCTAACTAAGTTGAGTGATAGTCTATTTGACTTTGAAGTAAAAGACAGAGAATCAAACTGACTCATTTGGATACCTGTTTGAACAATGTTCAAAAAATTAAATTTTGTACCCTCACCTTTACCTAAAGTTAAATAAGTACCTTCTCCATTTACATGAATTAGTGAAGAGTCTTCTTGAGATAGTTGTCCTAAAGTAAGTTGTGCATTTGCTTTATTAAAAAGCAGCAAAAATGGGAAACTATAGAGAATTATTTTTTTCATTAATTAAATTTTATAGTTGTACAGTAAACATGATTTGTGAATAAATATTACCAGATTGTGTGGTAGTTTTAAAAGCTTTATCTAATTCATCGTAACCAATTTCAAATTGAATTTTTAAATTATGTTCAGATAAATATTTTGTTGCGTTGAATGTGTAATACTTATTATACGTAGCAAAACTTGCAGAAATTGTATTGCTTTTTAAAGTTGAAAATCGACCAGATAATGACCAATCTGATGGTAAAACATAGCCAGCTTGTACATTAAAACCACTGCCTAAATTAAGTCTTGATAACACTAAATTCTGAGTTTGTTGTTCAGTTTGTGCTGTGTTATATGTATTAAAAGTACCATTCAATCTATATTCTCCTTTTATGTTAGTAGGGACTGTTGCACTTGTAGTAAAATAGCTTCCTAAAGAATAAAACCCATCGTATTTAAATAAATAGTCAATACCAAATTTTGAATACTTTGGTAGTAGAACATTTTGTGCAGCATCTGCATAAATAAATCTTCCACCATTAGTTCCAAAAGCAGAAGTAGCCCCATCATTATAACTATACACAGCACCAATAACTAATTTGGGCTTTTCTTCTCTTACTAAATCATCTAAAAAAAATTCGCCACCTCTTGAGAATTTATCAAAAGGTAAATAGTCTAATCGAACTCCATACTTGAAGCCTCCAAAGTTTTTTTGCAATGCAGATCTACTATCACCAGTTGTTATAGATAAATATGGTTTTAAAATATGTCTGCCGCCTAAACTATAATTTCCTTTATATCGAATACCATAATCAAAAATGGCATCAAAAGAACTTGAGACTGCACTTCTTTCAATGAATCCATTATTTTCACCTTGAAATCTAATTTCTCTTGAGTCCATATAATCTGCACGTAATCCAATATTAAAAACATGTTTTCGGCTAGGTCTATATTCAAAATATGCTTCTTGCAAAGTATTATTAAATGTTCTATTACCACCGGTTGCACTTTGATAATCTGCTGGAAGATTTACCCTGAAAACTACACTCATGGTTTTATCAAATAAATTACCAATCATAGTTAGTCGAGCTCTTCTAATTTGAAATTGAGCATTTAAATTAGATAAATCTTTATTTGCAGAATTAACTATAAATAAGGATTGAAATGTTTGAGAGATGTTTAAATTACCAACTGAAGAACGAAGGGTAATACCCTCTCCCAATACATAACTTTTTTTCAATTTAAGTACATGCATTTCGTTATTGCTTTTTTGATTACTAATTGATGAATCAAAAGTAAAATCTACTTCATCTTGAGCAAATACATTGTAGCAAAGCATTACATTGAAAACAATAAATAATATTTTTTTTGTGATATTCATTTTAAAAGTTTAACTATTGTATTTCCATAAAAAAAGTAGATAAAGCAAATTTTCCCATTTCCCGATTGTTGTGGGCCACATTTGGTACAAATATTTCAGTCCAATTAAAAGGCATATTTAAATTTTCTGCTGTTTCTTTTGCTTGTTTAAAATAAAATTTACCTCTTTCAAATCTGTTTAATCCTTGTGCATCTGCATCTACAGCAACATTAAAATCTTTGCTATCTCTATCGGTATCACTTGTTCCTAAAAGCACAAATATTTTAGTTGAAAAGAATTTCGATAAATCTGCAGATTCTAATGGTGATTTTTTTAACCCATAAGGGAAATCAATATTTTTATCTGTAAAAGTGTACCAGCCTGCATTTGCAATTGCAGCCTTTATAACTCTATTCTGATTTATGAACATTAAAAAACGATGTGAAAATTGTGAACCACCAGAATGACCATATAAATAATAACCTTTACAATTACTTTGAGTTTGTTGTACAACCATATCAAACAAAGGCTCTATTAACGAAAAAGACCATTGGTCTACAGGATTAAACGATTTAGATTTTTTATTATAAACATTGCCCAAACTGTACATATCAGCACTTGGATAGTCTTCTTTATCAAACTCTGGTGCTATTATTTTACAGTTAAATACTGTTGCAGCATTTATTAAATTATCGAGGTATGTTGATGCATCTCTTGAAGCACCATGCATCATTACAACAATTGGCATATCATTGTCATCAGCTTTTGGACTAAAGTAAAAAACCTTGATTGGATTTTTTAATTTGCCCCCATTATCAAAATAAAAAGAATGTTTTCCTACTGTTGATTTATTAATTTGTGCATTAGAGCTACTCAAGAAAAAAACAACAAAAAAGCTAGCAATTATTTTATACATGTTAATTTTTTTAAAAAGGTTAATCTGCATGTGATTATTCAATTATTATTTTTTCTGTTAAATTAATATTGCCAGAAATATTAATAATATTTAACATATAAAATCCTTTAGATAATGTTTTTGGAAGTTGAATTAAGTTGGTGCTTATAGTTCCAACTTGATTTAAAGTAGAAGTAAAAATAGTTTTCCCTATAATGTTTTTTAAAGAAAGACTATAAGTTTCAGTTGGTATATTTCTAAGTGTAACAGTTAAGTTTCCATTTTTTATGGGATTAGGATAAACCCCAAATTCAATATTGTTTTGTTTACTGTATTTTACTAAAATAATACTAGAGAAACTTGCTTTACCATCAAAATCTTCTTGTTGTAAACGATAATATAAATTAGCATTAGGCACATCAAGATCAGTATACTTATAGTTAATAGTTGAGTTGGAGTTTCCTGCACTTTTTACTATTGCAAGATTTTCGAAACTGTTACCATTTAATGAACGTTGAATGATGAATTGTTTGCTATTAATTTCAGAAGCAGTACTCCAATTAAGATCAACATTTTTTTCAATTTTAAAAGCATTGAACGATTGAAGATTTACTGGAGTTAAGATTATTGAATCTACAGTTTCGTCAATGAAATTTTGTGCATTTACATTAGACATAAATATAAAACTGAACGCACAAAAAATGATTGATAATTTTCTATTTATAAATTTATTATTTTTCATATTTAAATTTTTTAATTGTTACTAGTTATTTGATTACTATTTTTTTATGATGATTTCTAATCTATCTTCTCCAACACTTTTTTTGTTGGTTGGATCAATAGTTAAATCGTAAGTAGATTCTTTATCTAGTAAAATATATTTTTTAAATAATTTATCGTGAAGAATTAATTTGTAGCCGTCTTTAATATTGAAGTCTCCTACTTTTAAAGTATAAGTTTCTATTCCTTTAGTTTCGTTTAGCATAATGCCTAAAGGCACTATAGCATTGTTGTATATAAGTCTATGATCTGTAGCTAATTTTTGTTGATCAAAACTTAACGAGTATATACTTAACCCAGCATTTAAAAGTTTAATTGCATCTGTTGAAGCTTCATAATTATTGCTAAATTCTTTTCCAAGATTCAGATTCAAATTATCATAAACCAATCCATCTTTTATAGCTTTTATTTCAATATGATTTGTTGCATTTGATGCTCTAAATAATGTTGGACAACTTACACAAGTACTTTTATTGCTTTCATTAAAAGTTAGAGTTGTAGCAGCATTGGCTTTAACAAAGAATGCACTATAAGCTGGTAAAATATAACTTGGAGGAATTGGGTTAACAGTAATGTAACTTCCTGTTTGAGGATTACGTAAATAAATACTCGAACCAATATTAGTGTTGGCAGATAAAACTGCTCCTATATCAACTGGAGATGCATAAGGATTTCCAACTAAATTAAATCCTGCAGTGGCACCAGATCCACCTGTAACTAAATTAACATTCACAGTTCCTTGATTTATTACTCCAGTCATATCAAGAGTAGCACTATTAGGATTAAGATTCGTTCCATTCAAAGTTCCTGCTTGTCCTTTTGTACCTCTTGTTAAAACTCTAATACCTTGACCTACATTCCAATTAGCAGTAGCTGTATCATTAAATGCAGCCCAACCTGCATCAGTTGTTGCATTACCATTTGCATTAACAGTATTAAAGAAAAAAGCACTTGGATTATTGGTTGATGTACTAGTAAAACCATCACCTGTAATTTGTCCAGATTGACCAGTTGTACCAGCAGTATTTCCTGTAATATCAATATTATCTGTGATTTGATTTAATTTTTGATTAGAGTTGAAAGGATGACTTAAGAAACGAAACTTTCTAGAACCTGCAGAAATGAATTGTTCAACAGTAACATTGCCAGTTATTGAAGCACCTGTAGCCAATGCTCCAATAGATGCTGTTCCAGTTGCATCTGATTTTAGAATTAATTTTCCGTTAGTAGGAAGAATTGTAGCAGAATTAATTTCCAACTTTGCTTTAGGCAATAATGTAATTGTTGTTGAAGATGATGGTTGGGTAATTGTTGCACCACTCAACATATTGATGGTTAAAGTTCCTGAAACTGTTATATTGCCTGCAATACTAAATGTTCTATTGCTTGCGAAACCTGAATTTGAAAGCGTTAAATTTGCATAAGCCCAAGGCGTTATACCTTGAATTCCTGTTTGCCCAGAAGTTATACCTCTATTGTAATCAATTGTTGAATTAGGCCCTAAAGTTAATGAAGGTGTGGTTGAAGGATCTTGAAAAAGTATTGTAGCATTAGAATTCGCTACAGTAACTGGAATATTTATACCAGTTGAAAAAAGTCCTCCAACACTAGGTGAGACAGCACTCCCTTGTCTGCCAGCCTTAAATGTTCCATTTATAACTACTGCACCACCTGATTTTACTGCAATATACTGAGCTGAAGAACCAATTGGACCAGTTAATACTGAACTAGCATCCACAGTTAAATTATTTAAAATTATAGCTGCACCCCCCATATCAATATTTGCATTATTTATCAAACTAACATTTCCGTAAGTTCTGGTTGTTGAAGTGGTTATTACTGCCCCATCAAATACCAATTCTAAATTGGCATCGTTTACAGTTCCTAAAGAAAGAGCAGTGGTATTTTGATATATGATTTTATGATTACCAGAACTTGGAATTGATACCTCAAAAAGTTGAGGAGTAGCAATTATAGAACTTCCAGGAGTAAGAGTAAGTGTAATGGCTGGTGAAGCAGTTGCAGAAGTTGGATTTCCCATTACAATTTTAGAACCAGTACCAGAAACTGTCCAAGTACCACTAAATGTAATCGAATTGGTATTTTGAATAATAAAAATTTGACTGGCAGTAATAAAATCTGTTGGTGCAGTACCTGTTCCATTTGTGTTTGTACCCCAATTAGCAGTATTACTTAATACACCTGAACCATTGTAATAAAAGTATGTTTGAGCTTTAGTACTTAAACAAACGTTTGTTAATACAAAAAATAGAAAAAATGTAATTTTTCTTGGCTTTCTTAATAAACTTATATTCATAATAAATTTTCTTTGATAATGAAATTGAAAATTATTGCAATAGAATCGATATATTTGTTTTTGAAGTGTTCAGAATTAATTCCAAATAAATTACCCTGTTTCCGAAATGCAAATAATGTTTCGGAAATTTAATAAATTATTATTTTTCATAACATTATGCAAAAAATAAAAAGTGGTAAAGAAGAAATAATTTACTTGCTTACTCAAGCAATTCAGAAGTATAAATTAGATACTGGGCAAGAAATTGTTCAAAATACTAACAGAAAAAACTACGAATCTTTAGCAATTGTACTAAGTGATATCAGTAATCAACTACCAGAGCATTCAAAAGAATGGGGAACCGAGAATTATGAAATTGAAAAAACTGGAAAAAAACAAGAATATCCATATAGAAAATATGACATTACTGGTGGGCAATTAAAAGATGCACTTAGTGGTATTGTAAACCATCCCAGACCATTTTTAGTAGATGCTTGCTATGTGTATTTATTTGGAGTTGGAAGAAAAAAGTTTGAAGAAAATCCAATTGATTATAATTTAATTGAAAAAACAGAAGAGGAAAAAAAAGATTTACTTATAAATATTGAAAAAGTAAACGGAATACTTCAGCAACAAAATAATAGTTTACAAAACCAAAATGCCCAAAATAAACGAAAAACTAGAAATTTAACAATCATTCTTACTCTCCTAATTCTTGCTTTAGTATTTTTTGGATTTTATTTTATAAAAATAGAAAAGAAATGGATTGATATGAAAACAGATATGAATATTATTCCATATCAACCAACAAAATTAGAAATAGATAGCTTAGAAGGTGTATGGTTGTGTTATATTGGATCTCCACAGGCAAGAGTTTCTAATCCTAACAGATATCATCTAATAGTTTCAAATCTTGTCAATGTAAAATATAAAGATGACTATTTTACTTTCAACAGATTTGGTGCTAGTTTTAATCATGTTGGCTTTATGCAGTTCGAATCTCCTGGTTTAGTTTCTGTTTTCTCAAAAATAAAAAACATAACAAACATTACAGAATCGCCAAGACATTCATTATTAAATCTCAACAACAAATCTGCTTATTTACCAGCAATATCAGCATCTTGGAGTTTTGATATTGGTGATAAAAATAAAATTATTGGCATAAGAGAAGTATATACAAAACTTGGTAAAGGTGGAACTTTAGAAGAAGTGATTAATAGTGTTGAAAATGCTAGTTGTCAGTGTAAAATAATTAGATGGTATCAACCCAATAAACCTACTCAATCTTTTTATTTAAAAAATATAATGTTAGACTCTTTAAAGAATAATGAATTAAAAGCTTTAATAGATGAAAAAAGTATTTTATTAAATAACCCACAAGATGGTGTGATATTACATAAAGATACCATTAGATAATTCCTTAAAAAAATAGTCAGTTACTCAATTGAGTAACTGACTGACTCGTTCTGAAATAGGTTGGTTCTAAACCAAGTATTCTACATGACTGAACTACCTTCACTCCTTTCAAAACTTGTTATTTTGAAAGAAGTGGAAAAGTAATATTGAAAAAGAAAGAAACGAGTTTACAGAAAATATTATTACACCATATGCCCAAATTTGCTAGTTAATTTTTCAATTTAGCAGTAATGAATATTTTACAAATACAAATTATTGGATTACCTTCATTAACAATTTTTATAGAGATTTAAATGTTTATAAAAGAATTAGATTTGAAGATATTTAGAAGCAACATAAATTAATCAAAATAAAAATCAAGGGAGCGACAAACAAATGAAAAATTATAAAATAGCAGTTATTGCAGGAGATGGAATTGGACCTGAAGTGTTGGCAGAAGGCATTAAAGTTTTACAAAGAGTTGCAGAGTTAGATGGAGGTATGAAATTCGAGTTCACCCTTTTTCCTTGGGGTTGTGAATATTATTTAACCCATGGAAAAATGATGGATGATAATGGATTGGATATTTTAAAAGAATTTGATGCAATCTATATGGGTGCTGTTGGATTTCCTGGTGTACCTGATCATATATCCCTTAGAGATTTATTGTTGAAAATAAGAAAAGGTTTTGATCAGTATGTCAATATTCGTCCTATTAAATTAATAGATGGTGCCCCATGTCCTTTGAAAAATATAAAAAAGGAAGACATCAATATGATAGTGGTAAGAGAGAACAGTGAAGGGGAATATGCTGGAGCAGGAGATTGGTTATTTAAAGGAAAACCTGAAGAAGTGGTTTTGCAAACAGGCGTTTTTTCAAGAAAAGGAACAGAGAGGATAATAAGATATGCTTATGAATTGGCAAGAAAAGAAAAAAAATCTTTAACAAGCATCAGCAAAGCCAATGCACTAAATTATTCAATGGTATTTTGGGATGAAATATTTATTGAAGTTGGCAAAGAATATCCTGATGTAAAAACTTTCTCATATTTGGTTGATGCTGCAGCCATGTTTTTCATAAAACAACCACAAAGATTTCAGGTTGTAGTAACATCAAATTTATTTGGGGATATTTTAACCGATTTAGGAGCAGCAATAGCAGGTGGAATGGGATTAGCTGCAGGTGCAAATATAAATCCAGAAAGAAAATATCCATCAATGTTTGAACCAGTTCATGGTTCGGCACCTGATATAACTGGAAAAGGAATAGCAAACCCATTGGCTTCAATTTGGTCTGCAAGTCAAATGCTCGATTTTTTTGGATATGAGGATTGGGGGAAAGAAATATTAACTTGTATTGAAAAAGTATTAGTTGATGGAAAAACATTAACACCAGATTTAGGTGGAACGGCATCAACATCTGAAGTTGGAAATGCAGTTGTATCAGTGATTTCGAGGATATAACAATTAAATCATATAAAATTCGATTTTTGACTGGCTCAAATTTTAGGGAAGCTTACATTTAGACTCATTAAAAATCGATGAATTAAAATCATTGATTGATGAAAAAAGTATTTTATTGAATGTACCACAGGATGGTGTGATATTACATAAAGATACCATTAGATAATTCCTTAAAAACAATAGCTACTCATTTGAGTGGCTATTGTTTTTCAGCAGTGTCTGGGAGGATAGGATTCGAACATGCAACCCTCCTGCTACCTAGCAGGATAGTCTACTATTCAAGCTGAATTATAAATATGGAATTAAACTACTTACCGAATAGGCTAAGCAACGTTTGATACCTCTGCTTTTTATTTGTCGCTCTTTTAAAATTGCTTCAGTTCTTGAATTACAAATTTCGTAGCATAGCAAATACCAAGTTATACACTTTGCAATACTTTTTGTTTCACCAGAATTATGCTCAAGTAATCTATTAGATAAATTGGAAGTTTGACCACAATAATAGCTATCATTTTTTTTCTGTAAATTATATAGATGTAAAACATAAAAAAAGTCAAAGTTATAAAACTTTGACTTTTAATTTTAGTAGTGTCGGGAGGACAGGATTCGAACCTGCGACCCCTTGGTCCCAAACCAAGTATTCTACCGGGCTGAACTACCTCCCGTTTTTCAAAATCTGTTATTTTGAAAGGAGTGCAAAAGTAGGGGGATGCACTTAACAAAACAACTCATTTAAAAATATTTTTTTTATTTTTTAAATAATCAATAATGCATCGCCATAGCTAAAGAAACGATACTTATCTTTTATAGCTTTTTTATAAGCTTCCATTACTAAATCATAACCTGCAAATGCACAAGCCATAATTAATAAACTTGTTTTTGGAAGATGAAAATTAGTAACTAAAGAATCGGCAATACTAAAATCATGTGGAGGATGAATAAATGAATTTGTCCAACCTTCACTTGGTTTTAATCTTTTTTCTGCAGTAAAACTTGTTTCTAATGCTCTCATACTAGTTGTACCAATTGAACATATTCTTCTATCGTTTTCCTTTGCTTTATTTATAATTGCTGCAGCTTCTTCAGGAACTTTATAATATTCAGCATCCATTTTATGTTTGCTTAAATCTTCTACTTCAATTGGTCTAAATGTACCTAAGCCAGTGTGCAAAGTAACTTCAGCGAATTTAATTCCATGAATTTCGCATCTTTTAATTAACTCTTTACTAAAATGCAAACCAGCAGTTGGAGCTGCTACAGCACCTTCATATTTTCCATAAACTGTTTGATATCTTTCTCTATCATCAGCATCAGGTTTTCTTTTAATATATTTTGGTAATGGAGTTTCACCTAAAATTTCAAGCATTCCTTTAAAACTTTCGTCATTACCTTCCCAAAGAAATTTTATTGTTCTACCCCTACTGGTTGTATTATCAATTACTTCAGCAACTAATTCTTCATTTTCACCAAAATATAATTTATTACCAACACGAATTTTTCTTGCTGGATCAACGATAACATCCCATAAACGATTCGGTTTATTTAATTCTCTCAATAAAAAAACCTCAATTTTAGCCCCAGTTTTTTCTTTGCTTCCATACATTCTTGCAGGAAAAACTTTGGTATTATTCACCACAAAAACATCTTTATCATTAAAATATTCAAGAATATCTTTGAAATGTTTGTTCTCAATATTCCCAGTTTTTCTGTTAACAACCATCATTCGACTGTCTTCTCTTCTTTTTGTAGGATTCTGTGCAATGAGGTTTAAAGGAAGGTCGTAGCGAAATGAGCTAAGCTTCATAAAGTGATTTTTTAATAATTTTATGAACTTGCCGCCGCCTTACGGGGCAGCAATCATGTAATAATTTTAAGAAATAAAAGTGTGCAAAAGTAAGCTAAAATAAGCGTTAGAACAAATAGAATTTTGATTCCCCTTATTTTCGTTGAAGTTTATTTAATTATGACAACTGAAAGAACTGAAAAACTACTAAGAGTTTTAAAACACAGACAAGCCAATCTTACCCTTGTAATGGAAAATGTGCAAGATCCTCATAATATCTCTGCAGTGATGAGAACTTGTGATGCTGTTGGTATTCAAGACCTTTATATTTTGAATACAAAAATTCCAAGACATGAAAAGTTTGGTGCAAAAAGTAGTAGCAGTGCTGCAAAATGGCTTACACTTCATCAATATGAAGATATTGATGCATGTTTTTCTGAATTAAGAAAGAACTATGAAACAATTTTAACGACCCATTTAGCTTCTGATGCAGTTAGTTTATATGAAATTGATTTTACCAAAAGTGTTGCTTTAGTTTTTGGAAATGAACATGATGGCGTTAGTGAAAAAGTTAGAAATTTGGCTGATGGAAATTTTATCATTCCACAAATGGGAATCATTAGAAGTTTAAATATTTCTGTTGCCTGTGCAGTGAGTATTTATGAAGCATTACGACAAAAAACTGTTGCTGGTCAATATAATCAAGCATCTTTATCAGAACAACGAAGGAACGATTTAATGAATCATTGGGAATTAAATAATAATGAACCAAACCCTTAATTTTACGATTCAAAATTAGAAAAGAATTATTACATGAAGATTGCATTAATTGGTTATGGAAAAATGGGCAAAGCCATTGAAGAAATTGCTTTACAGAAAGGACATGAAATTGTTTTAAAAATTGATGTGAGTAATCTTAATGATTTTAATCAAGAAAACTTATCAAAAGTAGATGTTGCAATAGAATTCACTTCCCCTCACACAGCTTTTGAAAATGTAAAAAAGTGCTTGGAATATGGAGTACCAGTAATTTGTGGAAGTACAGGTTGGTTAGATAGATGGAACCAAATTGAAACTTATTGCCAACAACAAAATGGTACATTTTTGTATGCCAGCAATTTTAGTATTGGCGTTAATTTATTTTTTGAACTCAATATTTATTTAGCAAAGTTGATGAATAAATATTCTGACTATAATGTATCAATGACTGAAATTCATCATACCCAAAAAAAAGATGCACCAAGTGGTACTGCTATCACACTTGCTGAACAAATTTTGGCTAACAATTCTTTAAAAGAAAAATGGATTAATGAAACACACAGCAAATAAGAATGAATTAGCAATTATTTCTGAAAGAATTGACCCTGCACCTGGAACTCATACTATAAGATATTCGTCAACGATTGATGATATAGAAATTACACATACAGCTCATAACAGAGTTGGCTTTGCAAGTGGAGCAGTTTTAGCTGCTGAATTTGTTGTGGGTAAAAAAGGAATTTTTACAATGAAAGATGCTCTGGGGATATAAGTAAAAAGTTAAAATTCAAAAAAATAATATACATTGTGCCTTAGTGCCTTTGTGGCAAATAAAACTATTTTATGAAAAAAATATTATTCATCCTCCTACTCTCTCCTATTGTTTTAATAGCTCAAAAAAAACCTATAGATCATAGTGTTTATGATAGTTGGCAAAGTATTGGAGAAAAAAAAATTAGCAATAATGGTAACTTTGTAGCATACACCATCAATGTTCAAGAAGGTGATGGCAACTTAATAATACAATCTACCAAAGGAGATAAATTTATTGAAGTTGAAAGAGGTTTTAATATTACCATTACTGAAGATGACAAGTTTGTAGTGTTTAAAATCAAACCTTCATTTAAACAAACTCGAGATGCCAAAATTGCCAAGAAGAAAGCAGATGATATGCCAAAGGACAGTTTAGGTATTTATGATATTGTAAACAAGAAATTAGAAAAAATTGCAAGAGTAAAAAACTATAAAACTCCTGAAAAAGCAGCAGGTTGGTTAGCTTATTTAATGGAAAAACCATTACCAGAAGTAAAAGAAACAAAGGTTCCTGATAGTGCAACAACTAAGAAAAATTTAGATCAACGTATTGAAAAATTACAAAAAGAATTAGATAGTCTGCAATTAAAAAATAGCGAACTTTTATCCAATGGTTTTAAACCCATTTTAAACAAAACTGATACTACTCCAAAACCAAAAAAAGAAGATGATATTGAAGAAGGAACTGAATTAGTAATTAGAAATTTATCTAACAATACTAATCAAAAAATAAAATTGGTTTCAGAATACATTTTTTCTAAAAATGGGAATAAGCTTGTAATAGAAACAACAAAGAAAAATGGTAATTCAAAGTCTAAAGCACATATTCTTCTATTCGATTTAAATCAAAACAAAAAAGATACTATTTTAACTGGTTTTAATGATTCCAAACAATATGCATTTGATTCAACAGGTAATCAACTTGCATTTGTTGCAGAAAGAGATAGTGCAAAAAAAGAATCACAAAAGTTTTATAGATTATTTTATTATTCTACTGATTTAGATTCTGCTAAAATGTTGGCATATAAAACAACAACTGGAATGTCAAATAATTGGACAGTAAGTGAAAATGGATCTGTAGCATTTAGTGAATCTGGCAAAAGATTATTCTTTGGTACTGCTCCTATTCTAATTCCAAAAGACACTTCTTTACCTGAATTTGAAAGAGTGAATGTAGATGTGTGGCATTATAATGATGATGATTTAATGCCTGTTCAATTGAAAGGTTTAGATAGAGAATTGAGAAAAAGTTATTTAACACGTTTCGACTTTGAAAATAATAAAGTAATACAATTAGGAAATGAAAATTTAGAGACTGTTATAAAAACTTTAGAAGGTGATGGAAGTGTTTTTTATGCATTTTCTGATGAAGGCAAAAGAATTGCTGCTCAATGGCAAGGAGCTACTAAAAAGGACATTTATAAAGTAAATCCAATTACAGGTGAAAGCAAAAAAATTATTGAAAATCTAAAAGGCAATATTTATCCTTCTTACACAGGAAATTATTTATTATTTTATGATGAAGTGAAAAGAACTTACAGTTGCTATAGTTCATCTACTCAAAAAACAACTCAAGTAGCAAAAGATATTCTTTACAAATTATATGATGAAGAAAATGATGTCCCTAATGAACCAAATGCTTATGGTATTGTGAAATGGATGGAAAATGATGCTTATGTGTTGATTAATGATAGATATGATATTTGGAAAGTTGATCCTAAAGGAATTGAAAAATCTGTTTGTATAACGAATGGTAGAAATGAAAAAATTCAATACAGATATGTAACTGTTGATGAGGATGAGAAGTTTATTAAGGAAGGTCAGGAAATGATTTATCAAACTTTTAATGAGAACTCTAAAATTTTGTCATACTCGAATGTATTTATTGGAACTATTGATAAAAATAAAAATCGAACTCCAAAAAATTTAAGATTAAATGGTCTTGCAAAAGCAAAACAATCCAACCATTTTATTTTTACTGTTGAAAATTTTGAAAACTCTCCAAACTTAGTTTCAGATATTGTTGACACATCTTTAATCATTAATATGAATGGAGATGTGATTAAAACTGAGCTTAAAAATAGAAGTCTTACTAATATCAACCCCCAACAATCAAACTATACTTGGGGTTCAGCAGAATTATTTAAATGGAAAGCTTATACTGGAAAATTGACTGAAGGTGTTTTATACAAACCAGAAAATTTTGATAGCACGAAAAAATATCCAATTATTGTTTATTTCTACGAACGAAGCAATCAAACTTTACATCAATATCAAGCACCTGCACCAACACCAAGTAGATTAAACATTCCTTATTTTGTTAGTAATGGTTATGTTGTGTTTGTTCCAGATATTTGGTACACGAAAGGTTATCCTGGAAAAAGTGCTTATGATTATATAGTAAGTGGTACAAGGGCTTTAATTAAAAAAGGATTTGTTGATAGCACTAAAATTGGCTTACAAGGTCAGAGTTGGGGTGGTTATCAAATTGCTCATTTAATAACAAGAACCAATTTATATAAAGCTGCATGGGCTGGTGCTCCTGTTGTAAATATGTTTAGTGCTTATGGAGGAATTCGTTGGGGAAGTGGCATGAACAGACAGTTTCAGTATGAACACACTCAAAGTAGAATTGGTGGAACAATTTGGGAAAAGCAAAATTTGTATATTGAAAATTCTCCTCTTTTTCATCTTCCAAAAGTTACTACACCTTTAGTTATTATGGCAAATGATAATGATGGTGCTGTGCCTTGGTATCAAGGAATTGAAATGTTTACTGCTATGAGAAGATTGAATAAGCAAGTTTGGATGTTAAATTATAATGGAGAAGACCATAATCTGGTTGAGAGAAAAAATAGAAAAGATATTCAAATTCGTGAACAACAATTTTTTGATTGGTTATTAAAAGGAGAAAAACCTGCAAAATGGCTATCAGAAGGCGTTCCAGCAAAAATGAAAGGCAGAGATTTAGGATTGAAAAAATAAAATATTTAAGTAAGAATGGCAACAATATTAGTTACAGGTGGAGCAGGATTTATTGGTTCTCACACAATAGTTGATTTAATTGAACATGGATTTGATGTGATAAGTGTAGATAATTTTTCTAACTCTAATGCAAAAGTTTTTGAAGGCATTAAACAAATTACTAATCAATCAATAATCAATTATAATGTTGATTTAACTAATCTTGATGATACGAGAAAAGTATTCAGTAATCATCCAAAAATTGATGGTATTATTCACTTTGCTGCTTTTAAAGCTGTTGGAGAATCTGTAGAAAAGCCATTAGAGTATTATCATAACAACATGAATTCTCTCATCAATATTTTAAAATGTGTTGATGAGTTCAATGTGCCACATTTTGTATTCTCATCTTCCTGCACTGTTTATGGAAATCCAGATGAAGCTTGTGTTACAGAACAAACACCTCAACAACCTGCTGCTTCTCCTTATGGTTATACCAAACAAGTTGGGGAAAGAATCATTGAAGATTTTATTCAAATTAACCCCAATAAAAATGCTATATTATTAAGATATTTTAATCCTGTTGGTGCACATGATTCAGCTTTAATTGGAGAACTACCAATTGGTAAACCACAAAATTTAGTGCCTGCAATTACTCAAACAGCTATTGGTAAATTACCTAAAATGTTGGTGTATGGAAATGACTATGATACAAGAGATGGTAGTTGTGTAAGAGATTATATTCATGTTTGTGATATTGCCAGAGCCCATACTTTAGCCATTGAATATTTAATTAAAGAAAAGAATCAATCAAGTGTTGAATTATTTAATTTGGGTACAGGAAATGGTGTAACAGTTTTAGAAGCAATTAATAGTTTTGAGCAAGTGAATAGTGTAAAACTTAATTATGAAATTGGACCAAGACGAGCAGGTGATGTAGTTGCCATATATGCAAATAACAATTTAGCAAAAGAAAAATTGGGTTGGCAAACTAAATATGACATCAACGACATGATGCAATCTGCTTGGCAATGGGAATTGAATCTCAAATCATCTAATCATTAATCTTACTATTTTTTCTACCATAAGAAAAATAAAGAAGCAATCCTAAACCCATCCAAACAAAAAACCACATCCAACTAATAGCTGGAATTTCTATCATTAAGTAAAGGCATGATAATGCTCCAATTATAGGTATTACATTATAACTTTTGATAAAAGAATATATTGCTGTAACGATGCTTATCAAAATAAAAATTACAAATAAAATTTCTTGATATCCTTCTGAATTAAGATTTGAAAAAGCGTTCACTAACCTTTCTTTATACAACCAAACAAATACTCCTACTAATAATGGAATAATGAATTTACCATTAATATGTGGCAATTTAAACTTTGCATTTTCTCCATTTAGTTTTGGCAAGGCTAATACACCAAAGCAAACTAAAACAAAAGCAAATAAAGTACCTATACTGGTTAAATCTGTAACAATACCACTTGGAATTACTAAAGCTGGAATAGCCACTAAACAACCAGTTACAATTGTTGCAAAACCTGGAGTTTGATATTTTTTATGAACTTTACCAAATTTCTTAGGCAATAATCCATCTCTACTCATACTCATCCATATTCTTGGTTGTCCTAACTGAAATACCAACAATACACTTGTAGTAGCAATTACTGCACTTACAGAAATGATATAACTAATCCATTTTAAATTTACTTGTTGAAAAACAAAAGCTAATGGATCATCCACTTTTAAATTTTTATAGTTTACCATTCCTGTTAAAACCAAAGCAATTAGAATATAAAGAATTGTGCAAATGATTAAAGAATAAATCATTCCCTTTGGTAAATCTCTTTGTGGATTTTTGCATTCTTCAGCTGTTGTGGAAATAGCATCAAACCCAATATAAGCATAGAATACAGCAGAAACACCAGCCAAAACTCCACCAAAACCATTTGGCATAAATGGATCCCAATTATTTGTATCTACATAAAAGAAACCTAAAACAATAACAAAAACAATGACAGATACTTTTAAAATTACCATTGCATTAGTACTCTTCTTACTTTCTTTAATTCCTATATAAGCAAGAGCAGTAATTAAAACAACAATAATAAATGCAGGCAAGTTGAAAATGATATGCTTGCCAAAAATTACAGGAGCACTATTCCATAAATCTATAGCAAATTGTTTAGAAGCATCTAATACTCCACCAGATAAAACAATAGCATTTGCTTCATTAAAATTTGTAGATGCAGTAAATGGATCAGTCAATAACCAACCAGGCAAATGCAAACCTAATCCTTCTAACAAATTATTGAAATAACCACTCCAACTAATGGCAACAACAATATTGCCAATAGAATATTCTAGAATTAATGCCCAGCCAATGATCCAAGCAGCAATTTCACCAAAAGAAACATATGCATATGTATAAGCACTTCCAGAAATAGGAACACGACTTGCAAATTCAGCATAACATAATGCACTAAAACCACATGTAACAGCTGTAATTACAAACAAAATTGAAATTCCTGGTCCACCATTAAAAGCTGCTGTTCCAATAGTTGAAAAAATTCCAGCACCAACTACAGCTGCAATACCCATCATGGTTAAATCCTTTACTGTAAGCACTCTTTTTAATCCACCTGAATGCGAATCAGCCAATGCTGCGTCTGAAACTATTTTTTCAATATTTTTCTTTCTAAAAAGTGATGAACTCATAAATAATTTAGTTTAAACAAATCAAAAATTCTTAAATATTAAATCTTCAATAATCTAGTGTTCTCTATCAATTAAATAATGTGCTAATTCTATTAAAGGTTTTTTGCGAGACGAAACCACTGCAATATCTTCTAAATGTTGCAAAGCAGTATCGAAATATTTTTGTTTCAAGTTTTTAGTCCACTCTTGAACATTGCATTCAGTATAAATTTTCAATACTTCTTCTACTTTATTACTTGAATTTTCTTTTATTAAAGTAGTTAATCTTTTTCTTTGGTCATTATTAGCAACTTCAAGGGAATGCAATAACAAAAATGTTTTTTTATTTTGTTTGATATCCCCACCCACTTCTTTTCCAAATTTTTCAGGGTCGCCAAAAGCATCTAAATAATCGTCTTGAATTTGAAATGCAATACCTAAGTTTAATCCAAACTGATACAAGTGATTACAATTACCTTCACTTGCTCCACCAATAATAGCACCCATTTTTAAAGCAGCAGCAAGCAAAACAGAAGTCTTTAGTTCAATCATTTTTAAGTACTCATCTAAAGCAACATTTTCTTGATTTTCAAAATCCATGTCAAATTGTTGCCCTTCACAAACTTCAGTTGCAGTTGTGTTGAATAATTGCAAAATACTTTGAAGATATTGAGGTTGAATTTTGTTGATATATTCATAAGCTTTAATCAACATCACATCACCACTCAATAAAGCTATATTGCTGTTGTATTTTGTATGAACTGTTTGCATGCCTCTTCTTAAAGATGCAGCATCCATCATATCATCATGAACTAAAGTAAAATTGTGAAAGAGTTCTATAGCAGTTGAAATATGATAAGCATCAACATGTATTTCATCGAACAATTCATTACCTAATAAACATAAAGTTGGTCTAACACGCTTACCTCCTATTTGCAAAAAATAATTACACGGTTCGTATAAATTATTTGGTGTTGTCGGAAAATGACTTTTATCGAAGTGCTTTGCAAATAATACTGATAAGTCTTTAAACGAATGCATGTCACAAACCTAAGGAAAAGCTAATAAAGAATTAAATTGAATTTTCATAATTTCTTAAAACAAAAAAAGCCATTCAAAATTTGAATGGCTTTTTAAAATTATTTTTATAAATTAAGCAACAGCCTGCTTTACTAATGCTGCAGCTTCAGAAAGCAAAATTGCACTTTGTACTTTTAATCCACTTTCATCAATTAATTTTTTAGCTTCAACAGCATTGGTTCCTTGTAAACGAACAATGATTGGAATATTAATATTACCTAATTTATTGAAAGCTTCAATAACACCAGCAGCAACTCTATCACAACGAACAATTCCACCAAAAATATTAATTAAAATTGCTTTTACATTAGGATCTTTCATAATGATTCTAAAACCAGCTTCAACTGTTTGAGCATTTGCAGAACCACCTACATCTAAGAAGTTTGCAGGCTCTCCACCAGCTAATTTAATCATATCCATGGTTGCCATAGCTAAACCTGCACCATTAACCATACAGCCAACATTACCATCAAGCTTTACAAAGTTCAAATTGTATTCGCCTGCTTCAACTTCTGTTGGATCTTCTTCGCTTGTATCTCTTAATGCTGAAATTATTGGATGACGAGTTAATGCATTATCATCAATATTCATCTTACAATCCACAGCAATAATTTTTTCATCACTAGTTTTAAAAAGTGGATTAATCTCAATCATTCCACAATCTAAATCAACATAAGCCTTATATAAATTTGTAACAAACTTGATACAGTTTTTCATGGCTTCGCCAGAAAGACCCAAATTGAATGCAATCTTTCTTGCCTGAAAAGCTTGTAAACCTCCACTTGGATGAACCAATTCTTTAAATATTTTATCAGGTGTATTATGTGCAACTTCTTCAATATCCATTCCTCCTTCAGTGCTGTACATGATTACATTTTGTCCTGCAGTTCTATCTAAAAGAATAGATAAATAAAATTCTTTTTGCTTATTAGGACCATCATAATAAACATCTTGTGCAACCAAAATTTTAGACACTTTTTTCCCTGCTGGACCAGTTTGAATAGTTACCAATGTTCCACCTAAAATACCTTCAGCAAAAGCTTTTAATATCTTCAACAGACTTACCCACTTTAACACCATTCATGCCTGTTTCATTAACTTTTCCTTTACCTCTACCACCTGCATGAATTTGTGCTTTAACAACAGCAAATTTATTATTCGTTTGAGAAGAAATTTGCTTATAGGCATCTTCTGCTGCAGAAACATGATCAACTGCAATACCTTCTTGAACTGGAACTTTATAATTCTTTAATAATTCTTTAGCTTGATATTCGTGTAAATTCATAATTATTTTTTTGCGTTGCGAAGATAAGGTTACTCAACTAATGTTTTTTTGTGAAATAGATAGAAAATTAAACAGTGTTATCTTTTAATCCTCCTTTTTTATTATGTCTAATAGAATAAATGATTGAACCAGTAATACAAACAACAATTACACCTAGAGAAATAAGGATTAGCTGATTTTTACTGAACCATTGGTGTAAATAATGTTCTAGCAACATTTTGAATCCAATAAAAACTAAAACAATGGCGATTCCTTGTTGTAAAAAGTCAAACTTTGATACAGCACCTCGTAGTAAGAAAAATAGACTTCGTAAACCCAGAACTGCAAAAATATTTGAAGTGTAAATGACCAAATTATTTCTTGAAATGCCCATTACTGCTGGGATTGAATCTAAAGCAAAAACCAAATCAGTTATAGCTAACATGACTACTACAACAAACAATGAAGTGTAAACAGGTTTTCCATTTTTTCTAATTAAAAATTTCCCTCCACCATCTTCAAGAGTTATTGGAAAATATTTTAACAACCAAGTATAAACTCTACTTTTCTGTGGATTAAATTCTGTTTCCTGAGTTGTAGAAAACATTTTATAGCCTGTATAAATTAAAAATAATCCAAAAAGGTAAAGCGTCCACTGAGCTTTTTGTACTAATGCAATACCCACTGTAATAAAAATTACCCTAAATACAATAGCCATTAAAATACCTATCAATAATACTCTTGCATAATAATTTGAACTGACTTTAAATGCAGAAAAAATGATGATGAAAACAAAAATGTTATCAATACTTAAACTCCATTCCATGAGATAAGCACTGATATATTCTATAGCTGTTAATTTACCTTCTTCGAACCAAACAAAAACAAAAAAAGCGAGTGCTAAACAAACCCAAAATATAGTTTGTAATAAGGCAGTTTTTGTGCTGATTATTTTATCTTTTTTACTCATGAATCCAAGATCAATAACTAAAGCAATTGCTACTACAATTGAAAAAACGAGGTATGTAATTTGGTCAGGTGTCAAGAAAATTGAATTAAGATGTAAATTTTTTCTTACGTGAATATTGCAATACAAAGGTGAATATGAGAACAAGTAAAACTGGAACCAAAACATTTATGATTTGCCAAATTGTTTTTTGTTCACGAACTTTTGTTTTATCTAATAATCGAAGCGTAAAATCTTTATTTCGAGTTTGAATAATATCTGAATTTCCTACTAAGTAATCTAAGCAGTTTAATAAAAATTCTTTATTGGCAAATTGATAGTTTTCAAATTGCTGAGTTCCCATAGTTAAAGCACCATCTGATTGTGTAATTACATTTGTAACAATATCACCATCACTTACAACAATTTGTTTGCTTTCTTTTGTTCCACTTGATAGAAAGTCAACACCAGTATAATATTTTACTGTGTCTTTCATAACTTGAGTAAAACGATTTGCATATAATGATTTGAATTTGCCTTCTAATAAAACTGCAACTGGTAAATAGCTTTTGTTGAAATATGCTAAATCACTTTCTGACTTTATACTTTGAAGTGTAACAATATTCGGAGAACTAATAGTTCTACTAGAAGTATCAGTTGATAATAGAATAGTTTTTTTAATCCCATCTGCTTTAACAGTATCTATACTTGAGGGGAAAATAGTTAAAACATGATCAAGATTTCTAGAAATAGAATGCCCTGAAGGATTCATTAACAAAGGATAATATGGAAAAGGAATTCTTTCAATTTGTGGTTGACCACCTGAATTTCCAACCACTAAAGGTTGCTTTGCACAACTTAAATCCTGCAGCTAAATCTCCATTAATTCTAACGCCATATTTAAACAAAATATCGTCTAATTCTAGATTTTTATCAAAAGCAATAAATTCAGTACGACTTCTTAACAAAGAATCAAACTCAGCATAAAGTCTATCTACAAACCACAACACTTTTCCTCCTTGCATTACATATTGATCAATTTTTATTTTATCAATTTCAGTGAAAGGTAAAGATGGTTTTACGATTATTAAAGCTTTGATTGTATCGGCATTAAGAACGCCTTTTTTCAAATCAAAAATTCCTGTTCTATAGTTTTTACTTAGTGTAGTTACTAAATCTTGAACAGTAGGATTTATAGGCTCTCCATTACCAACTGCATAAGCAACTATTGGGAATTCTTTTTTTGTGATTTTATCAATCGCATCATCAAATTTAAATTCTAATAATGCTTCTGAATAGTTTAAACTGCTCTCTTCATCAGCACCACTTTTTCCACTCATTAAATCAACTACTTTGATTTTGTTTTGATATCGAACAATTGCTGATGGAAAAATAAGTTGCTCAGTTTTTTCTCCTTCGTCTCTATTTAATTCATTATTAAAAGGACGAACTCCAATACTCATTAAACTATCATACAGCATTGATTTTAATGTGTCTGACAACCCTTCTCCTGGTCTTCTAAAAGTGTATGAAAGTTTACCATTGCTTTCATCTCTTAAACTTGATAATAATTCTTCTGTAGAAATTTCTAATTTTCTAAATCCTGAACTTAAATTACCAGTAAGGAAAACTTGTACTTCAACTTTATCATCTAAGTTTATTAATAAATCTTTGGTTGCTTTACTGATTGAAAATCTTTTTTCAGCAGTTAAATCAATTTTTGAATGAATGGTTGTTGATAGATAAAGAATCACACCAAATCCAATGATTAAAAAAATCCACCAATATTTATGTTTAAGAAATTGTTGCATTTAATTCACTAATTAATAACCTAGCTAATTTTATTCATAATTTTTTGTTGAGTGATGGTGAGTAATAAAACAATCACAGCAACAAAATAGATCACATCTTTTGAATCAATCACTCCCCTACTCATACTTTTATAATGAAAATTGATTCCTAATAATTCTACTACATAATCATATACTCCCTTTAAGTATTGGCAATTTGCTTATGGCTTCAAAACCATTGTATAATAAAAAGCAAATAAAAGCTGCAGCAATAAAAGCAACAACTGTGTTATTTGTAAAACTTGCAACTGCAATACCTGAAGCAGTATAAACTGCAATCAAAAAGAACAATGCTAAAATAGCTTCCCAATGTTGCAGCAATATCAATTCCTGTGGTAGAACTTAATGCTTGTACAGAAAATGCATAAACAATTGTTGGAAGAACTGCAGTTAATCCAATTAATAAACATCCAAAATATTTTCCTAGTACAATCTGAAAATCACTGATGGGTAAGGTTTTGATGAGTTCAAAAGTTCCTGATTTATACTCTTCAGGAAAACTTTTCATTGTAATTGCAGGAATTAAAAACAACAATACCCAAGGTGCATAATTAAAATAACTTGAGAGAGAAGCATATCCAAAATTTAAAATACTAGTTTCTGGAAAAACAAAAAGTAAAAGTCCGTTTAAAATTAAAAACAATGCAATTACTGCAAAGCCTGTTATGCTATTAAAAAACTGTTGCCATTCCTTTTTACAAATCATCCACATAGGCAACAAAAATAGTAGTAAAGGAGTTAATGAAAAGTTAGTTTTTGAAGTTGATGACTTAATTAAGAATTAGAAAGATATTCATCTAGCTCTGCTTCTGTTTTAAAACGTACATCTCTGGCTTTGCTACCTAAATTTGGACCTACAATTCCTTCTCGTTCCAATTGATCCATTAATCTTCCTGCTCTATTGTATCCAAGCTTCATTCTTCTTTGAATTAAGGATGTACTTCCTACTTGGTTTTGCACTATCAATCTAGCAGCATCTGCAAACAATGGATCTCTATCATTTACGTCAAAATCTTTCGATTCCATTTCTTTTTCATCAACATATTCTGGCAAATAAAATGGTTCTGGATATCCTTGTTGTTTTCCTATTTCTTCACAAATTCTATCTACCTCAGGCGTATCAACAAAAGCACATTGCAAACGAGTAATTTCTCCATTATAACTAATTAGCATATCACCTTTACCAATCAATTGTTCTGCTCCACCAACATCTAAAATAGTTCTACTATCAATTTTGACTCGAAACTTTAAAAGCAATACGTGCAGGGAAATTTGCTTTAATTGTACCTGTAATAATATTAACAGAAGGTCTTTGTGTAGCAATTATTAAATGAATACCAACAGCTCGTGCTAACTGAGCTAAACGAGCAATTGGCATTTCAATTTCTTTGCCAGCAGTCATAATTAAATCTGCAAATTCATCAACAACTAAAACAATAAATGGTAAAAATTGATGTCCTTTTTGTGGATTTAAGTTTTCGTTGCAACAAATTTTTCATTGTACTCTTTAATATTTCTACAACCAGCTTCTTTTAAAAGATCGTAACGATTATCCATTTCAATACATAAAGCATTTAAAGTATGAACAACTTTTTTTGTATCGGTTATAATACTGATCATCTTCTCCAGGAAGTTTTGCCAAGAAATGTTTTTCGATAACCTTATATAAACTTAACTCCACTTTTTTAGGATCTACTAAAACAAACTTTAAGTTGAGAGGGATGCTTTTTGATAGAGTAATGAAACCAATAATGTATTAATACCAACAGATTTTCCTTGTCCAGTTGCACCAGCCATTAATAAGTGAGGCATAGTTGTTAAATCCACAATGAAGTTTTCATTATCAATTTTTTTACCAATAGCTATTGGTAGAGAAAAATTATTTTTTTGAAATTTTTCACTGCTGATGAGTGATTTCATACTGACAACAGTCTTCTTAATATTAGGCACTTCAATACCAATTGTTCCTTTACCAGGAATTGGTGCAATAATTCTAATGCCAAGTGCAGCTAGACTTAAAGCAATATCATCTTCTAAGTTTTTGATTCTACTAATTCTTACACCAGGTGCAGGAACAATTTCATATAATGTTACTGTTGGTCCAACTGTAGCTGCAATTCTTTGAATATCGATATCATAGTTTTTTAAAGTAGCTATGATTTGATTTTTATTGGTTTCTAATTCTGTAGGATCATGAACAATTTTTTCGCTTCCATGAGTTTCTAATAAATCAATTGAAGGATATTTATAATTGCTTAAATCTAAGGTTGGCTCATAGTTAGCCATTTCAACAGTTTTAGATTTAGGCTTTGGATTTTCTGCAACTTCTTCTTCAACATCTTTTATTTCCAAAGGCAAATCACTAGCTGGTTTAGCAGTAAATTTTTGTTTTGGGAGTTGATCAATTTCTTCGAATCTTGAAGCATGTTCTGGATCTATTTCTTCCTCTTCTTTTTCATCAATATTAAAACTGATTTGATCTTCATCTGGTAAAATCACAGATACAATTCCTGCATCAGACTTTAATTTATTTCCAGATAATCCATCACTTTCATTCAACTTGAGTTCAATTTTATCATCTACTAAATCATCATCTATAAATAATTTACTTTCAGAATTTGAGGCATCAGCAACTTCATCTTGCACAATTTTGCTTCTTTCTGGCAAACTAAATTTTGGATTAAATTTCCAAATGAAATAAATAAAATAACCCATTAGTAATGCTAAGCCTGTACCTAATCTACCAATTGTAGCATTCAACCATTTATTTAAATAATTTCCTACTGCACCACCCCAACTTAATTGACTTTGAGTTGTTATAAAAGCCAAACTTGTACTTAGAATTACCAATGAAATCAAAACATATTTTACATTCTTTGTAATAGAAAAAACAGGTTTTGAAAAAAACATGTTTACACCAAAAACAAAAAAGAAAGATGAAATTACAATTGAGGCAACACCAAATCCATTAAAAACCAAATTATGTGCAGTAAATGCCCCTAATGCTCCAAAAAAATTATGAACTATTGGAGCATCGGATGAAAATATTTTTAACCCAGCATTAAAAACTGTGTCTTGATCTTCTTGCCAACTAAATAAATAAGAAACAATTGATATAAATAAAAAGATAGCAAAGCCAATTGAAAATGTTCCAAAGATTTTACTAGTTCGTTCGTCCTTGACAACCTCAGAGATTGTAACTACAGGTTCTTTATCCTCATTCAATTTATCAGGATTAAGCTGTGGCTTTGATTTTAACTTATTCGTCATAACAACACAAAATAATTGTGTAAATTATAAAACTTAGTTGTTTATTTAAACTGTGTGGAATACTTTAGGAATGTAATTCTTGTTTATTAATAAAGTGGATAACTATTTTTAGTTTTACTTTTTCTTTAAATAATATATCAAATACTTGAATTTTAAAATAAATATTGTACCCAATAAAAGTAAAAGATAAAAAACTTCACAAAAAAAGCACTAGCCATTTTGTGTACTAGTGCTTTTATTTAAATAATTTAATATTCTATTTTGTATACTTCTGAATTTCGTTTTTTAAATCAGCCTCATAAGGCAAGCCTAGCATTTGGTTTACCAGTTTACCTTTTTTATAGAAATGCATTAAGGGAATTGAGTTAATTCTATAAAACTCTGCTAAGCTTGGAGATTTGTCAATATCAATTCTTTTAACTACTAGCTTATTCCCAAATTCAGTTTGAAATTTCTTAAGCATGGGTTCTAATCTTTTACAAGGACCACACCATTCTGCATAATAATCTATAATTACAAAGTCGTTTGTTGATACCATTTTTTCAACATCTTTTAATCCATATTCTTCACTATTTATGGGTATTACAACTTTATCATCTACTTCAAAATTATTGGCTTGCCATGCCATTAAACCACCTTTTAAATCAATAACGTTTTTAAAATTATTTTTAGATAATATATTGGCAGCATCTGCACTTCGTCCACCAACCTTACAATAAACAAATATGGCTTTTGCTTTATCAAGGTTATTAATTTCATTTTTGAAATTACCATCTAAAACATTAATATTTATTGCACTCGAAATATGGCCAGCAGCATATTCTTCAGGTGTTCTAACATCTACTAAAATTTTATCATCAAATATTTCTAATTCAGCTTTAAATTCTGTAGCAGGCAATAAACGAACATTTGCTTTAGAACTTTGTGAACAAGAAATAATACTAAAACTTGTTGTGCAAATTGCTATAAAATAGAGAGATAATTTCATCATGTTTTTATGTGATTAATATTTTGAGTGAATAAAAATAACTAATTATAATTATTTATGATTTGTAAAAGTTCAGATTTAGGCACAACACCACTTTTTCGCCAAATAATTTTGCCATTTTTAAACAAAATTAAAGTTGGTACACCTTGAACTTGATATTGATTGGCAGTTTGTGGATTTTTATCAACATCAAGTTTAATGATACTTACTTTCTCTCCTACAACATCTTTAACCTCTTTTAAAATAGGAGACATCATTTTGCAGGGACCACACCATTCGGCAAAAAAATCAACCAATACAGGTTTATCTTGTGATATAATTTCGTTAAACTTCATGCTTTTTTTGTTTAAATAAACTAATAACTAAGCCACCCAACAAAGCACCATAAATTGTACTATTTAAGGGTTTTGAGGTTATAGCACAACTGCCACTTGAACAACCAATAAAATAATAATATATAAAGCCTAAAAGACCTCCAATTATTGCACCAAAAATGATTAATTTATTTTGTTGAATCCACTTCTTCATAAGTTATATCCTCAGGTTCATTTGATTTTGAAAAATTATTTGTAGTACAAGTGCCTCCACAACAACCAATATTAAATACAGACATTACAGAAAAAAGTAATCCAATTATACCAAAAGTATAATTATGAGAATAAATAGCTTGAATCATTATTACAATTCCAAGCACAAATCTTAAAATTCTAAATAAGTTCCAATTACTAAAAATTTGATGTTTCATTTAACTATTTATTAGGTTATTAATTTTAACCCAAGTTCCTCCATTTGTAACATTGGTAATGCCATTATTAATCAAAATGTCTTTTGCCATACTGCTTCTACTTCCACTTCTACAAAAAACAACAATATGATTTTTGTTTTTGAACTTACTAATATTAGCAATAACAGTGCCAACTGGAATGTTTACTGAACCTTTAACATGACCTGCATTAAATTCTTGAGGCGACCTAACATCTACCAAAAAAGGTTTAGAGTTTAACACTTCTTTTAATGCTACACTATTATCTGTAAATAAGTTTTTTATAAATGATATCATGATTATATGGTTTTAGATTGACAAACAAAATTGCTTTTTGGAACATCAGTATTTTTAATACAATTAAAGCCCCCATCAACCTCAGTAAAATTTCTAAAGCCTCTAGCCTGTAAAATACTTGCTGCAATCATACTTCTATAACCACCAGCACAGTGTAAATAAAAATGCTCAATTGGATTAACTTCACTCATCCAAGAATTGATTTTAATTAATGGTCTGCTGTAAGCATTTTCAATATGCTCAGCTTCATACTCACTATCTTTTCTAACATCAATTATTTTATCTTCATTTATAATCGCCTTTTTTGCAAAATCTTCAGCACTTATTCTTTCAACTTTATCAATTTCAAATCCTGCTTCTTTCCATTTATTAATTCCTCCTTCTAAAAAACCTAATACATGATCAAACCCAACACGAGATAATCTTGTAATCACTTCCTCTTCTCTATTCTCATCACAAACAACTAATAATGGTTGTTTAACATCTACTAAAAGTGAACCCACCCAAGGTGCAAAATCACCATCAATTCCAATATTGATAGATTGTGGAATAAATCCTTTATAGAAATCACTTGCATTTCTGGTGTCTAAAATTATTGCATCAATTGTATTTGCAATGGCTTCAAATTCTTTTGGATTTAATGCACTTATTCCTTTTTTTAATACATTATCGAAACTCTCATATCCTTTTTTATTCATAGCTACATTCATCCCAAAATAAGCTGGTGGCTGTTGCAATCCATCCAAAACAGCATTAATAAAACTCTCTTTATTAGGTTGATTTAATGCGTAGTTTATTTCTTTTTGATGACCCAAAGTATCTACAGTTTCTTTCATCATATTTTTTCCACAAGCACTACCAGCTCCATGAGCAGGATAAACAATTACATCATCTGCTAAAGGCATTATTTTATTCATCAAACTATCATATAAAAAACCTGCTAAATCTTCCTGAGTCAATTCAGCAGCTTTTTGTGCTAAATCTGGTCTTCCAACATCTCCTAAAAACAAAGTATCACCACTAAAAATTGCATGATCTTTTCCTTTTTCATCTATCAATAAAAAAGTTGTGCTTTCCATGGTATGACCAGGAGTATGCAACACTTTAATTTTCACATTTCCAATTTTAAAAATTTGATTATCTGTAGCAATAATTGCTTCAAATTCTGGATTTGCAGTTGGACCATAAACGATTTGAGCACCTGTTTTTTTTGCTAAATCAATGTGACCACTAACAAAATCTGCATGAAAATGTGTTTCAAAAATGTATTTAAGTTTTACGTTATCTCTTTCTAGCTCTGTCAATGTAGGGCTGTACTTCTCGTAATGGATCAATAATGGCAGCTTCTCCATTAGATGTAATATAGTAAGTTCCTTGAGCTAAACAACCAGTATAAATTTGTTCTACTTTCATATTTTCTATTTTGTGCAAACTTCCTGTTTCCAAGTTGAAGTTTTGGTGACAATTGTTACATTATTAAAATTGTTAAAGATTTATTTTTTTTGCAAGATGATGAACAATTCGCTATCTGCTCTTTTTACAAAAGAGTTATAACATTTTTCTGCTACATTAATCTTGAAATATGGATTAAAATAATTTTTATATTCTTCCATGCAACCTCCAAAAGGTGGACCTTCAGTTTCAAATTCTTTATTGAATAAAACACCAACAAGTTTTCCATCTTTATTCAATAATTCATACATTTTTTTTGCATATGCCAATCTTAAATCTTTGTTTAAGGCACAAAAAAAAGTCTGTTCTATAATCAAATCATATTTACCATCATGTTTAAAAAAATCATCTTCAATAATTTTTATATGAGAATTATTTTGAAAATTAGTTTGCAGGCTTTGAACTAAATCTTTCGCAATATCAATTAATGTAATATTTTTAAAACCCTTTTTTAATAAGTATTCTGCTTCATAAGCATTTCCACAACCAGGAATTAATATTTTTAAGTCTTTGTTTTCTAATTGATCAATGTAATTTTTTAGAGGTGGAGAAACAGTTCCTAAATCCCACTGAGTTGTTCTAGTAATGTATCTATTGTTCCAAAAATCTTTATCAAGAGTTCCCATAATTTAAAAAAATATTTCTTTAATTATTATATAACATCCCATGATGAATACAAACCAACCAAATAATGGTTTTAATTTATCTCCTGCAATTTTTTTAGAAAGTTGAGTGCCTATAAATATTCCTAAAATTGCAAATAGACTTATTGATGATAACAAAATCCAATCGATTGGAACTTGATTAAACAAATCTCCAACAAAACCAATTAATGAATTTACTGAGATAATTAGCAATGAAGTTCCTACAGCTTGCTTCATATCTAGTTTTGCAAAAAATATTAAAACTGGAATTATTAAAAATCCTCCTCCAGCACCAAGAAAGCCAGTTATTATTCCAATCAAAAATCCATACATCATTAACTGAGAATTATTGGGTGCATTTGAATCTTCTTTCTTATATTTTTTTTGTTTAATCATTGAAATTGATGCTGCAATCATTAATACAGCAAACACAATCATTGTTAAAATATTCTTGGTTAGAATGAAGTCATTAACTTGAAATATTTGGTCTGGTATAAGTGGAATTAAAATCTTACGTGTTATTAAAATTGAAATAACAGAAGGCAAAGCAAAATATAAAGCAATACTAATTTTTATATTACCTAATGAATAATGTCTTTTTGTTCCAACTAAAGATGAAAGTCCAACTATAAATAATGAATAACTGGTAGCTAATAATGGCTCAACATGAAATAAATATACTACAATTGGAATGGTCAAAATAGATCCACCACCACCAATTAAACCCAATGAAACACCAATTAAAATTGATAAAATGTATCCAAGAATTTCCAAAATATGTTATTTAGTATTTGCAATATTCATGTTTTTGCATTTTAATGATTGTAATTATTATCACAAAGTTGGTAATTGAATAATTTCGATACTATTTCTATTTAAAATTAGCCATTGCTTTTGTTCCATTTTTTTTAGTAATCGTGATACTACTTCTCTTGAAGTATTAATGTCATTAGCAATTTCCTGATGAGATGTTGTTATTGTATTGGATTGATTATTTTTTATTACACGTTTTAAATAAAATTCCAATCTTTCATCCATATTACTAAAAGCAATTTGATCAACCACTTCTAATATTTCTTCAAAACGAATTTTATAAGTTTCAATTACAAACTCATACCAACTCTTGTGATTTGCCATCAACTGATTCATATTTTGAATGGGTATCATAGCCACATCAGAACTTTCAACAACTTTTGCCATAACTTGACTGGTTTCCATTTTAGCAGCACAAATCATTGAAATTGCACATGCTTGCCCTGGATTTAAATAATACATAAAAAACTCGTTGCCATTTTCATCTTCTCTATAAATCTTAATTTTCCCACTCAAAACAAGAACTGTAGATTTAATGTATTGACCAGTTTTCATCAATACTTCATCTTTCTCATAAGTTCTATATATGGCGTTTTCTTTAATCTCATTTATCAAGTCTGCACTAAATGAGTCAAATACTTTTTCTATGGTTTTCATCGTTTTTATTCAATAATTTGTGATTCAGATAATCATTTTAGATTAAAATAATTATCTAAGATATAATTTAGCAATCCAAAACTAATATAACCACATCAATGTCTTTAAAAATTAGCATTGTAATTCCTGCATTCAATGAAGAAAAAAATGTGATAGCTATTACAAAAGCTATTGAAGAAGTTTTTTCTATTAATGAACATCAGTATGAAATTATTTTTATAGATGATGGTAGTAAAGATGATACGGCCCAAGTAATAAAAGAATTATCTGAAAATAATTCAACCATAAAATATATTTTATTTTCTAGAAATTTTGGAAAAGATAATGCACTATGTGCTGGTTTAAAAAAAGCTTCAGGAAATGCTATCATAACTTTAGATGCAGATTTACAACATCCTCCAGCACTCATCAATGATATGATAAGTTTGTGGCTTGAAGGTAATGATGTTGTTTATGCTTTTAGAGAAGATAAAAATTTACACACTTCATCAATAAACAATTTTAGTTCAACCTTATTTTATAAAACCATCAATAAACTTTCTGATATTGAATTAGAAGATGGCACTGCAGATTATAGATTATTAGATAGAAAAGTTGTTGATGTGTTAAATGCATTGCCAGAAAATGATCCATTTTATAGAGGCTTAGTTAAATGGGTTGGCTTCAATCAAAAAAGTATTCCATATACACCTAATGAAAGATTTTCTGGAGAAACAAAATACAATAAAAAAGAATTGACTCGTTTGGCATTAAAAGGCATTACTTCTTTTAGTACTAAACCTTTGAACATTGCAATTTATTTGGGTTTTATCTTTTCTTTATTATCACTTTTATATATTCCTTATGCTATTGTGAGTTATATTAATAATTGGGCAATTTCTGGTTGGACTTCAGTTATTGTAACCATTGCTTTTTTTGGAGGTTTACAGTTGATGATACTTGGTATTATTGGCTTGTATTTAGGCAAACTTTTTATGCAATCGAAGAATAGACCTCATTTTATTATTAAAGAAACTAATATTTAAAATGAATGAAAGCACCATATTTCTAACTTTTGATGTAGAGGAATTTGATTTGCCTTTAGAATATGGAAATCCAATTTCGAATCAAGAGCAAATGAAAATTGGGTTTGATGGACTAAATGCAATTACTCCATTATTGAATGAATCTTTTATACAAACTACACTTTTTACTACAGCTAATTTTGCTCAGCATTTTCCTGAAGAAACTAAGAAACTTTCTGAAAAGCATGAAATTGCTTCTCATAGTTTTTATCATTCAACATTTTCAAATAAAGATTTATTAGATTCAAAAGAAAAATTAGAAAGTATTATTCAAAATAAAGTTGTTGGTTTAAGAATGCCAAGACTTAGAAAAGTTGAAATGAGCAAAGTTATAAAAGCTGGCTATTTATACGATTCTTCGATAAACCCAACATTAATTCCTGGCAGATATAACAATCTTAAAGTTTCAAAAACTATATATACCGATGAAGGAATTATTCGAGTTCCTACTGCAGTAACTCCAAATTTTAGAGTGCCTCTATTTTGGTTGAGTTTCAAAAATTTTCCTTATTGGTTCTATAAAAAATTGGCTTTGCAAACGCTAAATAAATATGGTTATTTAAGCTTGTATTTTCACCCTTGGGAGTTTACAAATATTGACCATTACAATTGCTTACCAAAATATACCAGAAAACCTTGTGGTGAAGAATTGTTGAACAGGCTTTATAAACTTGTAAATGATTTAAAACAAGAAGCTGAATTTAGCAGTATTGAAAACTATTTATTGAGAGAAAAGCTTATTTAATTTTCTTAAATATTCTACTCCATCTTGGTCCACCATCCCAGCTAAACCATATCAGTGTTGCTTTTCCAACAATATGAGTTTCTGGTACAAAACCCCAGAATCTGCTATCTTGACTATTATGTCTATTATCTCCCATCATCCAATAATAATCGTATTTAAAAGTATAAGTAGAACTTGGTTTACCATCAATAACAATTGAACCATCTTGCTTTAATTTCTAATGCATGAGATTCATAATTTTCAATTATTCTTTTGTACAACATTAATATTTGATGTATTGATATTAACTGTAACTCCTTTTTTAGGAATGGTAATTGGTCCAAAATTATCAAGACTATTATGATAATTTGTAGAATCAAATGGAAAGAAAATATGCTGCCCTAAAAAAGGCATGAAAGAATCAAATACTTGTTTGATAGAAAGTATTCCAGGTATTTTAGAAATCTTTACACTATCCGATTTTGTTAATGCAATGGATGCTGTACCAGAATTCAAAAACTGATCTTCAATTTCACTTCTTAATTCTTTATAACCCTGATCATTTCGAATATTAATGCCTAATTCCTTATCCCATTCATTCAAATCAAATCTCTTCTTTTCAGAAGTTACTTGATACGTTACCTGCGAATTTTCTGGAACAACTGCTTTTTCATTATTGATGTATAAAACACCATTAATGATTTGCAATTTATCTCCAGGAATAGCTACACAACGTTTAATATAATTGTCTGCTTTATCGTAAGGATGAACTAATATTAAATCATTATCATTTAAAACATTTTTTAGAGTAGTTTCATCTGGATACCTTACTTCATTTATTCCTCTAACACTACCATTTTTTGCAATAGCAATATCATCAGGATTTAAGAACGATAAGGTTCTTAGAGCAGAATAATAAGGACGTGCAGAACCATAATCAGCCAAATTAATTACTGTATCTCCTTCAGGAAAATTAAAAACAACAACGTCATTTCTTTCTATAGTATTAAAGCCTGGTAATCTTTTATAATCTAATTGTATCCATTTTAAATATGAAGCTTTTTGCGACATTGGCAAGAGATTATGAACAAATGGAAAACTCAATGGCGTTTTAGGAATTCTTTGTCCATAGCTCATTTTATTCACGAATAAAAAGTCATTTACTTGCATCGTTTTTTCCATAGAACCAGTTGGGATAACATAAGGCTCAAAAACAAAAGTTCGAATAATCGTTGCTGCAACAATGGCAAAAACTGCTGCATCTATCCATTCACGAGAAGCAGGTTTTTTATATTTATCGAAAGCAGATTGTCCAACAAATTTTTCGTTCTTTGAAAATCCTAAATATGGAAAATAAATAAATGGTAAAAGTGTTGCAAATGTGTGGTGAATAAGATTTGCACGATTAAAGTGCATCGTGAAAATAATCGTTATCCAAATAGTGATAAACTGTCCAGCAATGGGAATGAGTTGTAACCAAAACCAATATTTTTTTATGTTACACTTTTCTACAATTAACCATGTATTATAAAATGGCACAAAAGCTTTCCAACTTTCAATCCCAGCTTTTTTAAACATACCATACATACCAATATGCCAACCAATAATTCCAATGATCAATAAAAAAGTTCCCATAAATAAAGTTTGTGTTACAAAAGTAGGGTTCTACAATAATGTGTTTCAGTACATAACCTATAAACGGTAAATTTTATTACAAAATATATGTTAAACGTTAAGCTATTCAAAAAGTTCAGGTGGTGCATTTTCATCTTTTGGTTTTTCTTCCCAATGCATTAACACAGTTTTGTTATAGTCTAAAAGCTTTGCTCCAATAGCTTTCCAGCCCATTACATCAACAATTTTTGCAATCTTTAATTTGCCATTTCGTACTTGTTCACCTTTACCTTGTTGTACAGCCAAAATTGGTTCTGCAAGTGTTGAAACAGCAACAATATAATTCCCATTTCCTTCCTTAATACAAGAATATTTTGTTTTAAGAGTTGATGTTTCAATTTTAAATCGTTTAACTGTGAACTGAGATTTATCAACATCATGATAAACTACAGTTACAATTTTTTCTGCATCATATCTTTCAATTAATTTGATTTCATCTGCATCAAATCTTTGAGTTAATTCTAAATCTGTAATTTCATAATTACCATCTTTATAAACAACTAGTAATTTATCATCTCCTTCAAAAGAACCAAGTAATCTACCTTTCTCATCAACATTTAAACGTCCAAATTGTTCGTCAAGCCAAATTTTTCTACTGGCTAAAGTACTTCTTCCTGCTTCTTTATACTTAACAGTTTTAATAGGATATTTCGTTACAATATTTCCTTGGGAACTTCTTCCTTTAATTTCTAATTCTTCGAAATAATATTCTAATTCTTTATTTCGTGCAGAACAATTCGGACTTAAAATAATTTTCAACACTTCTGTTTCACCATTAGGATTCTCTGTGAAATAATGAACTTTACTTTTATCTGAGCCCTTGGTCAAATCATATTCCTTTTCTCTCGTAATGCTGGTTACATTAAATCTTTTTGCATAACTCACTGCTGATTTTCCATCAACATAAATCATGTTATATGTTGTTCTATCATCATTCTTATCAAAGATTGCAGCATGAATAATGTCTTTACCAATAAAGGATTTATCGCCCACCCTTACAACTTTCATAATCCCTCGTTTTGTAAAAACGACAATATCATCTATATCACTACAATCAAATAAAAATTCATCTTTCTTTAATGATGTTCCAACAAAACCCTCTTCTCTATTCACATACAACTTTGTATTAGCAATGGCAACTTGTTGAATTTTAATAGTATCGAATAGTTTTATTTCAGTTTTTCTTTCTTTTCCTTTGCCATACTTCTTCAATAAAGTTTCATAATAGCTAATAGTATATTCAACTAAATGATCTAAATCGTATTTTACTTGTTTGATGTCAGTCTCAATATTTTTAATTTGTTCATTGAGTTCATCAATATCTAGTTTATAAATTCTTCGAACAGGTTTTTCTGTAAGTTTTAAAATATCTTCTCTTGTAACTGCTCTTTTTAATTGTTTTTTGAATGGCTCAAATCCTTTGTCGATTGCTTGAATTACTTTTTCCCAAGTTTCATGCTTCTTTTCGAGTTCTTTATATATTTTTTCTTCGAAGAATATTTTTTCTAAAGATGTATAATGCCATTTTTCTTCAAGTTCACTTAACTTAATTTCTAACTCACGTTTTAATAATTCTTTTGAATTATCTACAGATGATTTTAATAAATGTGAAACGTTTGCAAAATTTGGTTTTTGTGATTCAATGACACAAGCATTTGGAGAAATACTGACCTCACAATCAGTAAATGCATATAATGCATCAATTGTAATATCAGGAGAAATTCCTGCTGCTAATTCAATTAAAACTTCAACATTTTTACCTGTAAATTCCGTTACTTTTTTAATCTTGATTTTTCCTGAATCATTAGCTTTTGTAATGCTTTCACAAAGTTGAGTTACAGTAACTCCAAATGGCACATCACGAATTACCAAACTCTTTTTATCAAACTCTTCTATTAAACAACGAACTTTTACTTTGCCACCTCTATGTCCATCATTGTAGTTGGTAACATCAATCATACCTCCAGTTTGAAAATCTGGAAATAATTCAAACTTTTTGCCTTTTAAATATTTTATTGAAGCATCAATAAGTTCACAAAAGTTGTGTGGCAAAATTTTAGTAGAAAGACCAACAGCAATGCCTTCAGCACCTTGAGCTAAAAGCATTGGGAATTTCATTGGCAATGTAATCGGTTCTTTTTTTCTACCATCATAACTCAATTGCCAATGAGTAGTTTTGTTGTTAAAAGCAACATCGTATAGCAAATTTGCTTAGTCTTGCTTCAATATATCTTGGAGCAGCTGCATCATCACCAGTTCTAACATCTCCCCAATTTCCTTGTGTATCTATTAGTAAATCTTTTTGTCCCATATTCACCAAAGCATCTCCAATAGAAGCATCACCATGAGGATGGTATTGCATTGATTTGACCAATAATATTTGCCACTTTATTATATCTTCCATCATCCATTTCTTTCATGGCATGCAAAATTCTTCTTTGCACAGGTTTTAAACCATCTTCCAAAGCTGGTACAGCACGTTCAAGAATTACATATGATGCATAATCTAAAAACCAAGTTTTGTATTGGTCTTTAACTCCAATATGATTTGAGGTATTATCGTCTGTATAATCTTCCATAATTTTTTTCTACTTTAATTGAAACTTTAAATAGTTACTGATAATTTAATTTCAATTTCTTTCCAACCTTTTTCCCAATCTCCAAGCATTACCAATTGTTCAGCATTAATCATTTCTTTAATTCTAAAAACAATGAAAGTATCACTAATATTGAGTTTCGACTTACTTAAAATCTGTTGAATAATTTTAGAGAGCTTTTGAAATTCTGAAGAAATCATTTCTAGAATTTGTTTGTCAAAATAATTACTAGGTTTACCAACCACTTTTTTACCTCCTTCTAAAATCCTTAATATATTATTTTCTGCACATAACTTTTTCCATTCGTCAGGGTCTATTTCAAATTCACTTGGGGTTATGGTTCTAGCTAATTTTTTTGCTTTTATAAATTCTTTTGGTTGAATTTCATGTAAGTATTCAGGATAGAATATTAGACCTTTTTCGTTGATAAAAGGAAGATTGTTTAAAAACAATACTTCTACTCTACCTTGAAAATCTTTAAGCTGACTCATTAACCAATAATATCCACAAACATCATGTGTATTTTGTGCAACCCAAATCCATGCAGTTTCTTCTTCATTTTCTGTAAGATTTTTAATGAGTTGATGAATGGTAAGTTTGTCATCAACAATATCTAATTGGTTTTCATAAGTAGAATTTTTAATAATTTCTTTCCACCAATCTCGTCTTTGTTGATAGCCTTCAACTTCAAAAATATTTTCAATTGGACCAACTGCATAATCGTCTTTTATTTCAATAATTTCTCCTGCCAAACTTTCATCAAGTTCAATAGTTTTTTGCAATACACCTACACTCGCTTTTTCAAATACAATATGAATCATAAATAAAGTAAAAAGTTAAAAATAAAAAATAAAAATAATCATACTTAATAATCATATGTTAAATCGCACTTCGTAAATCTAAAATCGTAAATCAATTTGGTTGTATTAAATAATACACACAAGTAGTTACAAAATTTCTGAACCAAGGAATTTTTGTAATGATTGAAAACTGTGTTCTAGCTTTTAAACCAAACTTGTATTGATAAATAGGATTAACTAAATAATGTTTTTTGTTGATGATATTGTATCCACAATTGTTTGCAATGCTTTCAAAATCTTCAATTGAAATTTTTGTATCTCTAATTTCCATGAGTTCATCAACTGGACCTTTACCTGTCTTAATTATCCATTCATAAACTTTTCTTGGCAATAAATGATAATAAGGCAATGCTCCTAAAATTTTATTTTTATTCAGTTGCTGATGACCACCAAATGGCATTTGCCAAGGAGGAAATCCAAAGAAAATACAACCATTTGGTGTAAGAAAAGATTTTAAATCTGCAATCAGTTTTGGTTGATCGTGTATATGTTCAATTACATCTTTCAGAATAATAATATCAAACTTTCCTCCCAACTCAGTTTCTACATCAACTTTAAAAATATCCTTACCTATTAATTTTAATTGTCCTTTTGAAATATAATCTTTTAATATTTCATTGGGTAAATTAAAACGAATAGTATCAAATTCTACACCAACTGCTGTACAACCTAAATCTAAAAAAGGTTTTAAAACACCAGCTTCTCCACAACCAATTTCTAAAACTCTCATTCCAGAAACAATTGACTTTACATTTTGAATAAAAGGCAAAACATGTTCCTGTGCATTTTGAACTTGTATATCAAAATATTTTTTTCTATCTGCATGAAACTCGAACATCACTAATAAATTAAACTCGGCAAATAAAGATAATTTTATTAATTCTGTTAGAGGATTAGCAGGTGGTTTGTTGAAAACTTTGATTTTCAATATAAGTTTTCACATATTTTTCTCATGAAAGTCCCTTTGCTATTTCATATACCTTTTAGATTCCTTCGCCACAACGTCTCCTTTCCAAGCATTTTGTGTGTAAGCCAAGGGACGTTGTGTTTTTTATTGTTTTGCAAACATCATTTTTTTACATTTCGGCTTACTCGCATTAAGCAAATATAAATTTTTAAGCTACTATACTAACCATTACCACAACGTCCCTTAGCTAACACTCAAGCCTTTTAAGGAGACGTTGTGGGGAAGAAGTTATCGGTATGTGCTTCTGTTCTCATCAGTTTATTTTCTTTCAGAACTTAAAATCAAATCCCAAATAATTCCGCTGTCACCGAAAACGAGGTCTTTACATTTTTGATAATCCTGTTCTTCAAGTTCATCAGTATGTGCCGCTTTATTTCTATAATTAGTCGTTAGGGCTTGAATTCCACTACTCAATCCGCTTTTGTCAATTATCCAATTATGATTTGGCAGTTTACTTAGAAAACCTTTAAATCCTAACTTTAAAAAATTGCTGGTCTCAAGACGTTCTTTGCTATTAACTGCTGTCGATATAAAGTGATTTATAACACCAAGTTCAGGCGATTTCATTGGCTTTCCAGAACAATAGTTGGCAATTTTGCCAAAGTCCTTGTCTTTTAAATCTTGTTCAGAAAAACTAACTTCTTGACAATAATCTTTTAGTGGATTAATAAGTCTTTCAACTAGTTCCAATTCAAATGCTTTGCATAACCCTATTATTGCAGGCGACCAGTCAAGGTTGGGTTCTTTTGTTAATGTCTCTGCAACACACTCGGACGTTGCAAAAAATCTCATAGTTGTCGGAGTTAGAAATTTAGCTCGGTTAGATTGCAGATTAATTTTTGTGGATTGCTCTCTTAGTTTGCTATCGTCAACCAACTTAATTAGAACTTCTAGAAGTTGCTCAACTTTTTCATCTATTCCAGTCTGTCCAGCTTTGATGTCATAAATTGATAGCAAACGTCCATAACAACCGTTACATAATCTTTTGTTCCAGTCATTATTACATGTTGTAATTAGTTGGAAGTTTTTGATTGTCCGCACCGAAAGCAGTTAAAGGAAATTGATTTCTCAAAACGAAACTGACTTAATGGTCGACGTTTTGGATACTCTTTCGTTATATTTTCTAACGGCTTTGCCATTTATTTGAAGTTAGTTTTAGTGTCGTCATAGCATTGCGGCATAACGGGCAGGGCTTTATGCAGGTTGGGAAATAGTATTCCGTCCGCCCGACAACCGCTGCTGATTGAAAATATATTGATGAAGTTAAGAACTAAAGCCCAGCGATGTTTGTCCAGCCCGAACTAAAGCTCGGCTTTGCAATTTGCTGAAGCTAAATTTGTCAAGCCCAACTTGCATAAAACCCCATGTTGGTGGCAGTTATCTCGTCAACCATATCCTTATCCTTACCTTAATATATCAATTTCCATTTTCAATAAAACCTTCTAATTTTTGTATCTCCTTTCTTAAATCACTCATTTTCCCATCAAGTTTCATTTGCTGACTGGTTTCGGGTATTTCGAGTATAAATCTAGCACCAGTAGCTGTATTTGCGGTTAGTATAAAAGTATTGTTTGCAAGTAATGTTAATTTAAACTTAGCCTTCAATAAACAAGCTCTATATATTTTACTAAAATTTTCAAAAAGTTTCCCTTGTTGGATAATCTCTTGCCCCTTCACCTGACTTAAACCAACAGGGTCGGTATTGGTTCTACACTCATTTCCCTTCCAGTCCTCAATTGGTATAACATCATAATTAGAAGTTATATATTGAACCCCTTTGGTTACCCCTTCAACATACCAATCATTAAATCCAGGGTCGCCGGTTAGTAAAAGGTATTTGTCTGTTTTTTTGGATACAGGAAATGTTAAGATCTCTTTGATAATAGCATAAACACCATTGCTTGAATACCTGAATGCAACCTCTTCTTTAGCATAAAAATAATGTGATGATGGAGAAGTAGAATAAGGCTTATATATTTCTTTTGCAAGCCAAATATTACGAACCAAAACTGCTTTAAAATCTCCAAGTTTATAAAGTTCTATATCTTCTTTAAAAGTTGCATCACGTTCTTTTACCAATTCCAAATACTGGGATTTTAATTCAACTATCTGAGGTGTGTATCGGTTTTTCCTTTCTTGTTTTGCAACCTCATCTTGAGTTTTCTTGTTGCTTGCCTTTTCATCAACTTTTTTTTGCCAAACCAATGCAAGTGCTTCACTTTCTTTATTTGTAACAAAACCATGGGAAATGTAAGGTTGAAATTTTGTTTGGTCATTTAGTGTATAAACCTTGTCACTTTCGTCCACATTATACATCATAATTGATGCGTAATTTCCTACCGCAGTGCGGTTATTTAAACATAGGTAAGCAACATTTTTTCCAGATGGAGAAATTGTTATGATATTCTTGGCAAACACTTGTTCTACATCATCATTTTCGTATATGTTATAAACTATATTATTTAGTTTGTTTGAGGAATGCAAAATGGTTACTAAATTTCCTTTCCCAATGTTTGATTTATCAAAATAATAAATTTCAATGTGATTATTGGCAGGATTTACAAAGTATAAATTTTCCTGAAGGTCGATGCCGGCTATTGGATTTTTAAAACCAGCTGGTTCTTTATTGTAATGGTTTCTATCTTTAGTGACGTCTATTAAATCTTTTTGATTTAAGGTTGATAAATGGAATTTGGCAAAAAGGTTATTTTCTTCTTTGACATATCTTCTAATCAATTTGTCGTTAAAAAAATACCATTTATCTTTTTGACCATTATACTTTCCGCTTGCACAATGAGGATTTTCTGCTAGCACCGTAAGTGTATTGGTTGCTAAATCAAAACTAAAAATTCCATTATAAGGAATCAAAAAGGGGACTTTATCTTTTCCCCAAACTGGTTTCATTTTACCAACCTGATCTGCATAGGTAATGATAAATAATTTATTAGAAATTTTGTGGTAATACAATTGGTAACTTGTATTTATGAGATTCCCCTTTTTGTAATAGTCCTTATAATCTGGTGAAAAATTATCATCAATGCTATTTCGTAATTTAAGCGTAAAAGATTTTTCTGATTGATTTTGCCCTTCTGAAATAGTGAAATTATTTCGGTTGTTAAAGGTTACATACAAATCTGGTGAAAGCCATATTTTAGAATTGGCATATTCATCTTCCTGATAAATTGTATTTGGGAATGCGGCAATGATCATCCTGCCTTTAGCTGTATTGCCTGCATCGTTAAAAGTAATTTCCGAAAGCTTTTGTTTGCGGGCAACGCTCCAAACCTGAAAATACTTATCGGTTGGATGACGAAAATATAACTCTTCTTCATTTGCACTAAATGCCAGTGCACTATTCTCTAACCAAATGCGTCTGTCCGCATTACTCAGGTAATTGGCCGAATCGTTAATTTTTATACTGGTATTTCCATCGCCATACATTTTGGTTTTAGGTTGCCCGAAAAGTAATGCTGGTATCAGCAGGATAGTAAGGAAAGTGAATTTTAGTTTCATAATTTTTAGCATAACTTAATTGCCACCAACTCTTAAATATACGCATGTTTTTGGTTTGCTATATTTTGAATTTTTTAAAATAAATATTTGATTTTCATAACAAATTTATGTATTTGTACTTATTTTAAAACTACGTACATTTTGTATTGTTTAAAAACTACGTACATTTCAATTGTTACTATTTTTTTAAAAATATTTTTTCACAAATATCTTTCATAACAAAGTTCCTTTTGCTACCTTACCTTGCTTTTGAGAGGACGTTGTGAAGGAAAGAGAAACTTTGTAGAAACAAAAAAAACATCAATTAAAATGGCAAATCATCATTATCATTCATCTCAGTATTTGAACTAATTGTTTCTGTTGATTTGCTTTCAGAATTATTTTCATTTGAACTTCCATCAGCATTACGAGAACCTAATAATTGAACACTATTAATTCGTAAAGAAAGTGTTGCTCCATTTCTACCATCTTGTGTTGTATAAGTTCTAACATCTGGAGTGCCTTCAACAAAAACCTGTGTTCCTTTTTTTAAATATGGTGCAACTGCTGTTCTATCTGTCCAATGTGCACAATCAACCCAAGTAACTTTATCTTTTGGATTACCTTGTGCATCTTTGTATTTTTCGGAATGAGCAACAGTAAAATTAATCACAGTTTTTCCGTTAACTGTGTTTACTACAGCATCTTTTCCAAGATTGCCTATAACTTGTAACTTAATCATAATTGTAAATTTAAACTTAATTAAAAAGCAATATACATTTTAAAATATTAACTAAAAAATTTGACTATTTTTTTACTTCAATTTTTGGAATATGATGAATTGTAAAATTGCAAGAATTGGCAATAAAACATTTTTTATTGGCTTCTGAATGCAAAGCTTCTGCTAGTGAAATTTGATTGATATCAGTAATTGTAACTTTAGGATGCAAAGTGACAGAAGTAAAACATCCATTATTCTTTTTTAAATCTAAAATTCCTTTTGGATCATCAGTATAATCTGTTACAATAATTCCAGCATCTGAACATAGATGCAAATACCAGAGCATATGACAACTTGAAATGGAAGCCAGAAAAAGTTCTTCTGGGTTGTATTTATCTGCATCGCCTCTAAAAATTGTATCTGAAGAAGCTTGAATATTTACTTTATTCTTGGTTGATATAATATAGTTTCTTGAATAAGCAGCATAGTCTTTTGTGCCATCACCAAGATTGCCTGTCCAATTAATTTTTACTGAATATTGATGTTCACTTTGCATGTTTTGATTTCTTTTTTGGAGATTTTTTTGCTATAGCATTATATTCTACTGAAATTTTTATCCAATATTCTAAATCATTTTTTTTCTGATAGCCAGATTCGTCCACAAACACAAATCCTTTCATTACTCTATTTGTAAAATCCATTGGCCTAGCTCCTTTTTTATGCATAACTTCTTCAGTAATTTCTGGGTTAAATCTGCACATCAAGTCATCATTACTTATACCAATACACATTTTATCATTCAGCATAAAACAAATGCCTCCAAACATATTTCTTTCTTCAATATTTTTTAAATCAATTAAAGATTCTCGTAAACGTTGAGCCAATTTTAAATTATAAGCCATGCAATAAAATTAGCATTTTTTACAAAAAGCTTAATATTTGATACCCATAACTTTGCTGCAATGCAAAAAATAGTCATAAAGGTTATCAATCAATCCATTCATTCTTTACCAAAGTATGAAACTTTAGGATCTTCAGGACTTGATTTAAAAGCATTTATAGAAAATACAATTGAACTAGGAACTTTAGAAAGAACACTAGTACCTACTGGATTATTTTTAGAAATTCCAATAGGTTATGAAGCCCAAGTAAGATCGAGAAGTGGTTTAGCTATTAAACAAGGTTTAGTTTGCTTAAACTCTCCTGGAACAATTGATGCAGATTATAGAGGCGAGATTAAAGTGATTTTAATTAATCTTTCGAATGAGAAAGTAATAATAAATAATGGAGATAGAATTGCACAAATTGTTTTTCAGAAAATTGAACAAATAGAATTTATTCAAGTAGAAGTATTAGATAATACTACAAGAGGTCTTGGAGGATTTGGACACACAGGAATATAAACAAGCATCAACATGAAAAAAGTTTTAATATTATTAGTAATACCTTGTTTAGTTATTGTGTCTTGCAGACCAAGAAAAATGGTTACACCCATTGCTACTGCAATTGAAAAAAAGGATACTGTTCAGGTTGTAAATATAAAAGCAGAACCCATAGTTGACTCTGTTAACATTGTAAAAGAAATTATGAGTAAAGTGTTACATCATAATATTGATTTTTTTACTTTCAATGCTAAAATAAAAGCTGACTATTCTTCTTTAGAGGAGTCACAAAATGTAACTGCTTATATAAGTGTATTAAAAGATAGTGTGATTTATTTGCAGATTAAAGGCTTTTTGGGAATTATTGGTATGCAAGCAAAAATTACTATGGATAGTATCACAATTGTAAATAAAGTTCAAGATAAATATGTACAAAAAAGAGCTATTTCATATTTACAAGAAGTTACACAAATTCCTTTTACTTATAACACCTTACAAAATTTAATTCTGGGCAACCCCATTTTTATGGATAGTAATATCGTATCTTATAAAAATAGTAGTGACGATAAATTGATTGTTTTGATTATTGGTTCTGTATTCAAAAATTTATTAACCATTGATAACAACAATTTTCTCATTAGCCACAGTAAATTAGATGATATTAATATCAATAGGAATAGAACTTGCGATATTACTTTATCAGATTATATCTCCTCAAATAACTTTTATTTCTCACAAACAAGAAGTATTTCTGTTTCAGAAAAAGCAAAACTTAAAGTTAATTTAGATTTTAAAGAATTCAATTTTAACGAGCCGTTAAAATATACATTTTCAATTCCTAAAAACTATAAAGTCAGGTAATTTAAACATTAAAAAATCGTTACTTAATTAATTAAAATCATTTTGCCAAGTTGATGAATCATTTGAAAAAAAATATTATTATCATTATTCTAGTTTTTTGCTTGCCATTTATGTTATGTGCACAACAAACTAGTAGAGAAGATTTAAATAAACAAAAGCAACAAATTCAGAAAGAAATTGATGATTTAAATGCCAATTTGAATAAAATTAAAAATGATAAAACCAAGGTTCTCAAAATCATGTCATACATCAATAATAAAATTGATGCAAGAGAAAGACTAGTGAACAATATTAATAAAGAATTAAAAAGATTAGATGATGACTTATATTTAAAACAAATTGAAATTTATCGTTTACGAAGACAGCTTGATACACTTAAAAAGAAATATGCTCAAAGCATCATTTATGCTTATAAAAATCAGAATAATTATCAATTCTTGAATTTTCTTTTTTCTGCTAAATCATTCAATGATGCCATTAAAAGAATTAGTTATTTGAAAGGTTACAGAAAAATGAGGGAAGATGAAGCCAATACCATTGTAAATACTCAAAACGTATTACAAAAAAATATTGAACAACTCAATGTAACTAAACTCGACAAAAAAGGTGCATTAGTTAGTCAGAACGAACAATTACAAGTTTTAGAGCAAGACAAACAAGAGAAAGACAAAGTTGTTAAAAATTTAAAAGGTCAAGAAAAAGAAATAAATGCTCAAATTTCTAAACGAGAAAAGCAACGTAGAGAAATTAATAATGCCATTGCTGCAGCTATAAGAAAAGAAACTCTTGAAGCTGAAAAAAGAGAAAAAGAAAGGCTTGCAAAAATAAAAGCTGTAGAAGATGCAAAACGTAAACAACTTGAAGCTGAAGCAGCAGCTACAAAACTTGCAGCAGATAAAGCAAAAGCTGAATTAGCTGCAAAAGCAAAGGCTGATGAAAGTGAAAGAATTGCAGCAGAAGAAAAAGCAAGAAAAGCTGTTGATATTGCAAAAAAAGCTGAACAAGAATCATCAAATTATAATGAAACAACAACAAAATCTCCAACAACTGTAGATGGGAAAGTAAGAGATTATAACGTATTTGAAAGTACTACTGAAGGTTTAAAACTATCGATAGATTTTGAATCAAATAAAGGTCGTTTACCTTGGCCTGTTAGTACTGGTGTAGTTTGTGGAAAATTTGGTATTGAAAAACTTTCTGCTTCTATGACTGTTGAAAGAGATGGATTATTTATTTGCTTACCTATAGGAACAAGTGTTAAATCAGTTGCTGATGGAGTTGTTTCGTCAGTTCAAAACTTAGATGAATATAAATTCGTTACCGTTCGTCATGGTAAATATGTAACAGTGTACAATAGACTTTCTGAAGTTCATGTTAGCAAAGGACAAAAATTAAATGCAGGAGAATTAATTGGTAAAGCTGCCGTTGGTGATGGTGGCGAAGGTGAAATTGAATTTAGAGTAATGAATGGCAGTAGCAAATTTGTTAACCCTGAACAATGGTTAAAGTCTAAATAAATTAATTTTCTAGTACTTCAAATCGGGTAAACATTTCTTCGGAATACCAATTTTCTTTTCTTGTTTTTTGAATCACATCAACATGTTCTTTTTGTTGGTATGCAAAGTTTTTCATGCTTTCAATATCTTGCCAAATACTTAATGTAGCTTGTTTAATAAATGGAATTTCACCCATCCCAATAGAATAAATCAATCCTTTATTCTCACTCATTTTATCATTAACTAAAGGCACATTTTTCCAAAAAGATTTCACCTTTTTTAGTCGTATAGTTGCTCTGGTTAATACTGCAATTTTACCTTCAATATTGCTTTCAATTTTGTGCAAATCTCCAAAACAGTTTTTGTTATCCCAAGTGCCATGAGATGATATTGGTTTAAGAATGATTGTTTCAGTTTTACAGTTAAAGAGTTTTAAATATGAGTTGATGAATGTTCCATTAATGGTTTGCAGTCTAACTTTTTTTATTTCTTCATTCATCATCCATAATTCATCATTTAAAATTATTAGAACTGCCCATTGATTCCAATCTGGATGAATGTCAAAACTTCCATTTTTCCCAGTTCCCATCAATTTATAAAAGCTAATTTCTTTATTAAAAAAAAGAGGAAAGTGAAATAATGCCATAGATAACACTCCAAAGAATCCAAGATATTTAGGATATTTAATTACACTAACAACACAAACCATTGCTTTGAATATTTAAACTTTAATTTTGTTCATTATAAATTTTCATGAATACACTCATTACAAATATCAAACAATTAGTGAATGTTAGAGAACAACATTCATTATTAAGAGGTAAAGCTTTAGCAGATCTTCCCATTATAGAAAATGCTTTTCTTTTTATTAAAGATGATAGAATTGAGAGTTATGGTAAGATGGAAGAACTAGATATAACGAATATTGAACAAGGAATATTAAATGATGAAAGCAAAACGAGAAACGAATTAAACGAGAAACGAGAGACCTTAAAAGTTATAGATGCAGCTGGTGCAACAATTCTTCCAACATATTGTGATAGTCATACTCACTTAGTTTTTGCTGCAAGCAGAGAAAGTGAATTTGTTGATAAATTAAAAGGATTAACTTATGCTGAAATTGCAGCAAAAGGAGGAGGTATTTTAAATTCTGCAAATAAACTTCAACAAACAAATGAAAATGATTTATATGAATTAGCTGCTGAAAGATTAAGAAAATTAATTAAACTAGGAACAGGTGCTATAGAAATTAAAAGTGGTTATGGCTTATCTGTAGAGGCTGAACTAAAAATGTTGAGAGTAATTAAAAGATTGAAAGAAACTTTTCCTATTCCTATTAAATCAACCTTTTTAGGAGCTCATGCTTTTCCAGTAGCATACAAAGAAAATAAACAAGCTTATATAGATTTAATCATCAATGAAATGCTACCTGCAATTGAACAAGAACAATTAGCCGATTATATTGATGCATTTTGTGAAGAAGGTTTTTTTACTGTTGAACAAACAGAAGAAGTTTGTTTGGCTGGAATGGGAAAAGGCTTAAAAGTTAAAATTCATGCCAATCAATTACACGTTTCAGGTGGAGTAGAATTAGGAGTAAAACTCAATGCAATTTCTGTAGATCATTTAGAAACTATGGATATTAATTCTATTCAATCTTTAGCAAACTCAAATACCATTGGAACACTGTTACCAACTGCTGCTTTCTTTTTAAGAATGCAATTTCAACCAGCAAGACAATTAATTGATGCTGGTTGTGCCATTGCTTTAGCAAGTGATTTTAATCCTGGATCTAGTCCAAGTGGCAACATGAATTTAGTAAATGCTATCTCATGTATTCAAATGAAAATGTTACCAGAAGAAGTCATTAATGCATCAACACTAAATGGTGCTTATGCCATGGAAGTTGAACATGATTTAGGCAGCATTACAAAAGGAAAATTAGCCAACCTTATTTTCACGAAACCTATACCATCATTAGCTTATATACCTTATAGCTTTGGAGAAAACTTAATTGATAAAGTGATGATTAATGGTAAGTTCTATGAATAGTTTATACTAATTCAATCACTGTAATTTCTGGCAAAATCCCTACCCTACCTGGATAACCAATAAACCCAAATCCACGATTCACATTTATTTTTTGTTGGCCGTCTTCATATAATCCTGCCCATTGTTTATACACCCATTGTACTGGACTAAATTTAAAGAAAGGTAATTCAACTCCAAACTGCATTCCATGTGTATGACCTGAAAGTGTGAGGTTAATATCTGGATAATTTGGTTTTACTTCAGCATCCCAATGACTAGGATCGTGACTCATTAATATTTTGAAAGGAATTTTTTCTGTACCCTTATAAGCTTCATTTAATTTTCCATACTTAGGAAATCGAGCCTTGTTGCTCCAATTTTCAATGCCAATTAAAGCAATTTTATCTTCTTCTTTTTCTAAAATTACATGTTCATTCATCAACAATTTCCAACCCATATCCTGTTGCAATTTGTTTTAGTTTTTCAAGATTATCAATTTTAGCATTTCTTTTGTTTCCCATTTAATATAATCTCCATAATCATGATTGCCTAAAGTGCTGAAAACACCATAAGGAGCTTTTAATTGATTGAAAATTGAAATGTATTCATTCATTTCATCGTGTCGATCATTCACTAAATCTCCAGTAAATAAAATAATGTCTGCTTGTTGTTGTAAGATTAAATCAACACCATGTTGAACAGCTTTTGTGTCATTAAAACTACCACTATGAATATCACTGATATGAATAATTTTAAAGCCTTTAAATGCATTGGGAAGATTTGAAAAAGATAGTTGTAATTTTTTAATTTGATAATTGTACTTGTTATTAAAACCAAATAATAAAGTTCCAAATAAAGAACTGCCTATTCCTAATCCTAACCAACTTAAAAATACTGAACGAGAAATTCCATTTTCTTCTGGCATATATTGAGCTCCAGTTACAGAAAAGAGTTTTTGCATAGCCCAAATCAATGCTCTTCTTATATCATCAAATAAAAAGAAAATTGCAGCAATAATTTTTGCAAATAATAGTCCAACTAAAATGGCAAATACATAGTTTCTAAAAAATTTAGAGGTCTGAAGTAAATGTAGTTTTGGGAAAAAAAGAACGGAAATTATAGTTGCAATTGAAATGGTCCAATAAGAATAAAAAATAATATTTTTTGTTCTATCACTTGAGTTCTGACTTACAGTTTTTAATGCTTGAAAAACATAAAAATCTAGCAACAGCATAATTGCTGCTACTATAATCCATGTGCTGGTACTTCTCATAAATTTTCCATTAACTTTCAACTAAATCTCTTTCTACTTTTAAGTTCTTGATGATAAATTCTTGTCGGCTTGGTGTATTCTTACCCATAAAATCTTCTAACAATTTTTGAATATTGTCCCCTTGCTCTAAAATTACTGGTTGTAAACGCATGTCTTCTGCAATAAATCTTTCAAATTCTTCAGGACTAATTTCACCCAAACCTTTAAACCTTGTTATCTCAGGTTTATTTCCTAGTTTTTTAACTGCATCTTGCTTCTCATTTTCATCGTAACAATAAATAGTTTCTTGCTTATTTCTTACACGAAATAAAGGTGTTTCTAAAATGAATACATGATTCTGCTTTACCAAATCTGGAAAGAATTGCAAAAAGAAAGTCATCAATAATAAACGAATATGCATACCATCAACATCAGCATCTGTAGCCACTACAATGTTTTTGTAACGCAAACCTTCTAACCCATCTTCAATATTTAAAGCATGTTGCAATAGATTGAATTCTTCATTTTCGTACACCACTTTTTTAGTCATACCAAAACAATTCAAAGGCTTTACCACGTAAGCTAAACACAGCTTGTGTATCTACTTTTCTTGCTTTAGTAATAGAACCACTGGCACTATCTCCTTCAGTAATAAAAATGGTACTTTCTTGTTGTAAAGCTTTAAAATCTTCTTTGTTTTTTGCAGGAGGATCATCGTTTAAATGAATTCTGCAATCTCTCAACTTTTTATTATGAAGATTAGCTTTTTTAGCACGTTCATTTGCTAATTTTCTAATACCACTAAGTTCTTTTCTTTCTTTTTCACTTTGTTCAATTCTCTTTTTTAAAGCATCTGCAATGGTTGTATTTCTGTGAAGAAAATTATCTAATTCTTTAGCTAAGAAATCTTCAATAAACTTCTTCATACTTGGTCCATTCTTCAAACACCACACTTGAACCTAATTTGGTTTTAGTCTGACTTTCAAAAACAGGTTCTTGAACCCTTACACTTACTGCTGCAACAATACTTTGACGAATATCAGCAACATCATAATCCTTCTTATAAAAATCACGAATCACTTTTACAAATCCTTCTCTAAATGCTTGATGATGCGTACCACCTTGAGTTGTGTATTGACCATTTACAAAAGAAAAAATATCTTCTCCATAATCGTTATTATGACTAAAAGCCACTTCAATATCCTCTCCTTTTAAATGAATGATAGGATATCTCAGTTCTTCTTCATTAGTTTTTCTTTTCAATAAATCTAATAATCCATTCTTACTTACATAACGTTTGTTATTAAAGTTCATGACTAATCCTGCATTTAAATAACAATAATTCCAAAACTGATTATCTAAATATTCATGGAAAAATTGATAATTGTGAAAGATTTTTTCGTCTGGAATAAAAGTTACTAAAGTTCCATTTTCTTCATGTAGTTTTTGTTTCTTTAAATTCTTGAGTTAAAACACCTCGTTCAAACTCTGCAACTTTTGCTTTACCTTCTCTAAAACTTTCTACTTTAAAATAACTACTTAATGCATTTACAGCTTTTGTACCAACTCCATTTAATCCCACACTTTTCTGAAATGCTTTGCTATCGTACTTTGCACCTGTATTAATTTTACTCACTACATCAACAACTTTTCCTAAAGGAATGCCTCGACCATAATCTCGAATAGTAACAGTTTTTTGAGTTAAAGTAACATCTACATGTCTTCCATAACCCATAGTATGTTCATCAATACAGTTATCAATTACTTCTTTAATTAAAACATAAATACCATCATCAGCTGCAGAACCATCACCTAATTTACCAATGTACATACCTGGACGTAAACGAATATGTTCTTTCCAATCGAGGCTTTTAATATCTGCTTCTGTATAATTTGATTGTGCCATAATCTTTCTTCACTTCAATTTTTGAAATATACTTTAATTGAACTTGCTGCAATGTAAATGTTCTGTTATAGATTTTGTTTAATGTGGAAAATAATATTCTAAGAATAAGAAAGCCACTGCAAATGCAGTGGCTAAAAATTATTTTATAAGAATTTGTTAACCCAGTTTAGATTTCAAATTAGTATCTAAAGCTTCTAAAAACTCTTCAGTATATAAATAATGTTCTCCATGATTTACTTTATTACCATGAATACAAACTGCTAAATCTTTTGTCATTTTACCACTTTCAACAGTTTCAATACAAACTTGTTCTAAGAGCATGACAGAAATTAATTAATTCTTGATTGTCATCTAATTTACCTCGAAACTCCAAGCCTCTTGTCCATGCAAAAATTGATGCAATTGGATTTGTTGAAGTTGGTTTTCCTTTTTGGTGTTCACGATAATGACGAGTAACTGTTCCATGAGCAGCTTCAGCTTCCATTATTTTTCCATCAGGTGTAACTAAAGTTGAAGTCATTAAACCTAAGGAACCAAAACCTTGTGCAACTGTATCACTTTGAACATCACCATCATAATTTTTACAAGCCCAAACAAAATTGCCATTCCATTTTAAAGCAGTAGCAACCATATCATCAATTAAACGATGTTCATAAGTAATTCCAGCTTCAGCATATTTTGCTTTAAATTCGTTTTGATAAATTTCTTCAAAAATATCTTTAAATCGTCCATCATATTTTTTAAGAATGGTATTTTTTGTTGAAAGATATAAAGGCCATTTCTTTTGTAATGCAGTATTAAAGCAACTTCTAGCAAAACCATAAATACTTTCATCAGTATTGTACATGGCCAATGCAACACCATCACCTTTAAAATTATATACTTCAAATTCTTGAGCAGTTCCATCTTCACCTTCAAACTTAATAGTTAATTTTCCTTTTCCTTTTGTCACAAAATCTGTTGCACGGTATTGATCACCAAAAGCATGACGACCAATACAAATTGGTGCAGTCCAGTTTGGAACTAAACGAGGAACATTTTTACAAACAATTGGTTCACGAAAAACAGTTCCATCTAAAATATTACGAATGGTTCCATTTGGGCTCTTCCACATTTGTTTTAACTTAAATTCTTCAACTCTTTCTTCATCAGGAGTAATTGTTGCACATTTAATTCCAACACCATATTTTTTAATTGCATTTGCAGCATCAACTGTAACTTGATCGTTGGTTTCATCACGATATTCCATACCCAAATCGTAATATTTAATATCTAATTCTAGATAAGGAAGAATCAATTTGTCTTTAATAAACTTCCAAATGATTCGTGTCATTTCATCACCATCTAATTCAACAACAGGATTGACTACTTTAATTTTTTCTGCCATATTTTTAACTTTAATTATGATTGTTGCAAATGTAATGTTTGCAATTATTATTTGCATTTACTTTATTGTTCAATTTATTATTCATGAAGAAATTTTCATTTTTTTTAGCCTTATTCATTTGTTTTAATTTATGGGGTCAGAAGAATCTAACCATTGATCCTTTTAATTATTCTATAACTAAATCAAATTTTTATAGCAATGGTTCAGTTGCTTCTGCACATGCATTAGCATCAATGTATGGAGTAAAAATGATGCAAGAAGGTGGTAATGCATTTGATGCAGCTATAACCACGCAAATAGTATTGGCAGTTGTTTATCCTGCTGCAGGAAATATTGGAGGTGGTGGTTTTATGGTTGCAAAAACAGCAAAAAAATTTTTAGCTTTAGATTATAGAGAAAAAGCACCTAGCAATGCTTTTGAACAAATGTATTGGGATGAAAAAGAAAATCCAATTTTAGAAAAATCTCAAAATGGAGCATTAGCATCTGGTGTTCCAGGAACAATAGCAGGAATTTTTGAAATATTGCCTTATGCAAAACTGCCTTTTAAAAAATTAATTCAACCGGCGATTGATTTGGCTGAAAAAGGTTTTTCATTAACAGAAAGAGAAGCTAATAGTTTAAATAAGCTTTCTGATGATTTTATTAAAAATAATCATCACAAAACTGCCTTTCAACAAAAAACTAATTGGATAAAAGGTGACACATTAATACAAACAGAACTTGCAAATACTTTAAAAAGAATTAGAGATTTTGGAAAGAAAGGATTTTATGAAGGTGAAACTGCTGATTTTATTGTTGCTGAAATGAAGAAAGGAAATGGTATCATCTCCAAAGAAGATTTAAAAAATTACAAAGCTGTTTGGAGAATACCTTTAGTTACAAAATATAAAGGATATGAAATTGTTGGAATGCCTCCTCCAAGCAGTGGTGGAATTATTGTTGCACAACTTTTGAAAATGGTTGAAGAAAGAAAATTATCAGAAAAGAAATATGGTACAACTAAGAGTGTTCAATTAATGATTGAAGCTGAAAGAAGGGCTTATGCAGATAGAGCTGAACACATGGGAGATCCTGATTTTTATAAAGTACCATTGAAAACTTTAATCAGTGAAAAATATTTAAAAGAAAGAATGAAAGATTATGATAGTACTAAAGCATCGGTAAGTAAAAATATCAATCCTGGTTCAATAAAAGAAAGTGAAGAAACTACACATATTAGTATTGTAGATAAAGAAGGAAATATGGTTGCTATTACTACCACATTAAATGATTCTTATGGCTCCATGACTGTTGTTGAGGGTGCAGGTTTTTTATTAAATAATGAAATGGATGATTTTAGTATTAAACCAGGAGTTCCTAATATGTATGGAGCAATTGGTGGTAAAGCCAATTCCATTGAACCTAATAAAAGAATGTTGAGTAGCATGACACCAACATTAGTTTTAAAAAATAAAAAACCATTTTTAGTGGTGGGTACTCCTGGTGGAACAACCATTCCAACTTCAGTTTTTCAATCTATCGTAAATATTATTGATTTTAATTTATCTGCTGTTGATGCTGTTAATCTTCCAAAATTTCATCATCAATGGTTACCAGATGAAGTGTTATGTTGAAAAAGGATTTAATAATTCAACTATTGAACAATTAAAACAAATGGGTTACCATAATAAAACAAAGAGATGCCATTGGCAGAGTTGAATTACTCAAAATCAACAATAAAAAAATTGAAGCAGTTGCTGATAAAAGAGGTGATGATTCAGTTGCAGGCTATTAAAGATTAAACAATCCTTTATTCAATAATTGCAATGTTTCTTTTTTATATCCAGAAGGAATGAGTAAAGAAATATTATGTGCACTTCCTCCATAATTAACCATTGTAATTGGTATAGTTTTAATTGCATTAAAAAGTGTGGTTAATACATGTTCTGTTTTTGAAATTTCGTTTCCAACTATTGAAACAATGGTTTGATTATTTAAAACTTCTACACTTCCAAATTGTTCTAATTCTATTATAATTTCTTTTAATCTAGCATCATTATCAATCGTAACAGCAACAGCAACTTCACTGGTTGTAACCATGTCAATTGAAGTTTTATATTTCTCAAATACTTCAAAAATCTTTCTTAAAAAACCATGTGCTAAAAGCATTCTACTACTTTTAATTTTAATAGCAATAATATCATCTTTAGCTGCAATAGCTTTAACACCAACACTTCCAGCAGACTGTTGAATTACAGTTCCTGCAGCTTTGGGTTGCATGGTATTTAATAATTTTACTGGAACATTTTTTTGTTGAGTAGGCCAAATACAGGTTGGATGTAAAATTTTTGCACCAAAATATGCTAACTCAGCAGCTTCATCAAAACTCAACACTTCAATAGGTTTTGTTTTTTCAACTACTCGAGGGTCGTTGTTATGCATGCCGTCAATATCTGTCCAAATTTCACAAACACTTGCTTCTATTACTGCTGCTATTAGTGAAGCTGTATAATCACTTCCACCACGTTTTAAATTATCAACCTCTTCTCTTACATTTCTGCAGATATAGCCTTGTGTTACAAAAAGAGTTTCAGTTGGGTATTCTTTCATGATTACTTGTAATCTTCTTTGAATTCGTTCTAATCTAGGTTCTTCATTTTCATCTATACACATGAAATCCAATGCTGATAAAAAGATATGATGAATTTGTCGTTCCCCTAAAGCAACACAAAATAATTTTGTACTTAATAATTCACCTTGAGCTAGAATATCTTTATTTAAAGATTCACTATAGGAAATTCGGAGTATGATATTTAAAAAATCGAAATGTTCTGCAATAATATTATTAGCATCTTCTTTTGCTCTTCTTGTTTCTAATAACTCATCAATAAATGTTTTGTAAACTGTTTCTAAATCATCTATTTTTTGTTTAGCTGGAGCTTTATAACCTGAAGAAAGCAATTGACTAATCTCAATTAATGCGTTAGTAGTACCACTTAAAGCACTTAAAACAACAATTTTTGATTCAGGTTCAGCTAGAACTAAATCAATTACTTGTTGCATTCTCTCAGGTTTACCAACACTAGTACCACCAAACTTCATTACTTTCATAATATTCCTCTCCTTTTATTTTTATTACAAGCTGCAAATTTATTCATTCTCATCCATAAAAAGAAAAGGTGCTGAATGAATTATTAATTCATCAACACCCATTCACTTTAACCTAACAAAAGATTTATAGATCTGCAGTTTTTAATTTTTTTGGAAATTTAATTTCAGCAGTTTGTTTTTTACCTTTTCTGGTAAAAGATACTTTATAAGTTTCTCCTTCTTTTAAACTTCTAGTTTTGCCTCTTAAATCATCTACATTTTTACAATTTTCATCATTGATAGAAGTTAGAATATCATCTTTTTGTAACCCTGCTTTTGCAGCAGCACTGTTTTCATCAACCTCTAAAATTTTAACTCCATCACCTTCCTCTACATCTTGAACTTTTAAACCTAATTTTGGTTTACCCATCATCATTCCACCAAAGCCTCTAGTACTACTTAATGGAGCCAATGCTCTTGGCATTTCATGTACCATTTTATCCATATCATTCCATTGAAAAACTTTTTCTGTTTTCATGTTATTTTTTGTTAAAGTGGACGTTGTTGTTTTGGATTTTCCATCTCTTATATATTCAACCTTCACTTTATCTTCTGGATTATATTTACCAATAGCTTTAACTAAATCATCACTAGTTTTAATTTCATCTTCATTCACTTTAGTAATGATATCATCTTTTTGTAACCCTGCTTTTTCAGCAGCACTTTCTTTTGATACACTGGTAATTTTTGCACCTTTCTCGTCTTTATCAGTAACAACTCCCAATAATGCTTTGTTTTGAGGTTCATTCATATCTCCAAAAAATTCAAATTCCATGTCTTGCCCATTTATTGGGGCTCGACCATTGCCTTTAAATTTATAGTGATTCATACCTTTTGAATATTTCAAATATGGTGCTACCATTCCTAAATGATTGGCATCAACATCTAATTCAGATAATTCTTTTTCTGATAAATTTTCTACTGGCTTTCCATTGATAGTTACTTTATCACCATCAACCATAATTGTAATTTTCTTTTCTTTTTTAAAGCCATCTAATCTTTCTGAATCATCGTGAATATTCTTTTCATCTCGTTCAATAATCATAACTTTTTTATCAGATGAATTACTTCTTGGAGATTTTTTAATGATGATTCTTTTTTCTTCCTTCTTTAAGGAATCTGGAGTTTCCTGAGCAAAGTTGCTAATACTAAATGCTAATAACACTATTGCACAAGAGATGATTTTTTTTGTCATAATGAATGTTTTGTTTATGTACTAAATATTTCGTAGTTCAAATGTAAGGGAATTATTTTAATACGAAATGTTTCGGAAGTGTTAATTTTTAAAAAAATTTATTGAACAAATTAAAAGAAACCCATAAATTGCTTTTCTTAATCACCAAAACTAATTTTATGTTTACAGAAACGCTTTCAAACCTTAATTGGTTACATGTATTTGTTGCAGCACTAGCTTATTTTTCATTAGGTGCAGTTTGGTATAGCTTTCTATTTCAAAGAACAGTGGATAAAATTATCTGGTGTTAATGTCGATGATCCTAATGCTAAAAAAGGATTTGCTGGAATTATGTTTACTAGTTTTGTATTAACGCTATTGCAAACTATTGGCATTGCAGTTTTAAACCATCATTTTGGAACTAATGGATGTTATGCATGGTTTAAAAATGGGTGTTTTTGTTGGTCGTATTTTTTGCTTCTACTGCAATTGCCATTAATTATTTATATAATATGAAACCAAAAATGTTATATGCAATTGATTGTGGCTATCAAATTGTAGGTTGTGCAATTGCTGGTGCAATTATGGGTGCTTGGGCTTAAACGTTTTCTTTATTATTTCAGAGGTAATTTTTCCACTTAACAAACAAAGTGGAATTCCACCTCCTGGATGTACACTTCCACCAACAAAAAAAAGATTTTTATATTTTGTTGAAAAATTAGGATGTCGTAAAAAAGCTGCAAATATTGAATTTGAACTAGTTCCATAAATAGAACCTAAATAACTAGAGGTTTTAGATTCAATACTTTTTGGATCTAAAACCTCTTCTTCTTCTATAAAAGATTCTATATTGGTTTGTAAAGTTTTATTTATTTTTTGGATGATGAATTTGCGATATTCAACTGTAGCTTTTTCCCAATCTATTTTATCTGATGCAGGAACATTAATCATAACAAACCAATTTTCTTTTCCATTTGGTGCATGAATTCCAGGTTCTTTTTTTGAGGTGATATTGATATAAATTGTTGGGTCAGGATAAACTGATTTTGTTTTGAAAATACTTTCAAACTCAGCTTCATAATCTTCAGCAAAGAATATATTATGCAAATCAAGTTCTGGAAATTCTTTATTAATGCCCCAATAGAAAACTAAAGCACTACTGCTTCTTTCTTGTTTTAATATACTGTTTGCTTCAGTTTCTTTATGCAATAGTTTTTTGTAAGTAAAATAAACATCACCATTACTAATTACAATATCAGAACTTATAAATTCTTCTTCAACAATTATTCCTTCGACTGAATTATTCTTAACAACAATTTCAGAAACTTCTTTATTAAATTCAAACCTCACTCCTTTTTTAATTGCTAATTGATATAAAGCAATAGTAATAGAGATCATTCCTCCTTTTGGATAATAAATTCCATCATTAAATTCTAAATGGCTAATCAATGAAAGCATTGCTGGTGCTAGATATGGACTACTCCCATTATAAGTTGCAAAACGATTAAATATTTGAACTGTTTTTGGGTTCTTAAACTTGTTAGAATTGTATTGATGCAGGCTCTTAAAAAAATACTTGAATTTAAACCCAGTAATAGCCAAAAGCAATTTCACATTTAAAAAAGAAGATAATTTATGCAAAGAATTATTCAGAAAAAAACTACCAGTTTTATTGTAGAGTTTTGAGGATTCTTTTAAATATTTCTTAATTGAAAATTCATTTTCTTGATGTTTTGTTGAAAGCTCTTTCCCAAAACTTTCAATATCAGAAAATGCAGTCAAGTTGGTTTTATCAGTAAAAAAATAATTGCAAGTAGTTGAAAGTTTTTCATAAGAAAAATAATCTTCTATGGCAACATTAGCATACGTAAATAAATCTTCAAGTAAACTTGGGCAAGTAAATAAACTCGGTCCAGTATCGAATAAAAAATCTTTTAATTTTAATGATGAAAGTTTTCCTCCGGGATGATTATTTTTTTCATAAATAACCACATCAAATCCATCTGTTGCCAATCTAATTGCAGTAGCTAAACCACCCACTCCAGAGCCAATAATGATTACTTTTTTTTTCACTGAATTTAATTTCAGATTATATTCTGCCTAATTTAAAATTGATAAATGAATGAATAATGATTAATCCTTTCCTAAAATTTGAATTTCTTACTCTATTATGCAAGATATTCTGAGTACTCATTTTTTTAATCTTTTTAAAAAGATTATAATAGTACATATAAGCTAGATACACTCCAAATTGGGACTTTTTGTTTAATTTTTTAATGCCGATTAATGCTTCACTAAAGTCTTTCTCAATATCGTTTTCTATTGAAACTTTATCAGATTCTTTAAATTCATTGAAGTTGCAATCTGGAAAATACATTCTACCTAAAGATTCTGCATCTGCTTTAATATCTCTTAAGAAATTAATTTTTTGAAATGCAGCACCCAATTTTCTGGCTGGTTCTACAAGCTGCTGAAAAAGTGTTTCGTCTTTATCGCAAAAAACTTTTAAGCACATTAAACCAACAACTTCAGCACTACCATAAATGTATTGTTCATATTCTTCGTCGGTATAAGTTTCTTTAGTTAAATCTAATTCCATACTATAGAGAAAAGTATCAATTAAGTCAACACTAATTTCACAATCATGTACAGTTTGTTGAAATGAGTGAAGTATAGGATTTAAACTTATTTTTTTTTCTAGAGCTTGTTTAGTTTGTTGCTTAAAATCGTAAAACAAAAATTTTTTATCGTAGTTATGAAATGTATCTACAATTTCATCAGCAAATCTTACAAAACCATAAATATTGTAAATGTGTTGATGCAAACTTTTGTGCAAAAGCAAAATAGAACTATAAAAACTAGTACTATACTTTTTGCAAGTAAGTTCACTTGTTTTTTTACAAATACTATTATATAATTCTAGACTGCTATTCATTATTAATGATACAAATTAAAATGGCAAATCATCAACAATATCTTCAGGTGCAGGTGCATCAAAAGCAGTTACTGTATTGCTTTCATTGGTTTGTGCAAGCTTTACAGTTTCCATTCTCCAAGCATCTAAATTGGTTATATAGTTTTCTTTACCATCTTTTGTCCATTTTGAACCTTTGATATTAAATGAAACTTTAATTTCATCCCCTATATTAAATTTATCTGGCAAAGCTGTTTTATCTTGAACAGATTGAAACTTTACATAATTTGTAATAATTCTTCCACCTATATCATCAGATTTTTCGATTACAAACTCTCTAGTTTTAAAGGTTTCTGTTCTATTGATGGTATCATACTTAGCTACTAATTTTCCTGTAATTTCAAAACTCATGATTAATATTTTGGCTCAAATGTAGTTTCTAAAAAAAATATCACTAAAAATATTTTTAATTCATAAATCCTCTTAACTTTCAGATTCATTAGAGTTCTATGCATTTAAATTTTAAGAAGTTTATTGTTGGTTTCTTTTTTATAATAATACTTCTCAATAGTTGCAACACAAAACCACCTCAGATTGAATATTCGAATTATTCAATTACTAAAAATATTGTTCAAGATAGTAGTTCAATTCAATTATTAAAATCTTACAAACTTCAATTAAGTAATAGTTTAAAAGAAGTGATTGGATTTTCGACTTATGGTTTGTATTCAAAAAAAACAGAAAGTACATTAGGTAATTTTATGGCTGATGCTATGAAAACAATGACAGAGCAAAAGTTTAATAAAAAAATTACTGCTGCAATTATTAACGCTGGAGGTATAAGATCTAATTTACCAAAAGGAGAAATAACTGTTGAAGATATTTTTAATATTATGCCTTTTGATAACATCATTATTCTACAAGAAGTAAAAGGAAACGTATTAAAAGATTTCTTGAATCATGCATGTGAAAAAGGTGGATGGCCAGTTTCTAAAGGTTTGACTTATTCAATGAAAGAAAAAACTTTGGTGGATGCTAAAATAGAAGGTCAATCAATTATTAATGACTCCATCTATCTTATTGCAAATAGTGATTATGTTGTTAATGGTGGTGATAATACTACGATGCTTAAGAAAATACCTAAACAAAATATTAATTATTTATTGAGAGACGCATTGATTGAGTATATTAAATTGTTAACTCAAAATGGCAAAACGATTGATGCAAAAATTGAAAATAGAATTACCGATGCAAAATAGTAGAAGAAAATTTTTACATAATAGTTTATTAGCTACTGCATCTCTAGCATTGCCTACAATAATTAGTGCTAAAGGATATACAGAAACTACTAATAAAATAACTATACTACATACAAACGATGTACATAGTAGATTAGAACCTTTTCCTATGGATGGTAGTCCTAATGAAGGTTTGGGAGGAATTGCAGCAAGAGCATCTGTAATTAAACAAATTAGAAATCAAGAAGAACAAGTCTTATTATTAGATGCTGGAGATATGTTTCAAGGAACTCCATACTTTAATGTATTTAAAGGTGAACCAGAAATAAAAGCTATGTCAATGCTAGGCTATGATGCTGGTACAATTGGCAACCATGATTTTGATGGTGGAATTGAAAATTTAGCAACTCAACTAACACATGCAAATTTTCCAATACTTAATTGTAACTATGATTTTTCTAATACTACAATGAATAAAAAAACATTACCTTTCAAAATATTTGAAAAGGGAAATATAAGAGTTGGAGTTTTGGGTGTAGGAATAGAACTACAAGGACTTGTTCCAGAGAATTTAAGTGGAGCAACAATTTACCAAGAACCCATAACCAAAGCAAATGAAACTGCATCTTATTTAAGAAAAGAAGGATGTGATTTAGTGGTTTGTTTATCTCACTTAGGAGATAGATATCTTGATGCAACAGTTAGTGATGAAACCCTTGCCAAACAAAGCTTTGACATTGATTTGATTATTGGAGGACACACACATAGATTGTTTAATCAACCAAGAAAATATACCAATAAAACCAGAAGTGAAGTTGTAGTAAATCAGGCTGGTTGGGCTGGTATGCATTTAGGTAGATTAGACTATATTTTTAACCAAAAAAAGAGAAAACAAATGACAAAAGCCCATACTGTAGTTCTAACGAAAAAAACAAATTAAAAAACTTTTTTTTTTCAACATAAAACTTCCATATTCGCAGTCCGACTAAAGTTTTTCCACAATGTTGAAAAGAAAATTTTTTTTAGTCGATTATACCAAAATGATAAATTGCTAACTTCTTAAAATAGACTCTTGAAATGACTAATAAAACTGCAGAATTAATATGGCTCAATTGTCTGAACATAATTAAGGATATAGTAGAATGGCAACATTTTAAAACTTGGTTCGAACCTATTACTCCTGTTGAGTTAAAGGGTAATGTTTTAATGATTCAAGTGCCTAGCCAATTTTTTTATGAATACCTAGAAGAGCATTATGTAACTCTTCTTGCAAAAACTTTAAAAAGAGAATTAGGTAAAGATGCAAGATTGGAATATAGAATAATGGTAGATAGTGGAAATGGAAGAAGTGGAAGTGTTGATGTTCCTGCAACTTCAGTAAAAACTGTTTCATAATAATGAAATGTCTTTTCCTTTAGTAATAGACAGTCCTGTTAAAAATCCTTTTGTTATTCCGGGAATCAAAAAAATGCAAATTGATCCCCAACTTAAATCAAATTATATTTTTGATAATTATGTAGAAGGTGAATGTAATAGAGTGGCAAGAAGAGCTGGAAAAACTGTTGCTGAAAAACCAGGTTCAAGTTCTTTTAATCCATTAGTTCTATATGGTGGTACTGGTATGGGTAAAACTCACTTGGTTCAAGCAATAGGTAATGAAGTAAAAAGACTTCACTCTAACAAAGTAGTTCTATATGTAAGTAGTGAAAAATTCATCAATCAGTTTCAAGATCATAGTAGAAACAACGCTATCAACGATTTCATACATTTTTATCAATTGATAGATGTTTTAATTATTGATGATGTACAATATTTTGCAAAAGCAGAAAAAAGTCAAGATGCATTTTTTGCAATCTTCAACCACCTTCATCAAAGTGGTAAACAATTAATTTTAACATCTGATAAACCACCTAAAGATTTAGATGGTATGCAAGAAAGATTATTAAGCAGATTTCGTTGGGGATTAAGCACAGACTTGCAATTACCAGACTATGAAACTCGCGTTGAGATTTTAGAAAAAATGATGAAAGATGATGGTTTAGAGTTAAGTGCTGAAGTGGTAAAATATGTTGCTTATAATATAAACACAAGCATTAGAGAATTAAAAGGAGCATTAATATCATTATTAGCACAATCATCTCTCAACAAAAAAGAAATTGATGTTGAGTTGACTAAAAAAGTATTAAGAAATTTTGTAAGAACTAGTAGTAAAGAAATTACAATTGATTCAATTCAAAAAATTGTTTGTGAATTTTTTAGTGTTCCTTACGAAAAACTTTTGCACAAAACACGTAAAAGAGAAATTGTTCAAGCAAGACAAATCACTATGTTTTTGGCAAAAGGATTTACTAAAAATTCTTTAAAAACAATTGGTGAACATTTTGGAGGAAGAGATCATACAACTGTAATTCACTCTTGTCAAACTGTAAAAGATTTAATGGATACCGATAGCATTTTTAAAGAAAATGTTACAAGAACTTACTCAAAAAGTTCAGTTGGCAACCATGTAAAAATAGTATCATATAAAAAAATAGCTTTCAAATTGAAAGCTATTTTTTTTATGTAACAATGATATTATTCTACCATTTATCAACATGTTCAATATTATTATCCATTGAGGAATTATTATTTTCTTTAGGTTCTTCTGCAGAGGTAATAATAACTTCTTCTTGTTTATTTTCAGCAACGACTTCTACATCTTCCGAAAAAATAGTTTCTCCATTTTCAGGATATTCATGATTAAAAGCATCAAAATCAAAATCAGGCATTAACTCTGTTTTTACATAATCTACACTTTCAATTAAAGCTTTCGTAAATTTATTAAAGTCTTCTTTATAGATAAACACTTTATGTCTTTCATAACCATTATCATCAAATCTTTTTTTACTTTCAGTAATTGTTAAAAAGTAATCATTACCTCTTGTTTCTCTTACATCAAAAAAATAAGTTCTTCTTTTACCTGCTTTAATTCTTTTACTAAAAACACTTTCTTGTTTTTTTTCATTTAAATCGTAAGGCACAGTTTTCTATTTTAATTAAACAATTAGTTATGGCAACAAATATAATATTGTTTATGAATTACCAAAATTTTTAAAATCTCAAATTAAATTTAACTTAAATTAATGATGAGATCAATGTAAATTATTGTGTACCAATTACACTTAAATTTTTTTCTAAAAAAAGCTGTCCTATTTTTGCAAAACTAACAAACGATAGTTTTTATATGTCAACTACTACAGCAATCCAATTTCCAAAAGAAAAATTGAGTGAATTAGGAATTTCAGAACAGGTAAATATTCATTACCAGCTTTCTCCTGAAGAACTTGTACATCAATCAATACAAAGAAATCAAGGTATTTTAAATGATACAGGTGCATTGTGTATTAATACAGGTGAATTTACTGGTAGAAGCCCATTAGATAAGTTTATAGTAAAAGATGAAATAACTGAAAATACCATTCATTGGAATAATTTCAATATTCCATTTGCTGAAGAAGATTTTTTAAACTTAAAAGCTAAATTATTAAATCATTTAAGTAATAAAGAAGAAATTTGGATTCGAGATTCTTTTGCTTGTGCAGATTCAAATTATAAATTAAATATTAGAGTCATCAATGAAATGCCTTGGTGCAATTTATTTGCATATAACATGTTTTTGAGACCATTAACTGATGAATTAGAAAACTTTACTCCAGATTGGCATATTATTCAAGCTCCAAGTTTTTTGGCAAACCCATTACTTGATAAAACGCGTCAACATAATTTTGCAATAGCATCCTTTAAACATAAAACTATAATTATTGGTGGTACTGGATATACTGGTGAAATGAAAAAAGGAATTTTTACTATTTTAAATTACATCTTACCCCATGATAATAATGTTTTAAGTATGCATTGCAGTGCTAATATGGGAGACGATGATGATGTTGCAGTATTTTTTGGATTAAGTGGAACAGGAAAAACAACACTTAGTGCTGATCCAAATAGAAAATTAATTGGTGATGATGAACATGGTTGGACTGCTAATTCAATTTTTAATTTCGAAGGTGGTTGCTATGCAAAAGTGATTGATTTAAGTGAAGATAAAGAACCAGAAATCTTTAGAGCAATTAAGCCTGGGGCATTAGTAGAAAATGTTGGATTTATTAAAGGAACAAATACAATAGATTTTTCAGATAAATCAATTACAGAAAATACAAGAGTTAGTTATCCATTAGACTTTATTTCAAATGCATTAGAACCAAGTATTGGTGGCTTGCCAAAAAATATTTTCTTTTTAACTTGCGATGCCTATGGAGTTTTACCTCCAATAAGCAAATTAACTCCAGGACAAGCCATGTATCAATTTATTAGTGGATATACTGCAAAAGTAGCAGGTACAGAAGCTGGAATTTCAGAACCAAAAGCAACTTTTAGTGCTTGCTTTGGAGCTCCTTTCTTACCCTTACATCCTGGATTTTATGCAAAAATGTTGGGAGAAAAAATGAAAGAACATCAAGTAAATGTTTGGATGATTAATACTGGTTGGAGTGGTGGCTCTTATGGCATTGGAAAAAGAATGAAATTGCCATATACAAGAGCCATGATTACTGCAGCATTAAATGGAGAGCTTAATAATATTGAATTTGTAGCTCATCAAGTTTTTGGAATGTTAATGCCAGTAAGTTGTCCTAATGTTCCAAAAGAAATTTTACATCCAAGATATACCTGGGCTGATAGAAATGAATATGACATCGCAGCAAAAAAACTTGCAAATATGTTTGTTGAAAATTTCAAGAAATATGCAGATCAAGTTGATGAAGAAATTTTACTTGCTGCTCCTAAAACAGCTTAAAAGAATTATCCTGCTTAACAGCAGGATTTTTTTTGAGTAGATTTTCTTTCAACACATAACTTGTATTATTGCATTCAAGGATTTAAGATTAGAATTTATATATGAAAAAAAACATAACAATAATTGGTGCAGGGCTTGTAGGTTCTTTATTAAGCATCTATCTTAAAAGAAGAGGGTATCAAGTTAAGATATATGAAAGAAGAGATGATATGCGAAAATTAGATATGAGTGCAGGAAGATCAATTAATCTTGCCTTAAGTGATAGAGGATTATTAGCTTTAGAAAAAATTGGATTAGCTGAAGATATTAAATCTATTTGTATTCCAATGTATGGAAGATTTATTCATAATAAAGATAATTCAACAGTTACACAACCTTATGGCATAAACCAACAACATATCAATTCTGTTTCAAGAGCAACTTTAAACATGAAGTTGATGGACTTGGCAGAAGAAAATGGAGTTGACATTTATTTTAATCATAAATGTGAAACGATTGATTGGGAAAAGAATAAAATCACATTCGAAACAAATAATAATCAAATTGAAACAGTTTATTTCGATTTACTTTTTGGTTCAGATGGTGCATTTGCTGCTTCTCGTTTAACGCATCAACTACAACATTCAAAGTTCGATTATCATCAATATTATATCGACTGTGGATATAAAGAATTAACTATACCTCCTACTAAAAATGGAGATTTTGCAATGGAAGTAAATGCCCTACATATATGGCCAAGAAAGGATTATATGCTCATTGCCTTACCAAATTTAGACAAATCATTTACCTGTACATTATTTTTCCCAATGGAAGGAGCTTTATCTTTTTCTCAGCTTGATACAAGAGAAAAAGTAGAAAATTTCTTTGCAACCAATTTTGCAGATGCTATTCCTTTAATGCCAAATTATATTGATGATTTTTTTAATAATCCAACTTCAACATTAGTTACAGTAAAATGTTTTCCTTGGATTAGGGAAGACAAATTTGCTTTAATTGGTGATGCTGCTCATGCTTTAGTTCCATTCTTTGGACAAGGCATGAATTGTGGGTTTGAAGATTGCCGAATTTTAGATGAGTTAATTGATTTACATAATGATGATTGGTCAACTATTTTAGAAGAATTTCAAACACTTCGAAAACCAGATGCTGATGCAATAGCTGATATGGCAATTTCAAATTTTGTTGAAATGAGAGATAAAACAGGCAATGCTAAATTTCTTTTACAAAAAAAGATTGAAACAAATTTTCAATTAAAACATCCTGAAAAATGGACTCCAGCTTATAGCTTAGTTACTTTTTCACCCAATGTAAGATATAGTGAAGCTTTAAGTAGAGGTCAAAAACAAGAAGCGATAATGCAAGAAATAATGCAACTCGATAATATTGAAGAAATGTGGAATTCAGAATTGGTAGAGCAAATGATTTCAGAAAAACTGGCTCAACTTAATTAAGTATTATTCAAAATTTTTAAAATGAAAATTCTACATTTTTCTTTTGTAGTGTATATCAACTTAAATATAAAATAATACAGCCCCTCTCCTTTTCTTTCTTTCATTATTTCCAACTCATGTTGTAACATAAGCTTTCTCAACCCAAGTTGATTTTCTTTAGAAGTACTACCATTATTGATGTGTACAATTATTGCTTCATCAAAAAAATGAGATGAATAACCTAGTTGTTCAAATTGCCAACACCATAAATGATCTTCGCCATACATAAAAAAACGATCATCAAGTTTTTGATAAGGAAGTTGTAATAAAATAGATTTGGGGAACATAAAAAATGCCCCATTTAACCAATCGCAATTTGTATTAAAGTCAGATTTAAAATACTTACCTAACATTAATTCTGCCCTCATTCTATAAGGGAGAATATATAAAACAATTCTAAACAAGTCTAACAACTCCCAACTAATACTTCTAAATTTTCTTGCAGTGTGCTGAATTTTACCATTAGGAAATATCATTTTACAGCCAATTGCACCCTTTAATTTTTGTGATTTATGATAATTATATGTTTTCGAAATTGCATCTTCAACTAAATATGTATCGCTATTTAATAATAAAATAAATTCTCCTTTTGCTTGTTCAATACCTAAATTATTTCCTTTAGCAAAACCATTATTTTCTGGGTTTATAATTAGTTTTATTGATGGAAATTTTTCTTTAAAAAGCTCTGCATCACATTCTGTTGAAGCATTATCAACTAAAATAATTTCATAATCGATTTCTTTCGTAAAGTCAATAATACTTTGAATACAATTACAAGTTAATTGAAATGTGTTATAATTAATAATTATAATGGATAGTTGTATCAATGAATTATTTTAATCTGTAATAAAAGTAATGTATGAGCATCATTAACTTCGAGATGAATCCTATTTTAAGTATGTTTACTGAAAACCTTGATTGAAATTTTACTATTGCATATATATCAGTATTAACTTCTCCTAAATATTCTGCATTTCTGATATGATTCAAATTTCGGATTTCCAAATTTCTAATTAATCTCCAACTTGCATCATAAACAAAAATATTTTTCAAATTATGATAACCTATTTTATTCATGAAATAAAAATATTCAGGAATCTCAACATTGGCAATTCTAAAACATGATTGTGTAACTTGTTCATTACTTAGCCCTACATTAATTAAAATCTCTTTGATATAAACAACATTACTAGAGGTAATTATTCTTGCATAAAAATCAATATCTACTAACCACTTAAATTTATTATCATAAAAAATATTTCCATCATTTAAATGCATTGTAACACTTGGTGGACCAATAATATTTTTAGATAGCAATGAAGCAGCATTATTTTTAAGTTGTAAAAATCTAAACGAATTAGAATTTACTAAAACTTGTTCATTTCTGTTTTCATCTAAATAAATATTACAAAATGCTGAGAAAATAAACTTGCTTGAGTTCTGCAATGCAGCATTTGCAAATATTTCCAAACTTTTTTCATTCACAAACCAATCATCATCATGCATAATTTTAATCCATTTCCCAGTTGCTTTTCTAATGCCCTCATTCCAATTTTCAGGAGTACCTAATGAAACTTTATTCTTAAAATATTGAATAGAAAAATTGGCTTGAAAATTTGAAGTAAAATTTTTAAGTTCATCATCTGGTGAATCATCAGTAATTAGAACTTCAAAATCTCTGAATGTTTGTACTTCTATAGAATTTAAAAGCCTTTCTAAGAAAAGTAAATTTTTATAAGCAGGTATGCAGATGGAGATGAAAGGTTGAGTATTCATACCAAAATTTAGTTTTCGATTTTTAAAAAATCGATATAAGGTTTCACAGTTTTATCAAAACTATATTTACTAGCAATTACATAACAAGCTTGAGAATATTTATCAAAATTGTTTTCAATTTTTTTTACTGCTTGCAAAATAGTTTCAGGTTTATAATCATCAACTAAAACACCAGCTCCATATTCTTCAATAATTTTAAATGCTGAAATATTACTTGCAATTACTGGAACACCTGCTGCCATGTACATAAACAATTTTCCAGATGGTGCTGATTCATAATTAAAATGTTCATTTATCAACTCCCAAGAATAAAAGCAAAACCCGATTTTAAAAGTTGCTATAAAATCTAGAAATTGTTCTGCTTTAAGATACTCTTGATTTATTACTAATCTTTTTTGAGAAATTAAATGTTCATATTTTTCATGAATTAACTTCAAAGTTTTTTTCTCACTTCCACCTTTTAAAACTAATCGAAAATCTTTACATTGATTAATAAATTCAATACACTCAATTACTGAAAATGATTTTTGTATTGTTCCTGCCCAAATAAAATCTTGTCTCTTATTTGATTCGAAAATTCATTTTTAAATACTGGTGAATTTTGAACATAAAAAACTGGAAGATTTGAATTTGGAAATAAATACTCAAATCTTTTTTTACTTTGAATAAATACAGACAAAATATTATTTCTATCAATTTTTTTATAAATCGGGTGTGTATTATTTTCAATTTCCAATGAAAGAAAATGAACTTTTCCATAAATATTTTGAGAAACATGTAATGCAATCAAATCTACAGCAATATGAATATCTGCTTTGATTTTTAAAGCTTTCAATTCTTTTTCTAAAACAAAGGGCAAATAATTATTATAATATAGATGACGATATTTTAAACTTGGAAATATTTTATTTAAGATGAGTAACAAGTGTACCTAAAACAAAATCAATTTTTTGAAATAAAAATTTAAGTAGTGGGTTAGTATCTACATATTTAATATTTCTACTTTCATCTTTTTGCTTAGTAATAAAATTTGGTTTGAAAGAAAGAATAGTAACATCAAAATCTTTTAATTAAAAAATCATAAAGATTTAAAACAGTTGGCTGATAAATGATAAAATCATTAATTGTTATAATCAGGATTTTTTTTTTCATATTAGCTACACATTTTTTTAGCTAAATCTTCTATTGAAAATTTTGGTTGCCAGCCAAGATTATTGATTGTAGATGGATTAGAAACTAATATTTTATAATCGCTTTTAAAATTTGTAGATTTTTCAATATGTTCTTCCCAATTCAACCCAAAATAATTAAATACAATTTCAACCCAATCTTTTATAGAGTATGCATTTCCAGTTCCAATGGTAGCTTCAAATATTTCTTCTTGATTAATTAAAGTCATTATGCCCTTTACTATATCTTCAGAATCACCAAACTCTTTTTTTACTGATAAATCTCCAATCAGTAATTTTTCTTTACTGCCATTTTTAATTCTTTTAGCAGTTTCTATAATTTTTTTATTGATATGTCTTTCACTTCTTCTTGGACTATCATGATTAAAAAAGTAACCAACATAAACTTTTAAATCAAATTGTCTTCTGTAATATCTAGAAGCATAAACACTTTGAATTCTAGAAACAGTGTAAGCATCTCGAGCTTCAAATAAATCTGTTTCTTTAATAGGATTCCCATTATTTACAAACTGCAGCCCAGAACCAGAGATGAAAACTTTTGTATTTTCAGAAAAATTTTTAACCGCCTCTAAAATGTTTAAAGTACCAGTACTAATTGTTTGATGATTTTCGAATAAAGCATTATGATTTGTTGTTGAATTTGCAGCTAAATGAAAAACAAATTTTGGTGAATATTGTTGTATTAATTGAGCAACTTCATTATAATTTGTAATATCAGTTTTCAAAAAGTTGCCATTCTTAGAAACGCCTATAACATTATAATTAAGGTCAACTAAAAGCTGGTTTAAATAATAACCATCTTGACCATTAGCTCCAAATATGATTGCATTTCCATTCATTAAAACAAGTCTTTTCTACAAAAAATTGTATTAATATTAGTATCTGCATATACTATATAATTATTAGATTTCATGTAGTCTATGATTTCTTGATTTTTAGAAACATTATTTTTTAAGCTAAACAATATTGTTTCTACACAAATAACTTCTGGTTGATATTTATTAAAATCAAAACTTTTTAAAATTTCTAAGTCTAAGCCCTCAACATCAATAGAAACAAAATTTACCTTTCCGTTAAAATAATTATCAACAATTGTATTTATTGACATTAGTTCAACAAAAGATTTTTTATAACTGATTCCAGATTGTTTCTTTCTGTTCTCTGCTTCATCTAAAGAAAAAGTATTCCATGCACTTATTTCTCCATCAAAATAATAAAAAGATGCATTTTTTTCTTCTGTTATACCTATACCAACATTTAAAATAATATCATTCTTTCTATATTTTTTAATCCTATCAATTAAAGTAATATCTGGTTCAATACAAACTCCAAAGCTCTTTCTAAGATAAAAGAAATAAGTATTATTTCCTTTTATTGGATGATTAGTTCCAATATCAAGATAGGAAGGTTTATTAATGTTGATACTATCAAATAAATATTTAATTATTACATCCTCGCCAGATTGAGCATAAGTAGCAAAACCTTTGTTTAAAACAACATTTAAGCCATTTTGCAATTTCATTAAAAAACGAGTCAGGTTCATCTTTGGCTTAATTAATTGGGCATGATCAGAAAATTAATGTTCATGTGTGTACTTACAAACTTGTAATCAATACTTCTCACAAATTCTACATAATCATTAAATGTAGTGTTGAATTCTTCTTGAAACTGTTCTTCAAATTCAAAAATTATTACAGGCTTATATCGTTTAATTGTTTCTACAGCTCCTTGTAAAGCAAATAAATCACAACCCTGAATATCAACTTTAATAAAACAAATAGGTTCTTGAATATTTAAACTATCTATTGTTATTGTTTCAACAGTTCTACCATTTTTTGCTGCAGGATCAATTCCATATGAACCGAATGCAGAGAATTTTTTAAAATCTGGATTTGGGAAAAAAAGTTTTTCTGCATTTTTATGATAAACTGCTTTTAAAACTTTCTTTACATTATTACATTCATTTAATTGAATATTATGACTAAGGATTTCTCCTACAAAAGGTTCTGCTTCGAAAGAATAAACAACTCCATTACCAAGTTTAGCCACATGCTTAGATAATACTACTGTCATTTGTCCATAATTAGCCCCAATATCTAGAATTGACTGATTTTCTTTAATATATTTTTTGGCAACTTCAATAATTTCTTTTTCGAAAATTTCACCAGATTTTATTGTTTGTGCAACTGTATCTTTTTTTAAATAAGAAGGCAAATAATATTTACCAGTTGGAGTATTGAATAAATCTAGATTTTGTTTATCGGAACTTACTTTAAATTTATTATATTTTCTTAAATTGTAGAACTTAACTGCAAACCCAAGTTTTTCAAATAAATTGATTAATATCTTTTTTATCATCATTACTTTTTATAAATATCAATAGTAGGAATTGGGAAAATAAATCCAGTACCTTTTTCTAATGCTTCTTTTTCTCTTTCAATAAATTCTGCTTTAAAATGCCAAGGCAAGACTAAGTAATAGTCAGGATTCATTGCTCTACTTTCTGCTTCACTAATAATAGGAATATTAGTTCCAAGAGTGTAAGCTCCATATTTATCAGGATTTCTTTCTGCAGCATATTCTACCAACATACTATTAATATCACACCATTGTAAAATTGTATTTCCTTTTGTAGATGCTCCATAAATATGAACTTTTTTCCCTTCTTGCTTAAACTTTACTAATAAATCGTGCAATTCATTTTTAACTTTTTCAATTCTATATTGAAAAGCAACATAGGGTTTATCTGTATCCAATTCTAAATCAAACTCTTCTTGTCTTATCTCGTTCATGAATTTATGGTCTGCAGCATTCGTATAAAGACTACTCTCTTTATGAGTTGCATAACATCTTATACTTCCTCCATTAATATCATTGAAAACAATTTTAAAAATTTTCATTTCTGCCATGCTAACAATTTTCTCCAAAACTGCTAAACTGTAAAATTCTAAATGTTCGTGACAAATTGTATCGTAGCTATCTAATGCCAACATTTTTGGCATATAGCTCATTTCAAAAACCCAAATACCTTCTGGAGATAAATATTTTTTTATGCCTTTACAGAATTCTACAGGATTTTCAAGATCATAAAACATAGCAATTGAAGTAACTACATCCATTTTGTTATTACCCATTGCATTAAATAATTCTGCAGATGGAAATATATCTTGAACAACTGTTGCACCTTTTACTTCTTGTGCAACATCACTAGGATCGCAGCCAAATTTTTCCCAACTTGTTGGATAATAATTTAATAAAGTTCCATCATTACAGCCAATATCTAAAACCTTACAATTTTCTTTTTTTAATAGTTTAAGAGTACTATCAACAATTTCTTTCAAATGATTTCTCATCGTTGCATTTGTACCACTTCTATACCAATATGCTGCATACAAAATTTCAGGAGGCACACTATGTTCCATTTGCAATAAACCACATGCATTTTCATCAACTTGTGGATTGCATCTTACCAATGAACAATTAATTTTTCTGGTAGATGGCATTTCTTTACCAGGTTTTACAAAAGACCCTTGCAAATATTGTGGTCCTAAATCAATTACAGGAGTCAAAGATTTTGAGCCACATACTCTACACGAAGTTCTTTTCTTAATATGCATATAAATTTTTTAAACCTTCTAGTGAAATAAAATGAAAAACTTCTCAATCTAACTTAAATGATAGTGAAGTTAATTTGAGAAGATGCAAAACTAATGAAACTAATTATAAATTTTCTTAAGTTGTTCAACCATTCTATACGTTGCAGGGCAATACTCAATGTTTTGTTGATGAACATGCAAATATAACTCAGGCTTTCGTTTATTAAAGTGTGGAAATCCTGAACAATCTGAGGGCCTCACTTCATAAATACTACACATATTTGAGCTCATATCTAAGAACTGACAAGGCTGAGTTGTGTTTTGCCAATCTTTATCTTCTTTATCATAAAACAACCACTTTTCTTTAAATTCCTTTTCAGTCATTTGAAGATGATTAGAAATTCTTTTGATGTCAGTATTTGTGAATGTGGGTGTCATTTTTTTACAACAATTACCACATGTTAAACAATCAATTTCTTGCCAAACTTGTTTTTCAATTGAAGAAATATTTTTAAATAAATCTTTTGGTGGCTTCTTGTCTAACTTTCCTAAAAATCTTTTAAATGCTTTTTTGTGAAATCTAACTTTTTGTGAAAACGATCGAAAATTTACGGGTTCCATTATGTTGAATTAATCCTTTACTTGTAGCGAAATAAATGTTTATTATCAATAAAAAAAATAAAGATTCCACAATTAATAACCTTAATCAGTTTTCTACAATCATAAAGCCAATTACCTTTGTCAAAACATTGTTAAATGAACAATCTAGATAGAGTTTTAGCCATAACAAGTGATAATGATTTAAAACTAATTGCCAATAAAATTTTAGATCATCAAAGAATCAGTTTTGAAGATGGTGTTTTACTCTTTGAAAAAGGCTCATTAGCTTTTGTTGGAGCTTTAGCTAATTATGTTCGTGAACAAAAACATGGAGATATCACTTATTTCAATAGAAATTTTCATATTGAGCCTACCAATGTTTGTGTGTTTAGTTGCAATTTTTGTTCTTACTCACGTTTATATGCAAATAGAGAAGAAGGTTGGGAATTAAGTATTGAACAAATGATGGATATTGTAAAGTCATACGATAATCAACCTGTTACTGAAGTGCATATTGTTGGTGGTGTTCATCCTAAATTAAATCTTCCATTCTTCTTAGAATTACTACAAAAAATAAAAGCTCATCGTCCTTCATTACATATCAAAGGTTTTACTGCAGTTGAATTAGATTATATGTTTAGAAAAGCCAAAGTGAGTACAGAAGAAGGTTTAAAACTTATCTCAAGAAGCTGGCTTAGATTCATTACCTGGTGGTGGTGCAGAAATTTTTCATCCAGAAATTAGAACTCAAATTTGTGAAGATAAGGTTGATGCTGATGGATGGTTAAACATTCATAAAACTGCTCATCAAACTAGGTATGCATAGTAATGCAACAATGTTATTTGGTCATATTGAAAAATTCGAACACAAAATTGATCATATGGATCGATTAAGAAACTTACAAGATGAAACTGAATGGTTTTAATACTTTTATTCCATTAAAGTTTAGAAATAAAGATAATGGTATGAGTAATATTGTTGAATCTAGTGTAATTGAGGATATGAAAGTGTATGCTATTAGTAGATTGTACCTAGATAATTTCCCTCACATTAAAGCATATTGGCCAATGTTGGGTAGAAATAATGCACAACTTTCTTTAAGTTTTGGGGTAAATGACATTGATGGAACCATTGATGATACAACAAAAATTTATAGTATGGCTGGAAGTGAAGAACAAAATCCATCTATGAATACAGAAGAGTTAGTTAACTCTAATAAAACAAGTGAAAAGAACACCAATTGAAAGAGATACATTGTATAATGTAATTACAGATTATTCAAACATTGAATTCAATAAAGCATCATTAAATTAACATTCAGATAAATTAACAGATAAAGCTAGACCACCATCTGCAGTTTCTTTGTATTTAGTATTCATATCTAAAGCAGTTTGCCACATGGTTTCAATTACTTTATCTAAACTTACTTTTGCAAAATCTGGAGTACCTTGTAAAGCAAGCTGACAAGCAGTTATAGCTTTTATTGCTCCCATAGTATTTCTTTCAATACAAGGTATCTGAACTAACCCAGCTATTGGATCACAGGTTAATCCTAAATGATGTTCCATAGCAATTTCTGCAGCCATTAAAGCTTGCTTTTGTGTGCCTCCTAAACATTCAGTTAATGCTGCTGCAGCCATTGCACTGACTTACTCCAATTTCAGCTTGACAACCACCCATTGCTGCAGAAATAGTTGCTCCTTTTTTAAAAATACTACCAACTTCTGATGCTATTAATAAGAACTTAACAATCATTATTTCATCCTCTACATCACAAAACAATTTATAATACATTAATACAGCTGGAATAACTCCTGCAGCTCCATTGGTTGGTGCAGTAACTACTCTACCAAAATTGGCATTCTCTTCATTCACAGCCAAAGCAAAACAACTCACCCAATCTAGTATATAATTAAATTGATGACCACCAGTTTTAATACAAGCTAACCATTCTTCAAAATTGTTATAGGTTTTACCATTTAATAATTTTTTATTCAAATCTGCAGCTCTACGTTTTACATTTAATCCTCCTGGTAAAATTCCTCTTGAATGACAACCTCTGTAAATGCACTCCTGCATGGTTTTCCAAATATTTAATACACCATCAATAGTTTCTTTTTCAGTTCTCCATGCATTTTCATTTTCCATCACAACTTCACTGATAGACATTCCTGTTTTCATACACCAATGCACTAAATCTTTTGAAGTGTTAATAGGAAATGGTAATTCTACTTGTGTACTAAAAACAGTTTCTTCACCTTCTTTCACTACAAATCCTCCTCCAATTGAAAAAAATGTTTCACTGAAACTATTGCCATTACTGAGTTCTATTAAGAAGCTCATCCCATTTGGATGAAACTCTAAAGTTTCTGTGCTTAAAAACTGGATATTAATATGTGGGTTAAAAGGCACATAAACTTCATTTCCCAAATTCAATTGATGATTCGTATATATGTAATTAATTTTATCATCAATACTATTTACATCTATTGTTACAGGATCTTCATTACACAACCCTAATAAAACTGCAACATCAGTTCCATGACCTCTACCAGTTTTAGCAAGTGACCCATAAAGTAAAACATTGATAGTAGAAACTTCTTCAAACTTAGTTTTTGCTTTGATGATTTTCACAACTTCCATTGCAGCACGCCAAGGCCCTAAAGTATGAGAACTACTGGGTCCTACACCAATTTTAAACATATCGAAAACTGAAATGGCTTCGTGAGGCATTCTATTTAAGTTTATTTGTTGATTGGTTGATTTGTTAATTTGTTATCAAATTTACTTTTAAACTTTTAAATCATTAAACCAATTAACTTTTTTAGGCTAGCTTCCCAGTTTTTTATTTCAACACCAAAGTCTTTTTGAATATCAGTACAATCTAATACAGAATATGATGAACGCTTTGCTGGTGTTGGAAAATTTGAACTAGGAATTGGATGAACAATACAAGTAGACTTTTATTATTCCTTGAATTTCTTTTGCGAATTGAAACCAAGAAATATTTCCAGTATTAGAATAGTGATAAATTGATGAATGATTGAAAGTACTATTATCATTCAACTTTGTAACTATTTGCAAAATTGCTTTAGCTAAATCTGCTGCATTTGTTGGATTACCAATTTGATCTTCTACAACACTTATTTCTTCTTTTTCCCTCATTAATTTCATCATGGTTTTTACAAAGTTTTTTCCATGAGAAGAATACACCCAAGATGTACGAATGATAATTGCTTTTGGATTATTCTCAAGAATTAACTCCTCTCCTTTTGCTTTAGAAGTTCCATAAACATTTATAGGATTTGTTTTATCTGCTGTTTGATAAGGAGCCTTTTTTTCTCCATCAAAAACATAATCTGTACTGATATGTATTAGTTGGCAATTGATTTCTTTACAAGCTTTTGCCATTTCACTAGGTGAACTTGAATTTATTTCAAAAGCAAGCTCTACTTCAGTTTCAGCTTTATCAACAGCTGTATATGCTGCACAATTAATTAAAAATTTCGGTTGATGATTTTTTATAAATGAAGAAACTGTTTCAGGTTTTGATAAATCCAATTCTTGTCTACCAACAAATAAAAAATCAAATGAATTGTTGAAGTCATTTCGAATCTGATTTAATTCAAATCCTAACTGACCATCTTTACCTGTAACTAAAATGAGTGGCTTTTGCATAAACACTTATTTCTTCAATAAAGTTCTATTCAAAATTTCAGTCAATTTTTGTTTTGTGTGTAGAGCAAAATCTCCTCTCATCATCCAATCATAATATTGTGGTTCTTCTTTCAAAACTTTTGTTACAGGTTTTCCTTTGTGCTTTCCAAAATTGAATATTTCAATACCATTTTCTTTAATAAATCTTCTTGAGAAATCTACAATTTCTTCTTCTCCTGTAAATTTTACAATACTCTCAACCGTGTTGCCTAATTGTTTATATTTTTCTATTTGAGATTCTAAAACTTCATAAGTAGCAGTTGCATCAACTTCTGCACTATGGGCATCTGTTAATTCTTTATTACAATAGAATTTGTAGGCTGCACTTAAAGTTCTTTGCTCCATCATATGATATACTTTTTGTACATCAAGAAGTTTTCTATTTTCAATATCAATATTTAAATCGCATCTTAAAAATTCTTCTACCAACATTGGAATATCGAAACGATTGCTATTATAGCCAGCCAAATCACAATGTTCAATAAATTGTTTTACTTCATTAGCAACTTGCTTAAATGTTGGAGCATCTTTAACCATATCATCAGTAATACCATGAATTTCTGTAGATGATGGCGGGATTGGCATAGTTGGATTAATCAATTTTCTTTTCACTTGTTTAGAACCATCAGGTGAAATTTTTACAATTGCTATTTCAACAATTCTATCATTACCAATATTTACGCCTGTTGTTTCTAAATCAATAAATGCAATGGGTCTTTCTAATTGTAAATTCATTATTTTAATTTATTGTATATAATATTATATTACTGCTTGTCTAATTTTTACTAATTGCTTGTAATAAATCCTCTAACAAATCTAAGTTGCAACATATTGGCACCATCACTTTTTGCAGTTGCAGGATTTGGATGAGTTTCTATAAACAACCCCTCAGCACCTGTTGCAATTGCAGCTTTTGCAATAGTTGCAATAAGTTCTGGGTTTCCTCCTGTAATTCCTGAAGTTTGATTGGGTTGTTGTAAACTATGTGTAACATCCATAACAACAGGACATCCAGCTTCTTGCATCAAAGGAATATTTCTATAATCAACCACCAAATCTTGATATCCAAATGTTGTACCTCTTTCAGTTAACATTACTTTTTCATTGCCTGCATGATTTACTTTATCGGCAGCAAACTTCATTGATGGACCACTTAAAAATTGACCTTTTTTAATATTAACAATTTTGCCAGTTGCTGCAGCAGCTATCAATAAATCTGTTTGTCTGCATAAGAAAGCAGGAATTTGCAACACATCTACATATTTTGCAGCAATAGCACATTCTTCTGCTGTGTGAACATCAGTAATTGTTGGAACATTAAATTTCTCCCCAGTTTTTTTAATTAATTCTAAACCTAACTCATCTCCTATTCCAGTAAAAGAATTTAAACTGGTTCTATTAGCTTTTTTGTAAGATGCTTTAAATATGTAAGGTATTTCTAGTTGTTTACAAATTTTTGAAACTTTTTCAGCAATTTCAAAAACAATTTCCTCACCTTCAACAACACATGGACCAGCAATTAAAAAAAAATTGTTTGAGGGATAATCTTGGTTGATAAATAAATCCTTTAAAAATTTTGCCTGCATAATTTTAAATATCTAAGAATTGATGAATTAATGTCATAAATCTTATAGGTAACAGTTAAATAATACTAGTTTCTGCGAACATAATACAAGTTTTCCTTTCTTTGCCAACAACTATAAAAACAAAAATATGGAAGTAGTAAAAAATGGAGATACAATTAAAGTTCATTATCATGGAACTTTAAACGATGGAAGCATATTTGATTCATCAAAACAAAGAGAACCTTTAGAATTTGAAGTTGGAAGTGGTATGGTAATTCCTGGATTTGATGACGGAGTTATGAATATGAAAGTAGGTGATGTTAAGACAATTAATATTCCTTTTGCAGAAGCTTATGGTCCTGTTCAAGAACAAATGATTATCGATTTTCCTAGAAGTCAATTCCCTGAAGATATGCAACCTGAAGCTGGAATGCAATTACAAATGAGCGATCAAAGTGGACAAAATTTTCCAGTAGTTGTAGTAAGTGCTAATGAAGAGTTTGTAAAATTAGATGCCAATCATCCTTTAGCTGGAAAAGATTTAACTTTTGAATTAGAATTAATGGAAATTAAAGCTCCTGCATCAAAGATCATAATGCCATAAATAAAATAATTGGTTTAATTTTATCCCTTAATTTATTAATCACATGAAAAGAATTTTTACGATTTGTTTTTTATTAGCAATTACATCTTTTTCAAATAAAGTTTTTGCAAATGCACTTTATCCAGTAAGTATTGAAGAAAAAATTGTCAATTCAACCAATATTGTTGAAGGAAAAGTTGTGAGCCAAACTAGTTTCTGGAATGCCAATCACACTTTCATTTTTACATCCAACAAAATAAAGGTTTACAAAATTTTTAAAGGAGGATTGACTGCTGATTATGTAGAAGTGTTAACACAAGGTGGTACAATAGGAGATTTTACTGTTGAAGCAAGTGATTTATTAAGTTTACAAGAAGGAAATATTGGCGTATTCTTTTTATATCCTAATGTACTTAATTTAAAATCTCCAAACACAAATGAGCTTTTAATGGATGTATATAGTAGTAGTCAAGGATGTTTTGTTTATAATTATAATAACTCAAAAGCATTAGCTCCATTTGTAACTTATCATGACATTACTGGAAATTTATATTCAGAATTAATTATTAAAACTGGCAATTCTTTAATCATTAAGGATGCAAGTTTTAATGTAAATTCAAATTCAACTGAAGCAACACCTGTTGTAACTGGATTTAGTCCTGCTACAGTAAATGCTGGGGCTTCATTAGACCCAACAACAAATGTATTAACCATAAATGGTACTGGATTTGGAACACCTGGTGGTTCTGCAGCTGTATTATTTGCTGATGGAAACGGAGGTGGAATTTCTCCATCTTGGAGTGTTAGTTCTGCAGATAATTCTGTAATTTCTTGGACGGATACACAAATTCAACTAAAAGTACCTACAAGAGCAGCTACTGGTTACATTGCTGTAAAAGAATCAACTGGATTATCTGGTCAATCAAGCGATTTATTAAATGTTTTTTATAGTATTCTTTCTTCTTCTGTAAGTGGAGTTTCTAAAGAAGCTAATCTTATGAATCAAAATGGTACAGGTGGTTATACAGTTTATTTTAGCAATAATACTGCTGGTGGTGCTTTAGATTTTGATGCATCAGATGCTAAGTACACAGCTCAAAGAGCATTAACAACTTGGAGAGAAAGCGTTGGAATGAATTGGCCTGAAGGTGGTACTACTTTAAGTCAAAATGTTGGTAATAATACTGAAAATATTATTATGTATGATAATACAAACTCTGGAGTTACACCTTTATCTTCTGGGGTTTTAGCAGTTTGTTATTCATATTTTAATGGATGTTCGGGACAAGAATTACAAAAATTGGCTTTTGATATTATTGTAAGAAATACAGGAGTTTCGTCTGGTTCAGCAAATTTTACAACTGGACCTTGTGTTCCAAGTTCATCTCAAATAGATTTAGAAACTGTTTTGTTACACGAATTAGGTCATGCATTAAATCTTGGTCATATTAATGATGGCACTCAAGGAGGATACCCCAATATTAATGTTGGAAAATTAATGCACTATGCTGTAAGTAATGGTGTAAAAAGAGCTTCTCCAGATGCATCTTGTTATAGAGGTGGAATTTATGTATGTACTACACAAGCAAATTCTTATGGTTCTTGTTTATATCCTGGAGAAATGACTCAATTGTCATACACACCAGTTGTAAATGATGATTGCCCAGCAAGTTTTCCAACAACATCAACCAATATTGGAACTGCAATTAATTTTGATTTAGTACATGCAACAAGTAATGTCTCTTCTGACCCACATTATTTAGATTTACAATGTACAGGATTAGGTACTTCTGTTACTAACACACAATTTTATGCTCTTAAAACTTCAACCTCAGGAACCTTAGGTATTACTATTAGTGGTTATACAACAACACCACTTGGTTTAAATGTATGTAGTCCAAAAGGAGTTGAATTAGCATTATACAAAGTGAGTTCTTGCCCAACTGGTCAAAGTTTTCCATCTCCTGTCGCATGTAGAACATTCCTATCAAATGGAGTATTAACTGATATCACAGGATTAGAAGCTAATACTAATTATTTATTAATTGCAGATGGCATTTCAAATACAAAAACTATTTTCACCCTTACATTAAATGGAACAGCTTTACCAATTAAATTAACTTCTTTTAGAGGTGAGGTATTCAATAATAGAAACCAATTATTCTGGACTGCTGAAATTACACCTGGAACTCAAAAAATAATAATTGAAAAAAGTTCTGATGGAATTCGATTTGAAAATATTGGTGAAGTAAGTGGAGATGAAATTTTGAAACCATCGAATAGTTTTAACGATTATAAACCAAACATTGGAGCCAATTTTTATAGACTTCAATTAGTATCGAATACAGGTGAAAAAGAATACTCGAATACAATTGTTTTAAAGAGAAATGACAAATTTATTTTTAGTATAAACCCAAATCCTATTAAAGAATTTGCTAATATTCAACTATCAACAGAAAATCCAGGAGATTATTCAATTGAAGTATATAATCTTCTAGGCATCAAAGTTCATCGGACAGTAATTACAACAACTAATAACACTTTAAACACTAGAATTAATTTATCTAATTTAAGTGCTGGCATGTATCAATTAATTGTATTAGATAAAAAATCTGCAAGGGTTGCTTCACAATCAATAGTCGTAGAAAATTAAAAACATTTTTAACTTAACTTCAAGGTTCGAGATTTCTCGAACCTTTTTTGTTTAAATAAATTCAACATGAAAATTACAATATTTGGTGCAAACACAATAGTTGGAAAAAAAGTAATTGCTTTAGCATTGGCTAATAATTTTATTGTTAAAGCATTTGACAGAAATATTGAAAATTTAATTGATGCAGACTTAAGAAATGAAAATTTTGAAGCAATAAAAGGATATGTTTTTGATAAAGATGAAGTTCTAGAGGCTGTTAAAAATAGTGATGCAATTATTTCATGCTTAGGAGGAAGTATGAATAGTACAAATAAATCTAGAAGTTTAGGTATGAAAAATATAGTAGAAGCTATGCAAAAAGCTCATGTAAAAAGAATTGTAGCTGTTAGTGGAGTTGGAATTTTGAGTTTTGATGAAAATAAATTAGTGATTGATTTGGATGATTTTCCTTCAGAATTAAAGGAAGAATCTTTTGAGCATTTAGCTGCTTATGAACATTTGAAATCAACAGAATTAGATTGGACTTTGGTTTGCCCTTCAAAAATTATTGATGCAGATTCTTCTTTAGATTATGATATTAAAGAAAATTATTTACCAAATCAAAATCTAGAAAATGTGAATTCAGGAGATATTGCAGACTTTATTCTTAAGGGGATTAAGGATAAAATTTTTTTTAAATCAAGAATTGGAATTAGTACTAAAAATTAAACAAAATTGCAGGTCTTATTAGGACATGTTTTGCCTACAATACATTTCTCACAAACTACATAGATATTTTCTGCAAATTGTTTACTAACTGAAAATTTCTTTTTATTCACTTCAATTTCAATTAATCCATCAAACTCTTCAACAGAAATTACTTTAATAATTGAATGAATAGATAATTGTAATTTTTCGACATATTGCAAAAAACTTTTACTGTTTTCTTTAACAGCCATCATGATACATTTCTTCCCAGCTACAATATCAGCCAAAGTATATTTAAATTGTATTCTAAAATTTCCATTAGCATCTGGAATAATATCTCCATGAGGATCAAATTGAGGGAAATTCAAATACTTATCTAATTTATCAATCAATTTTGTAGATTGAATATGTTCTAGTTGTTCTGCAACTTCATGCACTTCATCCCAAGTGAATTCTAGTTTTTCAAATAGAAATGTTTCCCAAAGCCTATGCCTTCTTATTGTTTCAATAGCTGATGTTTTCCCTTTTGTGGTTAAACTTATTTTGCCATATTTTTTATAATCGACTAACTTTTTATCTTTAAGTTTTTTGAGCATATCATTTGCTGTAGCTGGTTTCACAGCTAAATGAGCAGCCAATTCATTAGTTCCAACATTTACTTTTTCAATGTCGCCTAAAGTAATCTGCATTAAAGCTTTTAAATAATTTTCTTCTGTAAAAGATAGCATTTTGCAAATATAATTGAATATTCAAACATATTTTGTTAGGTTTGTCTAACTTTTATATTTTTGTATCTCGTACTTTACTATGATTAAACGATTTCTATTGCCGATTTTTAGCTTGCTGGTATTCCAAGTAATGGCTCAAACCAATACAATAATTGGTGCAGTCATGCACAATAAAGAATTAATTCAAAATGCAACAATTACAATTCCTGCAAAAAATATTGTAACTAAAACTGATAGCTTAGGAAGTTTTATTATTCCCTACTTATCTTATGGTTCACATAAAATAAAATGTTCTGCAATTGGTTTTGAGACTGAAACAAAAACAATTATAGTAACTAAATTCAGTAAATCAACTTTAGTATTTGAATTAAAAAAATCATACTCTCAATTAGATGATTTTGTGATTACAGGAACGATGAAAGCTGTAAACAGATTAGAAAGTCCAGTTCCTGTAGAAGTATATAGTCCATCTTATTTCAAAAAAAATCCAACTCCAAACATTTTCGAAGCATTACAAAATGTAAATGGCGTAAGACCTCAATTAAATTGTAATATATGTAACACAGGAGATATTCATATTAATGGACTAGAAGGACCTTATACAATGGTTCTCATTGATGGAATGCCCATTTTAAGTAGCCTTTCTACAGTTTATGGTTTATCAGGAATTCCAAATAGTTTAGTGGAAAGAGTTGAAATTGTTAAAGGTCCAGCATCATCTTTATATGGCAGTGAAGCAGTTGGTGGATTAATCAATATCATCACCAAAAAACCTTCAAATGCTCCAAAGTTTTCAGCAGATCTAATGAATACAACTTGGAATGAATTAAATGCAGATCTAGGTTTTAGTATTCAATTGAATAAAAATATTACACTTTTAAGTGGAATTAATATTTTTAAATTTAATAATATAGTTGACCAGAATAATGACAATTTCACTGATGTTACTTTACAAAATAGGGTTTCAATTTTTCAGAAAGTGAATTTTTTACGACGAAAGAATAAATTATTATCATTTGCAATGAGATATTTAAATGAAGATAGATGGGGTGGAGAAACCAGATGGAATAACAGTTTCAGAGGTGGCGATAGTATTTATGCAGAAAGTGTTTTTACGAATAGATGGGAAATAATTGGTAGCTATCAATTACCAACTTCAGAAAAAATGTTTCTATCATTTAGTTATACCAATCATTTACAAGATAGCAGATATGGCACGACTGTTTTTGATGCCAAACAAAATATTTTCTTCACTCAACTCACATGGGATAAGTCGCTTAAGAAACATGATTTATTAGCTGGAGTTGCTCTAAGAAATACTTTTTATGATGATAATACTGTTACAACATTTAATAACGTTTCAAAAGAAAATAGCCCGACAAATATTTGGATGCCTGGCTTTTTTCTACAAGATGAAATAAATTTTAATGAAAAAATAAATTTGCTTTTAGGTATAAGATTAGATAACAATTCTGATCATGGCAATATTTTAACACCAAGATTAGCTTTAAAATGGAAAGCAAATAGCACTAATATTATAAGACTAAATGCTGGCACAGGTTTTAGAGTAGTGAATTTATTTACTGAAGAACACGCTGCATTAACAGGTGCAAGAGTTGTTGAAGTTAAAAATGAACTTAAACCAGAACGTTCTTACAATATTAATCTTAACTATCTTAAGAAGATTTTCAGTAATGATGGAAGTATAATAAACATAGAATTATCTACTTGGTTCACTTATTTTAATAATAGAATTGTTGGAGATTATGAAACTGACCCCAACAAAATTATTTTTGATAATCTAAATGGACATGCAGTTAGTAAAGGCATTACAGCAAATATTGATTGTAGTTTTTCTAATGGCTTAAAAGTGATAACTGGTGCTACTTTTATGGATGTGACTACAACCAATGATAACATCACACAGCAACAAATATTGACAGAAAAGTTTGCTGGCGTTTGGTCAATCTCCTATAAATTGAAGAAAGCAAATCTGAATATTGATTACACTGGAAATATTTATGGACCAATGAGATTACCATTATTAAGTGATTTAGATCCACGACAAGCTTTCTCACCAACATGGAGTTTACAAAATATTCAGTTTACTTTTTCTGGAATTAAAAAATTTGAAATTTATGGAGGAATAAAAAATTTATTAAACTTTACGCCTAATCAAAATAATCCATTTATTATTGCTCGTACTCATGACCCTTTTGATAAAAATGTTGTTTTTGGTGCTGATGGAAAAGTAGTAGCAACTGCTGAAAATCCTTATGCATTAACTTTTGATCCAAGTTATGTATATGCCCCAAATCAAGGTATAAGAGGATTTTTAGGGATAAGATTTACAATTAAATAAATGAAGATATTTAAAGTTTGCTTAATTATTTTTTTGCTTAATTGCTTTTACACTTCTTCTCATGCACAACCTAAAACAATTGAGTTTACACAATTAGATAGTGTTTTACAAAATGAATATAAGCCTACCTTAATATTCATACATACCGACTGGTGTAAATACTGTGCTGCTATGAAACAAAGCACATTGAAGCACAAAGAAGTAATTGATTTATTGAACGAAAATTATTATTTTATTGAGTTTAATGCTGAGGAAAAGAAGGATATTTTATTTAATAGTTCAATTTACAAATACATCCCTAATGGTATAAAAACTGGAGTACACGAATTAGCAAATGAACTTGCTTCTATAAATGAAGAAATCAGTTATCCAACAATAATAATACTAAATTTAAATAGAGAAATTGTTTATAAAACTTCAGGTTTTGTTTCTTCTAAATCTATGTTGTATCTTCTTCAACAATTTAAATAACAAATCAAGAAATAAACTATTCATGACCTTTATTAAATATTCATTATTCCTTTTTATTTTTTACTTGCTCATTGGTTTTATTTCAGCAATTCCAGTTCAAAAAAACATCTCTCTTATGCCTCCTAATATTGAGCTTATTAAAAAGTCTGAACAAATTTTATATGCAATAAAACTTGGTAATTCATCTTTAGTTTTAGAAGAGGAATTAAAAAGTTTGAATATTGAAATCTTGAAAAAAGGATTGCCAAATGATGATGCTAAAAAAACATTTTGGATTAATATTTATAATGCTTATTACCAGATTCTTGCAACAAGAGAAAAATTAAATAAATCAACCATTTTTACTTCAAAAATTATCGTAATAGCAAATCAAAAATTCAGCTTAGATGATATTGAACATGGCATTTTAAGAAAGTATAGATGGAAATACAGTATGGGTTATTTGCCTCAATTTTTTGCAAAGAAAATTATTAAACAATTAGCTGTACAAGAAATTGATTTTAGAATTCATTTTGCGATGAATTGTGGTGCAAAAAGTTGTCCTCCTATTGCTTTTTATTCTTATGAAAAAATCAATAAACAATTAGATCAAGCTGCAACATCTTTCTTAGAAAATGATGTTCAAATAAATGAAGAAGAAAAGAAAGTTAACATAACAAAAATCATGAGTTGGTTTTTGGGCGATTTTGGTGGAAAATCTGGAATAAGAGCAATCATACAACAATATCTAAATAAGAATGTTGATGGCTATGCTATTAAGTTTAAAGATTATGATTGGAATCCAGCTCTTAACAACTTTGTAATTGAATAATTTATCGGCCTATTGGCAATGGAATTATGGGTAAACTTTCATTTCCATCTATTCCAACAGATTGTACTCCAAAAAAATAATTATCTTTTGAATAAGGTAAATCCATTTTTGTGTCATTCGTAAAAATTTTCTTTTGCCAAACTGGGCTTGTGGTCTCTCTCATTAAAACAAAGAATCCAATAGCATCTCCAGATTTAGGACTTTTCCATTTCAAATTAGTATAATTAGTTAATTTTCTAGTATCAACTCTAACATCTAAAGGTATTGATGGAGCTTTTGCTAGGTTGGCTAAATTGCACAAATTCATTGCAGTATTTTTTCTCAAATATTCAAAATCTATGAACTCAATTAAATCGCCATATTGAATGCCATTTTCTACTCTCACATCTTGATGTTGACGATTATAATTTTCATTCATTTCAGTAACCCTAACAGCAGGAAAACCACGCTGTACAAAAGGTGTATGATCTCCTCCACGCAAAAAACGATCATTTCTATACACCATTACTACTTCTAAATTATCTACATATCTTTCTCCAATTTCTTTAACATAACGAGCAAGTTGTCGGCTTTTTCCATCATTCTCTAATCCTAAGTTTCTTAATAATGTTGCATTTCTTCCAGTATCCAAAACTGAAATGCCTTCACTAAAAACCCTCACTTTATTGTTATTAATATTATTGGTTTCATTGCTATTATTACTGCCCATAATATCATTATTCAACATGCCTTCTATTTGCCAACTTTCTTTTTTTGCTTTATCTGCCATAAAGTTGGCACCTAATAAGCCTTGCTCTTCACCACTCATTGCTACAAAAACAATTGAAGCAGAAAAAGATGATTGACTTAAAATTCTGGCACATTCTAAAACAGCAGCAACCCCACTTGCATCATCATTGGCACCAGGAGCATCTCCTACTTTATCCATTTCATTACTTCTTCTACTATCTAAATGTCCACTAATAATAAAAACTCTTTTATCAGCAGTATCAGTTCCTTTTAAAGTAGCAATAACATTTCCTAATAAAGTGGGTTCACTAATTCTTCTATTATCCTTTGGCAAAGTGATAGTATCGATAAATGCTGATAATCTTCCCTTAGATTGAGCTGCAAATTCATTAAACTTATTTAAGACCCAATTTCTTGAAGCTCCAATACCTCTTTTTGTATCATTTTGCAAACTCATGGTATGCCTTGTACTAAAAGACACCATGCTTTCAATATATGATTTCAATGAATCTGAAGAAACTTGGGATACCATTTTCTCAATTGAAATATCTCTCTGAACTATTACTTGTGCATTTGATTGAAAAGCTGAAATAAAAATGAAAAAAACAATAAGAACATTTTTCATATAAATAATTTGTGCTAAAATATAACAATACATCATATCAACACTTTATGATTAGTTGATTGATACGTTATATTTTTTTAGGTTAAAGATTGGTTTCACTTAAATTTGCACACCTTAAAAGTATTTCTATGAAGCCAATACAAATGGTGGATACTAAGTCACAGTATCTAAAAATAAAATCTCAAGTTGATGCAGCTATTATGGAAGTTTTAGATTCTGCTGCATATATTAATGGAAAAGCTGTTACAGATTTCACACAACATTTAAATAATTATGTAGGAAGTAAGCATACTATTCCATGTGCAAATGGAACTGATGCTTTACAAATTGCAATGATGGCATTGGGTTTACAACCTGGAGACGAAGTCATCACTCCATCTTTTACTTACATTGCAACCACAGAAGTTGTTGCATTGTTAAAATTGAAACCAGTTTTTGCTGAGGTTGACCCTAAAACATTTTGTATAGATCCAGAATCTGTAAAAAAACTCATCACCCCAAAAACAAAAGCTATTGTTCCTGTTCATTTATATGGTCATGCTGCACCAATGGAAGAAATTATGCAAATTGCTAAAGAGCATAATTTATTTGTAATAGAAGATAATGCTCAAGCTATTGGTTGTACTTATACTTTTAGTGATGGTACAAAAAAGAAAACGGGCTCAATTGGTCATATTGGATGTACTTCATTTTATCCTAGTAAAAATTTAGGTGCTTATGGAGATGGTGGAGCCATTTTTACTAATGATGATGCTTTAGCTGTTACTTTAAAAATGGCTGCAAATCATGGTCAGCAAACTCGTTATTATCATGAGATAGTGGGTTGTAATAGTAGATTAGATAGCATACAAGCAGCAATTCTAAACATTAAACTGGCTCATTTAGATGAGTACAATAATGCTCGAAAAAGTGTTGCTACTTTTTATAATAAAACATTTGCAAATCATCCAAAAATTACAATTCCTTTTGTTGCTGATTACTCAGATCATGTGTATCATCAATACACTTTACAATTAACAGGGGTTGATAGAGATGCTTTACAAAAATATCTTGCAGATAAAAAAATTCCTTCTATGATTTACTATCCTGTTCCTGGTCATAAACAAAAAATGTTTGACCAACTAAGATTTGGAAAAAGTAAATCTTGAAATAACAGACGATTTAACATCAAAAGTTATTTCACTTCCAGTTCACACAGAATTCGAAAACGATCAATTAGAATATATCGTTACTGAAGTTTTAAATTTTATCAATAAGTAATATTCCAAACTTTAAATTAGTTCATAATATCCTCTTCTTTAATTAAACCTTTAGTAAAAAAATTAGTCTTTAAAAACGTTTTCTAATAACCACCACTCAATGTTGCATTACAAAAAAAAAAGTCTTTCCCTCTCATACCATATTTTTCTAATTTTTTTAATAGGCTTATCAATAAATTCAAATGCCCAAGTAAAATATACTGCCATTGATACTGCTAAGAGCTTGAACCAAAAAGGTGATTATAAAGGTGCATTTCAAACTTTACATACTTATTTAGGAAAGCAAAATAGTAATGACAAATCATTAGGAACTACAATTTGGTTAGCAGCTAGATTAGCATTCTTAAATTATGAGTTTAGTATTGCTGAGGATTATTATGAAAAAGCATTGAAGCTTTTACCAAAAAATAATGAATTACAGATTGACTATGGTGGTTTTCTAATGAATACTTCTCAGTTTGAAAAAGCCATTGAAATTCTAACTCCCTTACAACAATTTTCACAAGCAAAATTCTACTTAGCAAAAACTTATTATTGGCAAGGGGATTATAATGCAGCTAAAGAGATAATTAATACATTCATTGGAAAAGAAAACGATGTAGAAGAGTATAAAGCATTTATTTATGAATTCAACTTGGCTAGTTCTCTAAAAGCTGCAATAAACATTGGTTATTCAACTGATAACCAACCACTGAATCAATTGTCAACCAGTTTAAGCTTATCAAAAAAAATAAATAATATTTTTCATCCTAGCATAGAGATGAATTATTTAAACAACAATGCTTCTGATACTTCGAATAGTTTTTTAAAAGCATTGATAGGTAATAGTTTCATCTTTAATAAATTAAAAATAAATGCAAATATTGGCATTGCAAATATTGCAAACACCAGTGATCTTATTTATAAATTAAATTTGAATTATAAAATTACAAAAGGAGTTTCTGTTGAGATAGAATCTAACAAACAACCTTATTTATACACTATTGCAAGTACAAGAAATCTATTGTTAAGTTCATCAAACCTTGCAATAATCAACATTGAAAATATCAAAAATTTTAGTGGTAAATTAATGTATGAAATCATGCAATTTCCTGATAAAAATAAAATTACAAATATGAGTGCTTGGGTGTTAACCCCAAGTTTACTAAAAGGAAATATTAAAGTAAAAATAGGTTACTCATTTAGTAGTAATAATGCAGAAAGTAATACATATACCAATAAAAATATTGCTCCAATTAATACCGATATTGTTGGAATTTATTACCCCTATTTTACCCCAAAAAATCAATACATTCATAATGCACTTGCAACTGTAAGTATTAATGAGAATAAAAGTTTCTGGTTAAAAGCTAATATTAGTGTTCCTATTTATGCCCAACTCGAAAATCCATATTTTTTTAATACTACATCAGGAGTTTCAAAAGATTATTATACTCAAAATTTTTCTCCAATAGAAGCTCATACAGAATTTGGGTATAAACTTTCAGATCGAGTGAATATTGGTTTTAATTATACATACATATTGAATAATTTTTATTCAGCCAATTTCTTTAATCTTACTTCAAACATCATTATTAAATAATTTTTTGAAACCAGGAACAAAAAAATTCAATTCGCTTTTCAGATTTTCTGAAGCAAAAGATGTAACAACTTTTAATAAAATAATTTTGTTAGCTCTTGTGTTTGCTGGATTTATAAGTATTATAAAATTTGGAGATTGGTGGTTTAGAGAAAATCATATTGGAGTTTGGTGGATGTATATTTTGTTAAGTGTTTTTTTTTGGTATAGTATTTCAAGATTAATTCTTATTTGGACGAACTATTTAAAGATTAAAAAACCAAATCACATCAAAGCTCCAAAAGGATTAAGTGTTGCCATTTTTACAACAAGTAGTCCAGGCGAACCATTAGAAATGTTTGAAAAAACATTAGCAGCTTGTGCCAATATAGAATATCCACACACAACTTATTTATTAGATGATACTAAAGACCCAGCATTTAAAGCTTGTGCTGAAAAGTATGGTGCATTTGGCTTGAACTAATTGGAATTCCTGGTGCAAAAGCTGGAAAAATAAATGCTGCTTTAAAACTTACAACAGAAGAAATTATTTTGGTTTTAGACCCTGACCATATTCCATTTCCAAACTTTTTTGATCATACTTTGGGTTATTTTAATAATCCAGAAATAGGTTTTGTTCAAGTAGCTCAAGCCTATTATAATCAATATCGTTCATTTACTGCAAGAGGTGCAGCAGAACAAACTTATACTTTTTATGGACCAACTCAAATGGGTTTATTTGGTATTGGTAGTGCTGTTGTAATTGGCTCTAATTGCACATTTAGAAGAACTGCTTTAGAAAGTATAAATGGACATGGCATTGGATTAGCAGAAGATTTAATTACATCAATAAGATTACACGCCAAAGGTTGGAAATCTATTTACAATCCAGTTGTTGTTAGTCGAGGTTTAGTACCTGAAGATTTTGGCTCTTTTTGCAAACAACAATTAAAATGGAGTAGAGGAGTTTTTGAAGTAACTTTTGAAGAGATTCCAAAACTTTTTAAGCATTTAACTGGTTGGCAAAAATTATCTTACATCACAATTGGAACATATTATCTCGTTGGTGCAACTTCATTCTTTTTTACATTACTTCCATTTATCTTTTTTCTTACTAAAATGAATCCTGCACAAATGGATTTTGCAGAATTTTTAGCAAATGGTCTTCCCATTGTTGTAATTGCAATTTTAATTTATTTATACGTTCAAAATTGGATGAGTCATAAAGCATCTGAAACTGGACTACATTGGCGTGGAATGATTTTAAAATATGCAAGTTGGCCAGTTTTTTTCTTAGGATTTTTATTAAGCATTGTTGACGCAGATATTCCTTATATTCCAACTGCTAAAAGAGCAGTAAAAGGTTATTTTACACCTTTTGCAAGACCTTTAGTTGCACACATATTATTATTTATTGGCACTGTATTTTTTCTCTTCTTTTATAGAAGATTTTATATGTCAGAAACTAATATTTTAGCAACAAGAGAAATTACTTGGGCCATGTTGGGCTTTGCATTAATTTCTTTTCTAATGAGTGTTGGTGGTATTTATGCAGCTATAGAAAAAATGAAATTTAATGATGACCCATGGGATAAGGTTGATATAAACAAACTAAATAATTGTTAATGAATAGTAATAAAACAAAAAGATTTTTTTATGTTTCTGCTGCATTTGTAATAAGCATTGGAATAGTGTGGGCATTAACACTTGCTAGTAATACAACTAAAGGGCCAGTTGAAAACATATTAATAAAAGCAAGCGATGCAGTTTCAAAAGTTGAACAAAATATTATATTAGAACAAAGACAAGAAACTAGAAAAGAAAAAATGAAATGGTTGCAACCATTTCGTACAAATAAACAAAAGTTACTTCATTCAAAAACAATATTATTGGGTGCTTTTGACAACAATGCTGTAAGCAATTTTCAGCCTATCATAGATTTAGAAGACACTTTACAAACTAAACTTCCACTTATTCATATTTATACAGCTTGGGGCAGCAATAATGATCAACAATTTCCAACAAAAAAAGTAGAAAGTATAGTAGAGTTAGGTTCTATACCAGTAATTACTTGGGAACCTTGGTTGACTGCATTTGATATTGAAAAAAATCCAACATCTAAAACCAATTGAAACAAGAGAAAAATCTGGATTAACAGATATTGCAAATGGTGTTTATGACACTTATATTAAAAAATGGGCATTAGCTGCAAAAAAAATTAACAGTACTATTATAGTAAGATGGGCTCATGAAATGAATGACCCATATCGTTATCCTTGGGGACCACAAAACAATACTGCATTAGAATTTATTGCTGCATATAAACACATCCATCAAGTCTTCAAAACAAACAATGTTACAAATGTTGCTTTTGCTTGGGGACCTCATCCTGCTTATAATTATTTTAAAGAATATTATCCTGGAGATGATGTTGTAGATTTTATTGCTATAGGAACTTTGAATTATGGCACTGCAGCAACTTGGAGTAAATGGTGGACATTTGATGATGTATTTAATAACTGTTACCAACAAATAGCAGGTTTCAATAAGCCAATAATTCTATCTGAATTTGGTTCTTTGGAAGTTGGAGGTAGTAGAAGTAAATGGTTTATTGATGCCTTTAAAAGTTTGCCACAAAAATATCCGTTAGTAAAAAGTGTATTGTTTTTTCATTTTGATAAAGATAATACTACAACACAGCAAACATTAAATTGGCAATTTATTAGCGATAAACATTTGGTAAAACAATTAAAGACACAGATTTCGAATTGGCCAGATAGTTTAAAAAACAATTAAATTAAATCATTTACAATTCTTTAATTAAGAAGCAAATTTATAAATTTGCACACTTTAAGTTTTTGACAATCATAATAATAATAAAATAAAATGAAAATAGCAGTTGTAGGTACTGGTTATGTTGGTTTAGTATCAGGAACATGTTTTGCAGAAACAGGAAATAATGTTATTTGTGTAGATATTGATGTAAACAAAGTAAAAAAATTAAGAATGGAGAAATTACCATTTACGAACCAGGATTAGAAGAAATATTTGAAAGAAATATTAAAGAAGGAAGATTACATTTTACAACTAATTTAAAAGAAGGAATTGAAGATGCTCAAATTATTTTTTTAGCATTACCTACTCCTCCAGGTGAAGATGGTCATGCAGATTTAAAATATGTTTTAGGTGTTGCAGAGATCTAGGCACTTTGCTTAAAAAAGATGATTACAAAGTAATTGTTGATAAAAGTACTGTTCCTGTTGGTACTGCTGAAAAAGTAAGAGCAGCCATTATTGCTGCTTCAAAAATACATTGCAACTGGTTGAATTTGATGTAGTTTCTAATCCTGAATTTTTAAGAGAAGGTGTTGCTGTTGATGATTTCATGAAACCAGATAGAGTAGTTATTGGAACTAACTTCTGAAAAAGCACAGAAAGTAATGGAAGATTTATATGCACCATTTGTTACGTCAAGGAAATCCAATTATTTTTATGGATGAAAAATCGTGCTGAATTAACTAAATATGCAGCAAATTCTTTTCTAGCAACAAAAATTTCTTTCATGAATGAAATTGCACAACTCTGTGAAAAAATTGGTGCTGATGTTGATATGGTTCGAATAGGAATAGGAAGTGATGAAAGAATTGGCAAAAGATTTTTATTTCCTGGTATTGGTTATGGTGGAAGTTGTTTTCCAAAAGATGTACAAGCTTTAGTAAAAGTTCTGATGAAAAGTCAATTACGATTTTAAAATTTTGAATGCTGTTGAAGATGTTAATGAAAGTCAAAAATTACATTTAATTGCCAAAAATTAAAGAATACTTTAATAATGATTTAAAAGGTAAAACATTTTGCATTTGGGGTTTAGCATTTAAACCTAATACAGATGATATTAGAGAAGCTCCATGCTTTATATATTATTGATGATTTATTAGCAGATGGTGCAACAGTTAGTGCTTATGATCCTGAAGCAATGGAAAATGTTAAACAAATTATTGGTGATAAAATAAATTTTTCAGAAAATCAATATGAAGCATTAGAGAATGCTGATGCATTAATTATTGCTACAGAATGGAATGAATTTAGAACACCAAATTTTGAAACTATTACAACTTCATTAAAAAACAAAGCCATTTTTGATGGTAGAAATTTATTTGATTTTGATGATATGAAAGCAAATAGGTTTTCATTATGTAAGTATTGGAAGAAAAACAACATTATAACTTTAGCTATGAAAAGAGTATTAATAACAGGAGCAGCAGGTTTTTTAGGTTCACATCTTTGTGATAGATTTATAAAAGAAGGGTATCATGTTATTGGAATGGATAATTTGATTACAGGTGATTTAAAAAATATTGAACACTTATTTCCTTTAGAAAATTTTGAATTTTATCATCATGATGTTACAAAATTTATTCATATTCCTGGAGAATTAGATTATATCTTACATTTTGCTTCACCAGCTAGTCCAATAGATTATTTAAAAATTCCTATTCAAACTTTAAAAGTTGGTTCATTAGGAACACATAATTGTTTAGGTTTAGCAAAAGCAAAAAATGCAAGAATTTTAGTTGCTTCAACTTCTGAAGTTTATGGAGATCCATTAGTTCATCCTCAAACTGAAGAATATTGGGGAAATGTAAATCCTATTGGACCAAGAGGTGTTTATGATGAAGCAAAACGATTTCAAGAAGCTATTACCATGGCTTATCATACTTTTCATAGTGTTGAAACAAGAATTGTTAGAATTTTTAATACTTATGGTCCAAGAATGCGATTGAATGATGGTAGAGCTTTACCTGCATTTATTGGTCAAGCTTTAAGAGGAGAAGATTTAACTGTTTTTGGAGATGGTTCTCAAACCAGATCAGTTTTTGTTATGTAGATGATTTAGTAGAAGGCATTTATAGATTATTATTAAGTGATTATGATCTTCCTGTAAACATTGGAAATCCAAATGAAATTAGTTTAAAAGATTTTGCTGAAGAAATATTAAAATTAACTGGTACAAATCTAAAAATTAGTTTACAAACATTTACCAGTTGATGATCCAAAACAAAGACAACCAGATATTACTAAAGCAAAAGAAATTTTAAATTGGGAACCAAATGTTGAACGAGCTGAAGGATTAAAAATTACATTACGATTATTTCAAAAATCTTGCCTCAAGAAGAATGGCATAAACAACCAAAAGAATTTTAATAAATGTTATGAACAAATTAATTAATAAAGAAAAAAAAGTAGGAGTTATTGGATTAGGTTATGTTGGACTTCCAGTTGCATTAGCATTAGCCAAAAAGACTGCTGTCATTGGTTTTGACATTAATGAAGATCGTGTTAAACTCATGCAAAATAATATTGATCCTAGTAAAGAGTTAACTGCTGAAGATTTTGAAGGATGTGATATTACGTTTACAAATCAACTTAGAAGTTTTAAAAGAAGCTTCATTTTTTATTGTTGCTGTTCCAACTCCAGTTTATGCTAATAATGTTCCTGATTTAACTGCTGTTAAAAAAGCCTCTGAAACTGTTGGTAAAGTATTGAAGAAAGGAGATTATGTGGTGTTTGAATCAACTGTTTATCCTGGTTGTACTGAAGACGATTGTTTACCTGTAATAGAAGCCATTAGTGGATTAAAAATGGGTATCGATTTTAAATTAGGGTACTCCCCTGAAAGAATTAATCCAGGAGATAAACAACATACTTTACATAATGTAATTAAAGTAGTTTCTGGTTGTGATGAAGAATCTTTACAAGTAATAGCTGATGTTTATTCATTAGTTGTTGAAGCTGGTGTACATAAAGCAACTTCAATTAAAGTTGCTGAAGCTTCAAAAATTATTGAGAATACTCAACGTGATATGAATATTGCTTTAATGAATGAATTGTCACAAATTTTTGATAGAGTGGGTATTAATACTTATGAAGTTCTAGAAGCTGCTGGTACTAAATGGAATTTCTTAAAATTCTCTCCAGGATTGGTAGGTGGACATTGCATTGGAGTTGATCCATACTATTTAACTTATAAAGCATCAGATTTAGGATATACTTCCAAACTTATCAATACTGCTCGATTAATAAACGACAGTATGGGTAGATATGTTGGTGAAAAAGCTAGTGCAACATATAATTGCTACAACTGAAAAAGTTAAAGAAGCTAAAGTTTTAGTAATGGGAACAACTTTTAAAGAAGATGTTTCTGATATAAGAAATTCTAAAGTTGCTAATATTATAGAGCATATTAAAAGCCATTATATAAATGTTGAGATTGTAGATCCGCATGCAAGTAGTGAAGAATTACATGAAGAATATGGATATCATCTAATTACTGAAAATACTAAAAACTATGATGTTGTAATTGTTGCTGTAGCTCATAAAGATTATCTAAATTTTGATGAGAATTATTTTAACTCAATTACAAAACCTTCAGCATTAATCATTGACTTAAAAGGAATTTATAGAAATAAAATTCAGTCAAGATTATATTGGAGTCTATAATTTATAATTTTCTTTTACTTATTATTTTTTTTTCTCTATATTTTTACCATTCAACATGGAAAAAATTGTCATTATACCAACCTATAACGAAAAGGATAATATACAATCTATTATAGAGGCAGTCATGAATTTAAACCTCAATTATCATGTTTTGGTTATTGATGATGGATCGCCAGATGGTACTGCAAAAATTGTAAAAGATCTCATGTTGAGTTTTCCCAATCAACTTTTTATTGAAGAGAGAAAAGGAAAGCTTGGATTAGGAACAGCATATATCCATGGCTTCAAATGGTGTTTAAAAAATGGCTATCAATACATTTTTGAAATGGATGCCGATTTTTCGCATAATCCAAAAGATTTAGAACGATTGTATTTGGCTTGCAAGGATAATTGTGGTGATGTTGCTGTTGGAAGCAGATACGTTCCAGGGGGAAAAACTGAAAATTGGCCTTGGGATAGAAGACTTTACTCTCGTGGTGGTTCTCTTTATACAAGAATAATAACTTGGATGCCTGTAAATGACCCTACAGCTGGATTTATGTGTTATAAAAGAAAAGTTTTAGAAACCATTAATCTAGACAAGATTTTGTTTGTGGGATATGCTTTTCAAATAGAAATGAAATTTGCAGCTTGGAAATTAGGTTTTAAAATTGTTGAAGTTCCTATTACTTTCATTGATAGAAAAGTTGGAGTCAGTAAAATGAATAAAGGCATTTTAAAAGAAGGTGTTTTAGGTGTATTGAAAATTCAATGGCAAAGCTTATTTAAAAATTATAGAAGAAGAGTAAAATCAGAAACCATTCCTCAACTTAATTAAAGCAATATTTAAATGAAATCAGCTTTAATTAAACTTCACATAGCAGTTTTTTTATGGGGCTTTACTGGTGTTTTAGGCAGGTTAATTACTTTAAATGAGGGACTTTTAGTTTGGTATAGAATACTGATTACTCTCATTATTCTTTTTTGTGTTTTTTCTTATCAAAAATCATTTCAAAAAATAACAAGAGATTTAAAATATAAACTCTTTAAGATAGGTATAATCATTGCCTTGCACTGGCTGTTTTTTTATGGAAGCATTAAATATGCTAATGTTTCTATTTCATTAATTTGTTTATCATCTATTGCTTTTTTTTCAGCAATACTCGAACCAATAATTATTAAAAGAAGAATAAGTTTAATAGAAATTATATTAAGCATTATTGGTGTATTTGGAATTGCATTAATCTTTCATTTCGACAATAAATTTAGAGTTGGAATTATTCTTGGAACTTTATCTGCAATTTTTAGTGCCATATTTTCTATTTACAATAAAAAGAATATTGTAACAACAAATTCAAAAAGCATCATGTTCTATGAGCTTTTGGGTGGATTTATTTTTCTAACTATTTGTATGCCTTTCTATCTTTATCTTTTTCCAACAAAAAATATTGTACCTAATTTTTCAGATATTTTTTGGTTAATCATATTAAGTTGGATTTGTACTGTTATTGCAATGGATTTAAGTTTACAAGCCTTGAAAAAAGTGTCTGCTTTTACTTTAGGCTTAACTGTTAACCTTGAGCCTGTTTACGGAATTATATTAGCTTTCTTTATTTTTAAAGAACAAAATGAATTAGGACAATCTTTTTATTTGGGTTTTAGTTTAATTATACTTTCAGTTGCATTGCAAATGATTAGAATAGCTAAATTTAGAATTGTTTAAACATCAATATATGAATTTTAAAAAACTTCGTCCATTCTTATTTATTATAATCTTAGCTATTGCAGCTTTAGTTTTAAGAAATTGTGGAACTGAAAAAAGTAACGATACAAAAACTGAAACTAAAAATTCAAGAGGACTTGAATAGAAATCCATCTCAAATAAATTATTCGAAACATGCAAAATGTAGAATGGATTGCAGAACGATTACTGAACCTGAAGTAAAACAAGTGTTAAATACAGGTACAATAAATTATAAAAAAAGTGATTTAAAAAAATCTGAATGTGCTAAAAGATATGCTGTTGATGGCTATAGTAAAGATGGTCAGCATATAAGAATTGTTGTTGCACCATGTGCAAATGAATTAACTGTTATTACTTGTATAGATTTAGATAAAGATTGGGAATGTAGTTGTGTAGGTGATGAATAAATGAAAAATGCCTCTCATTTCTGAAAGGCATTTAATTATTATAATTTGAATTTATGCGTCAATTGATTCTTCTTCATTTCTTTTGATATCAAATTTTATTTTTTCATTTTCTTTGTCTAATGAAGCAACTAAAACATCTCCATTCTTAATAGTAGAATTTAAAATTTCTTCGGCTAAAGGATCTTCCAAATATTTCTGAATGGCTCTATGTAATGGTCTTGCACCAAATTGAGGATCATAACCTTTTTCAGCAATAAAATCTTTAGCTTCTTGCAGATAGTTCTAATACTAAATCCTAGATTATTCAATCGCTCCATATACATTTTTCAATAATAATATCAATAATTTTGATAAATATTCGTCTTTAGCTAAATGAATTAAAAATTACCACATCATCAATTCTATTTAAAAATTCAGGTGAAAATGTTTTCTTTAATGCTTTTTCAATAACTGCTTTATTGTTTTCATCTTGATTTTGCATTCTTGCTGCAGTTGCAAAACCAACACCATCACCAAAATCTTTTAATTGTCTAACTCCAATATTAGAAGTCATGATGATCATAGTATTTTTAAAATCTACTTTTCTACCTAATCCATCAGTTAATTGACCATCATCCAAAACTTGCAATAAAATATTATAAACATCAGGATGTGCTTTTTCAATTTCATCTAATAAGAATTACAGAATATGGTTTTCGTCTAACTTTTTCAGTTAATTGTCCACCTTCTTCATAACCAACATATCCTGGAGGTGCACCTATTAATCTGAGAGACAGTGAATTTTTCCATGTATTCACTCATATCAATTCGTATCAATGCATCTTCAGTATCAAACATATATCTGGCCAAGAGCTCTAGCTAATTCTGTTTTACCAACACCTGTTGGCCCTAAGAAATATAAATGTACCAATTGGTTTTTTAGGATCTTTTAATCCTACTCTATTTCGTTGAATGGCTTTTAGTAACTTTTGCAATTGCATCATCTTGACCAATTACTCATTTTCTTCATATCATCAGCCATATTCACTAAGCTTCTCAGCTTTCAGCTTTGTACCATTCGTTTTAACAGGAATTCCTGTCATCATGCTACTACTTCAGCAATATCTTCTTCAGTTACAGGATAACGTTTATGTTTTACTTTCTTCTTCCCAATCTATTTTTGCTTTTTCTAATTCTTCCTGCAGACGTTCTTTTCTGTATCTCTTAAATGCTGCAGCTTCTTCATATTGTTGACTTTTTACAACTTTATTTTTTTCTACTTTTATATCTTCAATTTTCTTTTCAAGTTCAATAATATTTTCAGGAACATTAATATTTTTTAAATGCACTCTTGCACCAACTTCATCTAAAACATCAATTGCTTTATCTGGCAAAAAACGATCAGTAATATATCTATCACTTAATTTTACACAAGCATTCAATAGCTTCATCGATCATATGATTACATTGTGATAATCTTCGTATTTGCTTTTAATGTTGTTTAATATTTGAATAGTTTCTTCAACACTTGGTGGCTCAATCAATACTTTTTGAAATCTTCTATCTAAAGCACCATCTTTTTCAATATACTGTCTGATATTCATCTAAAGTAGATGCACCAATACATTGTAATTCTCCTCTTGCTAAAGCTGGTTTAAAAATATTATGATGCATCTAAAGAACCACTTGCTCCACCTGCACCAACAATGGTATGAATTTCATCAATAAATAAAATAACATCTCTGTTTTTTTCAAGCTCATTCATTATGGCTTTCATTCGTTCTTCAAATTGTCCACGATATTTTGTACCTGCAACTAATGCAGCTAAATCAAGACTAATCACTCTTTTATCAAATAAAACTCTAGATACTTTTCGTTGAACAATTCTTAAAGCCAAACCTTCTACAATAGCAGTTTTACCAACACCTGGTTCACCAATTAAAATTGGATTATTTTTTTTTCTTCGAGATAAAATTTGAGAAACTCTTTCAATTTCTTTTTCTCTACCAACAATAGGATCTAAAGTTCCTTCTTCTGCAAGTTTGGTTACATCTCTTCCAAAATTATCTAAAACTGGTGTTTTGCTTTTTGTATTTGCTCCTTGTTTAGCAGCTGGAGGTTGTTTAAAACTTCCAGATTGTTTTTCATCAAAATCATCATCATCATCACTATCAGAAAAATCAGCTTTTGGATTATCTAAAGGAGTATCTGTTGTACCTGTAGCACCAACCATGCCTAATTCATTTCTAAAAATATCGTAGTCAACATTGAACTGATTGAGTATTTGAGTGGCTATATTTTCTTTATTTTTTAAAATGCTTAAAACAATATGTTCACTTTCTACCATCGGACTTTTTAAAGTCTTCGCTTCTAAAACAGTTACTCTAATAACTTTTTCAGCTTGTTTAGTTAAAGGCAAACTATTGATATTAGCAATGTTTTTACCTGCTTTATCTTTAATTGCCATTTCAATTTCTTTACGTAATTCGTATAAATCAACATCTAAAGATTGTAAAACTTTAATAGCAATATTATCTCCATCTCGTATAAGTCCTAAGAGTAAATGTTCTGTTCCAATAAAATCGTTACCAAGCCTTAATGCTTCTTCTCGACTAAAGGCAATGATTTCTTTAACTTGTGCTGAAAAATTATTATCCATATAATTGGTTTGGATTTGTACAATAATAACGAATATTTTTGAGTAAAGTTGTTCAAATAATCACTCAAAACTTTCAATGACAATATATGGAAATCAAAATTGATACCAAAGAAAAATTTAAAGTAATTACGCCACAATCTTCTATGCTAAATGACAACATTGCAAACGAACTTGATTCATTGTGTATAAATATTTTAGAAAATGATAAAACTAACTTAATTATTAAACTTAATCTGGTTAATGAAATATCAGATTTTGCAATAGAAAAGCTCCAAGAATTAGGCAACACTTTTTATGGAAAGAATTTAAGTTTTGTGGTTTGTGAATTAAATTCAACACTTTTAAAGACTTTTAAAGAGAAAGACATTCTTGATAATTTCAACTATGCTCCATCTGAAAGTGAGGCTTGGGATATTGTTCAATTAGAAGAAATTGAACGTGAATTATTCTCAGATGAGGATTAATAAATATTTTTTGCAAGATTAAACTTAAACAAAACATTAGTATCTGATAAAAAATTGAGTTTTATCTTTGCAAAAATTTTAATATTTAATGAAATATAGATTACAATTTACACTTTTAGCAATTTTCCTAGCCCATTTTAGTTTTGGACAAATAGATGCAACTGCCAAGAAAATATTAGATAATGTTAGCAATAAAGTAAAATCCTATTCAGGTATAGTTGGAAATTTTTCTATAAAATCTATTACCTCAAAAGGAAAAAATAATGGAACAAAATCTGGTTCTATTACTTTAAAAGGACAGAAATATATTTTAAAACAAGGTAAAACAGAAATCATTTGTGATGCTATAAATATCTATAATTATGATGGTTTAAGAACAGTAACTGTTACTCCAATTGAAGAAAGTAATTCAACTTTAAGTCCACAAAATTTGCTTACGAATTTTTATGACAAAGATTTTAGTTATAAACTAATAAATTCCTCAGGTTCATTTCACCAGATTGAATTATATCCATTAGATAAAAGAAAAAATTATTCAAAAGTTACAATTTTTGTCGATAAGAAAAAAGATATGATTACAAAAGCTAAAATTCTTGATAAAACCAACAATACCATTGAATTTTCATTGAACAACATTAACACTTCAGCAAATATTAAAGACAATTCATTCGTTTTTAATAAAACAAACTACCCAAGCAATATTGAAATTCTAGATTAAATTTAATTTGAAATAATTACCAATTAAACCTTATATCTAATTCAATATCAGGATGTAAGCTTTTTTCTACAGGACAGCTCCTTGCAATTCGAATAAGTTGTTCTTTTTGATCTTCATTTGCATTAAATTCTTGTTTGAAAATTTAAAACAGCCTTTATTTCAACTATTCTTCTTGGCGAATCAGAACTCATCACTTTTGTAATTTCAATTGTGGTTCCATCAAAATTCAAATTCATATCAGCAGCTCTTATTGCCATAGTTGTAATCATACAACTACCTAAACTTGTTGCTAATAAATCTGTAGGTGAAAATTTTTCACCTTTACCATTATTATCAACAGGAGCATCGTTTTCAATAACAGTTCCACTTAATAAATGTGTTAATTCTGTTCTTAAATTTCCTTTATAAACAACTGTTGATGTCATTGCTTTATATTTTTGCATTAAATTTACAAATCAAATATCAACTAAGTGAAGCAATATATTATTTTAATCTTTTTAATTACTCCTTTCGTTCTTCAGGCACAAGAAACTGAAAAGAAAGAATCAAGAAAAGAAAAAATTGAAAAACAGAAACAAAAAACAAAAAAATTACAAAAAGATTCAGAACAAGGTGCAGTAATTTTTAATAAACAATCTGCTTTCAATATCACTCTAAGAAATGATGGATATGCTTTTGGTTATGAAAGAGGTAAGTTTAAAAAAATAAATAAAACCAATTTGTGGTGGGTTCATTTGGGCGAAAGAAAACATTTGAAAGAAGAAAAATTATCTCAAGAGTTTGCAGGTTTTCAAATTGGAAATCCATTTATTTATGGCAAACAAAACAATTTCTATTTTTTGAATATTGGATTGGGACAACAAAAACAATTAGGTGGAAAAAGCAGTAAAAACGGTATAGCAGTTTCTGCAGTTTATGGTGGTGGCTTAACTTTAGGATTATTAAAACCATACTATTTAGAAGTTGTTGGAAGAACTTCTGGCACTATTGATGAAATTAAATGGGATGATGATAACCCAGATTTCAGATTTTTAGATACAGATTCAATTCTAGGTGCAGCTTCATTGGGCAAAGGTTTTAATGAATTAAAAATTTCTCCAGGTGCATTTGCAAAAGCTGCAATACGATTTGACTATGGAAAATTTAATGATATTGTTTCTGCTATAGAAATTGGAATTAGTGGAGAATATTACTTTCAAAAAGTACCTCAAATGGTGTTATTGAAAGAAAAGAATTTCTTTTTAAATGGATATATTACTTTGATTTTTGGTTCTAGAAAATAAAAATATTTAATGCAAGAATTACCTATTATAGCTACTATAGATAATGATATAAAATTAAAAAAACCAAATTGGCTTAGAGTTAAATTGCCTATTGGCGAAAGCTATAAGCATGTGAGAGGATTGGTAGATAAAAATAAATTACACACCATTTGTGAAAGTGGTAATTGTCCAAATATGGGAGAATGTTGGGGCGAAGGCACTGCAACTTTCATGATACTTGGAAATATTTGTACTCGTAGTTGTAGGTTTTGTGCTGTTGCAACTGGAAGACCAGAAGAAATTGATTGGGACGAACCACAACGTGTTGCAGAAGCCATCAATTTAATGAAAGTTAAACACGCTGTTGTAACTTCTGTTGATAGAGATGAACAACCTGATGGAGGAAGTACTATTTGGTATAACACCATTAAAGCAATTAAAGGTTTAAATCCAACAACAACATTAGAAACTTTAATTCCAGATTTTAGAGGAATAGAAGAACAAATTAATAGAGTTATTGACGCTGCTCCTGAAGTGGTGAGTCATAACATGGAGACTGTAGAAAGAATAACAAAAAAAGTTAGAATTCAAGCTAAATATGATAGAAGCCTTTTTGTTTTGAATCATTTAAAACAAGGAGGTATGAGAACTAAAACTGGAATTATGCTAGGTATTGGTGAAGCAAAAGATGAAGTTGTTGAAACCATGAAACAGTTGGTAGATGTGGGTTGTGATGTTTTAACTCTTGGTCAATATTTGCAACCAACACCTAAACATTTACCTGTACAACGTTTTGTACATCCTGATGAATTTAAAGAGTTAAAAGATATTGGTTACGACTTAGGTTTCGATTATGTTGAAAGTGGACCTTTAGTTCGTTCATCTTACCACAGTGAAAAACATGTAATTAAAGGTTGGGGTAAAACTCAATGGTTGAAAGAAAAGGAATTGATCCTTCAATAAATCTTTTGTTTTTGCGAAGGTTCTTATGAAGTAATTTTATAAAAAATAAACTAACGAATATGGAAACACCAATCGTATTTAATAAAAAAACATTTTTTATCATTTCAATCATCAACACTATTTTGTGTTTGGCTTTATTCGTTTTTGCAATGTTTGCATTTATGGCAACCTTAATGTCAGGTGGTGGTTCAACATTGTTAATGATTGCATCATTGCTATTTCCAGCAATTCCAATAATTGCCATTATTCTGTTTTGGATTGCGTATGCAAAGCAGAATAAAATTTTCAGTATAATTTCACATATTTTCCCTTGGGCTTATGCTGTTCTATTCAAACTAATTCTTGCGACGAGTTTTAGTTAATAGAAGATTACTGAAGATTAAAATAAAATTCAGATTTGACAATTTCTAGAAAGTTGTCAAATCATTACTAATTAATAAACTTCAAATTCCTTTTTATTCCAGAAAATTTAGAACGTCTTATTGGAGAATTTTTGAAAATCATTTTAAAACTTTCTTCTGTTAATTCATTCCAATCATTTAAACTGAAATTTAAAACTTCATACAAGGGCTCAAAACCCTTTTCTGTATTAGGTTTCGAGAATCTGTTCCAAGGACAAACATCTTGACAAACATCACAACCAAACATCCAATTATCAAATTTACCTTGCATATTATTTGGAATCAAAACATCTTTTAACTCAATGGTGAAATAAGAAATGCATTTACTTCCATCAATTTCTTTATTAGGTAAAATGGCTTCTGTTGGACAAGCATCTATACATTTGGTACAAGTGCCACAATAATCTTTTACTAAAATATCATCATAATCTAATGCAACATCAATTATTAAAGTTGCAATAAAAAAGAAAGAACCAGAATTTTTATTAATCAAATTCCCATTTTTACCAACCCAACCTAATCCACTTTTTACAGCCCAAGCACGTTCTAAAACAGGTGCACTATCTACAAAACCTCTTCCATTAAAATCACCAATTTTATTTTTTATTTGTTGTAAGAAAAGATGCAATTGAGATTTAATGACTTCGTGATAATCATTACCAAGAGCATATTTAGATATTTTGGGAGCATCAGAGTTTTGTTGTTGAGATGGATAATAATTTTTAAGTAGTGTTATTACACTTTTTGCACCTGGAACTAAAATTTGAGGATTGGTTCTTAAATCAAAATGATTTTCCATGTATTGCATAGAGCCATGAAACCCTTTTTTTAACCAACTTTCAAGTCTTCTTGCATCTTCATTCAAAAATTCTGCTTTGGCAATGCCACAAAACTCAAAACCTAATTCGGTTGCAGTTGATTTTATGTATTGAGAAGAAGTCATGGAAAATAATCTTTATAAATCTCTAACTTCTACAATTAAAAATTTCAAATAATTGGTGTTTTCTAACCCCCAAACAATTGGATGATCTGATGATTGTGCATTAAAAATAACTTGCTTAATTTTCTTTTTGGCATCTCTTGCAGCCTGTTGAATAGTATGTAAAAACAATTCAGGATCAACCAAATTAGTGCAACTAGAAGTCACTAAAAAACCACCATCATTAATTAATTTCATACCTCTTAAATTAATTTCTTTATATCCTGTAACTGCTTTTTGAATGGTTGCTCTACTTTTTGTAAATGCAGGTGGATCAAGCATTACAACATCATACTTCTTGCCTTCTTTACTCCAGTTTTTTAATACATCAAAAGCATTCATTGCTTCGAATTTGCAAATATTTTCGTAGCCATTTAATGCTGCATTTTTATTGGCTTGAGCAACCGCATTTTCACTAATATCAATACCATAAACAGATTTTGCACCATAATGTGCAGCATGAATTTCAAAAGTTCCTGTGTAAGTAAATGCACCTAAAACATCAGCTCCTTTTACAATGTTTTGAATGGCTCTTCTGTTATCTTGTTGGTCTAAAAAATAACCAGTTTTTTGTCCATTCTCAACATCAACATTAAACTTCAATCCATTTTCGTTGATGATAATATTGGTATTGAACGCTTCACTTAAAAATCCTTTTTGTTGTGTTAATCCTTCTAATTCTCTAACAGGCACATCATTTCTTTCATAAATTCCTTTGGGTTGAAATATTTTTTCAATTGATTTAACAATAAATTGTTTGTATTGATCAATGCCTAATGATAAAGTTTGAAAAACAAAATAGTCGTTGAATTTATCAATAATTAAAGCTGGTAATTCATCAGCTTCACCAAATACCAATCTACAATTTTCAACATAGCCCAATTTCTTTCTATACTCCCAAGCTTGCAATATTTTGTTGTAGAAAAAAACTTCATTAATCTCTTCCTTTTTTCTACTCAATAATCTAACTAAGATTTGTGATTTTGGATTAATATAACCTCTTCCACAATACTTATCATCATAATAAAAAACATCAACAATATCTCCAGGTTAATATCCTCCAATAATTTTATCTACTTCATTATTATAAATCCAAGGATGTCCATTGGCTATTCTTTGGGCTATTTTTTTATTGAGTACTACTTTAGTCATGATTATGCTTATGTGACTTTACAAAAGTAACCTTATCAAACTTTCTTTATATATTATTATAAAATGTGAAATCAACTTCCCATCTTAACAGAATCTTCTTAATATTGCACAACTATAAATAAGCAAAATGAGTACAACTAAAGAAAATAAATGAAACCATTATTTGGTAAAGAAAATTACACGTGGATGTTGATTGGTGGAGCTAGTTATTTTATTGGGTATTTTTTTAATGTCTGGTGGTAAAAACACTGACCCAAATGTTTTTGATAAAAACGTTGTATATAGTACAACTAGAATTACAGTTGCTCCAATTCTCATCATATTAGGATTAGTAATTGAAATCTACGCCATCTTTAAAAAGAATAAAGCTATTTAACTTTTTATCAAGCGGTGTTTCACCGCTTTTTTTATTATTACTATGAATTTAATTCAGTCTATTATTATAGCAATTGTTGAAGGATTAACAGAGTATTTGCCTATTTCTTCAACGGGACATATGATCATTACTAGTTCATTAATGGGAATTGAGAAAGATGAATTTGTAAAACTTTTTGAAATTGCTATTCAGCTTGGAGCCATACTAGCAGTTGTAGTTTTGTATTGGAAAAAGTTTTTTGATTTTAGCAAATGGCAGTTTTATTTAAAATTGATTATTGCTGTAATACCTGCTTTAATTTTAGGCAAATTATTAAATGACAAGATTGATGAGTTATTAGAAAGTCCTTTAACTGTTGCAATTAGTCTTTTAGTTGGTGGAGTTGTTTTATTATTTGTTGATAAATATTTCAAGTATCCAACTATTCAAAAAGAAGAAGATATTTCATACAAAAATGGATTTATAATTGGGTTTTGGCAATGTTTAGCAATGATTCCTGGTGTGAGTAGAAGTGCAGCAAGTATTATTGGAGGCATGAGTGAAAAATTGACAAGAAGTGCAGCTGCAGAATTTTCATTTTTCTTAGCAGTACCAACCATGTTTGCAGCAACAGGTTATAAGTTATTAAAAACTTTTCAAACCAACCCTTCATTACTTCAAGATTCAAATAATATTGCTTTATTAATGTTAGGCAATGCTGTTGCTTTTATTGTTGCTCTACTTGCAATAAAGTTTTTTATAAGCTATTTACAAAAACACGGATTTAAACTTTTTGGTTGGTACAGAATCATTATTGGCTGTATTGTATTATTATTGTTACAGCAAGGAATCATTAAGTAATTCTAAATGTTAAATTATAAATGTTGAATTAAAATTTATAATTTAACATTCAACATTTAAAATAACCAAATGGAAACTGCTTCGAAAAAAGTAATTCGTGCATGGACTATGTATGATTGGGCGAATAGCTCCTATTCATTAATCATTACCTCTGCCATTTATCCTGCTTATTACTCAATTATAGTTCCACAACAAGTCAACTTTATTGGTAGAACTTATGATAGGACTGCACTAGCCTCCTACTCTATTTCATTTTCATTTTTATTAATAGCTTTTTTATCTCCAATTCTTTCATCTATTGCAGACGCTCGAGGAAATAAAAAATCTTTCATGCAGTTCTTTTGTTATTTAGGTTCTGCAGCTTGTGCTACTATGTTCTTTTTTACAAAAGATAATATCAGTCTTGGAATTACTTGTTCAATCATTGCTTCAATTGGTTTTTGTGGGAGCATTGTTTTTTATAATTCTTATTTACCTGAAATTGCTCATAAGGATGATCATGATAAAATAAGTGCAAGAGGCTTTGCCATGGGTTATGTTGGAAGTGTTTTACTTATGTTAGTTTGTTTGGCTTTTATAATGATGAATGACAAAATGAATTGGGGATTAGGTTCTTTACCAACTCGTTTATCATTTTTAGCTGTTGGACTTTGGTGGGCAGGGTTTGCACAAATAACATTTAAACATCTTCCTCCATCAAAACCTAATATTAAGGAAAGTAAACAGAAAAATATTTTTACAGATGGGTTTACAGAATTAAAAAAAGTTGTTAAGGAGCTTATTCATTACCCAAGATTAAGAAAATTTTTAAGAGCATTTTTCTTTTACAATATGGGTGTACAAACTGTTATGTATGTAGCTGTTTACTTTGCTTCAGAAGAGTTAAAAATGGAAACTACACAGTTAATTCTAACTGTATTAATCATTCAAATTGTTGCCATTTTTGGGGCTTTACTTTTTTCGAGAATATCAAAAGCAACCAATAATATTCTTACTTTATTCATTCTAATTTCTATTTGGATTTGCATTTGTATTGGAGCTTATTATATTCAAACTCCAATGCAATTTTTTGTTTTAGCATTTTGTGTTGGAATGGTTATGGGTGGCATTCAATCCATGAGCAGATCTACTTATTCTAAGCTTTTGCCACCAACACACGATACTGCATCATATTTTAGTTTTTACGATATCTGTGAAAAATCAGGAACTGTTTTAGGTACAATGTCGTTTGGTTTAGTTGCTGAGTTTTTAGGTGGAATGAGAAATTCAATTCTTGCTATTATGTGTTTCTTTATTATTGGTATGGTACTTTTGCTTTTTGTAAAAATGAAAGAAGAGGCAATTGTTAATTATTAATTATTAATTATTAATTATTAATCTTCTAAATCGTAATACGTATTTTGTAAATCGTATTTCGTACTTCTAAAATCGTACTTCTATATGAAATTATATTCAATCAATACAGGTTTTTTTAAATTAGATGGTGGTGCAATGTTTGGTGTTGTTCCAAAAGTGATGTGGCAAAAATTGAATTCACCAGATGAAAATAATTTATGCAATTGGGCCATGCGTTCTTTATTGATTGAGGATGGCAATAAATTAATTTTAATTGATAATGGAATTGGCAATAAGCAAGATGCTAAATTCTATTCTCATTACTATTTAAATGGAAATGATAGTTTAGAGAAATCTTTAGCTCAACATGGTTTTTCAAAAGATGATATTACTGATGTAGTTTTAACACACTTGCATTTTGATCATTGTGGTGGAAGTGTTGAACGAGTGAATGACAAACTTCAAATTGCTTTTAAAAATGCTACATATTGGAGTAATGAATTGCATTGGCAATGGGCAACTGAACCTAATGATAGAGAAAAAGCATCTTTCTTAAAAGAAAATATTTTACCCATTCAAGAAAGTGGACAATTAAAATTTGTTCATGGCATAAACTCAGCAAATCATGCTGCAGCAACAATTTCATCAATCGCAAAAAATAAATTGCAAACTGTAGATTCAAATATTCTTCCAAGTTTGTCTTACAAAATTGTAAATGGACATACTGATGCTATGATGTTGCCACAAATACAGTATAAAGAACATACAATTGTTTATATGGCTGACTTATTACCATCTGCAGCACATCTTACCAATTCCTTATGTAATGGCTTATGATATGTTTCCTTTAACCACTTTAAACGAAAAGAAGTCTTTTCTGAAAGAAGCAGTTGAAAATGATTATCTACTATTTTTTGAACACGATGCTACAATTGAATGTTGTAGTTTACAACAAACAGAAAAAGGAGTTCGACCAAAAGAGTTTATGAAATTAAGTGAACTGTAATTATTTAAAGCTAATCAACTCTACATCAAAAATCAAAGTAGAATTTGCTCCAATTACAGCACTAACTTGTCTTTCACCATATCCTAAATGAGGAGGAATAAAGAAACGAAACTTGCTTCCTGTAGGCATTAATTGCAATCCTTCTGTCCAACCTTTAATTACCATATTTAAAGGAAAAGTTGCTGGCACACCACGTTGAACACTACTGTCAAAAATAGTTCCATCAATAACAGTTCCATGATAATGACAAGTAACATTATGTGTTGGCCAAGGTTTTTCGCCTGTACCCATAGTTAAAACTTCATATTGTAAACCACTTTCGGTTTCAATTACTTCTGCTCTTTCCTTATTTTTTGCCAAGAATTCTAGTCCTAATGCTAAATTAGTTGCTGCTTTTTCGTTTTTCATTTGTGCAAGTTTATCTGAAACGCTCATTTTAAAATTTTGGCGAAATTAAGGGAATGAATTTTATCGTAAATCTAATATCACATAACAGTTGAAGAACTAAACCTTAAATTTGCCGTCCAATTAAAATATATGAGCGAAGAAAGAAGTTTGAATTTTATTGAAGAGATTATTGAAAATGATTTAAAGTCAGGCAAATATGAATCAATTGTTACAAGATTTCCACCTGAACCTAATGGTTATTTACATATGGGTCATGCCTCATCTATTTGTTTAAATTTTGGTTTAACAAAAAAATATAAAGGCTATACTAATTTAAGGTTCGATGATACTAATCCAGTAACTGAAGAGACAGAATATGTTGATAGCATTAAAGCAGATATTAAATGGTTAGGTTTTGAATGGAAGCATGAATTATATGCTAGTGACTATTTTGAACAATTATTTCAATTTGCTGTAACCCTTATTAATAAAGGTTTAGCTTATGTAGATGATAGCACAGCAGAACAAATTGCTCAAGAAAAAGGAACACCAACTCAACCAGGTATTAATAGTAAATTTAGAGATAGAAGTACTGAAGAAAATCTTCAATTATTTCAAGAAATGAGAGCAGGAAAATATGAAGATGGAGCAAAAGTATTAAGATTAAAAATTGATATGGCTGCTGGCAATATGTTAATGAGAGATCCATTAATATATCGCATCAAACATGCTCATCATCATAGAACTGGAGATACATGGTGTATTTATCCAATGTACGATTTTGCTCATGGTCAAAGTGATTCCATCGAAAATATCACTCATAGTATTTGTACCATGGAGTTTATTCCACATAGAGAATTGTACGATTGGTTAATTGAAAAACTCGAAATATTTCCATCACATCAATATGAATTTGCTCGTCGTAATTTGAATTACACTGTAATGAGTAAAAGAAAATTACTTTCATTGGTGAATGATGGTTTTGTAAATGGTTGGGATGATCCTAGAATGCCTACAATTAGTGGTATGAGAAGAAGAGGTTATCCTGCATCAAGCATTAGAGAGTTTTGTGATAGAATTGGTATTGCAAAACGTGAAAATATTGTAGATATTGGTTTATTAGAGTTTTGTGTTAGAGAAGATTTAAATAAGTCATCTCAAAGAAGAATGGTGGTTTTTGATCCAATAAAAGTTACCATTACCAATTTTTCAAATGATGAAATTGTTCATATTGAAAATAATCCTGAAGATGAAAATGGTGGAGAACGTGAAGTTTTATTTTCAAATGAAATTTTTATTGAAAGAGAAGATTTCATGGAAATTCCTCCAAAAAAATATTTCAGACTAGCTCCTGGTCAAAAAGTACGTTTAAAAAGTGCTTACATTATTCAATGTGATGAAGTGATAAAAAATGATACAGGAAATATTATTGAATTAAAATGTACTTATTTCCCTGAAAGTAAAAGTGGACAAGATACCAGTGGCTTACAAGTAAAAAGCACCATTCATTGGGTAAGTTGTAAAGAAGCTGTTCCTGTAACTATTAATTTATACGATAGATTATTTAAAGTTGAAGATGTTGATGGTGCTGAAGGAGAATTTAAAGATCATATCAACGAAAATTCTTTAGTAGTTTTAAAGACAGCAGTTGCTGAAAAATCACTGTTAACAGTCACACTTGATGATAGATTTCAGTTTTTACGTAAGGGTTATTTTTGTTTAGATAAAGAAAGTTCTGCTGAAAAAAATATTTTCAACAGAACTGTAACGCTAAAAGATTCTTGGGCTAAAGAAAAAGCAAAATAAAATACAACAAACAACTTACCTGAATTTCACTAGAAACTCTGTAATATATTTGCTGCAATGCAAGATATAGATGAAATAGAAGTGAATCAACAAGCAGAGGATTTATACGAAAAAAAATCTTTTGTAATTGATGCTGGTCAATCGCCAACTCGTGTTGATAAATGGCTTCAAGTAAGAATTGAAAATGCTACCCGTAATAAAATTCAACAAGCCATAGAAGCTGGATTTTTAACAGTGAATGGGAAAATTGTAAAGAATAATTACAAAGTAAAACCAGGTGATGAGTTGATTCTCATGACTGAACACAACCCTGATATTTCAGACATTGTTCCTGAAAATTTAAATCTGAATATTATTTATGAAGATGCAGATGTAATGGTAGTTTATAAACCATCGAACATGGTGGTTCATCCAGGTTTAGGAAATTATTCTGGTACATTATTAAATGGTGTTGCTTATCATCTCATGCAACAAAATCCTAATTTAACTGAAGATGATTTGCCTCGATATGGTTTGGTACATAGAATTGATAAAAATACCACCAACAAGACCAACAAACTGAGCCAAGACATAAAAAGCGCCAATTGCTTGGGCGTGTGGTCGACGTGTGCGAGGTTGCTGTTGGTTCCCTTGGTCTCTAGTTCTGTATCTGGCCCACGCCGCGCAGCACGGCGGTCTGGGCGACGTCGACCTCGTGGTACTGAAGCCGTCGGGCAGGTACACGATGGCGGCGCTGCTCGCCGCCGGTGGCCGGGATGACCAGCGGCACGGCGACGGCCTCGCCGTGCCCTTGCACCACCAGCCGCGCGCGGCGCCGCTCCTTGTCGAACTGCCATTCGATCGGGACCAACTGGGGCTCGAGCAGCTGTGTGACCAGTGACGCGAATGATCCGAACAGCGGCCCGCGCATTCCGGCCGGACAATGGCGAGGAGCGCGTCCCGCTGCGCCGCGGTCGCGCGGTCGGTGACGAACGGCTGCAGCGTGCCGTTGCCTTCGTGCAGCGCCGCCGGGAAAGTGGTACGTGAACGCAAAATCGAGCCCGTCCAGCGCGACGTCGCCGAAGTGGCCCTCGTTCCACGTGCATGCCGTTCAATCCCTCGCAGAACGTGCCCGGCGCCGGCAACCCCATCGTGTCGCACGGACAAGTCGCCACGCAGTTGCAATTCTTGAAATACTGTCCCTTCAACCGCCAATCGATCATGAGGGCTTCCACCAGGGCGTGACCAACCCGCAGCAGGCTCGCGCCTGCTGCAAGAACGAATACGCGATGGCGTCAGGCGGTGGAACGTGCAGGCGCCCTGCAAAGGGGCCGTGCCGCTGCGGAACAGGGCCTTGATCTGCTGTCGGAATTCGGCCGTGTCCTGGTGGCCGTGGACGGCGACGGCGTGCTGGACGGCAGCATCCAGCAACTCCTTCTCGTCGTCAGCGCAGATCGCGACAGTGCAATCCATGTCGCTCGGGAACTCGCGGCAGTCAATGAAAAGTGGGCCATGATCGTCCCCGATAA
>CAVQUL010000007.1:0-162259 GCA_963716885.1 uncultured Chitinophagaceae bacterium | reverse complement strand
AGTTCGAATTTTAGTAAGTTGATTAACCAAATTAAGTTTTGTCTTTTGAATTTTCACTTTTGAGTTTGAAAAAACACACCCCTTAATCCCCTCTCAAGAGGGGAAATAAAAAATCCCCCAACATATTTGTTGAGGGATTTGAGTTTTGGTTTTTTCAGAATTATTTATAGAGAGCCTTTCAGTCTATTCGAACTTTCCTAATCCTTTTTAATATTATCTTTTACTTTCTTAACACCATAAGCAGCACCTGCAGCTAGAAGAATACTTAAGCCACCATCGATTGGTACATCACTTGGGTCATCAGGAGGATCGCCTTGTGCCATTAAGCAAATAGGAAATAAAATCATTATTAATATTATTAATGTCTTGATATTTTTTTGTATAAAGTTCATTTTAATTTCTTTTATTATTGTTTAATAATGGTTTGTTGTAATTTAGTTTCATCTCCCACAAGCGTAATGTTGTACATTCCTTTTGCCCAATTGCTTGTATTAATTATTTGCTGATTGGTATTGCCATCACTAAACATTGATTTTTTAAATAACTCCTGCCCCAAACTATTCGTAATTTTTAGTTCGTATTTACCATTTGGTAAATTATCAAGGTTAACAAAAATATTATCACCTTTTGTAGGGTTAGGATAAACTGAAATACTTGACTTAATAGTTCCAAAGTTTACTTTAACAACTTCTGAATATTTAAACTCACCATTTTTATCAATCGCTTTTACTCTATAAAAATTAGCACCTGAGAATGGTTTTGCATCAAAAGCAGCATAACTATTTTCTGCATTTGAATTGGCTTTGGCTAAAACAGTGGTAAGATTTTCAAATTTTAAATTACTGTTTGCTTTCTCTAACTTCATATCTGTCAACATTTATCTCATTCGAAACCATCCATTCTATTTGTACACCTGCTTGTTTTTGATAGGCTTTAATGCTATTAATATTTACAGGTAATGGCACTGTTGGTTTATATACAATTCTAAAACGATTGGCTGCTTTACTGGCTACATCTGTTGTAACAGTAAAAGGAATAACTGTAGTGCCTGTTAAGCTAATTACAGTTTCAGTGTTAGTAAAATTATCTTGTAAGTATGCCGCTAACCCTGGTGCAGAAAAGTTTGTCTGCAGTAAATTCCCACTCGTAATTGATTTCTCTTAACCTTGCTACGTTTAGTAAAACAGTATCGCCAATATCTGCCAATGGTCTGCTTTCAATACTTAATAATCTACCACTTTGGCTAATGGCAACATCTTCATCTGTATTGCTCATTTGTATGGCATCATTACCATCTATAGCTGTAGCATAATTGTTGTTATACAATATCACCACACCATCTGCCAACCTTCTAATTGCATCTGTACTAGTATAGTATAGTGTTGCTCCAAATTTTTCAAATTGATTACCTGGTCTGAAAATATCGTTATCTGAGTCGGTTGACTTGTGAGATTCTTTTATCGTGATAGCATTGCTTGAAGCTCCTGCTTTTCTTTCACAAAAAATGCTTGCCCACTTTGAATATGTACATTAGCATTTACTGTTCCTGCACCTGGTGCAGTAATAATACTGGTTGTACCACCTGATGTAACAGTAACATAACCACCACGTGTATTTACATTAGGATCCCAATAGGTGTAATAACTTTCAAAATTATTGGTATTACCGTCTGCATGTAAAGTAGCCCAATTGATGGGTGAAGCATATGGATTAGTAATCAAACTAAAATTACCATCTGTAGTGGCTAGACCAGAAAATGGCTGATCTCCTATAGCTAAAGTTCCTGTTGCTCTTAAAGTTGTATTACTGTTTGCAACAGAAGCACCCAAAGCATTAATATCACTTCTATTTCCTCTAACAAAAAGTAAGTAACCCATTTTTGCATTCATATTTGCAATGTCAGTACCCGTATTGTACTCACCCCACACACTCCAACTTTGACCAGATTGATTATAAAAATATAAAGATGAAGCATTGGTTTGTGTTACATCAAAGTCATTTCCATTACCACCTGAACCTGTAATATAGGTGCCATACCCAGGAACAGGATCACTGTTGTTAGAACCAACTGGTGGTATTTAATCCATTCTCCATCCAGTTTTGACGAATTGAAGTAGAAGTAGTTACTCCAGGTGTTAATAAACGCCATGCACGATTGTTATTAGCACTAATATAACGCTCTACCGTAACATTACCTGAAATAGCACCACCTGTAATAGCAGCGCACTCTTGCTGTATTTGAGGCAGTAGATTTGAGTGTTAGGTTTCCATTGGTTGTTAATGTACCAGAAGTTAAAGTTAAAGTTCCAGTAATTCCAATTGCTTTATCTAATGTTACACCACCAGATCTATTGATTTCTAAATCATTCATAGCAGAAATAGTAGTTGTAGCCCCTGGAAAAGAAGATGGGCCTACAATAATAATTTTACCATTATTTACAATTGTTCCACCACCTGTAAAAGTTCCATTAATAGTTAATGTAGCACCATCATCAACTGTAAGTGTACCACTCGCAACACTGAGGTTATTTAAAGTTTGGTTGGTGGTAATTTTTAAATTTCCTGAACTACTAACTGCAACATTATTTGTAATTGGAATTGTTGTTCCACTAGTTCTATTCAATTGTAAAATACCAGCACTAACAGTGGTTTCACCTGTATAAGTATTAGCACCTGTTAAACTTAAAGTTGCTGTACCTGTTTTAACTAAATAACCTGAACCTGAAATGATTCCAGATAATTGCAAGTGCTTAGTTCCATCTGAAAAAACAAGAATTCTATCAGTTACACCACTTACTGAAATATTATTATTAACTCCCGAACCAGAAGACAAATCTATACTTGGCTCTATAAAACCTCTACCAAAATCTACTCCAGTGATGGTTGAAGTTATTGTACCAGTACCAAATGCTGAGGCATTATTAAAAGTTACAGTAGGGTAACCACTTCCAGAACCACTCATAGTATATCCACCAGAAAAAGTATTGGTACCATTTATTGTAATTCTTCTACCACTGGCATCACTTGTTTGGTTGATAGCACCACTACCTGAAATAATTCCACTTAAAACAATTTGACCAGCTCCACCAAATGGAGTTGGAAAATTAACAGTACCATTTGTTAAAGCTAAATTATTTGAAATTGTCGCTTCTCCTCCAAATGAAGTTGTACTTAAGAATTGTTGTTCCATTTGCCATAGTTACTGAACCAGTGCCTAAAGTAGTAGTTGAACTTTCTAAATTAATAGTTCCTGCATTAAAATTTAAACCACCAGAAAAACTATTTATTCCAGACAAAGAAAGAATTCCAGAATTTGCTTTTTCTAAAGTTCCACTCCCTGCAATAATTCCTCCATAAAATAAGGTTTGACTACTAGCTACATCAATTGTGCTAGAAGTAGCTGTTGTCAACTCAACACCTCTATTACTACTCATTGTATAACCTGTAGTTACTGCTAATGTTCCACCACCTAAAGTAATATTACCAGGTGTTGCAGAACCTGGTATAGCTCCCAAATTTTGATTATCACTTACTGAAATTGTACCACTAATAATAGTGGTAGAACCAGTATAAGTGTTAGTGCCAGGAAAGAATTACTGTTCCAGCACCATCTGCAATTATTGACCCACTTCCAGAAACTACGCCAGAAAATGTAGTAGTGCCACCACTATTTAGGGCACTTAGATTTAAACCACCAGTTGTGCTGTTGTTAGTGATATTACCCGAAAAAGTATGTGTTCCTGAAGTATTCAAGCCACCCAAATAACGAGTGTTAGCATTCCCATTATTTATGGTGATATTTCTTGAAAAAGTAGTTCCACCAGATGTGTTTGAAAGCGAAAATTTTGTAATATTTGTTAACTGTGTACCATTACCAACATAAATACTACTGCCTGAAACAACATCGACCTGAACTTTCAATTTCTACAAAGTTCTCCATTATCAACTTGCGTTTGACCAGTATAGGAGTGTGAAGCATTTAATTTTACAGTACCAAATAGTGAAACATTTAAAGCCCCTGAACCTGAAACAATACCAGATAATCGAATAGCTCTATTTGTAGCATCAGTAGTAGAATTGTTGCCATAAATTTGAATTATCCGGCCATTGTTATCTATAGTTGCTGAACTGCCAAAATCTAAATTACCACTACTTGCCACCAATTCCATGTTGTATGTATCATTTGTACTTGCAAAAAAAGGAAAATTGATAGTATGAAGTGTTGTTGATTGATTTTCAATTCTTGGCCATGTCCCACTATATTCATAGAATTGAACAGCATTTCCATTTATAGTTCTTGAACTTGTAGCAGATGATCCAAAAAATAATTGACCAATAACATAACCTGCATCTACATTGTTTGTCATCGAAATATTATTGTTATTGTTGAATCTTAATCTGGTACCTGAACCTCCACCTGGATTATCCCACAAGCCACCCGTCCAACGAGCTCCTCCAGAACCTTGTTTCCAATTCCCATCTGGTGCAGTGTCTAACCAATCATAAAGTGTCTGAGAGTTTGCGTTGTTGCCAAGTAGTACAAAAGTCAAAAGAAAAAGTAAAATCTTCTTCATAAAATATAAATTAAGAGTTTAAATAACGAATGTTTGTTTTAAAATTTGGTAGTGTATTTTCTACACATTTTAAAAAATCGATTATAAAATTAGAGTAAAACTATTCAATCTAAAAAATATAATCTAATAAATTTTTAATCCATCATCCTCACAAAAGCTATAAGTTTCTTTTTACATTATTTTTGTTTTCAATGCCAACACACCAAAACTCATTCGTGCACATCAAATAAATACTGAGCTATGGAATGATTGTATATTGGAGCATAATGCTCCTATTTATTTGCAATACAATTACTTAAATGCCATGAGTGCCAATTGGGTGGGTTTGGTTTTAGATAATTACAAAGGCATCATGCCTATTTGCTTTAAACAAAAATTTGGTATAAAGTATAGTTATACGCCAGCTTTTATACAACAATTGGGTTGGGTTGGTGAGAAAATTGATTTTAAAATTTTGGAAAATGCGGTTTACGATTTTGTGAAGTATGGAGATGTGATGTTGAATTATAAAAATGATTTTAAACATCAACATCATATTGCAAAAACAAATTTGATTCTTGATTTGAATCAACCCTACGAAAATATTTATTCTAAATATTCTAACGATCTTATTCAAAATTTAAAAAAAGCAGCTAAAGAAAATTTAGATTATAAACCTTCTGAAGAAATTCCTTTAGCTATTCGTTTATATAAAAAATATTATGCAGAAAGATTAGAAAAAACAACGCAACAAGATTTCAATAATTTTCTCAATCTCTGTTTACAACTCAATGAAACTAACAATTGTTTTGTTAGAAAAGTGGTGAATCAGCATAACGAATTATTATCGATTGCACTTTTATTGAAAGATGAAAATAGAATGTACAATATTGCAAATTCTACAACTGATTTAGGAAGAAAGTCTGCTGCTAATCATTTCTTAATAGATAGAATTCTACACGAGTTTTCAGATACCCATTTAATTTTTGATTTTGAAGGAAGTGATTTGCCTGGAGTAAAATCTTTCTACGAAAACTTTGGAGCTATTAACCAGCCTTACTTTCATTGGCATTTCAACAAACTTTGGTTTTTACCAAAAAGATTTTTAGTCTTGCAATAATAAATTTTCAGCCACTAACAAATCAATAGGTGTGGTGACTTTAATATTATTTTTTTCTCCATCTATTAAAAATATTTTTCTCCCAAAATTTTCAACAACTGTTGCTTCATCTGTAAATGATTCTTGATACACTTGCTCAAATGCTGGCAACAAAATATTGCTTAAAAAAGTTTGAGGCGTTTGTACAATTTTTATTAAATTTCTATCAACAATTTCATGTTGATTATCTTTTATAAATCGAATACTGTCTGTTGCAGTTATTACAGGAATTGCTGAGCCTAATTGAATAGTTTGCTCATAACATCTTTTAATCAAATCCTTTGTTAATAAGCATCTCACAGCATCATGAACAAAAACAACAGCTTCTTCTTTTACTTCCTTTAACCCATTTTGTACAGAATGAAAACGTGTTTGTCCACCTGCAACAACTTTTATATTTTGATTGAACAATCCAAACTCAGAAATGATTTTTTTTCCTTCAGCAATATAGCTTTCAGGCAAAACCAAAATAATTTCAATATCTGTAAAAGCATGTAAAAAAGTCAATATGCTGTGCAGCAATAATGGCTTACCATTTAATTGTAGAAATTGCTTTGGAACAGATGCACCCATTCTTACTCCAACTCCTCCAGCAACTAATACAGCATATTTTTTCATTACTCAAAAATAAGTAAAGCATTCACATTGTAATAATTTAATGAAAAACTATACTAACATTGTTGTATGAATTTGAAATGTACTTTTTACTTCGTATTGATTACTTGTTGTTGTTCTTGTGTTGCAACAAAAAACAGCAACTATCATTTCAACCAAAAATATTCAAGTGAAAAGGTTCAAGAAGATTTGGTTGTTTTGAAACAAGTTTTAGAAGCCAATCATCCTTCTTTATATTGGTACACATCAAAAGAAAGTTTGGATATTTTTTTTGATTCAACTTTTAATACTATACAAGATTCTTTAACAGAAATTCAAGCAAAAAATAAAATTGCATTATTCTTAAATCAAATAAAATGTGGACATACTTCTGTTCGTTATTCTAAACAGTTTTTAAAATTGGCTGAAAAGCATAAATATCCACAGTTTCCTTTATCCTTAAAAACTTGGAAAGATAGTATGGTGGTTTTAGGAAGATATAATTTTGAAGATTCTATGTTGAGAAGAGGAACCATTATCACTTCCATCAACAAGCAATCTAGCAAAACAATCATTAATCAAATGTTTCAATATTTACATTGTGACGGAGATGCATTGAATTTTAAAAGTCAGGTTTTAAGCATGAATTTTCCTGCATGGTATAGAAATGTTTATGGTGTGGATAGCCTATTTACAATTGGATATTTAGATAGTAATAAAGTAGAAAAAAATGTTCAAATAAAACATTTCAATCCACAAAAGGATACTAGTAAAAAAGTTGAAAAACTTGAGCCCATAAAACTTACAAAAGCTGAAAAATTATTAAAAATTAGATCCCTAATTATTGATAGCAGTTTAAATACTGCCTTTATAAGATTAACCAGTTTTAGTAAAGGAGGATTAAGAAAATTTTTTAGACAAAGTTTTAATACCATTCAAAAAAACAAGCTTCAAAATTTAGTAATTGATCTAAGAGAGAATGGTGGTGGAAGTGTTGAAAAAAGTGTTTTACTTAGTAAATATTTAAAAGATTCTACTTTTAAGATTGGTGATACCATAGCTGCAAAAACTAGAAATCTAAGCTATAAAAAACATATTAAAAATGGTTGGTTGTATTGGTTAATGATGCAGTTTGCCAATAAAAAAATGGATGATGGTTTATACCATAATCGTAGATACGAAACACATTATTTTAATCCAAAAACTACCAATCATTTTAATGGAAATATTTATCTAATTCAAGGTGGTTATACGTTTTCAGCAGCAACAATGTTTATTTCGTCTTTATTCCATCAACAAAATGTAACCATTGTTGGTGAAGAAACTGGTGGTGGATTTTATGGTAATTCTGCCATGCTTTTACCACAAATTATTTTACCAAATACTAAACTCAATGTTCGTTTGCCTTTGTTTAAATTAGTGATGAATAAAGACAGGCCAAAAGGAAAAGGAATAAGGCCTGATATAGAAATTGAGCCTTCATCTGATGCCATTAAAAAAGGAGTTGATCCAAAATTAGAAGCTATAAAAAAATTGATTCAAGAACAAAGAAAAGTTGAGGTTGGTGAGACACCAACCTCTAAGTGAAAGATTGCTTCGTTCCTCTTAAAAACGTAGAAAGTGTTATGTTCATTTCAAAGGTTCTTGGCTGAGAAATCTTTTAGTTTTTTAAAAGTCACTGCGAAGTATGAAGCAGTCTCTAAATTTTATTTCATTAATAAGATTGCTTCGTTCCTCGCAAAAACGTGAAATTAATCTTTCACCAAAGGTCGTTTTTTAATCATGCCTCCTTTCGTGTCTTTAACACTGCTCATTACCATAAAAGCATTAGGATCTATTTTTTCGACTTCAGTTTGTAAACGTGCAATCTCTAAACGAGTAATTACAGCGTAAATAATATCAGAAGCCAATGCAGTTTCTCCTTTTTTTCCAAAACCACTTTTGCCTTGATAAACTGTAAAACCTCTGCCCAACTTATTGGACAACATTTTTTTAATTTCAATACTATGAGATGAAATGATGGTTACTCCAGTATATTCTTCTACACCTTCAACAATAAAATCAACTGTTTTAGAAGCAGCCAAATAAGTAAGAATAGAATACAAAGCAGTTTCAATAGAAAGCAAATATGCTGCAACACTAAAAATAATAATATTTACTAAAAGTAAAATATCGCCAATAGTTAATCCTGTTCTTCTACTGATGTAAATAGATAAAACTTCTGTACCATCTATTACACCTCCACCACGAATAGATAATCCAATTCCTGCACCAAGAAAAAAACCACCAAATGCTGCAACTAATAATTTATCTGAAGTAATGATAGGATAGTCAACTGTTGCAACTACTATAGCCAATGTTAAAATAGCAATAAAACTTTTTATTGCAAAGCCCTTACTTAATTGTTTATACCCCATATAAACAAATGGAATATTTATCATTACAATAAGTACAGGAAAAGAAAATGAAGTAACTGAAGATATTAATAATGAAATACCAGTTGCACCACCATCAATAAAATTATTAGGAAGCAAAAAGCCTTTGAGCCCAAAACCTGCAGAAATGATACCCAATCCAATATAAAAAATATCTTTAAATAAATGAAAAGTGGTAACTCTTAATCGAATAAATTCTTTAGCAATATCATAATTACTAATTGCTTTTTCGACACTTCGTTTACGAAAATTCTTGCCAAGTTTCTGAACTATAAATTCTTTAATGAATTGCTGCATGATGTGCTACAATGATACAAAAAAAATATCGATTGCAGTAAATGTAATATCCCATCTTTCAAAGTAAAAATCAACTTTCCTTTGTTTCTTTGCTGTAATGCAGTTTCAACTTCAAGCACCATACAAACCGAGTGGAGATCAACCTTCAGCAATTGAACAATTGGTGCAAGGGTTACACGATGGTGAACAATTTCAAACTTTGCTAGGAGTTACAGGTAGTGGTAAAACTTTTACCATGGCGAATGTAATTCAACAAGTACAAAGACCAACTCTTGTTCTCACACATAATAAAACTTTGGTGGCACAGTTGTATGGAGAGTTTAAACAATTTTTTCCTGATAATGCAGTAGGATATTTTGTAAGTTATTACGATTATTATCAGCCAGAAGCTTATATGCCTGTTAGTGATACTTACATTGAAAAAGATTTAAATATTAATGAAGAGTTAGATAAACTTCGCTTACAAGCCACAGCAGAATTATTGAGTGGAAGAAGAGATATTATTGTAGTGGCTTCTGTGAGTTGTATATATGGAATGGGCAATCCTGTTGAGTTTGAGAATGGTATTATTAGAATTGAAAAAGGACAACAATTTCCTCGACAAGCTTTTCTTCATGCACTTAGTAAATGCTTTATACAATAGAAGTCAGGGCGATTGGAGTAGAGGAACTTTTAGAGTTAAAGGCGATACTGTTGATATTAATTTACCTTATGTAGATTATGCTTACAGAATTACTTTTTTTGGAGATGAAATTGAAGAAATTGAAACATTAGAAAAAGAAACCAGCAAACGAATTGGAACATTAGAGAATGCTGCTATTTTTCCTGCAAACTTATATGTAGCCCCTAAAGATGTGTTGCAACAAGTGATTCATGAAATACAAGATGAAATGCGTTTGCAATATGAATATTTCAACAGTATTGGCAAACGTGTAGAAGCTCAAAGAATAAAAGAAAGAGTAGAATATGATTTAGAAATGGTTCGTGAATTAGGCTACTGTTCAGGCATTGAAAATTATTCTCGTTTTTTTGATAGACGAAAACCAGGCACTAGACCTTATTGTTTATTAGATTATTTTCCAAAAGATTTTATTTTGATGGTAGATGAAAGTCATCAAACTATTTCACAAGTTGCAGGAATGTATGGAGGCGATAGAAGTAGAAAATTAAATTTGGTAGATTATGGTTTTCGCTTGCCATCAGCTTTAGATAATCGTCCTTTAAATTTTCATGAATTTGAAAATGTGATTGGTCAAACTGTTTTTGTTAGTGCTACACCTGGCAATTATGAATTAGAAAAAACTGATGGTGTAGTTATTGAACAAGTAGTAAGACCAACAGGATTATTAGAGCCACCAATTGAAGTTCGTCCTTGCTTAAATCAAATTGATGATTTATTAGAAGAAATTGATCAACAGAGTAACAAAAGGAGATAGAGTTTTAGTAACTACATTAACCAAAAGAATGGCTGAAGAAATGGATAAATATTTACAACGCATTCAATATAAAATCAAAATATATTCATAGTGAAGTAGATACTTTAGAAAGAGTAGAAATTCTTCGTCAGCTTACGATTAGGAGAATTTGATGTTTTAGTAGGTGTGAATTTATTAAGAGAAGGATTAGATTTACCTGAAGTTTCTTTAGTTGCTATTTTAGATGCAGATAAAGAAGGTTTTTTACGTAACGAAAGAAGCTTAACTCAAACTGCAGGTAGAGCTGCAAGAAATGTAGATGGATTAGTTATTTTTTATGCCGATAAAATGACAGAAAGTATGCAAAGAACCATTGATGAAACCAATAGAAGAAGAGAAAAGCAAGTGGCTTATAATATTGAAAATAATATTACTCCAGTTACTGTAAAAAAATCTATTGAGCAAGTCATGAAACAAGGCATCGTGTGTTGGATATTAAAGGTTATAATGAAAGAAATGCTTATGCTATTAAAGATGAAAATGGATTAATTGCTGCTGAAGAACAAATCATTTATCAAACCATTCCACAAATTGAAAAAGCCATTAAACAAGTAAAAAAAGTAATGGAAAAAGCAGCTAAGGATTTAGACTTTATTGAAGCTGCTAAACAAAGAGATGAAATGTTTAGATTGCAAAAAGAATTGGAGGAGATGAAGGGATAATTTGAAATTAAATTTATTATTTAATAGTTAACTTCACATAACCATGTCAGTATATTTTACATTTGATAGAAATGCTTTTGCTGCTTTAACTTTTAAAGAAGCTGATGACCAAATCAACGATTATTCTAAATTATCTTGGAAAGAAAGGCTAGTATTTGCTAATAGACTAATTGCAAATGCTTATAATTTTCCTTTAGACAATCCTCCTAGAATGGATAAAACAATTTTTTCATCAAGAAAACAACATGGGTAATATTTTTATTACTTTTGACTATTGATAGTAAATAGTCAAAATAATGATTCTAAAGAATAAAATTCTAGATTTCTTTAAATATCAATTTAATGACCCTTCGCCAAAAATTGCTACAACTCGTTTATCCTATATTCAAACTAATTTCAAATAAAGAAAATAGCACAGCAAAAATTAGTGAAAATAAAAATGGAAAAGCACCGAATATTTCTTTCTATTCACTTTCATCAACATTAAATAATAGTGAAAATTTTTCTTTCGAAAAATTAAAGGGAAAAAATGTGTTGATAGTAAATACAGCCAGCGATTGTGGTTATACAGCTCAGTATGAAGAATTGGAAAAATTGTATCAACAAGAAAAAGAAAAACTCATCGTAATTGCTTTTCCTGCAAATGATTTTAAAAATCAAGAACAAGGTAATGATGAAGCCATTGCTCAATTCTGTAAACTCAACTATGGAATAACTTTTCCATTAATGAAAAAAACAAAAGTTGTTGGTAACAACTGCAATGAAGTATTCAAATGGCTTTCAACTGAACAACTCAATGGCTGGTGTAACCAACAACCTGTATGGAATTTTAGTAAGTATTTAATTAATGAAGAAGGAAAGCTGACTCATTATTTTGGACCAGCTATTTCACCATTGTCAAATACAATTATTAAAGAGATTCAATAGATTTTTTTACTGTTATATTTTCTGCTAACCATAAAAATTCTTTTGCAAATGAATCAATATTTTTTCTGAAAGATTCATCTATCAAATTATTATTCTCATCAAATTTTTTATCAACTAATGGTGTAATCAACAACTGTGGGGATGCAATTCCAAATAATGCAGGAACCATCAACAATAATTGTTGAGATGCTCTCATACCACCCATTGCACCTGGACTAGCAGTTACTAAACCAAAAGATTTTCTAGCTTTGTTTAGGAAAATGATCCATTAAATTTTGCAATGCAGGCGAATAACTTCCATTATACTCTGGTGTTACAACAATAAAAGCATCTGCTTCAAACATTCTTTTGGCTAATGGTTTAAATTCATCAGGTGTTTTTTCTATTGAAGTCCATACATTTTGCAGTAAACCCAATTTCCAATCTCTAACATCAATCAAACCAATTTCATGTTGAGTATTTTCTTTAAAATATTTTTCTAAAAACTTTGCAACACGAATGGTAACACTTAAGTCTCTTGGACTACTGCTTATAATTTCTATATTCATAATTCTTATCTTATAATACTCATGTATTTTTCTTTATTCAAATAAATTCCAACTGCATTCAAAATAATTAACAAAACACCAATTCCCGGTTGATTTGCTAAAAAAACTTCGAATAATAAAATGCTTACAACTATTGGGGCAATTAATATTAATGCAAGGGCTCTAGTTTTTGGAATTACTAGTAATAAGCCAATTGACACTTCCAAAACTTTTACAAATTTTAAATAACCACTAGTGTAAAGTAGACCAGCAAAGGTTCCAGCATCACCAGTCATTGGTGGCATTGGCATAAAGTTTAGAAAAAAGTTTAATCCAAATACTAAGAAAACTAATGCGAGTAAATACGCAGGAATCTGTTTTAATTGTTGTTTCATTTTTTTTTGTTTTTGTTTTGATTGTTATTAATTCATTGGTACTTCTACCAATAATAATTCAGAATTTGAATTTGCTTTAATTGTAATTTCATTTGTTTCTGAAATGCTAATTGCATCTCTTTTTGAAAGTACATTACTATTCACTTCAATTTCTCCTTCTACAACTAAAAGATAAACTCCATTACCTTCTTTTTTAGTTTGATAAGAGATTTCTTTATTGGCATCAATATCACTCAATGATATCCATGCATCTTGATAAATCCACAAGCCTTCATTTCCATAAGGACTAACAACAGTTTGAAATTTATTTTTTCTATCAATAGGATTAAAAGTTTTCTGATCGTATCGTGGTTCAACATCTTTATTATTCGTCATAATCCATAACTGAAATAAGCTTACATTTTCAGTTTTGCTATGATTAAATTCACTATGCTTAATTCCACTTCCAGCACTCATTACTTGAACATCGTTTTTCTGAATAACACCATTACCACCAGCATTGTCTTTATGTTCTAAAGCACCTTTTAATGGAATCGTAATAATTTCCATATTGTCGTGAGGATGTTCACCAAAACCATATCCAGCTTTAATAATATCATCATTAAGAACTCGAAGTTTTCCAAAATGAATTTTATCTGGGTTATACCATTGTCCAAAACTAAAACTATGGTGAGCATCTAACCATCCATGATTAGCGTGACCTCTATCATTTGCTTTATGAATTACTGTTTTCATTTTAATTTATTTTATATGTATATACACGTATTGGAGTAAAAAAATTTACTCTTTAATTCTTAGTTTTTCTAACAATTCATTTAATTCGTTAGCATCATTAACAGAAATTGAAATTGATTTTTCCCAAATTTCGTTTAATGAAGTAGTGGCATTTTCTAAAACACCAATTCCAATTTCTGTTAAAGACATTACAGTTTGTCTACCATCAATTTCACCTTGAGCTCTACTGATTAATTTCTTGTTTTCTAACCTATCAATAATTCTAGGAACGTTAGAATTTTTCTCAATCATTCGAGAGGCAATATCTTTCACACACATTTTTTCGGGATGTTTTCCTTTTAAAATTCTTAAAACATTGTACTGCTCATGAGTTAAATCAAATTTCTTCAATTCTTTCGAACTTAATGTTTTTAACCACCAAGCAGTATATAAAACATTTAAGCCAGCTTTTTGAACTGGACTCTTAAATTTTGTACTTTTTATCGCTTCTTCAAGTTTCACTTTGCAAAGTTACATGTATATACATATATTATCCAAATAATATTTTTCTTCTCCCAGAAAACCTATTAAACATAAATTTGTTTCATGTCATTAACGTTCACACTTATTCAAACCAATCTTTTTTGGGAAGATAAAAAGGCAAATCTTTTAATGTTAGAAGATAAGATTCTGAACTTGAAAGATAAAACTCAAATTGTTGTGTTGCCCGAAATGTTTTCAACTGGTTTTAGTATGCAACCAAAATTATTTGCAGAAAAAATGGATGGTGAAACCATTGATTGGATGAAAAGAATAGCTTCTATAAAGAAAATAATTCTGACTGGAAGCATGATAATTGAAGAAAATGAAAATTTTTATAACAGACTAATTTGGATGATGCCAAATGGTCAATTAGGTTATTATGATAAACGTCATTGCTTTGCTTATGCAGGAGAAGATGAACATTATACCCCAGGAAAAACAAAAACAATTGCTCAAGTAAATGGTTGGAAAATTAATTTACAAGTTTGTTATGACCTAAGATTTCCCGTTTGGTGCAGACAACAAAAAAACAATTTATACGACTTAATTATTTATGTTGCCAATTGGCCAGAAAAAAGAATTCATGCTTGGAAAAGCTTATTGGTGGCTCGTGCTATAGAAAATCAATGTTATGTAATTGGTGTAAATAGAGTTGGTAAAGATGGCAATGATATTGAACATAATGGTGCTAGTATGGTTGTAAATCCTCTTGGTGAATTACTATATTGCAAAGAAGGTGTTGATGATATGTTTACTATCACATTAGATAAACAAACACTAGAAGACATTAGAACAAAATTTCCTTTTTGGAAAGATGCAGATGAATTTTTATTGAAATAAATTTCATGGAAAACAAAATAGAAAAAGTTAGAATTGATAAATATTTATGGTCGATAAGAATTTACAAAACAAGAAATCTTGCTGCTGAAGCATGTGAAAAAGGAAGAGTGAAACTGTTGGGCAATTCAGTTAAAGCATCAAAAACAGTTCACATAAATGATGAGTATGAAATTAAAGCTGAAACTAGAAAATGGATTATTAAAATAATTTCTATTATTGATAAAAGAGTGGCTTATGCTGAAGCTATAATACATTATGTGGATATCACTCCTATTGAAGAAAAAGATCATGCAGATTTTCAAGCACCATCATTCAACACAGGAAAACGATTAAGCAAAACAGGAAGACCATCAAAAAAACAAAGAAGAAACTTTGAGGATTTCTTAGACTAGAAATTATCTTTTTTTAATTTTCTCATTTAGTAATGCTCTCAATTCATGCCTAATATCATCAGTAATATCTTCTTTAGGAATTAAGAAAAAAGATTTTTTATTGAAGTATAAGTGAAAGAAATGTGGACCTTCGAAAAATGAAGAAAACTCATTCCATTGCCAACTTACATAGCTTTGTTCACTCTCTATTCTTAATGCAGATTCACTAACAAATGCTGAAAACTTGTTTTTAAATGTTTCAGATTTTCTAAAAACCATTTGAGGCATAATAAACCAAACTGAAACTAGAATAATTAACCAAATAAATGTTCCAAGCAAAAAAGGTTCTGGTCGTATTTTTTTGGTATAAAGCAACACAGCAGAAAAAATTACAAATACATTTATAAGAATCATTAACCACTTTATTTCTTTTAGTGAAACAAAGTGTAATCTCAATCCTTGAATAACTTTTCTTTTATTGTAATTAAAACTAAACTGCATAAATAATTAAAGTAACAAAAGTAATTGTAAAATAAAAAGCCATTAGAGTTTTTTCTAATGGCTATTTGTATTTGAAAATATTATCTAGAATTTATAACTTAAACCAACACCAATACCATGTTGCATTTGAAGTTTGCCAATTTCCCAATCGTTGTAACGCATATTAATACTTACAGTAGCTCCTAAATATTCATTGACAGTTAATGTAAATAAATTTGTCCAGTCCATTATTATTAGTTCTGGTTTATTTAAATAATCACTATAAAGTGTTGCAAAACCCTTGTATGAAACACCTTTCGTAATATTATAGTCCGCTTTAAATTGTGCAAAAGCACCTACACCAAATTTTGTTGTTTTACCTGCATCAACACCAAATAATGAAAGATTCTTTTGTTCTGTTGCAAATTTTGTTGTTATGTTGGCAACAGCTGGTGAAACCAACATTGAAAAATGTTCATTTGGTCGGTGTAAAAAACCTGGACCAAATCTTAACTCACCTGGAGATAAGAAAAAACGATCAAACTGAGTATTCATATTAAACATGAAAGCCAAACTCCAATTCTTTTTTATTTCTTTACCATAAATAGAAGTATAGTTTAAGTAATCATCCATTTTTTGAAAACCTTGTCCATTTGAAGCAATTTTTGCAATACCATAACGAGCACGAATATTATTCATCCAAGTGGTTTTTCCTTTCTTTAAATCAAAATCAAAATCAACAATAGCTCTAATACCAATGGTTTGTTCTTCGCCACCTCTTACATCACGCCAAGATTGATTTAAACCACCTTCAGTAATATTAAAATTAAAAGAACCAGATTTAGCCCAACCATCTTTTAATTCTTTCGTTTTTGTTAAAGTAGCAGTGGCTTCTGCTGTTTTTTTATTGGCATCTTCAGTTGAAACTTGAGCAAATAAGCCTGTGCTTATAATTGCTATAAAAAGCAATAAATAAATTTTCTTCATAAATGATTTTTTGTTTGATATAATATAATTAAAAAAAATGGGATTTCAAAATTTAACTAACTATCAATCTGATTGTTATCTTCTTCTTTTTCTTTTAATTGTTCTGCTTCAGCAACACCATCATCTAAAATATCTTGCTCTCTATTTTCATTCCATTCAACAATAAAATTATTTTTTCCTTCCCCTAAAATTAGTTTTATAAATTTTTGTTGAGATAATTCAAGTATAGATAAAAATAAAAATATTGCATGAATTCTATCTTCACAGACTTCAAATATTTTTTCGAAAGAAACAGTTTTTTCTCTTTCAACAGTTGACAACATATAATCTTTACTTTCTTCAACAGTATAATTATATTTTACTACAGTATGTACGGGTTTATTTTGGCGTTCATGAACACGAGTCATTACTTTCTCAAACGCCTTCATTAATTTGAATAAAGTAATATTTTGAATCTCTGTTCCTTCGCCACTTTCTTCACCAATGGCAATCAATTCTTTTTGAAGATTTCCTCGTTTTATCATCAGCATTCTCATAGCTTCCATTTCAGCCATTTCTGCAGCTACTTCTTTAAATCTTTTATATTCAAGAATTTTATCAACGAATTCTTGTCGTGGATCAATTTCATTCCCTTCTGCATCAATTTCTTTTCTAGGTAAAAGTAAACGTGCTTTAATTCTCATTAAAGTAGATACAAACAAAATGAATTCACTACTTAATTCAATATTCAATTTTTCTTGAGAGTGAATATGATCTAAAAAATCGTTGATAATTTTCGTGATGTTGATATTATAAATATCCAACTCATCTCTTTCAATAAAAAATAAAAGTAAATCAAAAGGACCTTCAAATTCTGGTAACTTGATTTGATATTGTGTTGTGTTCATAAACCTTGTATAATAATGCAAATAAACTAATTAGATTGCAATAGTTCTAAAATAAAAAAGCCTTAAACAAGAGATTAATAAAAATCAATTATTTAAGGCTTAAATGTTTTGTAAGATGAACTATTTTCTTACAGCATCTCTAATTTCAGCTAATAGCTTATCAGTTGAAGATGGTTCTGGTGGAGCTGCAGGAGCTTCAGCTTCTTTTTTCTTCATATTGTTTATAGATTTAATAATCATAAACATTACAAGAGCAATTACTAAAAACTCAATAGCTACAGTTATGAAAGCACCATACTTTACAGCAACTTCAGCATTTTCGCCTTCAGCAGCTTTTAGTACATACTTCATATCGTTAAAGTTTACACCACCTGTAAGCATTCCAACAGCAGGCATTACCATACCATCAATAAAAGAGGATGTTACTTTGCCAAATGCACCACCCATTACAAAAGCAATAGCCATATCAACTAAATTGCCTTTAAGAGCGAACTCTTTAAATTCTTTCATCATTCCCATAAAAATTGTTTTTTGGTTAAATTAAGTGTACAATATACATATTATTTTTTAAATGACTATTTTTTTAAGCCTGGATATCTCATTTTTAAGCTAGTTAATAAATTATAACAAATTGGTAGCAATGATAAATTCTTTGTACCAATTTTGATCTGAAGGAGTAATTGTCCATGGAGTTTTATTACAGTTTTTAAAACAATCTTCATAAGCACTCATATATTCTTTCCAAAGTTTGGCTTCTTCAAAATCTTGCTCATTATATTTCCATTGCTTACGAGGAATATTAAGTCTTTCAGTTAATCTCTCATGCTGTTCTTCTTTACTAATATGCAAATAGAACTTTAAAATATGAGTATTGTTTTGTTTTAAAAGTTCTTCAAAATCATTTATTGCTGTCATTCTTTTTTTTGCTGTAGCATCGTCACACCATTTATGTACTCTAGTAATTAAAATATCTTCATAATGACTTCTATTAAAAATTTGAATCATTCCTTTTGATGGAGCATGTTGATGAACTCTCCATAAAAAATCATGTGACAACTCTTCTGCAGTTGGAGCTTTAAAACTTTTAACCATAACACCTTGTGGATTTAATTGACCAAAAACATTACGAATTGCTCCATCTTTTCCAGCAGCATCCATACCTTGAATTACCACTAAAACACTATGTTTTGACTCTGCATATAAAAGGTTTTGAAGCTCATCTAACTCCTCAACAATTTTTGCAGTTTTCTCTTTAATTTTTTCCTTATTATAATTTTTGGGAGCACGTGTACTAATTTTTAAAAAAGATGTATTTGCCATATAGTTATTTTTATGCTGAAATTTATATTTTTTGTTTTTCTTAATATAAATTTAGAAGCTTACTTTTACATTAACAAAAGTTAAGCTTAACAATAGATTCATGAAGGAAGGATTTTACAAAAAATTATTAGAAAGAAAACAGCAAGCTAGAAAGTCTTTTGCTGTTTTAATTGACCCTGACAAAGTGGATGCTTCTACTATTGATAAAATTGTAAACTTATCTGTTAAAGCTAAAGTTGATTATTTTTTTATTGGTGGAAGTTTAGTGATTTCTTCTCACTTAGATGAATGCATTCAACAAATAAAGGCTTCTTGCGATATTCCTGTAGTATTATTTCCAGGTTCACCATCTCAAGTGAGTAAATATGCAGATGCTTTGTTATATCTTTCTTTAATATCTGGTAGAAATGCAGAATTGCTAATTGGTCAGCATGTATTAAGTGCACCTTTTGTAAGAAGCAGTGGATTAGAAATTATGCCTACTGGTTATATTGTTGTTGATGGAGGAGCACCTACAACAGTTTCTTATATTTCTAATGCAGCTCCAATTCCTTGCGATAAAACAGATATTGCCATGTGTACTGCTATGGCTGGTGAAATGTTGGGAATGAAACTCATTTATATGGATGCTGGTAGTGGAGCAAAACATCCTATTACAGAAAAAATGATTGAAAAAGTTAGTTCAAGTGTTCAACTGCCTATTATAGTTGGTGGTGGAATTATAGAACCTGAAAAAGCTTATTTAAATTGTAAGGCAGGTGCCGATATTGTTGTAGTGGGCAATGCCATAGAAAAAGATGCTTCATTAATAAACGAAATGTGTGCTGCAGTTCATAGCAGTTTTGTACAAGCCTAATATATTTCTTTTTATTTATAGTGTATTTGACTTAACTGAACGATTTCTTGACTGAATTCTTGAAGCTAATCTTTTACGAAAAGTTTGTTACAGAATTAAATAGTCAATCTTTTATTAGAATGAAAAAGATTGACTATTTAATAAAAGTTGAAAAAATTACTCTACTATTCCTTCTAAAGCAAATAGAAATGCAAAGTTGAGAGCTACATCTTTCAAATAATCAAATCTACCGCTTGCACCACCATGACCAAATTCCATATTAGTATGTAGCAAAACAACATTATTATTTGTTTTATTGGCTCTAAGTTTTGCAACCCATTTTGCTGGTTCAAAATACTGTACTTGGCTATCATGCAAGCCTGTGGTAACTAATAAATTTGGGTATGCTTTTTTCTCAATATTTTCATAAGGGCTATAACTTTTCATATAGTCGTAAGCCTCTTTATTTTTAGGATTTCCCCATTCGTCAAATTCATTTGTTGTTAATGGAATACTTTCATCAAGCATTGTATTTACAACATCTACAAAAGGAACTTGTGCAATAACACCATTCCATAATTCAGGAGCCATATTTACAATAGCACCCATTAATAAACCTCCAGCACTTCCTCCTTGTGCATACAAATGTTCTTTGCTTGTAAATTTTTCTTTAATTAAAAATTCGCCGCAATCAATAAAATCTGTAAAAGTGTTTTTCTTTTTCATTAATTTACCATCTTCATACCATTGTCTACCCATTTCCTGACCCCCACGAATATGTGCAATTGCATAAACAAAGCCTCTATTTAATAAACTTAATCTACTGCTACTAAAACTAGCATCCATACTAGCACCATAACTTCCATAAGCATATAATAACAATGGTGATGTGCCATCTTTTTTAAATCCTTTTTTATACACAATTGAAACTGGAACTTTAGTACCATCTTTAGCAGTAGCCATTAATCTTTCAGTTACATAATCTGCTGCATTATAACCACCAACTACTTCTTGTTGCTTCATTAGTTTTTTATCTTTAGAAGTCATGTTATAATCGAATACAGATGATGGTGTTGTAAGTGAAGTATAACTGTAACGTAAAGTGCTGCTATTATAATCAGGATTGGCTCCAATGCCAGCAGCATAAGCAGGTTCACCAAAATCTAATTGATGCTCTTTGCTATCTTTTAAGCTTTTAATTGTTAGTTGAACCAACCCATTTTTACGTTCATTTAAAACCAAAAAATCTTTAAACTCTTCTATACTTTGTAATAAAACATCATCACGATTTGGAATTACTTCTTTCCAAGTAACACTCTCTGTTTTATCTAAAGCACATTCCATTAATCTAAAGTTTTTTGCATTCCAATTTGTACGAATTAGAAATTTATCTGCTAGTGGACTAACATCATACAACACATCTTTCATTCTAGGTGCAAAAACTTTAAAATCATCATTTGGTTGAGATGCTTTTATCATTCTCATTTCACTGCTCATAGTTGCCTGAGAATAGATAAAAATGTATTGTTGATTTTTAGATTTACCAACACCAATGTAATTGCTTTTATCTTTTTCTTCATAAACAGTAATATCTTTTGCAGCATCTGTGCCTAAAGTATGACGTTTAATTTTTTCTGATAAAAGTGTTACTGTATTCTTTGAAGTATAAAAAATAGTTTTATTATCATTTGCAAAAACTGGGTCTCCTTCTGTATTTTTTATTGCATCTTTTAATATTTCGCCAGTCTCTAAATTTTTAATATGAATAGTATATTGTCTACGAGAAACTTCATCTACTCCATAAGCCAATAATTTATTATCCTCGCTTATTTCAAAGCCAGAAGCTGCAAAGTATGCTTTTCCTTCAGCCATTTTATCTACATCTAATAAAATTTCTTCTTTAGCTTCAAGACTTCCTTTTTTTCTGCAATATTTATAATATTGTTTTCCATCTTCTGTTCTACTATAATAAAAATATCCATTCTTAAACACTGGTACAGATTCATCTTTTTCTTTAATTCTAGCTTTCATTTCTGTAAAAAGTTTCTCTTGAAACCCTTTAGTAGCAGCCATCATTGTATCTAAATATTGATTTTCTGCTTTCAAATAATCAACAACTAGAGTGCTATCTGGTCCTTTACCAAAATAATCATACATCCAATAATATGGATCATTTACTGTGTCATTATGAATAATTCTTTTATGTTCTTTAATTTCTGCAATGGGTGCTTTTACATCACTCCATTTGTAGGCATTTTTTTTCATTTCGTTTTTAGAATTACAAGCAATAAAGCTTAATAAAAATATTGAAGCAATAATTTTTGATTTCATTTTTAATTTATTAGAATGTGAATATAAGTTGAAAAATTACTGAGCTAGTATTTCCCTTCTAATTTATTAGTGTATTCCAAAGAACCTAATCGGATTCTTAATGGAATTTTTGTTGCTTTTTCAAATTGCCATTCTTTTTGGCAGAAAAAACCCCAGCCTAAAGTTGAATAATTTGAAGAAAATTGAAAAGATTTTACAGAAAAATAATTGAACTTTTGTTTTTGAGTACTATCAGATTTGAAAGCATTAAATTGACTATAAAGTGGATTATATATAGTAAAGAATATGAATACAGCTATTAATTTCATATTCTAAATTTAAGAAAAATAAATTAAAAATTAATCTGGGCTTGTAATCTTAAAAGATTACCACGTTGTAAATTATCTTGTAAACTAAAATCTTCATATCGTCTATTAGATATTGTATAAATAGCAACTAACTCAAATTGTTTTACTGGTTGCCATTCGAAACCAATTTCTAAATCTTTAACAATGTAGCTTCTTGCATCACGTTCATGTTTTTTACCACCATTATAAACCTGATACTTTATAAATGGCATGAGGAATTGTTTCTTTAAAGGCACATTATACATACATTGTATATATCCACCATTTAAATTTTTGACCTCAATTGAATCTGTTATTTTATTAAATTCTGGTCCTTGACCAATATTATATTCTGCTTGAATGCCAAATGGTTTTGGGTACAAGAATAAAAGAAGCAGCTACTCTTCTATCTAAATAATTTAAATCTGATTTGTATTTTACGCCACTACTTAAACTTGATTTGCTAATTACATATTGCCCTGTATATGCTTGAACACTAGCTTCTATAACCTGATTATTTATTTCAAAAGGATATGTAAATCTTGTAACAACATGTAACTTATCATTTAATTCAGGACTGTTTGCAGTTTGTCCATTATAAGCACCAAAAGCAAATACTCCATAATCTCCAGAGCCTTTTAAACCAGAAGCAACTAGTGATCTAAATAATTCTCTTTTCTTTTTAGGAGCCCAATAAAAAAATACGCCTAAATCTCGTTCATTTTTTACTGCACTATTTAAAGCATCGTTTCTATCTAAAGCTAATCTGTTTTGACTTGATTGCATATTTTCGAAACCATAAGGAACTTTACTTTGTCCTACTCTAAGTCTATATTCATTGTCTTCGTCTAAACCAATATCAAAATATGCATCTCTCAATTGACCATAATGTAATTTATCAGAAGCTGCACTACTTGCAAAATCTGGTTGTATATAGAAATAGACTTGCTTACTTATTTGTCCAAAGAATATAACACGAGTTCTTCTGATAAAAAACCCTCCTCCTTCACCCCAAGAATTATCACATTGTTCACAACCCAATTGATCATTAGTTTCGAGTAATCTATTATATCTCACTTGTGCATAACCACGAATAGAAAATTTATCGTACCACTTTGATTCTTTAGATTTTTCGTTAGTTGTTAAAACATTCAGATTTTGAGCATCAAGATGATTAATAAGAAATAATAAACTTATTATAAATAAAACAGAGGACTTGATATTTTTATACTTCAATATGTTTGTTTTTGAATGAAGAATCAATAGGCTTATCTGGTGAATTTTAATTTTTTTCCTGGATAAATTCCTGTTGCTCCTAATTCTTCTTCAATACGAATTAATTGATTGTATTTTGCAATTCTATCTGTACGAGAGGCAGATCCTGTTTTAATTTGACCACAATTTAATGCTACTGCTAAATCAGCAATAGTTACATCTTCAGTTTCTCCACTTCTATGACTCATAATGGTATTATAACTGTTGTGTTGAGCTAAGCTAACTGCATTAATAGTTTCTGTAATAGTTCCAATTTGGTTTACCTTAACCAATAAACCATTTGCTGTTTTTGTGTCAATTCCTTGTTGTAATCGAGTTACATTAGTAACAAATAAATCATCTCCTACTAACTGACATTTATCTCCAATGGTATCTGTTAAATTTTTCCAACCTTTCCAATCATCCTCTGCCATACCATCTTCTATAGAAACGATAGGATATTTTTTTACCCAACTTTCCCAATATTTTACCAACTCATCACTACTCATTACCTTGCCACTACTCTTATGAAATACATATTTCTTTTTCTTAGCATCCCACAACTCACTATTTGCAGCATCCATAGCAATTACAATTTGAGAACCCGTTTTATAACCTGCTGTTGTTATTGCTTGTAATACTATTTCAATGGCTTCTTCATTGCTTTGAATATTGGGAGCAAATCCTCCTTCATCTCCAACATTTGTACTAAATCCTTTTTTCTTTAAAACAGATTTTAATACATGAAATATTTCTGTGCCCCAACGCAACCCTTCACTAAAAGAACTTGCACCTACAGGCATAATCATGAATTCTTGAAAATCTATTTTATTATCGGCATGTGCCCCACCATTTAATATATTCATCATTGGCACTGGTAATGTTCTTGCATTTGCACCTCCTACATATCTATATAAAGGCAAACCAACTTCATCTGCAGCAGCTTTTGCACAAGCCATACTTACAGCTAAAATAGCATTTGCACCAAGTTTAGATTTGTTTGGAGTGCCATCTAAATCAATCATAGCTTGATCAATTGCTGCTTGTTCACTGACATCAAAACCCATTAAGGCTTCTGCAATTTTTTCATTTACATTTTTTACAGCTTTTAAAACACCTTTTCCTGCATATACTTTAGCATTGCCATCTCTAAGTTCTGCAGCTTCGTGAATACCAGTACTTGCACCACTGGGCACTGCTGCTCTACCCATACAGCCTGATTCAGTTAATACATCAACTTCAACAGTTGGGTTACCACGACTATCTAAAATTTGTCTTGCATGAACGTCTAAAATAAAACTCATAATATAGTGATTTGCTGCAAATGTAATATTCGTACACTTTTTACCTATTAAATTTGTTAGATAATTGAGTTTATGAACTAACATGCAAAAAATAACTAATAAAAATTTATATCTTTTTTTAATTACAGTTGCAATAATTAAAATCTTTTTTTCTTTCTTTATTGAATTAGGAAATGATGAGGCTTACTATTACACCTATGCTTTAAAACCTCAATTAAATTATTTTGATCATCCGCCAATGGTTGGTATTTTAATTAGATTTTCTACTTTGAATTTATGGTTGGTGAATGATGTGATGTTAAGATTAGGACCAACAATTTGTTGTTTTATTGCTTCTATATTTTTGTTTAAAACAGTAGAAATTTTGTTTAATAAAGCTGCTGCTTGGTATAGTGTAGTGATCTATAATCTTTCAGTTTATAGTACCATTATAGCAGGTTGGTTTATTTTACCTGATAGTCCACAATTACCATTTTGGTGTGCAGCATTATTTGTAATGACACAAATAATTTTTCAAGAAAAAGATAAAAAATTATTTCAATGGATTCTTTTAGGAAGTTTAATAGGCTTGGCAACTTTATGTAAAGTTCATGCATTGTATTTATGGGCTGGATTTGGCTTGTTTGTTCTTATTCTATCGCATCAAATGGTTTTTAATTGGAGGCTTTATTTAAGCTTTTTTATAACACTCTTGTTTTTATTGCCTATACTAATTTGGAATATTAAATAACCATTTTATCACTTATAAATTTCATTCAGAAAGAGTTTCAAATACTGCAATAAAATTTGATTCTTTATTAAGAGAAATAATTGGAGAAGCTTTATATCAAAATCCTATAATTTTTGTTTTAATAATTGTTTCACTAATCACTTCCTACAAACACCAAACAAGAAACACCAAACAAGAAACACCAAACCACAAACTACAAACAAATAACAACAAACAGTTCCTACTTCTAATGAGCTTACCCATGATTTTTTTATTTTGGGGCTTTAGCTTGTTCAACGATATTTTTCCTCATTGGAGTGGACCGGCTTACATTCCTTTATACATTATTGCAGGATATTATCTTTCAGAAAAATTTACGAATCAAGTTTCCAATTTGGCTGAAGCTAGGTGCAGGTTTAATGTTGTTTGCATTAATGGCTATAACTTATTTAGCCAATTTCTCTACATTAAACTTAGGAAGTAAGGAAAAAGAAAATTTTGGAGAATATAGCCCAACTCTTGATATCAGTGGTTGGAAAGACTTTAGTAATGAGTTTGATCAAGATGGCTCAAAGAAGATATTGCGCAATGGAAAAATGCAAGCAAATAGTAAAATTGTAGTAAACAAATGGTTTCCTGCTTGTCAGTTAGATTTATATACTTCAAGAAAAACTAGCTTATCAATTTTTGCAATTGGAAGTTTAGAAGATGTTCATCATTATGCTTGGTTAAATAAAATAAGAGAACCTTTAAAACTTGGTGATGATGCTTATTGTATTGTTCCATCAAACTTTCCAACAAATGTTACTGAAAACTATAGCAGATATTTTACCACTATTCTACAACCTGATACCATTAAACAATTAAGACAAGGTATTGCTGTTAGATATTTTTACATTTGGAGGTTAAAAGATTGTAAAGAAATTCCTAAAGATATTTTAGTAGATAATTTTAACAAAATCATGGCACGATAAATGTCTATTATTGTCAAATACAGATAACTTTAAAATTTTTAAAAACATAGTTATGGAAGAAATAAAAAAACATAAAATTTTACTTTGTGAAGATGATACCAACCTCGGAATGGTATTGAAAAATTTTCTTGAACTAAACGACTATGATGTTGTTTTGGAAAGAGATGGCGGCTTGGGTTTGGCAGCTTTTTCTAGAGAAAAATTTGACTTGTGCTTGTTAGATGTTATGATGCCAAAAGTTGATGGATTTAAACTCGGAGAAAATATTAGAGAAGTTGATCCAGATGTTCCTTTGTTCTTTTTAAGTGCAAAAACCATGAAAGAAGATATCATCAAAGGTTTTAAGCTTGGTGCAGATGATTATATCACCAAACCATTCGATAGTGAATTGTTGTTATTAAAAATTAAAGCCATCATTAAAAGAAACGATGAGCAAAATGCTTTTAACGATACAGTAGAATACGATTTTGGAAAGTTTCATTATATACCAAGATTAAGAGAATTGACAGTTGATGGAGCAACTGAAAAACTTTCACCTAAAGAAGGTGGGTTGTTACGTTTACTTTTAGAAAATCAAAATGATTTATTATCTCGTGAAGAGGCTTTGAAAAAAGTATGGGGCAGTGATTCTTATTTTAATGGAAGAAGCATGGACGTTTATATTGCTAAACTTCGTAAATATTTAAAAGTTGATGCTGAAATTGAAATTAAAAATATTCATGGAAATGGCTTTAAATTAGTTGTTCCAGTTAAAGAAAATTAATTCTCAATAAATTTATAACCAACACCCCGAGCAGATAAAAAATGTTTGGGGTTTTTTGGGTCTTGTTCAAAATACTTTCTAAAGTTTAAAATAAAATTATCAATGGTTCTAGTGGTTGGATAAACATTGTATCCCCAAACCATTTGCAAAATTTTTTCTCGATTCACCACTTCGCCTTTATTATCAATTAATAGTTTTAATAACATGGCTTCTTTTTTACTCAAGCTCAAATGTTGATGCTGAAAATTTTTAGCTGTTAATGCTTTAAAATCTATAAAATTATTATTGAAAGAATAATTGTCAAGTTGTGGTGAAGAAGCTTGTAAGCGTTTATTTTTTTCAATTAACTTTTCAACTCTCAATAACAATTCTTCTAAGCTAAAAGGTTTTGTAAGATAATCATCAGCTCCTTTTTTTAACCCTAAAATTCTATCTGCACTTGAATTTTTTGCACTCAATATTAAAACAGGTGTTTCAATATTGTTTAATCGAATATTTTCTAAAACATTTATTCCATCTAGTTCAGGTAACATGATATCCAATACTATCAAGTCGAAATATTCTGATTCAATGAATTTCAAAGCTTGAACTCCATCGTATGCAGAACTTACTTTATATCCTTCCAACTCAAAGTTGAGTTTTATGGTATGATGCATGTGTTCTTCATCTTCTACCAATAATATATTTAGCATGTTATTAGACATTGTAAAATGTGGCTTTAAAAATTGATCCTGTTGGTTGATGATCTAAAACTATAATATCTCCTTGATGTTTTTGCATTATTTTTTTGCATAAAAATAATCCTAAGCCTGATCCAGAAGTATTTCTTAATGCTTTGTTTCCACGAACAAATTTTTCAAATATTTTATTTTTTTCTTCATCAGAAACTCCAGGACCATTATCTGTAACTAATAAAACAATTGATTTTTTTTCTTTAATTAAATTAACTTCAACCAACTTGTTTTTTGTTGAATATTTAATCACATTCTCCAATAAGTTATTAATTAATATTTCCATCATCAATATATCTCCTTTAAATAAAATGTCTTCTTCGATATTTATTTTAAATGAATAAGCATTGAAACTTTTTTGATACTTCAAAACATAGCTTGAAATAATTTCACTCAAATTTATTTCTTCCTTATTAGATATGTAAGACCCTGCATCTAATTGAGCAGCCCACAAGCTATTATTGCATAAATTATTTAATCGAGCAACTTCTTTTAATGAATCATCAATCATCTTTTCTCTTAACTCTTCTGTTAAATTTCTTTTCTGAAGTGTTTCTAAATTCAATTGTGTAATTGCAATAGGAGTCTTGAGCTCATGAGTAACTGCCATCATAAAATTTTGTTGACTTTCAGAAAATTTTATTTGTCTTCTCGTTGCTCTAAAAATAAAAACAGCTCCAAACATAATTACCAAAAAAAAAGTCACTCCTTCGCCAAGGTATTGTGCAGTTTTTCTTGCTTTTAAAGCTTCGATATTATTGACTTTTTGATTATAGAAAACATCGTTTTTATCAATCTCGGCTAAAGACATTTTAGCCATTATAGCATTTTGATTATTCAAAGCAATAAACCACCATAATAGTGCTGCAACTATATACAAAAGCATAAACCAATAAGTTATGGAAACCAATGCCAGTTTATGTTTTTGAAATATTTTCATTAACGTGAAACTTTTTGAACTCTAATTCCTGCACTGAGTACATATGGCAAGGGATCCACTCTCATAACCTGTTTAATAGTAAAGCTATAAGAGCCTTTCTTTAATTGTATTGGTTGTGTATTAAAAATTAACCTATGGTCTGTAACATCATCAATTGAACTACCCAACCATTTATTATTATCAGCTAAGGCAAATTCTCTTTTAATTAATGTAGTAGTATCTGGATCTTTCACTTGTAACTCTACCCAAATATTTTTAAAAGGATATTTTTCTTGATGTCTTAAAACAAAATAAAAATTATGAAAACTAGTTGTATCGGTAACATCAAAACTAAAGTTTAAGGTATCAGAACTTTTCCATGATTGTGTTGGGAATAAATGATTTTTTTCGTACACATCAAGTGTAACACATGATGAAAAAGCAACGATAAAACATCCTATTAAAAACTTATGCATGGTGCAAATGTATTATGGCAAAAATAAAAAAAGCATTTCCTATTAAGAAATGCTTTTAGAATAATAATTATTTTTTTATCGATTACTTAATCTAACTCCAATAACATATGGATATTGTTGTAAACCTGTACTCGATTTATGTAAGGTGTTTAAACTATAGCTTCCATATAAAGTAACAGGCCCTAGACCCAATTCTGCAATTGTTGCAATTCTAAATGGTTCTAAGTCGAAATTTCCACTATTTTTTTGTTTGCCTCTTTCACTACTAATTTGTTTATTTCTACTGCTAATCAAATATCCAAAACTCATGCCGGCACTCATTTTAAAACTTTTTTTCTTGGTTGGATTTGGTGAATAATTTAACATCACAGGCACTGTAAGATAACCAGCATACAATTTATTTTTTGAAAAGCTGATTGAGTCGTTAAATATTTGACTGAATGGATCTTTTCGATAACTCAAACTATTTTCAAAACGATAATTATACATTTCTAAACCCAAACCATACTTTAAATTAATCTGATGTTTTGAAAGATTTAATTTTTGCATAAAAATCCAAATATTAACATTTGATGATTTTTTGTTTACCAAATTCATACTGTTTTCAGTAACTGGCCCATTTTTATAAGTTTGAAAATATTGGCCAGCTTGAGCTGTAGCATAATTTGTTTGATCTCTAAAGTTTGCAAAACCTACATCTAATATCCACCAACTAGTGGTAATATTAGGTTGTTTTCTTTTACTACTATAACCAAATACAATGTCGGAAGCATTCTTTTTTCGTTTAATTTTTCCTTCATCATTTGAAGAATACGTTTTATTTGGAATTTTATACACCCCAACTTTAATAGTATCAGTATCTGAAGTTCTTGAACTATCTGTTTGTGCATTAACAAAATCCATCAAGCCTATACAACACATGATTAATAAAAAATTTTTCATATTACATTTTCTGTTTTAAAAACAAATACTATACCAACCACATTTTATAAGCTTACTATAAATTTATTTAACGAATTGATGATAAAATGTTCGTTAGACTTATTTGTTTTAGGACTGGGTTGATTACAGCATTCTTTTTTCTCTGTTGCAGTGCTTGCTTTATTGATGAATACAAAAGCACAAATGAAAAAAGCAACAACAAACAAACTGATTAAGTATTTATATTTCCTCATCATACATTTTTTTTGTTGTGATTAAATTATTTACCACTAGTTTCTCTAGTTGTGAGTTTATATTTTTCAAATATTTTTTGAACTAAATATCCAAATTCAATATCGTTTAATGTTGTAACAATATCATAATCTGGTCTATTGCTATTCATAAATTTTTCCAGTTCTGGCGATTCAAGTTTTGTAAGTTTTCGAACAAAAGATTTCGTAAACCTGCTATCGATATATTTATCTCTTTCTTGTTGCAAGAGTCTTTTCTGTAACGCTGCCAAGCTTCTGTTTCTTTTAAATCGAAATATATTAATTATTTCTTGTAAATCGAATCCTACAGAAACTCCTCCTGGATTATAGTTTCTATTATCACTTAACACCAAACTAGGTTTTCTAAAGTTAAACACTTTTGCATATTCCCTCCTGTTTTCTAAAGAATCTAATTTATAATTTTTATTTCTTACCCTAACTTCTGACAATTCAGTAACTTTTAAATGAATCATTATATTGAATTGTTCTAAATTAGAAATAGTATCAACAGGAAATTTTACAGTAGTTTTTCCAAGCATACTAAACCAAATAGAATCAGATGTTCTAACAGTGAAACTATATTTCCCCAAACTATCTGTTAATGTGCCATTGCCAGATGTGCTTAAAACAGCTACTGCTTCAATTGGACTTCTTGCAGAAATATCATAAACAGTTCCACTCACAGTAACATAACTTTCTTTTTTATGTTGGGCTAACACAAATAAAGAAATAAATGAAACTAAAATGAGTAAAAGTATTTTATGCAAAATAATTTTTTAGATTGTAATATTAATACTGCCCAACAACACAAACAAGTTAAAGCCAATCATTAACTTTTTTTTAGAAAAAACTTTAGAATTAGGATATTCTAGCAAGTTCTACATTTGCAGCAGAAAATCATCAAAAAATATTTTATGCCAGGATTTGAATTTTTTGGAGACGAAGAAAGAAAAGAAGTTAATGATGTATTAGAAACAGGAATTTTAATGCGTTATGGTTTTGATGCAGCAAGAAAAGGTATATGGAAATCGCAAGAATTAGAACAAGAAATTTGCAAAACATTTGGAACAGAATATGCACAATTAACATGTAGTGGAACTGCTGCCTTAACAACTGCTATGTGCCGCTCTTGGTGTTGGTGTAGGCCGATGAAGTCATTATGCCAGCATTCACTTTTGTTGCAAGTTTTGAAGCAGTATTAAGTGTTGGTGCTATACCTGTTTTGGTAGATGTTGATGAATCTTTAACCTTAAATCCTGATGCTGTAAGAAAAGCTATTACATCCAAAACAAAATGTATAATGCCTGTTCACATGTGTGGCAGCATGGCTAATATAGATGCATTACAAGCAATTTGCAAAGAGCATCATTTACTATTGTTAGAAGATGCTTGCCAAAGTATTGGTGCTACATATAAAGGAAAACATGTAGGTACTATTGGCGATGCAGGAACTTTTAGTTTCGATTTTGTAAAAACCATTACTTGTGCTGAAGGTGGTGTTGTAATGACCAACAATAAATCCATTTATGAAAATTGTGATGGCATTTACAGATCATGGTCATGACCATATAGGAGTTGATAGAGGTGCAGATCTTCATCCATTTTTAGGATACAATTTTAGAATAAGCGAATTACATGCTGCTGTTGGTTTAGCACAAATTAAAAAGCTAGATACATTCTTAGCTATTCAAAGAAAAAATTTCAAAATTTTAAAAGATATTCTATCAACTGTTCCTGAAGTTAGTTTTAGAAATGTTCAAGATGTTGATGGTGATAGCTGTACTTTTTTAAGTTGGTTTTTACCAACAGAAGAAAAAATGAGAGCTTTTGCTGCTGAAATGAAAGCTCAAAACATTTTAGCAGGCAATTTTTATTGGTACGATAATAATTGGCATTACATTAAAAAATGGGACCACTTAAAAACTGCAAAAAGCCTTTATCCTTTAACTGAGGCTCAAAAAACAAGCTTAGAAAAATTAAATACTCAAGATTTTAGTGCTAGTGATGCTGTTATGAGCAGATGTATTTCAACAGCTATTAGTTTAATGTGGACAGAAGAACAAACTATTGCCAAAGGAAATAAAATGGTGGAAGTGATTAGGAGTCTTTAGTCTTTGGTCTTTAGTAGTTAGTAAAAAAAGTAAAAGAAATTAATAAAGTCAGTAATTTTATTGAATCAATCAAAAACAATGAAAAAGATTTTAGTTGTAACACTTATTCTATCTACTTTAGTTCTAGCATGTAGTAAATCAGATTCTGGTTCTGGAAGTGTTACAAATAATAGCCCTCAAATTACTAATACTGCTTTTGTAAACAGTCATGTTCCTGGAGCAAAATTCAGTAATTATAGATTAGACTCTGGTATTATAAAAACTCCAACTGCAGGAACTGCAATTTCGTTTAATTATTCAAATGTGCCTAATGGCATACCATGGAGTGATACATTAAAAACTGCAACCAACCTTATTGATTTTCCAGGAGCAACCTATACTATTGGATTTAAAGATTCATTGCTTGGACAAAGTCTTTCATTATTTAGATATTACAAATCTAATTCAACAGAATGGAGTTTAATGGGTGATGATTATGATGCTTTAACACTTACTATTGCAGGCACTGGAACAGCTGCAATTCCTAAACAAGCAGTAAAGAAAAATCCAGTACAAATTTTAGCAAAGTTTCCAATTATTTATGGCGATAGTTCAAATCAAACTTGTCTATCAGCATTAAATGCTACAGTTACAGTTCCTCCAACTCCTCCTTTAACAACACCAATTTCTGGACCATTAACTATTAATCAAGAAACAAAAGTGAACAGTAGAAATTTGTGTTGGGGAACCTTAAAAATTAAAGGCTATACAGATTCTATGCAAACTGTAGTTCAAGAATATACTACTGTAATTAAAAATAATTACTCATCTTCCAACTTTATTATTAATGCTTTAATTCCTGGAATTTTAGGCAATTTTGGTATGACTAATGGACAATCCATAACAACTAAAGTATATAGATTTTGGGTTCCTAATAAAGGCTTAGTGATGACAATCAATGCTGATGGAAGTGCAACTATAACAACTGGGTTGTAATAACTTCTGTACAACAACTACTTCAATTTTTCGTTTCTAATCTCGTTAACCAAAACAAGTTCATCAAACTAATTCTACTTATCAAGTTAATGAAGAAAATTGCAATTTATAATATTAAAGGAGGAGTTGGCAAAACAACAACCTGCATAAACCTTGCATGTTTATTAGCAAAGAAGAAAATTAGTACACTAATTTGGGATCTTGACCCACAGGGGGGAAGCAGTTTTTATTTTAACAAACAAAACATCAACGATAATTCTCATTCAAGATTATTTAATAGATACATTTCTATTTATGATGTCATTCATTCTACAGACAATCATCATATTGACATTATAAGTAACGATTCCTTTTTTTCAGATCAATTTATAAGTAAAGCTTCTCAATTAACTACATTAAATTTTTTAAATTACGATTTAATAAAAGTAACCCTTGAAGAAGTGAAAGATGATTACGATGTTTGTTTAATTGACTGCTCACCAGGAAGATTTATGTTACATGAAAATATTTTCAAAACCATTGATTTGCTCTTAGTTCCAAATGTACCATCTCCATTATCAGTTTATTGCAACAATAAATTAATGGAATCTTTTAATGGTAAAATGAACTCGAGTTATAAGATATTAAGTTTTTATAATATGGTTCAGATTAATAAAATTCTGCATCGTCAATTTCTTGAAAACAAGAATGGTGAAGAACAATTACTTAACAACTACATTCCTTTTTATGCAGAAATAGAAAATATTACACTAACCAAACATTCCATTTTTGAACAATTGAAAGATTCCAAATCAATTATGCCTTACGTTAAATTGTGGAATGAGATAAGTGAAAGAATGAAATGGTTGTTATAAATACTTCTTCATTTAAGAAAATAATATACAAAATCACTAAAACAATATTGTTTCAATATTTCTCATTTTGGGAAAAATAGATTCTCATCACTTTGCATCAAAACCCAAACTGTATATTTGCAACTTGTTATGAACATGAGTGTGTTGCAGGAGAAATTTCAATCATCCCCCCACCTAAAAAAATTGGTGGAGCAGCTATCTAATGCTAAAAGCCTCACCCCAACCCTCTCCAAAGGAGAGGGAGAAAGTCAAAAAATTTTTCTAAAAAATTTACAAGGGAGCACTACTGAGTTTGTGGTTAGTGCAGTTTTTACTAATGAACAATCGAGCTAATCTCAATCATCTAATTGTTTTAAATGATGCTGAGGAAGCTGCTTATTTTCATAATTCATTAGAAAATCTTACTCAAGCTTTAGATTTATTCTATTATCCATCATCTTACAAAAACAAAAAGAATTTTAAGTTACTCAACTCTTCTAATGTAATGTTGAGAACAGAAATGCTCACCAAGCTTTCTTTTGGTGGTAATAAAAAAATAATAGTTACTTATCCTGAAGCTTTGTTTGAAAAAGTAGTGATTCCATCTACACTAAATAGCAATATCATTCTCATCAAAGCCAATGATACCATTAATTTAGAAGGAATTATGGAGTTGTTTGTAATGTATGGTTTTAAGAGAACAGATTTTGTTTACGAACCTGGTCAGTTTGCATTACGTGGTGGTATTTTAGATATTTATTCTTTTGGAAATGATAAACCATATAGAGTTGAACTTTTTGGAAATGAAGTTGATAGTATTAGAATTTTTGATCCAGAAACTCAGTTGAGTGAAAGAAAAATTTTACAAGTTTCAATTATTCCAAATGTTGAAACACAATTTGAGAGTAATGAGAAAATAACCCTCTTAGAATATCTTTCTGAGAACACTATTGTTTGGTTAAAAGATTGGGAGATTATTAAAGAAGTTATTGAACTGCAAGAAGAGGCGTTGTCAATGTTTACCGAAAACAGTTTACAGTTAACCGTTAGCAGTGAACAGTCGACTGTTGACGATGAAGACGATACCAAAATTGTTAAAGAATGTTAAACTCGAAGATTTTGTTCCTGTTGCAACTTTAGAAAGACAATTACAAAGCAGAACTATTGTTGAGTTTGGAAGCAAGGAACAATTTAACAATTCGACAATTCGACAATTTGAAAATGAACTACAAACAATAAACGAGAAACCAGAAACGATTATATTTTCCACAAAGCCTCAGCCTTCCTTCAATAGAAATTTTGAAATGCTCATTAGTAATTTAAAAAACTATGAAGCCAATGGTTATGAAATTTATCTTTTTGCAGAACAAGCCAAACAATTAGAACGACTTTATACCATTTTCAAAGACCTTAATACAGAAATCAATTTTGTACCAATTGCCACTGCTATACATGAAGGATTTATTGATGATGAATTAAAAGTAGTTTGTTATACCGATCATCAAATTTTTCAACGTTATCATAAATACAGAGTAAAACAAGCTTTTAATAAAAATAAAGCACTTACGCTGAAAACCTTACGTGACTTACAACCTGGAGATTTTGTTTCTCACATAGATCATGGAGTTGGTACGATATAGTGGCTTGCAAAAATTAGATATCAATGGTAAATTACAAGAAGCTGTAAGAATTATTTATAAGGATAGTGATATCCTTTATGTGAATATTAATTCATTGCATAAAATTTCTAAGTTCACAGGTAAAGATGGAACAGAACCTAAGATAAATAAATTAGGGAGTGATGTTTGGAATAAACTAAAAGAAAAAACAAAAGCAAAGTAAAAGAAATTGCTTTTGATTTAATTAAAGTTATATGCCAACGTAAAGCTCAACAAGGATTTGCTCATACTCCAGATAATTACATGCAAACTGAATTAGAAGCTTCTTTTATTTATGAAGACACTCCCGACCAAGCAAAAGCAACTGCTGATGTAAAGAAAGATATGGAAGAGTACATCTCCAATGGATAGATTAGTTTGTGGTGATGTTGGTTTTGGAAAAACTGAAATTGCCATTCGTGCTGCATTTAAAACTGTTGTTGATGGTAAACAAGCTGCTAGTTCTAGTGCCAACAACTATTCTTGCATTTCAACATTTTCAAACTTTTTCTGAACGACTTTCAAAGATTTTCCTGTAACAGTAGATTATATTAATCGCTTTAAATCTTCAAAAGAAAAAAAAGAAACCATTGCATAAACTTAGCAAGAAGGTAAAATTGATATTATTATTGGCACACATGCTTTATTAGGCAAAGATGTTAAGTTTAAAGATTTGGGTTTAATGGTTATTGATGAAGAACAAAAATTTGGTGTAGCGCATAAAGAAAAATTAAAACTTTTAAAAACATAATGTTGATAGTTTAACACTAACAGCAACTCCAATTCCACGAACATTACAGTTTAGTTTAATGGGTGCAAGAGATTTGAGTATTATTAATACACCTCCACCAAATCGTCAACCCATACAAACCGAAGTTACAAGTCTTTAATGAAGATTTTATTAGAGATGCTATTTATTATGAAACCGAAAGAGGTGGTCAGGTTTTCTTTATTCATAATAGGGTAAAAGGTTTAGCTGAAATGTGCTGCTTTGATTCAGAGCTCTTGTCCTGATTTGAGTCAATTTCTTATGCACATGGACAAATGGAAGGAGATCAATTAGAAGAAAGAATTTTAGATTTTATTGATAAGAAATATGATGTGTTGGTTTGTACCAATATTGTTGAAAGTGGAGTTGATATTCCTAATGTAAATACAATAATTATTAATAATGCACATCAATTTGGATTGAGTGATTTGCATCAATTAAGAGGAAGAGTTGGTAGAAGTAATAAAAAAGCATTTTGTTATTTATTGGCTCCTCCTTTAGGCAACATTACCTGCAGATAGCAGAAAACGATTACAAACTTTAGAACAATTTTGCTGATTTAGGAAGTGGATTTCAAATTGCCATGAGAGATTTAGATATTCGTGGAGCTGGAAATATGTTAGGTGGAGAACAAAGTGGTTTTATGGCTGATATTGGTTTTGAAACATATCAGAAAATATTGAATGAAGCCATAAGAGAATTAAAAAGAAAAGATTTTAAAGATTTATTTCAAGAAGAAATTTCTGAGCAAGATGATTTTGTAACAGATTGCACCATTGATACAGATTTAGAAATTCTAATTCCTGATAGTTATGTAGAAAGCATTACAGAAAGATTATCTCTGTATACTCGTTTAGATAATTGTGAAAAAGAAGAAGAGCTATTAGAATTTCATACAGAAATGGTAGATAGATTTGGACCCATTCCAAAAAATGTTGAAGATTTATTTACAACTGTTCGTTGTAGATGGCATGCTGTAAAGTTGGGATTTGAAAAAATGAGTTTGAAAACTGATACCATGCGTTGCTACTTCATCAACAAAAATGATAGTCCGTATTTCGAAAGTGAAATATTTAAAAATATTTTAGACTATCTTCAAACTTCAACTAACAAAGCACATTTAAAACAAGTGGCCAAAAATTTTCTATTAGTAGTTAATGATATTAAGAGTATGGAAGATATGGAACAATTTTTGAGCAGAATGGCACAAACAGTTTTATCAAATTCTAAATAAAGTTTTATGAAAAAAGTATTTGTAAGTATTATTTCATTAGCCATAGCAAATTTTAGTATTGCTCAAGGTTGTAGTGATGCTGGTTTTTGCTCAATTGGTTCTTTTTCCTCACATCAAAAAAACAAGACAGTAAATACTCATCAATCTACTTTAAGAATGGGTAATGCATTTGGTGTTGGTGAGCAAAGTATGAATATCATCACTCCATATATTCAATTCGACCAACAATTCAAGGATTTTCAATTACAAGTTAAAGCCAATTATAATAGTGCTTCAAAAAATAATTATTCAATTTCTGGAATTGGAGATTTATTTATAGTTGGAACAAAAACTTACAACAATAAAAATGGAAGTAAAATTTTAATAAATGCTGGTGTTAAAGTTCCATTAGGAAATGAAGATTCAAAAAGTAATGGAACGAGTTTACCAATGGCCTATCAATCTACTTTAGGAACTGTTGATGCCATTGCAGGAATTACCTATCAAAAAAACAATTGGGATTTTTCAGCAGCATTTCAAATTCCATTAACAAAAAATAATAAGAATAGTTTTATTACTCCTTTAATAGGTTCGGAATTAAACAATTTTGTTTCTACCAGAATGTTTCATAGAAAATCAGATATGCTAGTGAGAGCTACTAAATCTTTTAGTGTTTCGAATAAAGTAAACATGAGCTTTAGAACTCTTGCCATCTATCATTTAGGAAATGATACTTACACTGACAATTCAGGTAAAGTGAATACTATCAACAACTCTGAAGGATTAACATTGAATTTAAACTTAGCTCTGAATTGGAGCATTAGTGATAATGTTAGTTTTAATTTAATTACTGGTGCTCCTGCAGTTGTGAGAAAATCAAGACCAGATGGATTAACTAGAAGTTTTGTTTTTATTCCTGAGCTGGTTTTTAAACTATAATTTATTCCTGAGGTATAGGTAATCCATGTATTCTTAAAAAAGAAAGTTTATCCCAATAACCTCTTTGGAATTTTATTTTATCGTTTTCAATTTCAAAAAAGCCACAACCTCTCAAGCCTAATGGATCTTTCCATTCTAGCATTCCCCAATTTTTATCTTCAAAAATATTTTCGATAATGCAAACCATTTCTGCCTTCGAAAATTCTTCAATAAACATTTGCTTAATGGCCTCTTTCCCTTGCAAAGGATCAGTATTCACTTGATGATTAATAGCATCATCGTGATAAAAGTTAGCTAATGTTTCAACATCTTTTTTGTTAAAAGCATCTACCCAATTCTTTAAAATTTCTTTTGGAGTCATCACCAAAAATAAAAAAGTCTTGCAAATTGCAAGACTTTTCAATAAGATTATATTATTTAGAATCCTTTCTTAGCAACACCATCAGCTATAGCTTGCAAAGCTTTAGCTTCACTCATAATAGCTGCCATTTTATTTCCTTTGCCATCATTGCCGCCAGCCATATAACCTCCACGTGCAGTTTTGCTAATAACAGCATCATGCATTGGAACATTTTTTTCTTTTGTTTTTAAGCAGTATGCTTTGATCATTTTACTTGTGTCCATTTTATTTTTTTTAGGTTAGTAATTTAATAATGCGTTGTAAATATATAAGAGTAAACAATTAGTTTCCGATTAAATTATTAACATTTAATTATCTACTTTACAGACTAGGCTTAGGTTATGCACGTATGTAAGAATAAAGGAATTTCTATTTATTTGTTGAAGAAATAAAATTTAAGAAAAAAAATTGTTGGTCTATGAAAATATTGTGAGAACAATTGTCGATATATTTTACATTTTCTTTTCCAATTAGAAATTCTAAATCTTGAATTTGCTGTTCACTGAAAAGCCCGTCATCCTTGCCATACATAGCATATACTTTTACTTTTTTAACTATGAGATGTTGAATATTTTTTGAAATGTCAATAGAAGTATAGTGTTCATTTTTCCAAAATCCTTCAACCGGTTTAGAGGTTAATTTAAAAGCCCACTTCTTTAAAATAGTATCACTACTAAACGTTCTATATATATATATTGCTTCATTGCTAGTTGTTTTAGAAGAATAAAAACCGTTTTTCATGGCAACCATAAAACAATTAGAACTGTAATTTAAAGATGCATGATCCAAATTTTCTACTTCTTTTAATTTCATTAAACTTGTAGAATCATTTCTATCTGTAAATAATTTTCGTGATTTATTAAGAATGCTTTTCAATGTTTCTTGCATTGAAATTAAAGAACCCATTAAATAAATGGATTCAACTTTTTCGGGATTTTTTTCAGCAAAATAAGTAGCAACGAATCCACCAAAACTGTGGGCTAATAATGATGCTTTTTTAATATTGAATTTTTCATAAATGAATTGAATATCATTAATGGATTCTTTAAAAGTAAATTTTGCATTTAAAAACTCAGATCTGCCTTCTCCTCTTCTATCATATACAATTACAAAAAAGCCTTTCTCCGCTAATGGTTGTGCAGTTGTTTGTTCAAAAATTGAACTATTAAAACCTGGACCTCCATGTAAAAATATCAACGCTTTATTTTCTTTATTGCCAAATGTTTTTATATAAAGTTCCTGCGACTGAAGATTGCTTATTGCTATAAAAGATAAAATCACAGAACAAATTAATCTCTTCATCTTAATCTTTTTTTTCTGAGAAATAATTTTTCTTGAAAGGACTTTTCATCAATTTAGAAAAGTTTTCATCTTCTTCATTTGGGTAATATTTATCTAATCCATAAACAATATTTTTTGGAGCAAGTTTTAAAAAAGTGCCCAGCAATCTATCCCAAATTGAAAGCACAGCTCCATAATTACAATCAGTATAAGGTTGTTTAAAATGATGATGCACTTTGTGCATGTTTGGTGACACGAAAAAATAGCTGATTGCTTTATCAATTTTTATTGGAAGACTAATATTAGCATGTGTAAAAGCTGTTGCAAAGATGAGAATGGTTTGATAAATCATTACTGCATACATGGGTGCACCAGCTACAAAAATGCCCATAAAAAAGAATAGACCTCTCAACACACTTTCTACAGGATGATGTCGTAAACCTGTTGTAACATCAACATTATTATCTGCATGATGCACTACATGAAAACGCCATAACACAGGAATTTTATGTTCTGTAAAATGTACCAGCCATCCAACAAAAAAATCTAGAACAAAAAATGTAATAATAATACTAACAAGGGTTCCAGCACTAGATAAAGCCACTAATCCAAATTGATTTGCAATACACCAATCACTAATTTTTATTATTACAAGTGCTAAAAAAGTATGAATAACTAAATGAATAATGGTGAACCCAAAATTTACAGCAGCATGTTTTAACTTGGTTTTTTTATAGCTTAGTTGAATTAATGGAATTGAACCTTCGATTATCCAAAAAAATAATAATCCACCAACAAGAAAAGATAATCTTTCGATTGGTCTTTGATCTAAAGTTGAGAAGTAAGAGATTAAATTGTCGAACATATAGTTTATTAAATAATTTTTGAAATCATCAATTAAATATAAAAATAAATATAAGATTTATTGAAAGTACAAGTACTATTATAAAAACTTAAATTATTATAAAACTTCAATTGCCTTATTTATATTCTACTAATTTTACTATCTTATAAATTTTAGATTTGATGAAAGGATTATTATTTAAGTTTCTTGGAATTGTTTTTTTCTTTTTCTTACAACAATTATCATTTGCACAACCTGTTGGATTATTCTCTACTGGATATACAGGTACAGGATCAAACATTGATGTGAATTATCATAGATGTGAATGGGCTGCAGACCCTGATGATGCAACAAAAACTTTAACAGGGAAAATTACAACTTACTTTACAACTACAAATTCAAATGTAACATCACTGAGTTTTGATTTCAATAACAATTCTTTTAACAATGGTTTTCTAGCTGTAACTTATCATGGTGTTTTTTGTTCTTACAGTTTTCCAACAAGTGGTAATACAAATATTTTAAACATTACTTTGCCTACAACAATTGTAAATTCTGGCTCTGTTGATTCAATAACTATAAATTATCAAGGCATCCCTCCTGCTGCAAGTGGTAGTACAGAAGGTTATCAAAGAAAAGTTGATGGGGCAAGTAACAATTATATTTATACTTTATCAGAATCTTATGAAGATAAAGATTGGTGGCCTTGTAAAGCAGACATGCAAGATAAAATTGATTCACTTGATATCATAGTAACTGTTCCAAACTCATTTTGGGTTGCTGCAAATGGATTGATGACAGATTCTACAATAAATGCTGCAAGCAGAATTTTTAAATTTAAACATCGATACCCTATTGCAAGTTATTTGGTTGCTTTAGGAATTGGAAAATATAATAGATATAACTTAGGAAATTTACCAGTTAATACTAAATCGGTACCATTTATTCTAAATATGTTTCAAGGCAAATCTGGAACCACAGAAGCCAATATTTTAAATGTAATGAATAATCATAAACTAGTTTTTGCAGCATTTAATAATTTGTTTGGAGATTATCCTTTTGCCAATGAAAAACATGGGTTTTATGAGTTTGGATTTAGCGGAGGAATGGAGCATCAAACCTTTTCTGGCATTGGAGGTGGTAGTTTACAGAGCAATGGTGTTTTAGCACATGAGCTTGCACATCAATGGTGGGGAGATAAGGCAACATTTGCAACTTGGAATCATCTTTGGTTGGCAGAAGGATTTGCAACTTATAGTGAAGTTTTAGCAGCAGAAAATGTACCTGCAATTGGAATAAACCCTATTTCAAAATTAGCAAGTGTAAAAACTAGTGCTCGTTCAAATTCATCTTCCTCAATTTACTTAAATAATATAGCTAGTTCTAACAGCATTTGGACTAGTTCTAATACAACAGCTATTTATAATAAAGGCTGTATGGTGGCATCTATGTTGAGAACATTATTGGGAGATGAAAAATTTTTTGCTGCATGCAAAAGCTATCTTAACCATTCAAATATTGCTTACAAATCTGCCACAACAAACGATTTGCAAACACATATGGAAAATCAGTTAACAGCAATAGACTTGTCAGATTTTTTTAATGAATGGATTAATAAAAAAGGTACTCCAGATTACTCTGTGCTTTGGGGAAATAATGGTAACATAATTAATATTAATCTCACTCAAACTATTACTAGTTCTGGCTCCAGTGGAACAGCATCTGCACATTTTCCAATGCCTGTAATTTTAAAAATTGCTAATGCTTCTGGTACCATTGATACAACAATAACTGTGTACCACAAATCTACCAATGAAATTTATTATAATTGGTTAGGAACTACAGGTAATTCGATTAATGGAAATACAATTTCATTTAATTTACCTTTTACTCCAGCTACAGTAAGTTTTGATCCACAAAACAGAACTTTGGCCAATGCCACTGTGAATTATTCAAGTGCATTAACTATTACAGATATAAAACTTTCGGCAAAATTAACATGGCTTGCAAAGTCAATTTAATTTAGAATTTAATAGCGATGAATTCATTGAAAAAGTAGAACTCCAACAAAGTGTAGATGGCGTTCATTTTGAGTTGATGAATGAAATGAAAGCAATTAGTTCTACAATTCATCTTAGGAATTATATGTTGATGGGTTATGTAGCAGAAAATAAAAAATATTTTAGAGCAAAAATAATCACTTCAAATAAAAATATTTATTCCAATATTATTCTTCTTGATAATCAAAGTTCACAAAATAAATTATTTATTTTTCCAAATCCAACGCAACAAATTACAAGAGTTAAATTTTCTAATTCTGAAAAACAAAATATTACTTTAAGGCTTATAAGCCTTAATGGCAAAGAACTACAGGAAATCGAGTCTAATAATGATTATATTTTATTGAATACTTCTCAGTACCAAAATGGGACTTATATCTTACAATTGTTTAAAGAAAATAATTTAAAAGCAACTGAAAAAATTATCATTAATAATTAAAGAATGATTATTTATATTGATTTTTAACAATTAAAAGCCATATTGAACGTTTAAATTTGCATAATCTATACAGTTAAAATTGAAATGTTTCGAATAATGTTATTAGCTATTTTATCTTACTTTTTGGTTTCATGTACAAATGCCAACTTAACACATGATGTAAAGTCAACAAACGACTCTACTTATAGTTATAAACCATTAACAGAAAATGCAAAAGAATACTATCAACAACAAATTGAAAATACTTATTCTAGAGTATTGGCAAATAGTGGGTTTAGTGGTGGAATTATTGTTGCAAAAAATGGCGAAATTTTGTTCGAAGATTATAGGGGTTATGCCAATTTCAAAACAAAAGAACCTTTAACAAAAAACACACCAGTTCATATTGCATCTGTATCAAAAACATTTACAGCAATTGCAGTCTTACAACTAATGGAAAAGCAAAAGTTGTACTTAGATTCTGATGTTAGAAATTATTTACCAAACTTCCCTTATCAAAATATTACAGTTAAAAATTTATTAAGTCATAGAAGTGGCTTACCTAATTATGTTCATTTAATGGATGGCAAAAGTGTAATCTTAACTCGCAAAAAAAATAAAAGAGGCAAATGGGTAACCTATAAAAAGGTAGTTGAAAATAAAATTGGGGCAGGACTAGTTACAAACAATAAAGTTCTTGATTTTTTAGTAGAAAAACACCCAGCTATTGAAGCTTTACCAAACAGAAAATTTAATTATTGCAATACAAATTTTGCCTTACTCGCTTTAATTGTAGAAAAAGTTAGTGGTCAAGATTTTCCTACTTATGTAAATGAAAATATTTTCTTACCAATAGGCATGAAAAATTCATTTGTTTTCAGTATTAATGACACAGCACGATATACACCATCATACAAATTCAATTCAATACCTTATGGCATTGAAAAGTTAGATTGTGTTTATGGTGATAAAAATGTTTATAGTACTCCAGAAGATTTGTTACTTTGGGATCAAGCATTATACAGTAATTATATCATTAAACAAGAAACGCTTCAATTAGCATTTACACCTTACAGTAATGAAAGACCAGGTCATCATAACTATGGCTTAGGCTTTAGATTATATACTTATCCTGATAAAACAACACCTTATCATAATGGTTGGTGGCATGGCAATAATGCAGTTTTTACCAGACTTATTCAAGATTCTGCTACAATTATTGTTTTAGGTAATAAATTCAACACTAAAATTTACAAAACCAAAGAAATTGCCAATATCTTCTCACTTCATCCTGAAGAGCCTCAAGAAGAAGAGTTGTAATTCTATATTTACACTAACATTGGATTGTATTTATCTTCAAACCCCTATTTTTGCAGCCCTAAAATTTTATTAAACTAACATATGAATTATTTATTTTATGCAGTACCACTAATGGGAATTATTGGTCTAATTTACACTTTAGTTAAGTTCAATTGGGTTTCAAAACAAGATGCTGGTAATGAAAGAATGAAAGAAATCAGCACTTATATTGCTGATGGAGCAATGGCTTTTTTAAAAGCAGAATGGAAAATATTAGGATATTTTGTGGTTATAGTTGCAATACTATTAGGCTTTCATGGCTTCAACAAATCATGATAGTCATTGGAGTATTGCAATTTCCTTTATTATAGGTGCAGTATTTAGTGCAACAGCTGGATATATTGGAATGAAAGTAGCTACAAAAGCAAATGTTCGAACAACACAAGCTGCTAGAACAAGTTTAAGCAAAGCATTAAAAGTTTCTTTTACAGGTGGTTCTGTAATGGGTCTTGGTGTTGCTGGTTTAGCAGTATTAGGTTTAGGTGGTTTGTTTATTATTTTAAAACATATTTTTGCTCCAGACAGGTGATGCTGCAGGAATGTTAAGAACAATTGAAGTACTAACAGGATTTTCTTTAGGTGCTGAATCTATTGCATTATTTGCTCGTGTTGGTGGTGGTATTTATACCAAAGCTGCTGATGTTGGTGCTGATCTTGTAGGTAAAGTAGAAGCTGGAATTCCTGAAGATGATCCTCGTAATCCTGCAACTATTGCAGATAATGTTGGTGATAATGTAGGTGATGTTGCTGGTATGGGTGCTGATTTATTTGGTTCTTATGTTGCAACTGTTTTAGCTACTATGGTCTTAGGTCAAGAAACAACTTCTGTTGATAATTTTGGTGGTATTGCTCCAATTTTATTACCAATGGTAATTGCCGGTGTTAGGAATTATTTTATCAATTGTTGGGACATTGTTTGTAAGAATTAGTGATAAAGCTGGTGTAAGTACAAATGCTGTTCAAAAAGCTTTAAACATGGGTAACTGGGCTTCAATGATTTTAACAGCTATTGCTTCTTACTTTATTGTAAATTATATCTTACCAGAAACATATGGTTTTACGTGGAATAGAATTTACACGTAATGGTGTTTTTGGTGCAATTGTAGTTGGTTTAGTTGTTGGTGCTTTAATGAGTATCATTACTGAATATTATACAGCAATGGGTAAAAGACCTGTTAATGATATTATTCAACAATCTTCTACCGGACATGCAACCAATATTATTGGTGGTTTAGCTGTTGGTATGGAATCTACAGTTATTACCAATTTTAGTTTTAGCTGCTGGTATTTATGGTTCTTACTATTTGTGCAGGTTTATATGGTGTTGCAATTGCTGCTGCAGGTATGATGGCAACTACTGCAATGCAATTAGCAATTGATGCTTTTGGTCCAATTGCTGATAATGCTGGTGGTATTGCTGAAATGAGTGAATTACCTGCATGAAGTTCGTGAAAGAACAGATATTTTAGATGCTGTAGGAAACACAACTGCTGCAACTGGTAAAGGATTTGCTATTGCTTCTGCTGCTTTAACTGCATTAGCATTATTTGCTGCTTTCGTTGGTGTTGCAATGCCAGATAATCAACATATTGATATTTATAAAGCAGATGTTTTAGCTGCTTTATTTGTTGGTGGAATGATTCCATTTATATTTTCTTCATTAGCTATTAGTGCTGTTGGTGAAGCAGCAATGGCAATGGTTGAAGAAGTTCGTCGTCAGTTTAGAGAAATTCCAGGTATTATGGAAGGAACAGGAAAACCAGAATATGAAAAATGTGTTGCTATTTCTACAGAAGCATCTTTAAAGAAATGATGTTACCTGGTGCTATTGCTATTATTTCTCCTTTATTATTGGTTTTCTTATTGGACCAGAAGCTATTGGTGGATTTTTAGCTGGTGTAACTGTATCTGGTGTTTTAATGGGAATTTTTCAAAACAATGCTGGTGGTGCTTGGGATAATGCAAAAAAATCTTTTGAAAAAGGTGTTGAAATTAATGGTGAAATGTATTACAAAAAATCTGAACCACACAAAGCTTCTGTAACTGGTGATACTGTTGGTGATCCATTTAAAGATACTTCAGGTCCTTCAATGAATATTTTAATTAAATTAATGAGTATTGTTACTTTGGTTATTGCTCCTTCATTAGCTGCTATGTATCCAAGTGTTACAAAACCAACAGAACCAACTCCAATAGTTACTGAAATGGCTGCTCCTACAACAGTAAATACTGTTGATACTGCAATCATTAAATAGTTCAATCTTAATCATATTTTAAATGGATGTCGTTCGACATCCATTTTTTTTGCTTTTCAACAAAAGCTAACAGATGTTAGTTAAACGATTTTAATTAACTTTACCACCTCAACAGTTGTAATATGGAAGTGAATTTTGAAGAATTGTTTTTATCGAAAATTGATAAAGAAATTAAGATTGAACCTAAGGATTGGATGCCTGAAAAATACAGACAAACCAATATTCGACAAATTAGTCAGCATGCACACAGTGAAATTGTAGGCATGTTACCAGAAGGTGCATGGATTACAAGAGCTCCTTCGTTAAAAAGAAAAGCAATCCTAATAGCAAAAGTTCAAGATGAAGCTGGTCATGGATTGTATTTATATTCTGCTGCTGAAACTTTAGGAATTAGTAGAGATGAAATGGTTGATCAATTACATACTGGCAAGGCAAAATATTCTTCCATTTTCAATTATCCTTCTTTAACTTGGGCAGATATGGGTGCTATTGGATGGTTAGTAGATGGTGCAGCAATATTAAATCAAGTCATGTTATGCAGAACTAGTTATGGACCATATGCTAGAGCAATGGTTAGAATTTGTAAAGAAGAAAGTTTTCATCAACGTCAAGGTTTTGAAATTTTATTGACTCTATCTCGAGGAACTGATGAACAAAAAGCCATGTGTCAAGATGCTATCAATCGTTGGTGGTGGCCAAGTTTAATGATGTTTGGTCCACGTGATAGTGAAAGTACCAACAGTGATTTAAGCATGAAGTGGAAGATAAAACGTAAAAGTAATGATGAACTTCGTCAGCAATTTGTAGATATGTGTGTAATGCAAATCAAAGTGTTGAACATGACTTTACCTGACCCTGATTTAAAATGGAATGAAGAAAGACAGCATTATGATTTTGGAGAAATTAATTGGGATGAATTTTGGCAAGTTGTAAAAGGAAATGGTCCATGCAATGCAGAACGATTAAAAGCAAGAGTTGATGCTTGGGATAATGGTAAATGGGTGAGAGATGCAGCAATTGCACATGCTGAAAAAGTTGCTGGGAGAAAGGAAAGAAATGTTGCATAATGTAATAATCAATAATTAATAATCAATATGTTTAAAAAATATTACTACGGAGATTATGATTCAATTCAAGGTGGTGGCGAATCTTCATCAAGTTCACCGAGTCAAGAAACAGAATCTTCATCTTGGCCATTATGGGAAGTTTTTATTAGAAGCAAACAAGGATTAGATCATAAACATGTAGGAAGTTTACATGCTGCTGATGCTGCAATGGCAATTGAAAATGCTAGAGATGTTTATACTAGAAGAATGGAAGGTGTAAGTATTTGGGTAGTAGAAAGCAAACATATTCATGCAACAAATCCAGATGATGCAGAAAGTTTATATGAGCCTTCTCAAGATAAAATTTATCGACATCCAACATTTTATGATTTACCTGATGAGGTTGGGCATATGTAGGTTTGGATTAGTTGAAAAGTTGAATGGTTGATAAGTTAGAAGTAAATTGTTTTTTCATGAGTGAATTATCAAATAAAAAGTTTACTGAGCTTCATGTTTGGAAAAAGGCAAGAGAACTAAAATTAGAAATTTTTGAATTAGTAAAATCTTTTCCGGCTGAAGAAAAATTTAGATTGGCTGACCAATTAATTAGAGCTTCAAGATCAGTACTAGCAAATATTGCAGAAGGTCATGGAAGGTTCACTTATAAAGACCAAATACATTTTTGTATACAGTCTAGAGGTTCATTAAACGAAATTCTAAATCATTTAATAGATGCTAAAGATTGTAATTATATCTCTAATGAAAAATTTGTAGAATTAGAAAATCAAACTATTGAAACCGAAAAGCTACTGAATGGTTACATCACTTATTTAAGAAAACAAATCATATAATATACGATTCAAATAATGAATAATTTAACAAGCAATCAACATATTAACCAATCAACCAATCAACTAATCAACTATCTGCTTCATTTAGCTGATTCAACATTAATAATTAGCCACAGAAATAGTGAATGGTGTGGGCATGGGCCAGTATTAGAACAAGATATTGCTTTAACCAATATTGCTCTAGATTTATTAGGACAAGCTCGTAATTTTTATCAATACGCAGCTGAAAAAAGTCAACAGTCAACAGTCAACGGTCAACTGTTAACTGAAGACGACTTAGCATATTTAAGAAATCCAAATGAATTTAAAAACCACTTAATAGTTGAACAACCAAATGGTGATTGGGGTGTTACAATTCTGAGACAGTTTTATTTTAGTTGCTATCAACATTTTTTTTATCAAGAATTACAACAATCGAGTGATAAACATTTGGCTGCTATTGCAACAAAATCTTTAAAAGAAGTAGCTTATCATTTACGTTGGAGTAGTGAATGGGTAATTCGTTTGGGAGATGGGACTGAAGAAAGTAAATCAAGAATGCAACATGCAATTGAAATATTAAAAGATTTTACTGATGAGTTTTTTGAAATGACAGATTATGAAACTTCATTACTAAAAGAAAATATTAGTGTTGATTTAAGCAGCATCAAACCTAAATGGTTAGCTAAAGTAAAAGAAATTTTTGATGAAGCTACTTTAGAATTTATGCCTTCAACAAATCATCAAACAGGAGGAAAAGATGGAAATCATTCTGAACATCTAACAACTTTATTAGCAGAAATGCAAATCTTACAAAGAACCTATCCAAACAGTGTTTGGTAAAAAATTATGAGCTCATCCATCAATAAAGAAAAAATCTGGCAAATACTTGAAACTGTTTGTGATCCTGAAGTGCCTGTGCTCACCATAACAGACTTAGGAATTGTTAGAGCTGTTGAAATTTTAGATGATACTATTCAAGTTTCCATTACTCCAACTTATACTGGTTGTCCAGCCATGGATATGATTGCTATGAATATTAGACTTGCATTATTCGAAAATGGCTATCAAAACATCATCATCAAAAATGTAATTTCACCAGCATGGACAACAGATTGGATGACTGAATCTGGTAAACAAAAATTGTTGGAATATGGCATTGCACCACCAAAAGGTAATGCTGGAGATATTCCAAAAGATGGAGTTGAATGTCCTCAGTGTAAATCAACAAGTACTTTATTAATAAGTGAATTTGGTAGCACAGCTTGCAAAGCATTATATAAATGTGAAGATTGTAAAGAACCTTTCGATTATTTTAAATGCTATTAAATTCTACTTTTGATAGTAAAATAAAACCATTGTCTTTTTTAAAATTTCAAGCCGACCATATTTTTACAGGAACTGAAGCCCTCAGTTCAAATCGTGTTCTCATTACAGATACAAAAGGAAAAATTATTGATATTGTTGATGAACAATCTGCTGGTGATGATATTCAACAATTCAAAGGAATCATTTCTCCAGGTTTTATTAATTGTCATTGTCATTTAGAATTAAGTCATTTAAAAAATAAAATTCCTGAACAAACAGGAATGGTAGATTTTATTTTAAACATCTTACAAAAAAGAAATGCTTCTGCTGAAATTATTCAAAAAGCCATTGAAGATGCTGAAGCTGAAATGATAGAAAATGGCATTGTAGCTGTTGGAGATATTTGTAATACAAAAGATACACTTGTACAAAAGCAGAAAAATAATCTTTACTATCACAATTTTATTGAAGTTTCAGGATTTGTTCCTAATAAAGCAAAGGAAAGGTTTGATGAGGGCATGAAAGTGTTTGAAAGCTTCAACCACATCTTCCCCAATCAAACTTCATTAGTGCCTCATGCACCATATTCTGTTTCAGAAAATTTATTCAACCTAATTCAAAATCAGTCATCCAACCAAATACTATCTATTCATAATCAGGAGAGTGAGGCTGAAAATGAATTGTTTTTAAGTAAATCTGGTGATTTTTTAAGGTTATTTGAAAGTCTGGGCATTGATTTGTCTTTTTTCCAAGCTACAAACAAAAGCAGCTTAGCTTCAATTATAAATTATCTTACTAAAGCATCAAAAACCATTTTGGTTCATGACGTTTTTACTAGCAAGAAAGATATGGATTTAATAAAAAATTGTGATTCGAATGTAAAAACACAATTTTATTTATGTCTTTGCGTTTTAGCTAATAGATATATTTCGAACAGCATTCCTGACGAATTTATATTCCAAAACAATTTAGATAATATAGTTATAGGTACAGATAGTTTAGCAAGTAACTATTGCTTAAACATATTATCAGAAATAAAAAACATAAAACAAGCGTATCCACATGTATCAGAGTTCAAGTTGTTACAATATGCAACTTACAATGGTGCAGTGGCTTTGAATATTGAACACCAGTTTGGAAGCTTTAAAAATGGCAAAAAGCCGGGAGTTCTATTGATTGAAAATTTAAATACTTGTATTAAACCAAAAAAACTCGTTTAAATTCATTTTTATGACAAAGAACTTCTCAATCATTTCAATGTTGGCAATGGTTTTCTTTATTACCACGTCATTTACAACATCTAAATTACAAACTGCAGCTGCAGAAACAGATAAATTTGGATTTCCTTTTGCATTTTTTAAACCAGCACCTATTGGAGCAGCAACAAGTCAGATGAGTTTTTCTTTATTTGGTATTATTGGAGATTTAGCAATTTGGTTTACTCTTGCTTTTGCAATTGTATTTATCTTCTCAAATTTATTTAAATTCGAAAAAAGCAGAGCTCTTTAATTAGCATTTTCGAAACTTTACACTTTACATTTTACAGCATTCCATCATCAGCAAAACTATAATAGCCTTCTGTACTAACTATTATATGATCCATAACTTTTATATCTAATAGATTAGCAGCCTCCTTAATTTTTTGGGTTAATTGTTTATCGGCTTGGCTGGGTTTTAAGTTTCCACTAGGATGATTATGACAAAGAATAATACCAACAGTATTATAATTCAATGCTTTTTTCAACAACAATCGAGTATCAACAACAGTGCCTGTTATGCCACCTTCACTAATGGTTTCTTGATGAATAATTTTGTTAGATTGATTTAAAAATACTGCTAAGAATATTTCATGATTTTTATATTGCAATTGTTCTTTTAAATAGAGTGCAATATCACTACTACTTGTAACAGTAGTTTTTTTGTTTTCTGTTGTGGCTCTACGAATTCCAAGTTCTAATGCAGCAACTATAGCAATAGCTTTAGCTTCACCCAAACCTTTTACTTTTAATTGCACTAAATCTTTCACTGAAAGTTGCCCCAATCTTTGTAAATCATTGTTGGTAGCTTGCAATAATTCTTTTGCTAAATCAACTGCCGATTTATTTCTTGTGCCATTATTTATAAGTATAGCTAATAGTTCTGAATCACTTAAAGAACTACAACCTTTTAATAAAAGTTTTTCTCTAGGTCTATCATCTACACTCCAATTTTTAATTGATTGGTTTTGCATTAATTTAGAAAAATGAAATTCTAAATTAATCATTTTTTTAAAAGATGGATAACTTTATCTAATTCCTCATTTCTTATGAAAATAAAAATTATTAAAATAGCTAAGTATCTGTTGCTTTTAGGAGTGATTATCATTTTTTGTTTAGTATTCTTTCCAAGAACTTATAATGTACCTAAACTTCAAAAAAGAGCTACTACTCAATTTTGGGACTTGCCAACTGGTTCACGAATTGGTTATTCTTTCATTGAAGGAAAAGGAATAAAGAATAAGTCTCCTATCATTTTCTTAAATGGAGGACCAGGTGGTTATATTACAGATGAAGGAATTCAAATAAGATCTAAACTTTCTGAATTTGGTTATGATATTTATATGTATGATCAAATTGGGAGTGGTCAATCTGATAGACTAAAGAATATTAAAGAATATACGGCAGATAGACATAAGAAAGATTTAGAAGAAATAATCAAGATAATTGGTACTACTAAAGTCATATTAATTGGACATTCTTGGGGGGCTATTTTAGCAGTTATATATGCTGCTGAGAATAAAAACAAGATAGATAAAATAATTTTTACATGTCCAGGACCAATCTATCCTATTCATCAAGAATTAAATTCATTAATTCCTCCAGATAGCTTGAATTTAAAAACACCCATTTTTACTAACTCCCAAGGCAATAAAAAAGCAAGTAATATCAGATCAAAAGCTATGGCATTTTTAGCAACTAGTTTTGGTATAAAATTGGCAACTGACAATGAAGCAGATGATTTTGAAAATTACTTAGATTATCAACTAAATAAATCAACTGTTTATGATACTTCTAAAATATCAACCATTTCAGCAGGAGGTGGTTTCTATGCAAGTGTTATGACTTTTCATAGCCTTTCTACTATACAAGATCCTAGACCAAAGCTAAAAAATTGCAACTTTCCAGTTTTAATTATGAAAGCTCAGTATGACAATCAAAAATGGGGTTATACAAATGAGTACTGTGAACTTTTCAAAAATCATCAAATAATTATTATACCTAATTCAGGGCATTCTATATCAATTGAACAGCCTAAATTATATCTATCATCTATAATAAAATTTTTGAATCAATAAAAGATTTAAAATATGAAAGGTGAAAAGCAATAAACGATAAAATAATAATATTGAGTTCAGAATTTTAATAAATTGCATTAAATATTTAAAACTTCAAGAATCATTTGAACATTTTACAACAATTTGAACAATATTATCTCAAAATCAAAGAGAATAAATGGCATTGGTGGTTTTCAATCTTCTGTAGATTAGGATTAGCTTACGCATTCATTGTTGCAGGAATGGTGAAAATTGTTGGAGAAAGATTTGCAAATGGATTATCAATCAAACATCCAATGGGAGCTTATCTTGAAGCTTTACATCATACAGGATATTATTACACTTTCATTGGAATTGCACAAGTAATTGCTGCTGTTTTATTACTAATACCAAGAACTGTAACACTTGGTGCTTTGCTCTATTTTCCAATAATTATAAATATTTGGTTACTGTCTTTTGCAGTACGTTTCGAAGGTTCTTTTGTTACAGCTCCATTAATGTTTTTAGCCAATCTTTATATTCTTGTTTGGAATTATGACAGATTAAAATATATTTTGCCATTTAAGAAATTTTCAAATTTCGAAATAATTGAGACAGCAAAAAAATACAACACAAAATTTCCATCTCTCTTTTTCACAGGAGTTATTTTTACTGTAGTTCTCATGATCGTATTAGCTCGTTTTGGATTTGAAGTCATGCCTAGAAATTCTTTATCAGATTGTAGAAAGCAATTTGAAAACACAAAAAACGAAGTTGCAGGATTTAAGTTTTGTGAATGCATTCATACTAATGGAAATCCACTAGATACATGTTTGGAGGAGTTTAATAAATCAAAAAAATAATGTCTGATTCAAATAATTTTTTAAAAGTAGCATTAGCACAAATTTCTCCTGTTTGGTTAAATAAAGAAAAAACTTTAGACAAGATTTTATCATCAATTAAAGATGCTGGTAGTCAGCGATGTGAATTAATAGTTTTTGGAGAAGGTTTGTTACCAGGATATCCATTTTGGATTTCATTAACCAATGGAGCAGAATGGGATTCTAAAGTTCAAAAAGAATTACATGCACATTATATTAGAAATTCAATTCAAATTGAAAGAGGAGATTTAGAAAGTGTTTGCAATCTAGCAAAAGAAAATAAAATTGCTGTTTATTTAGGCATAATTGAAAGAGCTGCTAATCGTGGTGGACACAGTCTTTATTGCTCTTTAGTTTTTATTAATCAATTAGGAGAAATAAAATCTGTACACAGAAAATTACAACCAACTTATGATGAACGTTTAACATGGGCATCTGGTGATGGTAATGGTTTACAAGTTCATCCACTAAAAAACTTTACAGTTGGTGGATTAAATTGTTGGGAAAATTGGATGCCTTTAGTAAGGACATCTTTATATGGTTTGGGCGAAGATCTTCATATTGCAGTTTGGCCAGGTTGTGAAAGAAATACTATCGATATTACAAAATTTATTGCTCAAGAATCTAGATCATTTGTAATTTCAGTATCTAGTCTAATGAGAATAGAAGATTTTCCACAAGACACGCCACACTTAAACAAAATACTTGAAAACGCTCCACCAATTTTGGCAAATGGAGGTTCGTGTATTGCAGGCCCAGATGGAAAATGGATTGTAAAACCAGTTGTTGATAAAGAAGGTTTAATTATTGAAACAATCGACTTTAATAGAGTTTTAGAAGAAAGACAAAATTTTGATTCTGTTGGACATTATTCACGTCCAGATGTTACTAAACTAACTATCAATAGAGAAAGACAATCTATCATTGATTTAATTAATGAATAATTTTAAAAAATAACTCATGAACCTCTCTCAACACATCTCAAAACATTTTAAAGAAGTTTATTTTGGTGGAAATTGGACAGGCTCCAACATCAAAGACAATCTCGATAATGTTACTTGGCAACAAGCTACTACTAAAATTGATGGATTAAATACTATTGCAAGTTTAGTTTTTCATATGAATTATTATGTACGAGCTGGCTTAGAAGTATTGCTCAATAATAGTCTTGATGCTCATGATAAATTTAGTTTTGATTGTCCACCAATAAACAATCAGAATGATTGGGAAGCATTGCTAGAAAAGACTTACAAGGATGCTGAACTTTTAGCAACATTAATTGAACAGTTACCAGAAATAAAATTGGCAGAAATTTTTGTGCAAGAAAAGTATGGCAACTATTATAGAAACCTTCATGGTATTATTCAACATTGTCATTACCATTTAGGACAAATAGTAATCATTAAAAAAATAATTGAACAAAATAATAAATAGATTTCTTAATAATAAACTAGTCAATTTAGATTAAAATAAATATTTTTGCTTTGTGAAAATCCTGAACATCTTTTTTGCATTTTACATTTTACTACTCCCCTTTTTTTCATGTTCTGAGGTTGATGATTGTAATCAAATTTCAAAAACCGAGTCAGCAAATGTTTTAGCAAGTCATCAAAATCATGATGAAGAAGAAGACCCTTGTAGTTCATTTTGTAATTGTGCTTGCTGTGTTCAATTGATAGTAAATAATCCTCAATACAAAATAACAATTACTAAATCCATTGATAAAACAAAGCAATTATTTTATCACAATACCAATTCTCTTTCTACAATTTTCATAGGCAGTATTTGGCAACCTCCAAAATATTGCTAGAATATTTTGTACTTCATTCTGGGTTGACTAAACACATATTTTACATTTTCATTTATCAAAAATAATTTCATGCAAAAAATAATTGCACTGTTAATAGCTTCTATAGTTATAGGTAACCTACAAGCTCAACATTCATTAAAACTAATAGTTAAAGACAATGCCACTAAAGAAGCTTTAGCTGGCGTTAGCGTTCAATACAATTCGAATATTTCTATTACTGATAGCTCTGGATTTGCTGAATTATTAAATATTAATGAAGGTTTACAAACCATAATATTTAATCATGCTGGATATAAAACCTATAAGCAAAATTTTAATTTTCCAATAGCCAATACCATTGAGATTTTTATGGAAATTGAAAAAGAAGAGTTAGAAGAAGTAATTGTTCAAAGTACCAGAACGAGTAGAACAATAAAAAATACGCCAACCAGAATTGAAACAATAGAAGGTGAAGAATTGGATGAAAAAAATAATATGAGACCAGCAAATGTTTCAATGTTATTACATGAAAGTACAGGAATTCAAGTACAACAAACTTCTGCAACTAGTGGTAATGCAAGTATAAGATTACAAGGTTTAGATGGTAGATATACTCAATTATTAAAAGATGGATATCCAAATTTTGGGAACTTCGCTAGTGGTTTAAGTATTCTTGAAATTCCTCCATTAGATCTACAACAGATTGAAGTTATTAAAGGTCCAGCTTCTACTTTATTTGGTGGTGGTGCTATTGCTGGAGTAATAAATTTTATTAGCAAAATGCCTAAAGAAGAATTTGAAGCTGATGTTATTCTTAACCAATCCAATATTGGACAAACGAATATTGGTGGTTATTTATCACAAAAAAAAGGTAAGATTGGTTTTTCATTTTTAGGTTTACTCAATCTTCAAAAAGCTTATGATGTAGATATGGATGATTTTTCAGAATTACCAAAGAGTAACAATTTTACAATTAACCCAAGATTGTTTTTTTATCTTAATCCTTCAACAACAATGATGCTTGGAAATAGTTTTACTAAAGGAAAAAATATTGGTGGAGATATTCAAGTGATAAATGATAATGCAAATGCAACACATACTTATTTCGAAGAAAATAATACGATTAGAAATACAACAACTTTAGAATTTGAAAAGAAAGGAAAAAATAATAATTTATTTAAATTTAAACAAAGCGTAAGCATATTTAAAAGAGAAATAAAAATTCCATCGTTTAGTTTTTCTGGTTTAAATACAAATAGTTTTTCAGATTTATCTTATTCAATAAATAAACAAAATCATACAATAATAACTGGTTTAAATTTTGTGTTTGATAAGTTTACTCAAGAAACAACTGCTACTCAAAATAATCAAACCTTTACTAGTGGTGCTTATTTTCAAGACACTTGGGATATTTCTGAAAAAGTTAAAATTGAAAGTGGATTAAGAATAGATCATGTATCGTATCAAAACAACAATTTTAAAAAAAATCAAACCTTTGTATTACCAAGAGTTTCTGCAATGTTTAAAATAAATGAAAAAATAACTTCTAGAATTAGTGGTGGATTAGGTTATAAAATTCCAAGCATTTTTACAGAACAAACTGAACGATTACAATTTCAAAACATTTTGCCTTTAAACAATGTTGCAGCAGAAAATAGTTATGGTGGTACTATTGATTTTAATTATAAAAACATCATCTTAGATGAGCTTTCATTTAGTATTAATCAAATGTTTTTCTATACAAGTATTACAAAACCTTTAGTGCTACAAACTGACATTTCAGGTACATATTTTGTAAATGCTACTAAACCCATTAATAGCTCTGGATTTGAAACAAATTTGAAATTTATTTACAAAGAAGATTTAAAACTATTTGTGGGATATACTTATACTAATGCTAATGCAACTTATTTAAACACAAACCAATTTCTGCCTTTGGTACCAAAAAATAAATTGAACCTTACTTTAATGTACGAAAAAGAAGATAATTTTAAATTTGGTTTAGAGGGGTATTATACTGATAATCAATTTTTATACAATGGAAATAGAACACCATCGTTTTGGGAATTTGGCTTTATGGCTCAGAAAACATTTAACAAGGTTTCTCTATTTATAAATTTTGAAAACTTTACCGATCAAAGACAGAGCAATTACAAAACAGTTGCAAACCCACCTCATAACAATCCAAGTTTTGATGATATTTGGAATCATACAGAAGGATTTGTTTTTAATGGTGGTATCAAATTAAAATTCTAATTTTTCATTTACTTAAATTTTTTCTGATGAAGAAAACAAGATTAGAAGCCTTTAGTGATGGGGTTTTGGCCATCATAATAACCATTATGGTTTTAGAAATTAAAGTTCCTCATGGCAATGCATTGTCTGATTTAAAACCTATTCTGCCAGTCTTTTTAAGTTATATATTAAGCTTTATTTATATTGGAATTTACTGGAATAATCATCACCATTTATTGCATACTGTAAAACATATTACAGGTGGAATTTTATGGGCTAATTTGCATTTATTATTTTGGCTATCACTTATTCCATTTGTTACAGGCTGGATGGGTGAAAATCATTTTGCACCTAACACTTTGTTTTTATATGGTGTTATTCTTTTAATGGCAGCACTTGCATATTTTATTTTACAAAAAGTCATTATAAAAAATCATGGTAAAGATTCTTTATTAGCAAAAGCAATTGGAACTGATTTAAAAGGTAAAGTTTCACCAGCATTCTATATTCTAGGCATTATAGCCAGTTATTTTAATGTCTGGGTTTCTGGAGGATTGTATATTCTTGTTGCATTGATTTGGTTAGTGCCAGATAAAAGAATTGAATTGATTGTTAAAAATGAAAAAGTCGATTAACTATTTTTAATCTTCTCATCACGTTCAACTTTCTCCCAATATTTTTTAGCTACATATAACATTCCAAAACTTTCGCCATCATGTTTATCTAAATGTTTATGATGCATTTTATGTGCCCAACGAATCACCCTAACATATTTATTTTTACTTCTAGTAAACCATTTAATTCTTTGATGAATGATCACTTCATGAATAATAAAATATGCTAAACCATACAATGCAATACCAAAACCAATTGCAGCAACTATATAGTTTTGTGCTTTTAATCCCAACATAATACACAGCCAACTTGGTATTGCAAAAATTAAAAAGAAAGCATCATTTTTTTCAAGAACATGACCATGAGGTTGATGATGATCTTCATGCAAAAACCATAAAAATCCGTGCATCACATATTTATGAGTAAGCCATGTAATGCCTTCCATTAAAAAGAAAGTTAGTAACGCAATAAATAGGTATAACCAAATCATAAATAAATTCTTAAAGCTAAAAAAAATAAAAGCTGAATAATAAACAAGTGTATCGCAAAAGGATTCAGTTTGCTGAAAGGTAATTTATTCAATACAAGTAATAAAAGTCCACTTACAAAAAACCAACAAGTATAATTAAAAAATGGAATTTCATTGTTTTTCCATTGCCAAAAACCTAATTTTTGGGCAACAGGCTCCATAACAAAATCGAACAATGTGGCTAATAATGCAGCATCAATTATTAATGATATTGATTTTACTTTATCAGTTTGTTCATTTTCTCCACCCAAATCTATAATCTTTTGATAAGCCCAATTATTTACATACTGCATAATTACACCACAACAATATACAATAACAAACCATTGAATTCCTACTAATATTGGTACTCCAAATAATTTAAAACCCATTACATCACCATAACTATAATTTCCAAATAAAACACCTGAGTTTACTCCAATAACTTCTACTATCAATCCAGAACAAAATGCAATAACGATAAATAATAAAAAGTAAATATTGATTTTGGGTTGTGTGAAAATTAATAACCCAGCCATCAATACTAAATTGAGTGAAGTATTTTGAACAAACCAGTCTTTATACGGTGTAAATAAAATTCCAATAATACCACACACATGAAAGAGTAGTGCAATAAAAATGGCGATATTTTTTTTTGTATGAGAAGACATGATTCTTAATCTTCGAAATGCAAACTAAACATAATCATTCTAGATTCTATTCTTTCAAATACTGCAGAATATTTTAAATTAGGATCTCTATCTAAAATATTATTTAGGCCATAACTTATTTTTAATTCTGGTGTTAAAGTGAAGAATTTCAAAAACAAATTAAATCCAACACCAGCTTCAATACCATAATTTATTTTCTGAAGTTTAATATAACCTTCTTGATTTCTTGCAGCTGAATTTGCACTCAAATCAACATCTGCTTTTACTCCAAATAATAAGTAAGTTCTAAAATTATCAATCCTATCGCTATTGAATTTAAAACTCAAAGGAAAACTTAATAAAGTTGTTGGTAAAGTATAACGTTGCTCTATGGGTTCATTGGTATTGTACTTATCATTTAAAGTATAAGTAAAATAACGAGCTCCACCCAAAACAATTAATGGATTAAAACGTGCTTGCAGTCTTTTAGTTAATTTAACTGTTGCTTGCAAACCAATTGTAACACCACCACTAGCTGCAGGTTCAGCAACCAAAATACTGTCTTCTGCTAAAAACTTTTCTGATTTTTTTGCTGATAAATAGCTTAGGTTATATCCTAAAGTAGCACCAAAATAATATTTTAAATCATCGTGCTGAGATCGATATTGTTCACGTTGTGCAAAAAGCTCAACAAGAATAAAACTCAACAAACAGAACAGGATTATTTTCTTCCACAATAAATTGTACATACACCAAGGCTTAATGTTTTTAAATAAGTTTGTGTAAATCCTGCTTCATGTAAAATTTTTATAAATTGTTGTCCTTCAGGAAAGGCTTGAACACTATTGTTCAAATATAAGTAGGCTTCTTTATTACCAGAAAAAATACTGCCAAATTGAGGCATTATTTTATTCATATAAAAATGATAAAATCCTTTAATTCCTTTTTTGTTGGGCTTGCTAAATTCTAAGATTACAAGTTTTCCTGTTGGTTTTAATACTCTAAAAATTTCTTTTAACCCCTTCTCCAAATTTTCAAAATTTCTTACACCAAAAGCAACGGTAACTGCATCAAAAAAATTATCATCAAATTTCAAGTTTTCACAATCGCCAATTTGCAAATCAATAATGCGATCTTTCTTTTGTTTAGTAACTTTTTCTTTACCAATATTCAACATTCCTTCACTAATATCAATACCAATTATTTTATTGGGCTTTAATATTTTTTCTGTGAGTAAAGCAACATCTGCAGTTCCAGTAGCAACATCAAGAATTACTTTTGGTCGATTAAGTTTTAATTCTTTGATAGCTTTTTTTCTCCAACCAACATCAATACCAGCACTTAAAAATCTATTTAAAAAATCGTAACGATGAGAAATATTATTAAACATTTCTGCAACTTGATTTTTTTTCGATAAACTACTATTTTCCGTAGGAATGATTACATCATGGGCGTATCTAGCCATAGGCTGCAAAGATATTCTTTAGCTTGTTGTGAATGCTTAATTTAAAAAATTGTATTGAAGATTTAACAAAGTTTATATGCAATGCTTATACGAAAGGAGTTTTAGCAACTTTCGCTTTTATTAAATTATTTCTTATTTCAATAAAAATTTCTGTGTCTAAATGTGCATGACTCATAGTAACATAACCCAATCCAATAGCTTTTCCTAAACTTGGACTTTGGGTTCCACTACAAACTTTACCAATAGTATTTCCAGTAGCATCTTTAATTAAATAATCATGTCGAGGAATACCTCTTTCAATCATTTCAAAACCAACTAATTTTCTTTTTACACCTTCTGCTTTTTGTTGTTCAATAATTGCTTTTGCAGTAAAATCTTTAGAGAATTTTGTAATCCAACCTAGTCCACCTTCTAAAGGTGAAGTTGTATCATCAATATCATTTCCATATAAACAATACCCCATTTCTAAACGCAATGTATCTCTTGCTCCTAAACCAATTGGCTTAATATTATATGCTTTTCCTTCTTCAAAAATGGCATCCCAAATTTTAGAAGCATTCTCACCTTCGTTTTCAAAATAAATTTCAACACCACCAGCACCAGTATAGCCTGTTGCACTAATAATTACATTATCTACTCCTGCAAAATTTGCTTTAGTAAAAGTGTAATATTTTAAGTTCAAAATATCAGCAGTGGTTAATGCTTGTAAAGCTTTTGTAGCATTTGGACCCTGAATAGCTAGTAAAGATGTTTTATCGCTAATGTTATGCATTTCAACATTATTGGTATTGAAAGAGCTGATCCAATTCCAATCTTTTTCAATATTACTAGCATTTACTACCAACATGTAAGATTGATTTTCTTCTAAACAATAAACTATTAAATCATCAACAATACCTCCTTCATTGTTTGGCAAACAACTATACTGAGCTTTACCAGCAGTTAGTTTACTAGCATCATTAGTTGTTACCCTTTGTATTAAATCAAGTGCATGTTCACCCTTTAAAATAAATTCACCCATATGGCTCACATCAAAAACACCAACACTAGTTCTAACAGCAAAATGTTCATCATTAATACCAGTATAACTTATTGGCATATTATAACCTGCAAATTCAGCCATTTTAGCTCCAAGTGCCACATGTTTTTCTGTAAAAGGCGTATTCTTCATTTTAATCTTTTTCTTTTTATAAATTGATGAGGATGTTTTATAAAAGATGGCAAATATCCAATGTCCATTCTATTATCTTTGTCCCTATTAAACGCAAATATAAATGGTTGTTAGTTTTAATATTTTTTTCTTTGATGAACTAATAATCTATTGATTTTTTTATGATGAACTCTTCTTCAATCAGACAAGCTTATTTTGACTTTTTTAAAAGCAAGGAACATCAAATTGTTTCTTCTGCACCTATTGTTGTAAAAAATGATCCTACATTAATGTTTACAAATGCAGGGATGAATCAGTTTAAAGATTATTTTTTAGGAAATAAAACTCCTGAAAATACAAGAATTGCAAATACTCAAAAATGTTTAAGTGTATGTGGTAAGCATAATGATTTAGAAGAAGTGGGTGTTGATACTTACCATCATACCATGTTTGAAATGTTGGGCAACTGGTCTTTTGGCGATTATTTTAAAGAAGAAGCAATTGCTTGGGCTTGGGAACTTATTAACAGAAGTTTATAAATTAGATAAAGATAGATTATATGTTACCGTTTTTGAAGGAGATGAAAAAGATGGCTTGGCTTCAAGATGATGAAGCTTTAACAGAATGGAAAAAATTAATTGCTGAAGATCAGAATTTTATTTGGCAATAAAAAAGATAATTTTTGGGAAATGGGAGATACTGGTCCTTGTGGTCCTTGTTCTGAAATTCATGTTGATTGCAGAACTGATGAAGAAAGAAAAAAAGTTGATGGAAAAAATTTAGTAAATAAAGATCATCCACAAGTAATTGAAATTTGGAATAATGTTTTTATACAATTCAATCGTATAAAAGATGGACAGCTTAGAACCATTACCTGCAAAGCATGTTGATACAGGAATGGGTTTTGAAAGATTAGTTAGAGTTATACAAGATAAAAAATCAAATTACGATACAGATGTTTTTACTGGAACTATTGAAGAAGTTGAAAAAATTACATCAATAAAATATTATTTTAGTGATAGCAAAGAAGATGTTGCTTTTAGAGTTTTAGCCGATCATATTCGTGCTATTTGCTTCACCATTGCCGATGGACAATTACCATCAAACACAGGAGCAGGCTATGTTATAAGAAGAATTTTAAGAAGAGCAGTTCGATATTATTATTCATATTTAGATTATAAGCAAACACTTTTACATCAACTCATTCCAACACTTGCAAATCAATTTGAAAATGTTTTTCCTGAATTAAAAGCACAACAAGATTTTGTTACAAAAGTAATTAAAGAAGAAGAAGAAGCTTTTTTAAGAACATTAGATAAAGGTTTGAAAAAAATGATTTTAAAGATGATAATCATTATCATCACAATGAAAAAAATCCTATTGATGGTAAAATCAGGCTTTTGAATTATTTGATACTTATGGATTTCCAATTGATTTAACTAAATTAATTGCTCAGCGAAAATAATTTGAATGTTGATGAAGAAGGATTTGAAACATCATTAACTGAACAAAAAAATAGTTCAAGAGCAGCAACAGCAATTGATACAGCAGATTGGATAATTGTAAATGATATTGCTGATAGTGAATTTGTAGGTTATAATAATTTAACTGCAACAACAAAAATTGTTAAGTACAGAAATGCTAAAGCTAAAGATAAAGAGAGTGTTCAAATTGTTTTAGAAACAACTCCTTTTTATGCTGAAAGTGGTGGACAAGTAGGGGATATTGGAGAATTACGAATTACGAATTACGAATTACGAGTTTTTGATACTAAGAAAGAGAATAATTTAATTATACATTTTGTTGAAAGCTTACCTGCAGGAGTTGATTTAACAAAAGAAGTTATTGCAACTGTTAATGCTTCAACAAGAAACGAAACAACCAGAAACCATTCTGCTACTCACTTATTACATGCAGCTCTTAGAAATGTTTTAGGAACACATGTGGCTCAAAAAGGAAGTTTAGTAAATGATGAAAATTTACGATTCGACTTTTCTCATTTTGCAAAAGTTACTGATGATGAAATTGCAACAATTGAAACTATAGTCAACGAAAAAATTAGAGCCAATATTCCTGTAGTGATTAAAGAAATGGAAAAAGATGAAGCCATTAAATTGGGTGCTATGGCTTTGTTTGGAGAAAAATATGGCGATAAAGTTCGAGTAGTAATTATGGATGAAAAATATTCTATTGAACTTTGTGGAGGAACTCATGTTGGCTTTACAGGAGAATTAGGATTCTTTAAAATAACCAGTGAATCTGCTATTGCTGCTGGTGTTAGAAGAATTGAAGCAGTGAGTGGAAAAGCTTGTGAACATTATTTAAACGAACAGTTACAACAGTTGAGTGAAGTAAAATTGGCTTTTAATAATCCAAAAGAATTAATTAAACAAATCGAAAATTCACTTGCAGAAAATAAAGAACTCAAAAAGAAAATTGAAAGTTTAGAGGCAAAACAAATTGCTCAACTTAAAATAGAATTAGAACAGCAAGTTGAAACCATAAATGGAGTTTCTTTCATTGGCAATGTCGTTGAATTAAGCAATGCAGATGGTTTGAAAAAACTAGCCAATGAACTCATTTCTTCAATCCCTCCTTTGGAGGGTGGGGAGGCTATTGTTGTTCTAGCTGCAAACATCAATGGCAAAGCTTCTGTTGCAATTGCTTTATCTGAAACAATGGTTGGTAAAGGATTTGAAGCTCCAAAAATCATTAAAGAACATATTACTCCAATTATAAAAGGTGGTGGTGGTGGACAAAAAACTTTAGCAACTGCTGGTGGTCAAGATGCAAGTAATTTGCAACAAGTAATTGAATCTGTAAGAAAATTATTTTAATGTCAGCAGAACAAGAAATATCAAAAGTTGACATGCAGCCAACACTCTCTGTTGTGGTACTTTGCTACAGAGCAGGTGAAAGTATTATTGCATTTACAGACACTTTACAAGAACAACTCAATCGCTTTGAACCCAATTGGGAATTGGTTTTGGTAGGAAATTATTTAGTTGGCTCTGATGATAAAACTGGAGAAATTATTACTCAGCTGGCTCAAAATAATTCAAGAATAAAACCAATCATCAAACCTAAAGAAGGTATGATGGGTTGGGATATGAGAATGGGTATGAATGCTGCTACAGGAAAATACATTTGTGTAATTGATGGTGATGGACAGTTCCCAATAAATAGTATTGAGCAAGCCTATCAACTCATCAAAGAAAAAAATGTTGATTTGGTGAAAACCTTTAGAGAAGCTCGTTACGATGGTGTTTATAGAAAATTTATTTCTTTTTGGTATAATGTATTATTTAGAATTTTATTTCCAGGATTAAATAGTAGAGATATAAACTCAAAGCCAAAAATCATAACTAACAAAGCTTTCAAAAAATTAGAATTAACATCAAACGATTGGTTTGCTGATGCTGAAATTATGCTTGAGGTAAGAAGATTACAATTGAGCTTTTATGAATTTCCTGTCGTGTTTAGTCAGATTAAAGATCGCCGTTCTTTTGTAAAAGTTTCAGCTATACTTGAGTTTGTAAGAAATTTGATTACTTATCGTTTCAGAAAAAATTAATTTGATGCAGCAAGTTTTAGTAACAGGAGCCTCAAGTGTACTCATGCAAAAGGTTTGTGAAAACTTGTTGAACAAAGATTATCAACTTACTGGAGTTTCTAGAGCAAAGAAAAATATTGCAGTCAACATTTACCCCAATTGGATTTCAGCAGATTTATCTTCTCAAATTAATTCAATAGATTTTTCAAAATATCAAAGCATCATTCATGCAGCTGCCTGCACTCATGCTTTTAGTTATGAGGAATACAAAAAAATAAATGTTGATATAACTAAAGAACTTGTAATAAAAGCAAAAGCTGCTGGTGTAGAAAATTTTGTTTTCATCAGTTCTAGAGCAGCAGTTAAAAATGGAGGTTGGTATGCAGCCACAAAACTTGAAGCTGAAAAAATAGTTCTAGAACATTTTCCAAATGCCATCATTATAAGACCTTCTGAAATTTATGGAGGAACAAAGCAAGAAGGCATTGATGCATTGATAGAAAAAGTAAAAAATAAGAAGTTTATTTTTTACCCTTCAGGAATTGAAGATAAAATGTATCCCATACAAATTGATGATGCATCAAAATACATTGCTGAAATCATTAGCAATAAAAAATCTGGAGTTTATACAGTAAATGGACCCAAAGGCTTTACAATGCTTGAGTTAATTCAACATCTTTCAAAAATTTTCAACAAAAAAACATTTCCAATTCCTATTCCACAATTTGTTTTAAGTATCATTTGTTTTTTACAACAATTTCTTAAATTAAACATTGGTGTTTATCCCGATCAGTTAAAAAGATTAAGAGCTGCAAAAGAGCATCATGAATCTCCAAGCTATGTAAGGACTTTCAAAGAAATCTTTTCAAATTAATTCTTCCATTTTCTACATAAGTATTTCCTTTATTTTTGGTAAGCCAAAACATTGAAAAATTTCTATGTCAAAAAAAAGTAAACAACAACATAAAGTTGTTCCAACTCCTGTTGCAAAAGTTGTAGAAACAAAAACATCAAGTGATTATTCATTAGTCATTAATGATAAACAAGCACTTTTAATTACATTTGTATTGCAGCCATTAGTTATATTTTTTCTTTTTATTACACTTCTTTTTATCAAGGTGAAGAAGGTGCTCAATATATGAATGCTTTATCTTTCTGGCACGATAAAAAATTAATTTTAGGTAACTGGCCAAAAACTGGTTGGAAAATTATTTATGCACCAATAGTATTATTTGGCAAACAAGGAGTTTTAGTAGCAAACTGTTTATTCTCAGCATTTACAGGCTTTATGGCTTATAAATTGGCTTGTAAAATCATAGAGAAGAAAACTGCTTTGCCATTCATCTTTTTAATCAGTCAAACGCTTTGGTTTATTCTAGCATTTAAATTTTATAGTGAAATACCAACTGCTTTTTTCTTAACACTTGCCATCTATTTATTTTACTCAGAAAAATATATTGGCTTTGCTTTAAGTGCTTCGTTTGTTTTAATATTACGTCAAGAGTTTGTTTTCATCTTTCCATATTTTGTCTATATTTTATTTAAACGAAAACAATGGATTGCTTTTTTTGCTTTAGGTACTTTTCCATTACTCTATAATATTTGGGGATGGATGGTAACAGGTGATATGCTGTATGCCTTAAATGAAAGCAGAAAATATGCAGAGTCAATTAAAAACTCTTATCCTCGCCAGGGTTTTGATCATTATTTAATTATGAGTGGCCCAATTTTTAATTTGATTGTAGTTAGTTTAGTGGTTACTTATTTGGCACAAATTATTACTCGTCAAGTTAAAAAAATAGAATATCCCATCATCATTCCAACATTGGGCTTTATACTAGTGCATTGTTTATTTAATTTGCAAGCATTTCCAATTTTAACAAGTACAGGTGGAAACTTAAGATACTTACTAGTTGTTTCGCCTTTAATGGCTGTATTAGCAGCAAAAGCAATCGATAATTTACAGTTTGTAGAAAAGAAAGTTAATCTATTATTAGTCTTAATTCCTTTTGTGGCTTTAGTTGCAGCTTATATGACCTACACTCACAATTGGGTAGTCATGGATACAGAAAGTGGATTAAGAGATAGAATTCCAGTATTGATTTGTATTGCAGTAATTGCAACTTTATTTGTTGTGCAATCAAATGCTTTAATATCAAAAATAATTGCTGGGTTGTGTTTGGTTTCCATGGTTATTTATATTCAACCAAAAGAGTTGTGTTGTGATGAGAACTTTGAGCAAAAGAAAATTACAGATTATGTTGTTGCCAATAAACTAGACCAAAAACTCATTTATCAAAACCTTGCATTGATGGATTATTTTTATGGCAAGAACAAATGGGATTATCCTGGAGGTTGTTTATCAATGAATGGTGATAGTACTTTAGACAAAGCTAAAGTAGGTTCTATTATTATTTGGGATACCCACTATGCTACAAAATATGGACATGTTGAATACAAATATTTTGAAAAAAATATTGCTAAATATAAAATTCTTAAAGAATTCAGAAGTGAGGATAATCGATTTGCAGCATTAGTGATGGAAAAAATTTCTCTATAGTTTATTTAAAAAAGCAATCAATCTAACAGCATTTGGTATTGGTAAAGTATGTAAAAAATAGTTAGAGAAGCGTTTAATACGCTCTGATTATTTGCTATACTATCCAATTTGAAATAGTAAATTTCTTGTTGCAATATTTCTCAATGTTCCAATTATAAATCTGTTCTGTCCATTTATTCGAATATCATGAGCATCTGCAAATGCAAAACCAATTTCTGGAGTTGATTCAATAAAAATTAGTTGTGTATAACGACTTATACAACTTATCTTTTTTCTTTGCTTTATTTATATTTAAAGAAGTCATACATTCTAAAAAGGCAAAACCCCACAAATTGTGGGGTTTTGCTTAATCATAAAAAGAAATATTATCGTCTTAATCTAAATTCATAATTTGCTGTTGTTACAGCACCTGATGCATCAAGTAAATCGCAATATAAAGTGATAGATCCATCACATGAAGAGAAACTACTTGTTTTTGTTGTAGAACTTCTTACAAAAGGAGGATTACCAGCACCAACAGCACCTGTTGCTTGCTGAGGTATAGTTACTTTAAAATTAGAAGGGTTCGTCCAATCTAATTCGCCAGAAACATCATTCCAACCCCAATCGTATAAGTTAACAAACTTACAAGATGCTTTTGTTGTTGAACCAGGAACCATTACTAAGTTTATACATGAAATAGTATAAGGTCCATATTGAAAAACACCAGCTGAGTTATATTCATTTGATGAATTATAATCACCAGATAAAGCTGCTATTACTACTGGGCAGTAACGTTGAATAACTAATTTTACTGAATCTTTTCCAGGAAAAGCAGGTAAAGCTCCTCCTCCTGAAATTTTTACTGTTAATGTATCAATTCTACCAGTTGTATATGGAGCAAGAATACCTGTAATTTTTAAAGAATCAATTACTTGGCCTGCTTTTATTGTTAATGAAGCAGGAGCTGTATAGTGAGTTCCCATTACCGCACCAGTACTTGAAGTATAGGTAAAGTTTACAGTTCTATCTGAAGACGCTACAGTTGTTACACCAATTGGTATAGCATATGCGGTAGGTGTTGGTGGTACTAAATTATAAGACTTTGCACTAAATGATGCTAACATCATTTCAGCATAAGGTGCTGATGTTACAATAGGTGATACATCCACAACTAAATTATTCTTTTTACAAGAACTTAATCCTGCAACAAGAATTAATGCCATGAAACTATATTTTATTAATTTTTTCATATTTCTTTGATATTTTAAATTATGGATTTTGATCGTTTGGAGTAAAATTAAGATTAGTATTAAACTCTTTTTGGCAAATTTTCCAAGCAAATAATGGGTCTCCTGCAGGTAATACAGTTTGACCAGGATTAAATGCACCATGGTTGCCAGCACCAATTGGTCTGTTCAATCCTACTTTTAATCTTTTCAAATCAAACCAAGCAAAACCTTCACCCCATAATTCAATTCTTCTTTGTAACAAAATTTCTGCAAGTAATGCAGAACCACTTAAAGAAGCTGCAGAGTAACCAGGAAATCTTGCTTGTACTAAAGCTTGTAAAGTTGTTCTTGCACCAGGATCGTTACCCTGACGAGCTAAAGCTTCTGCTTCAATTAAATACATTTCAGCTACACGCATAAATAAATAATCTCCTACCCAAGATGATGTGCTAGCTAATTTAAATTTAGTTTGACAATAATCTACTTCTTGAGCATTACCAGTACCAGGTGCTTTGAAAACATTTCTACGAACATCTCCAACTGGAATTTGATCGTATAACTCTTTTGTAATTTTCTTTTGACCACCTAAAGTAGCATAACCACCTCTAGTTGCATCTATATGAGAAAAGAAAGAAGCATAATATGTTACTTGATCAGTAATTACAGTAGTACCCCACATCCATTCATTGTTTGAAACAGAATTAAATCCTTTAGTGTACTCAGTTGAAGCCATTGGTGTATAACCAGTACGAGCTAAAGCAGCATATTTTGATGCATTAGGCCAATCTTCCATAGTTAAAGCAACCTTTGCTCTTATTCCTTGTGTAGTTCTTAAGCTAATATGAGATTTATCTTCTGCAGCTTTACCAGTTAAAAGTAATTCTGCTGCAGTTAAATCAGAAACGATTAGGTCATAAACTTGTTGTACAGTTCCTCTTCCCAATCCAACTGTAGCTGGTACTGTATAAATTGGAACTCCTTTTGCAGATTCGTTACCTTTATAAGTTTGCTGATAAAAATTAATCAACTGATAATAACTATATGCTCTCATCGCTAAAGCTTGACCTTTTATACTTTCTTTATCAGAAGTAGGTCCAGATGCTTTATCAATATTTACAATAATATTATTTGCATTATTGATTAAAGTATAATAATAAGCCCAAGTGATATGAGGTTTAGCATTATCTTGAGTTCTTAATTCTTCTGTATATTGATAATCTCTATTAAACCAACCATAACCTTGAGAATGTACTACCATATCATTGCCCATTAAATCGTTAACAAGATCATATGCTTTTTGACCAAAGTCACCATGCAAATTAGCTGTAGTATATCCACCACCAGCAGCTGTTGTATATGTAATTCTATACATACCTTCTAGGGCAGTTTTAGCATTTGTAGTATTTTCAAATATCAATGTATTGATTACATCGCTACTAGGATTAGTTTCAAGATAATCTTTCTTGCAACTTACCATCAAAACTGGGACCATTGCCCAAATCGATATTTTTATTAATTTATTCATTTTTTTAATTTTATTGTTTAAAATTATAGATTAACATTTAAACCAAAAGTAATTGTTCTTGTTGGCGGGAATGTTGCATTTGAAGAACCATCAAAACTTCTTTGAGGATCCATACCTTTTTTAGCAGTAAATAACCATGCATTATCTACATTACCAAAAACTGATAACCCATTTAAATGCAATTTAGTTGCAGTTGCTTTAGGCAAATGATAAGTTAAAGTAATGTTTTTGATATTTAAATAAGAACCATCAAATAAATATCTTGACGAAACTCCATCTTGGTCAGCAACGGCATTTTGTATTTTAGGAACATTTGTTACATCACCTGGTTTTTGCCATCTGCTTAAAATATCAGTATGCCAAGCAGTTCCATAAGAACCAAAATGCATGATTCCTTGATAGTTACCATCGTAGAATTTTCCTCCATAAGAGAAAGTAGTTAAGATAGATAACTCGTAGTTGCTAAAACGGAAAGTATTTGTAACACCACCAGAAAAATCTGGTAATGCAGAACCACCAACATAATATTGAGTACCTGCAGACCATTTATCAGTTACAGTTCTTTGACCTGTAGCTTTACCCGTAGCATCTAAAATATCTTTATAATATAAAGCAGAACCTGTTGCTTGATCTACACCAGCAAATTCTCTGATAAAATAATCATAAATAGAATGACCTTCAGATAATTTTTTAGTGCCATCAATAACTTCAGGTACTAATTTTGGCATTTTAGTAATTTCATTTTTATATGCTGTAAAGTTTACATCTATTCTCCAATCAAAGTTCTTCTTTGTTATAGCATTATAACCTAATTGAAGTTCCCAACCAAAATTTTTCATTTCAGCAATGTTTTGAGTAACATAAACATTCCCAGTTGAAGGTGGTAAAGGAACATCAAAGAACATACCACTAGAGCCACGATTAAAATAATCGATAGAACCAGATAATCTTTTATTAAATAATACGAAATCTACTCCAATGTTTGTTCCAGTTGGTTTTTCCCATTTCAACTCCACATTAGGGGGTACATTATTAGGAATATAACCAGCAGCATTTGCATTATTATAACCAGATAAGTATAAGTTTTGATAAGCATAATATGTATTGATACCTTCATTACCTAAACTACCATAGTTGGCTTTGAATTTTAATTCATTAATCCAATTTACTTTTTTCATAAACGCTTCTTCAGAAACTCTCCAACCAGCACCTACAGAAGCAAAATTACCCCATCTTACTGCTTCAGCAAAACGAGAGTTACCATCTTTACGAATACTTGCAGAAATTAAATATTTTTTGTCAAAATCATAGCTCAAGTTAGAGAAAACAGATTGAATTCTTAAATTGTCAACTGATGAACTTGCACCTTCAAGAGTAGCTGCAGCATTTAAATCTGTTTGACCAGGAAATGCAAAATTTGTTCTAGTTGCAGATGCATTTTCAATTCTCAAGTTATAATTTTCATGGCCAATTAAAACATTGAAATTATGTTTTCCAAAAGATTGGTTCCAACTTAATACTTCATTTAAAGTATAAGAAACTTGAGTTGATGTAGATTTTGTTGTTCTTCCTTTATCAGCAGCAGCATCTCCATATTGACTGTTTTGGTGTGTAGTACCAAGACTTTGGAATAAATTAATACCAAACGTTGATTTCAATGAAAAGTGTTTGCTTAATTTAATATCTAAATAAGAATTAGCATTTGCATTAAGTCCTCTAGAACTTCTATCATCTAACTGAAGTGTACCTAAATTATTTGACTGACCAGCATAAGGTCTTGTACCCATTTGAGTTGGAATACCCCAATCTAAAGCAGGTTGACCAGTTGCAGGATCTATAACAAATGCACCTGTAGTTAAGTTATGTTGATAAACTGGATAAATAGGACCCATTTGACGAGAATAATAAAATGGGTTACTTGTTGCAGTACCACCATTTATAGAATTTTGTCTAATAGTATATGCCCCATCAATATTTAACCCTGTTTTTAACCAGTCATTTGCTTGAGAGTTTACATTTAAACGCATATTATAACGTTGAAACCCAGTTTTAATCATTGTACCTTCTTCATTTAAATAACCTAAAGAAACAAGATAATCAGATTTATCACTAGCTCCAGCAATTGAAGTATTTACATTGGTACGATTAGCTACTCTAAATAAAGCTTTTTCCCAAGATTCTTCCCATAATAAAGAAGCATTAGGATTAATTTTACCAGTTGTTGGACTAATTAAAGTATTTCCTGGAACATTATAAGCATTATACACTAAACCATTTGGTCCAGTTAAATCATTTGATGCTTTAACACCTGCAGCAGCAAATGACAATTGTTGAGAACCATAAACGAAAGCATTTCTAGTTGCTTCCCACATTGTTTCATAATAATCTTTAGAAAGAATTCTATCGTATTCAGGAATTCCGCGACTAATATAACCTTGAGTTCCACGAACAGTAATTTGAGCTTTTCCTCTTTTTCCTCTTTTTGTTGTAACCATAATTACACCATTAGAACCACGTGCACCATATAAAGCAATTGAAGCAGCATCTTTTAAAACAGTTACTGTTTCAATATCTGCTGGATCTAAAGATGAAATTGATCCATCATAAACAACACCATTTAATACATATAAAGGATCTTGGTTACCATAAATTGAACCAATACCTCTAATACGAATAGCAGCATTAGAACCTGGAGCACCACCACCATTGGTAGCAGATAACCCTGGAACTAATCCTTCTAAAGTCTTTGTAAATGAAGCCACTTGTTGGCGTTCCATTTGTTTAGCAGTTACAGTACCTTCAGATCCTGTAAATGATGTTTTCTTAATAGTACCATAAGGTACTTGTACAACTACTTCATCTAAATCAGCACCTACAGCAGGTCCCATTTTAACTGAAACAGCACCAGATTTTGGTATAGCAACATTTGCTTGTGAAGCTAAACCAATACCACTAATGTTTAATGATTTAACACTTGCAGGCATAGTTAATGAAAAACTACCGTCTGCACCTGTACTTGTACCATAATTTGCCCCATTGGCTTTTACTGTAGCTCCTGCTACAGCAGCTCCTTTTTCATCAGTTACCTTTCCAGTTACAGTTTGGTTTTGAGCCCATACTTGAGCCACTGTGAAAAAGAAAAACATGATTAATGTTGCGATTTTTCTCATATCTCTTTTTTAGTTTAAAAATTTAGATTGCAATGATAAGACAAATTATTTTAACTTATTGTTGCATTTTCAAGGTTTCTTTAAATAATTTTTTGGGTGTAAAACATACACATATTAGATTTTACTTAGTTAATTATTATGCAAAGATTTGATTATATAATTTGTGGATCTGGTTGTGCTGGATTAAGTTTGTTATATAATATACTGAAAAATAATCATTTAAACAAAAAAAGGATTTTAGTAATAGATGAACTTGACAAAAACACCAATGATAGAACCTGGTGTTTTTGGGAAAAAGAGATTGGGCTTTTTGAAAAAATAGTTTTTTCAAAATGGGAAAAGATTGGATTAAATGATAGTGATAAGCTGGCTTTTTACAATATTTCACCGTTTCAGTACAAAATGATTAGGGCTTTAGATTTTTACAACTTTGTTCTAGATTTCAGTAAAAAATTTAACAACGTTGAATTTAGTAATGAAAAAGTAAAAAGAGTTTACAACGAATTTGAAAAAGCATTTGTTGAAACAGAATCTGAAACTTATAATGCAAAATTTGTATTCAACTCTATCTTATTCGAAAAAGAAAAGTATATAACTAAAAATAGTTTGCTTCAACACTTTAAAGGAATAGAAATTGAAACTGAAAATAACTACTTCGATTCTACTATTGCTACTTTCATGGATTTCAATATTTCTCAACATAATGGTCATTCATTTGTATATGTGCTACCATCTAGTCCAAAAAAAGCTTTAATAGAATTTACAGTTTTTTCAAAACAGATTTTATCAGAAACAGAATATGATGAAGGTTTGAATAATTACTTACAGCACAATTTAAAGATTTTCGATTATAAAATAGTTCATCTAGAAATGGGTGTGATTCCTATGACAGATTATGTTTTCCCAACTCATGAAAAAAACATTATCAATATTGGCACAGTAGCAGGCTGGGTAAAAGCTAGTAGTGGCTTTGCTTTCAGCAATATTCAAAAAAGAACTAAAGCGATTGTTGCATTGTTGGCTCAAGATAAAAATCCAATTTTAAAAAGAAGTTTCACCGATAAAAAATTTCATTTATACGATAGTGTTTTATTAGAAGTGCTTACTAAAAATAAACTAAAAGCAGCTGAAATTTTTACTGCCATCTTCAAAAAAAATCCTGCCGAAAGAGTATTGCGTTTCTTAAATAACGATACCAATATTTGGGAAGACTTAAAAATTATGCAATCAGTTCCAACCATGATTTTCTTGCCTATTGCATTCAAAAAAATGATACGACTGGTATTTTCAAAAAGTTAAATCTTCATTATTATTTTGTTTAGCCGAAATGTTTCCGATTGCAAGTTTATCTTTGTGCACTATGGAATCGATTTCGAATCAACAACTTTTACAAGCAGCTCAACAATTTGGCACTCCACTATACGTTTATCATGCAGAAAAAATTACAGAGCAATATCAAAAATTAAAATCTGCTTTTCATAAACCCAATACAAGATTTTTTTATGCTTGTAAAGCATTAACTAATATTCATATTTTAAAACATTTAAAGTCGATTGGTTGTAATATAGATTGTAGCAGTATTAACGAAGTAAAGCTGGCTCTTTATGCAGGATTTGAAAGTAAAAATATTCTATACACCAGCAATGGCATACATTTCAGCGAAATTGAAGAGGCTATAAGTTTAGGAGTTAATATTACTATTGATAGTATTTCGAATCTAAAAAAATTTGCTGAGAAATACGAAAACAATTATCCTGTAAGCATCAGAATTCGACCAGATATTATGGGTGGTGGAAATATTAATATTTCTACTGGTCATGAAAACAGCAAATTTGGGATTCCAGTTACTCGCTTGCAAGATATTTTAAACATCATGCATGAACATCCTTTAAATGTTGCAGGATTACATATTCATACAGGTAGCGATATTGAGGATATTAAAGTTTTTATTGATGGCATTGAGGTGTTGTTTGAAATTTTACATCATTTTCCAACCCTTAAATTTATTGATTTAGGTAGTGGCTTTAAAGTGAAATATAAAGAAGGTGATAAAGCAACAGATATTGAATTATTGGCAAAAGAAATTTATGAAGATTTTGAAAATCACCCATCAGCAAATGGATTAGAAATTTGGTTCGAACCAGGTAAGTTTTTAGTGAGTGAATGTGGCTATTTGTTAACTACTGTGAATGTGATGAAAGAAAATAATGAATCAAAATTCATTGGTGTAGATACTGGTTTTAATCACTTGATTCGACCAATGTTTTACAATTCTTATCATAGAATGAAAAACTTATCGAACATTGATGGAACAAGTGATACATACACCATTGTAGGCAATCTTTGTGAAACAGATACTTTTGCAACTCATAGAGAAATTGAATCTACAAATGAAAATGATGTGCTTTGTTTTTACAATGCTGGTGCTTATGGTTTTGAAATGAGCAGCAATTTTAATAGCAGATTTAAACCTGCAGAAGTAATGTTTAAAAACAATGAATTTTCTTTAATTAGAAGAAGAGATGTGTTTGAAGATTTATTAAAAAATCAATTAGAAACAGGAGTATGATTACTATAAAAAATATTAAAAAATCGTTTGGAGAAAAAGTTATTCTTAACGATATCACTGCTACTTTTTTTGATGGAAAATGTAATTTAATTATTGGTGCAAGTGGAAGTGGAAAAACAGTGCTTACAAAATGTATGGTTGGTTTATATCCTCCAAATTCTGGTGAGGTTTTGTATGAAGATGTAGATATGATTAACATGAGTACTCCTGAAAGAAAAGCCTTACGTCAGCAAATTGGAATGCTTTTTCAAGGCTCAGCTTTATTTGATAGCATGACTGTTGAAGATAATATTAAATTCTCTTTAGACATGTTCACAAAATGGACCTTAAAAGAAAAAATGCATAGGGTTGATGAAGTGTTATCTAGAGTGAATTTGCAAGGTTCAAACAAAAAATTTCCTGCAGAGTTAAGTGGTGGCATGAAAAAAAGAGTAGGTATTGCAAGAGCAATAGTTCTTAATCCAAAATATTTATTTTGTGATGAACCTAATAGTGGCTTGGATCCTCAAACCTCAATGGTGATTGATAAATTGATTCAAGAAATAACTATAGAATATAATATGACCACAATTGTTGTTTCACATGATATGAATAGTGTTATGGAAATTGGAGATAATATTATTTATTTACATCAAGGAGAATTGCAATGGTCTGGAACAAAGAAAGAAATTATTTTTAGTGAAAATAAACTACTTAATAATTTCATTTTTGCTTCTGAATTTTTACAAGATGCTAAAGAATTAAGGATGATGGAAGCGAAGAAGGGAATTGGGAAATAGGAATTGGGGATTGGTTGATTGGTTGATTGGTTGATTGGTTGATTGGTTTGTTGTTTCTGGTTTCTAAGTTTGGGTTTTTATATTTTAGTTTTCAGTTTTTTTACTTTTAGTTTTTGAATTTTGCCTTTTAAATTTTTACTAAAACAATATGAAATATAAGTTTCTTTTAATACTTTTAGTTGTCCCTTTTGTTGCACATCTTCAGCCTTCAAAAGATAAAGATGCTCCTTATTTTAAAAATCATTCTTATCCAGATATTAAATTATTATTGACAGATAGCACTACCATCTTCACAAAAAATAATTTACCAAAAGATAAAACCGTAGCTTTTATTTTCTTTTCACCAGATTGTGAACATTGTCAGCATACAGCTAAAGAGTTAGTTACAAAAATGGATAGCTTACAAAACATAATTATGGTTTGGAATGGACCAAGTTATTTGCCTTTAACAGATACTAAGGCTTTTTATGAAAAGTATGAATTGAACAAGTATCCGAACATTATTATGGGTAAAGAAATGGCTTATTTTATGCCTATTTTTTATAGAATAGAAATAACTCCCTATGCAGCCATTTATAAAAATGGTATTTTCTATACTGAACTAAGAAGTAATATTACAGTTAAGGATTTGATTGCTATTAACAACAACTCTTACCAAATTCCAGACTATCCTTTAGAAAAAAATAAGAATAAAAAGGGAAAAAAGAAATAGCCTATTTTATTTGCTTTTACCTTTGCCAAATTATTTAATCATTTACTTAAAATATATTTCATGAAAATTACAGTTGTTGGTGTTGGTGCAGTTGGTGCCACATGTGCAGATAATATTGCACGTAAAGAATTAGCTACAGAATTAGTGATGTTGGATATTAAAGAAGGCATTGCAGAAGGCAAAGCACAAGATTTAATGCAGACTGCAGCATTATTGGGTTTCGATACAAAAATTACTGGCAGCACAAACGATTATACTAAAACTGCAAACTCTGATGTTGTAGTTATTACTTCTGGTTTACCAAGAAAACCTGGAATGACAAGAGAAGAATTGATTGGTGTAAATGCAGGTATTGTAAAAGGTGTTTGTGAAAATATTTTAAAACATTCTCCCAATACAATTATAGTTGTAATTAGTAATCCAATGGATACTATGACTTATTTAGCATTACAATCAACAGGATTACCAAAAAATAAAATTATTGGAATGGGTGGTGCATTAGATAGTGCACGATTTAAATATCAATTATCATCTCATTTGGGTTGTAGTCCATTAGATTTAAATGCAGCAGTTATTGGTGGTCATGGAGATACTACTATGATTCCTTTAATTCGTTATGCTACTTGGAATAGTGCTCCTGTTACAAAATATTTAAGTACAGAGCAACAACAACAAATCGTTGCTGACACTATGGTTGGTGGTGCAACACTTACAAAATTAATTGGCACATCTGCTTGGTATGCTCCAGGAGCTGCAGGTGCTGCTGTTGTTGAAAGTATTGTAAGAGATGAGAAAAAATTAATTCCATGCTGTGTGGCTCTTGATGGTGAATATGGACAAAAAGATATTTGTTTAGGAGTACCAGTAGTTATTGGAAGAAATGGTTGGGAAAAAATTGTAGATTTTGGTTTGAATGAAGAAGAACAAGCATTATTCAATAAATCTGCAGATGCTGTTAGAAGCATGAATGATGTGTTGAAGACATTATAAATTTTGAAAATATCTTTATCAAAGCCTACACAAATGTTGTAGGCTTTTTTATTCTCTTTACTTTCGCTACCATGATTAATAATTCATCATTTGCTGAAGGCAGGGTTTTACTCATTAATAAGCCATTGCACTGGACAAGTTTCGATGCAGTAAAAAAGATTAGAGGTTTAATTAGAATAAAAAAAATTGGTCATGCTGGCACTTTAGACCCCTTAGCAACTGGTTTACTCATCATTTGTACAGGAAAATTCACCAAAAAAATTAATGAGTATATGGGCATGCCAAAAGAATATACTGGCACCATAACAATTGGAGCCACTACACCAACTTTTGATTTAGAAAGTGAACCTGAAAATATTACAGATACTAGTCATTTAACAACTGAACAAATTCAAGAAGCTACCAAACAATTTACTGGAGCTATTTTACAAATGCCTCCTCAACACTCAGCAATAAAAAAAGATGGAGTAAGATTATATGAAAGTGCCAGGAAAGGTATTCATGTAACAGTTGAACCCAGACCCGTTACAATTCACGAATTTGAAATTCCAAAAATTGATGGAAATATTATTCATTTTAAAGTAGTTATGCAGCACTGGAACTTATATCAGAAGCTTGGCCAACGATTTTGGTGAAGCCCTTGGTGTTGGTGGATATTTAAGCAGTTTATGCAGAACAAAAATTGGAGATTTTAGTAACGCATCAGCACAAACTATTGAAGATTTTGAAAAGGAAATAGTCTCTCTTAGAGTATATGAGAAAGGATAATTCCTGTAGCAACAGAAGCATTTAAAGATTCTGCACCTCCTATTCTTTCTATACTAATAGCATGTTGTATAAATGGTAAAATATCTTTTCGAATTCCCTTCGATTCGTTGCCAATAACAATCACTCCTTTATCAATTGTAGAAATTTGTTTAATATTTTTTCCATTTAATAGAGCTCCATAAACTGGTAATTTGTTTGATGAGAACCAAGTTTTCAAATCAATATAATCTACGCCTGTTCTAATAAAACTACCCATAGTACTTTGTATTACTTTGGGGTTATAAAGTTCTACACAATCTTCACTACAAATAATTTTTGTAACTCCAAACCAATCTGCAATTCTAATGATTGTTCCAAAATTTCCTGGGTCTTGAATGCCATCTAAAGCAATAATAACATTGCTTTCAACTATTTTTCTCATTGTTGGTTTTTCGACTACACATAAAACTTGATGGGCTGTTTGTAGGTTTGATATTTTTTGCAAATCATCTTCACTTACTTCAACAACATCTAAAATTGATAGGTTGCTTTTAATCCAAGTAGAAGTTGCATAAATTTTTCTTACCACAAAATCACTATCCAAAACTTCAGTAACAATTTTTGGACCCTCCACAATAAACAAACCTTCACTATCTCTTTGTTTTTTATGGCTTAAAGTTTGAATATATTTACTTTCGCTGCGGCTTATCATATTATGCAATTTAATACTATCAGACAGACAAAAATATATTTTCTATTCATCGTAATAACTTTTATTAGTTCTTGCATTAGTGTAAAAAATTATCAACCTAACAAACCCTTTGTTTTTGATAATAAAATTATTATTGAAAATGATATCAATAAAGATCAAAAGAAAAAGTTAGAAGCAGAGTTGAATAACTATTGGGATGATAGCATGAAAGTAAAAAAGATTGCAAAACTTGGTGTGTTTAGCATCATTAAAAATCCTCCTGTTTATGATAGCAACAACTTTAGTCGTTCTATAAACTTCATGGACAATTTTTTAAAATCTCAAGGGTTTTATTATGCTTCTTATAAAAAAGATACGCTTAATGAAATCAAGGGTGATCAACATAGAGTGACTTCAATTGCTACAATTGATTTAGGAAAAAATATTTCAATTGATTCTGTTGCTGTTGATTTAATTGATAGCAGTTTACAAAAATTAGCTGTTGAAAATTTTAATAATACATTACTCAAAAAAGGAACTGCTTATACCAAACAGATTATTAGTAACGAGTTGGATAGATACACAGCTTTGTTTAAAAGAAATGGTTATTACAATTTTAGTAAAGATGATATTTATGCTTTAGTAGATACTACAGATTCTCGTTTTTTAACCCTAACTATTGATCCTTTTGAATTAGTTAAATTATTAGATGAGTACAACAAAAACAAAAAAGAAAATCCAAAGTGGAGTGTTACTGTTAAACAAAGACAAGACACTTTAGGCGTTGCTTCAAAAAGGTTTTTTATTGGTGGAGCAAATTATTATACTCAGGCAGGAAGTTTTGATTTAACAGATTCTATCATTAATCAACCCTGGCTTCATAAACACACTACAGGAAATTATACTTTGAATTTCGATTATGAAAACATAAAACTTGCACCCTTAAAAGAACATACTTATTTAAAATATGGCGAGCCTTACAATCAAAATTTATATTTTAAAACTTTAAATGCTTTAAGCAAACTAGGTCCATGGAAACAAGTTGATGCCAAGTTTATTGAACGTGATAATGATACATTGGATTTACACATATCAATGATTCCAGAAAAGAAAAGAGGCTTAGAAATAATAACAGAAATTAGTAAAAATTCTGGCGACTTAACTGCTGGTAATTTGGTGGGTATTTCTTTAGGTGCTACTTATAGAAATAGAAATGTTTGGAAACAAGCTATACAATCTTTTACAACAGCTCGTATTGGTGTAGAGTTTAATCCAAATGACAGTTCAAATGCTTTACAAACTTTTTATACCACATTTGGTCATACTTATAGTTTTCCAAGAATTATTGGCAATAAACCAATAAAAGCAATTGCAAAATTAATCCCCCTAAAAATTCTTAGAAATAATATTCTAGATATTTTAAATGTTGAGGATAGAAGAACTTTATTTTCATTAAATGCATCTTACTCCGATCGTTTTGATTTGTTTCGATTAAAATCTTTTACAGGAAGTTTTGGTTATGAGTTTAAAGAATTAGATAATGTGTGGACTTATAAACCTTTTAATGTTGAATTATATTCCTTAGATAAATTACAAGGTCTGGATGAGTTAATTGCAAACAATCCATTCTTAGTATTATCATTCAATACAGGAAATGTAATTGGTCAAAGTTTTGGCTTTACAAAAAGTAAAGTAGATCCAAGAAATCCAAATAAATCTTTTTTATTTAGAGTAGGTATTGAAGAGTCTGGCTTAATTGCTGGCATGTTTAAAACTCTTGAAAACACAGTGTATAGATATGTAAAACTTGAAGTAGAATATAGAAAAAGTATTAAACAAGAAAAATCAGAAATAGCTTACAAACTTTTTGGAGGATTGGGTATTAATTATAGCAGTAGTAATGATATTGGCAATGTATTACCTTTCTTTAAACAATTTTTTGCAGGAGGTCCAAATAGCATGAGGGCTTGGGGTTTAAGACAATTAGGGCAAGGTTCATCTTTACTTTATGATACTAGTACATCATCATTTAAAGATCGTTTTGGAGATGTTAGAGTTGAAGGAAATTTTGAATACAGATTTTCTTTATACAATGGAAGTTTCTTAAAAATAGGCAGTGCATTATTTGCTGATATTGGTAATGTTTGGAATTTGAAAAAAGATATTAATAATCCCAATAGCGAGTTTACTTTCAATAATTTTTTAAGAGATATTGCCATTGATATGGGCACTGGATTAAGATTAGATTTTGGAGGATATTTTTTATTAAGACTAGATATTGCTTATAAAATAAAAGACCCAGGTCGTCAATATAACAATGGCTGGGTCGATTTATCAAATGCTTCTTTTAAAGAGAATAGAATGAATGGTGTTGAAGTAAGAAATGTTGCTTTCCAATTAGGTATTGGATTGCCCTTCTAGTTAATTTCTATCTATTCATACTAGATAAAAACTCTTCGTTATTTTTTGTACCTCTCATACGTTTCAATAATTCATTCATTGCTTCTTCTGTGTTCATATCATTTAAGAACACACGTAAAATATTCATACGTTGTAAAACTTCTTTATCTAATAATAAATCGTCTCTACGAGTTGATGACCCTACTAAATCAATGGCAGGATAAATACGTTTATTAGCTAATTTTCTATCAAGCTGAAGTTCCATATTACCAGTTCCTTTAAACTCTTCAAAAATTACTTCATCCATTTTACTACCAGTATCAATTAATGCTGTTGCCAAAATAGTTAAGCTACCACCAAATTCAATTTTACGAGCAGCCCCAAAAAACTGTTTTGGTTTTTGCATGGCATTTGCTTCAACACCACCACTTAAAACTTTACCACTTGATGGTGCAACTGTATTATGTGCACGTGCTAAACGAGTAATAGTATCTAATAAAATCACCACGTCATGACCACATTCTACCAAACGTTTTGCTTTTTGTAAAGCTATTGTACTCACTTTAACATGCTTTTCAGCTGGTTCATCGAAAGTGCTTGCTAAAACTTCAGCATTAACACTTCTTTCCATATCAGTAACTTCCTCAGGTCTTTCATCAATCAACACAACCATTAAATAACATTCAGGATGATTGGCTGCAATGGCATTTGCAACATCTTTCAATAACATTGTTTTACCCACTTTTGGTTGTGCAACAATTAAACCCCTTTGGCCTTTACCAATAGGTGTAAACAAATCCATGATTCTTGTACTGTAATTATTTGATGTTGTAAATAAATTCAGTTTTTCGTATGGAAATAATGGCGTTAAATAATCAAAAGGAACTCTGTCTCTTACTTCATCTGGTTTTTTTCCATTGATATAATCAACCTTTAATAAAGCAAAATATTTTTCACCTTCTTTTGGTGGTCTTACAGAACCTGCAACAGTATCTCCAGTTTTTAAACCAAATAATTTTATTTGAGATGGAGAAACATAAATATCATCTGGTGAACTTAAATAATTATAATCTGATGATCGTAAGAACCCATATCCATCAGGCATCATTTCTAAAACTCCTTCACTATTAATCACACCTTCAAATTCAATATTAAAAGCTGGTGGTTTTTGAATATGTCTTTGTTGTGGAACAGATGGTGCAGGTTTTGTATTGACATCTTCTTTATCAACTTCTTCAGTTGCTGCTAAAAGTGATGCAGCTAAATTGCTAATATTTTCATCAACATTTCCACTATCATCAGAATCCTCTTTGACAACTTCTTTTTTGATAACTATTTTAGAAGTTGGTTTTATAATTTTTGGTTTACGCTTCTTTTCTGCAACATTTTCTGTTTCTTCAACCTCATCATCCTTGCTACTCATTACTTCAGCTTCTTCAGTAATATTTGAAGTTGTTGTTTTTACTGTAACTACTTTTTTAGTTCTTTTTTTCTTGGTATCCTCTTTTTCAGAAGATGCCACTGCTTGAGTATCTAGAATTTTATAAATTAAATCTTGCTTTTCTAAGCCTTTTGTTCCTTTAATTTTTAATTGCTCAGCCATATCTAATAACTCTGGCATTAGCATATCATTCAGTTGTAAAATGTCGTACATAAACTTTATTGTAAAATCGGGTGACGTAAAATGGGATAAACTTTGTTTTGTGTTGAAACTCGAAATGGAAACCGATTGTCTGTAGGAAAATTCTGAAGCTAATCAGTTCTTTGTACTGCAATATTAAAATAGTTTTGTTGAAAAATTGATTTTTTTATTTTTTTCATCAAATTCATATTAAAAAATCGTTACCAAATTCGCTTATTCAAGTTAAAAAAGCTAAAAGTAATTATCGAATCCTAAATTTGCCAAACCTAATTATGAATCACAATCTCATCCACAACGAATCTGTTGTAACAAAAAGAAAAAAAATTATTGTTTTAGGAAGTGGCCCCAATAGAATTGGACAAGGTATTGAATTTGATTATTGTTGTGTTCATGGCATTATGGCAATTAAAGGAATCTGATTTTGAGGCCATAATGATCAATTGCAATCCTGAAACTGTAAGTACAGATTTTGATATTGCAGATAAATTATATTTTGAACCAGTTTATTGGGAGCATTTATGGGAGATTATTGAATTAGAAAAACCAGATGGTGTTATTGTTCAATTAGGGGGACAAACTGCTTTAAAACTCTCAAGAAAACTTCATGAGAGAGGAATAAAAATCATTGGAACATCATTCGATAATATGGATATTGCTGAAGATAGAGGTCGTTTTAGTGATTTATTAAAAGAATTAGATATTCCATATCCAAATTATGGAACAGCAATTTACTGCAGATGAAGCAATTGAAGTTGCTAAAAGATGTTGGATTTCCTGTTTTAGTTAGACCAAGTTATGTATTTAGGTGGACAAAGAATGAGAATTGTAATTAATGATCAAGAATTAGAAGCTGCTGTTGTAAGTTTATTAAAACATTTACCTGATAATAAAATATTAATTGATCATTTTTTAGATAGATGCCAAGAAGCAGAAGTTGATGCCATTTTTGATGGTGAAAATTTTCATGTAATGGGTGTTATGGAACATATTGAACCTGCAGGTATTCATAGTGGTGATAGTAATGCAGTTTTACCAGCTTTTAATTTATCTCCATTAATTGTTGAAACGATGGAACAATACAGTGAAAAAATTGCCAGAGCACTAAATATTAAAGGACTCATCAATATTCAATTTGCAATTAAAAACAATACAGTTTATGTAATTGAAGCCAATCCAAGAGCATGTCAGAACAACTCCTTTTATTGCTAAAGCTTATAATATTCCCTACATCAATATTGCAACAAAAATTATGTTAGGAGTTAAGAAATTAACTGATTTTACATTCGAGAAAAAATTGACTGGTTATGCTATTAAAGAACCAGTTTTTAGTTTTAATAAATTTCCTGGTGTAAACAAAGAATTAGGACCAGAAATGAAAAGCACTGGCGAAGCCATTCGTTTTATTAAAGATTTAAGAGACCCTTACTTTAGAACTTTATATAAAGAAAGAAGTATGCATTTGAGTAAGTAAAAAATCATTTTGAGTATACCCTAAAAGTATATACTTTTGTATAAACTAAAACATATGAAAACACTCTCACTCAAACTAGATGATAAAATCTTTGATGATACTGAAGAAATTTCTGGCAAATTAAATTTAGCAAGAAATCGCTACATCAACGAAGCAGTAAGCATGTACAATTTATTTAATAATAGAAGATTATTAAAAAAGAAATTGGCAAAAGAATCTAAACTCACATCATTAGATTCAATGGAAGTATTACAAGAATTCGAAAGTTTAATGGATGAAAATTAAACAATTTGATATCTGGTTGGCTGATTTGAATCCTAGTAGAGGAACTGAACCTGGCAAAACAAGACCTGTAGTTATTGTTCAAACAGATTTACTTAATGAAGCACATTTATCTACTTTAATTTGTCCAATTACAACAAATGTTATTAGTTCAATTGATATTTTAAGAGTTCACTTAAAAGCCTCACAGTTAGATAAGTTGAGTGATATTTTAGTAGATCAGATTAGAGCAATAGATAATCAAAGATTCATAAAAAAGCTAGGTCATCTTACCAAAACTCAACAGAATAAATTAAAAGAAAATCTTAGAATAGTTCTCGATTTATAAATCTATTTCTCATCTTTCCAAGACCATAAATGCAAACAAGCATAAGTTCTGTATGGAGACCATTTTTGTGATATTGTAATCATCTTTTGTTTCATCAATTTTTTATCTGTTACATCTAGCTTATAGATTTTTATCATGGCTTGTTGTATGCCTAAATCATCAACAGCAAAAACATCTTCTCTACCTAATGAAAACATTAAAAGCATTTCCACAGTCCAACTTCCTACTCCTTTTATTTGAGTTAATAAAGCAATAATTTCTTCGTTTGACATCTTGTGCAGTTTTTTATCAGTGATTTTATGTTCTATACAAAATGCTGCTACATTTTTTACATATTGTGCTTTAGCATTACTTAACCCAATTGCTCTTAAAGTTTCATTAGGAGTATCTAAAATTTGCAGAGGCTTGGGCTCTTTCTTACCATAAAGACTTAAAAATCTTTCATAAATCACTTTAGCAACTTTGGTACTTAATTGCTGACTAATAATACTTCCTATTAACTTTAATGTAATGTTAGAAAATGATTCAAGCTCATGGTCGTAATCATCAACAATTCTTGCTAATTTATAATCTTTCGAAAGATGTTTTTTATAATGCATGGTTTTACAATAAAACTATAAATATAATTTCTTAATCTTGTTACACAATCATCTATCATGAAAAAAATACTTTTCTTATTTTTAATTATTACAACTACTTTTTCATCAACAGCACAAAATAAAAGTGAAATAGCAATTAGGAATATGTTATCTGCACAAGAAGCAGCTTGGAATACAGGCAATTTAGAAAAATTTATGAAAGGCTATTGGGTAAATGACAGCTTGCTTTTTATCGGAAAAAATGGGCCAAAATATGGTTATCAAACAACTTTAGATAATTATAAAAAAGGATATCCCGATACTGCACATATGGGAAAATTTACAAGCACTATTCTTAGCATTAAAAAACTTTCATCAAATTATTATTTTGTAGTTGGTAAGTGGTTTTTAAAAAGAAGTGTTGGCGATGTTTCTGGACATTACACTTTGCTTCTCAGAAAAATTAAAGGCGAGTGGGTCATTGTTGCTGATCACAGTAGTTAGTAAATAACTCTTTACTAATTTTATACTATTTTTTATCCATAGTCAACATGCTTTATAGCTAAATCTACTACTTTTGGCAACTTAAATAAATAGTTGCTGTCAAATTGACCAAATTCAATGTATAGCACCTTATTTGACTAAAGAATTCTTTTCATTTACTCATTACTTTTTATAAGCATCAGAGTACACAATTTGAACATATGTTAAAACTATTAGGCAAGTTATTGGGTGGAAATAAAAGCGAAAAAGACGTTAATAAAGTTAGACCCGTTGTTATTAAAATAAATGAATTTTTTCAACAATATCAATCTCTAAGCAACGATGCTTTAAGAAATAAAACCCAAGAATTTAAGCAAAGAATTAAAGATTATTTACAAGAAATAGATGCTTTAATAAACGACAAAAAAGTGCAAGCAGAAGCACTACCTTCAACTGATATTCATACCAAAGATGCCATCTATCAAGAAGTTGATAAACTAAAAAAAGATAGAAATAAAAAGATTGAAGAAATTTTAGCCATCATTCTTCCCGAAGCTTTTGCAGTGGTTAAAGAAACAGCTAATCGTTTCAAAAATAACACAACCCTTGTTGCTACAGCAACTGAGTTAGATAGAGAGTTTAGTGTTAAAAAAGATTATGTAACCATTGAAGGTAACAATTCTATTTTCAAAAATACTTGGACTGCAGGTGGTGGTCAAGTAACTTGGAATATGGTGCACTACGATGTACAGTTAATTGGTGGAATGGTTTTACACGATGGAAAAATTGCTGAAATGGCAACAGGTGAGGGTAAAACTTTAGTTTCTACTTTACCAGCTTATCTAAATGCATTAGCAGGTGAAGGTGTTCACATTGTAACAGTAAATGATTACCTAGCTAAAAGAGATAGTGAATGGAATGGAACTATTTTCGAGTGGTTAGGATTAACAGTTGATTGTATTGATAAACATCAACCCAATACAGAAGAAAGAAGAAATGCATATTTAGCAGATATTACTTATGGTACAAATAACGAATTTGGTTTCGATTATTTGCGTGATAACATGGTGCATAACCCAAATGAAATGGTGCAACGAAAACATCATTATGCAATGGTGGATGAAGTGGATTCTGTTTTAATTGATGATGCTAGAACACCATTAATTATTTCAGGACCAATTGGCAAACAAGATAATGCTGAACAATTTTTTGAATTAAAACCTAGAATTCAAAAATTAGTTGATGCTCAAAAAAAAGCAATATCAATGCATTTTTATTAGAAGCTAAAAAGAAAATTGCTGAAGGAAATGATGATCCTAAAGATGGTGGTTTAGCTTTATTTAGAGCTTATCAGAGGTTTACCTAAAAATAGTGCCCTAATTAAGTTTTTGAGTGAACCTGGAATTAGAGTAAAATTACAAAAAACAGAAAATTATTATTTGGCAGATCAACAAAAAGAAATGCCAAAAGCCGATGTAGAATTATATTTCTACATTGATGAAAAAAATAATTGTGTTGAGCTTACCGATAAAGGATTGAATTTAATTACTGGTGCTGGTGAAGATCCAAACTTCTTCATTATTCCAGATATAGCTATCAAACTTGGTGCATGTTGAAAAAAATGCTGGTTTAAGCTGCAGATGAAAAACTGCAACAAAAAGAAGCATATCATCAACGATTACACTTCAAAAGTTGATAGAATTCATACAGTTCAACAATTATTAAAAGCATATACCATGTTTGAAAAAGATGTGGAATATGTGGTAATGGATGAACAAGTAAAAATTGTTGATGAACAAACTGGTCGTATTATGGAAGGCAGAAGATATAGTGATGGATTACACCAAGCCATTGAAGCAAAAGAAAATGTAAAAATTGAAGCTACTACACAAACCTATGCTACTGTTACATTACAGAATTATTTTAGAATGTATCACAAGCTTGCTGGTATGACAGGTACTGCAGAAACTGAAGCAGCAGAGTTATGGGATATTTATAAATTAGATGTAGTTTTTATTCCAACCAACATTCCTGTAATTAGAAAAGATGAAGAAGATTTAGTTTACAAAACCAAGAGAGAAAAATTTGGTGCTGTTATAGATGAAATTGTGAAATTAAAAGAAGAAGGAAGACCAGTACTTGTTGGTACAACTTCAGTTGAAGTGAGTGAATTATTAGGTAGAATGTTGAAGCAAAAACAAATTCCACATAATGTATTAAATGCAAAACAACATACTACGAGAAGCAGAAATTGTTGCTGAAGCTGGTTTACCAGGTGCTGTAACTATTGCAACCAATATGGCTGGTCGTGGTACAGATATTAAACTTGGGCCAGGAGTTAAAGAAGCTGGAGGTCTTAGCTATTATTGGTACAGAACGTCATGAATGAAGACGTGTTGATAGACAGCTTCAGTGGTCGTGCTGGTCGTCAAGGAGATCCAGGTTCATCTCAATTTTTTGTGTCTTTGGAAGATGATTTAATGAGAATGTTTGGTAGCGAAAGAATTGCTAAAGTGATGGACTTTGCAGGTTATAAAGAAGGTGAAGTGATTCAGCATAGCATGATTACCAACAGTATTGAAAGAGCTCAGAAAAAAGTAGAAGAAAACAACTTTGGCATTCAGAAAACGTTTGTTGGAGTATGATGATGTAATGAACAAACAACGTACTGTAATTTATGCAAAAAGAAGTCATGCTTTATTTGGAGATCGATTAGCTCTAGATTTAGATAATGGATTTTATAATATTGCTGAAAGAGTTATCATTACTAATAAAAGCATGCAAGATTATGAAGGTTTTAAACTTGCTTCTATTAGTAAACTTTGCTTTAGAAACAAAAATTTCAGAAGAAGAATTTAATAAAAAATCTGAACAATGATTTAGCAGAAATTTTATATTACAGAAGTTATTACAAGATATCAATCTAAAAAAACAGCAATGGCTCAACAAGCTGTTCCTGTATTTAAGAAGATTAGATTAGAACAAGGCAATAGAATTGAAAATGTAATTGTTCCTTTTACCGATGGTAAAAAAGCATTGCAAGTTTTAGACACCTATGCAGAAAGCACTAGACACAAATGGTGAAGAGCTAATGAATGCTTTAGAAACGAACAGTGGCTTTAGGTTTAATTGATGATGCTTGGAAAGAACATTTAAGAAAAATGGATGATTTAAAACATAGTGTTCAAACAGCATCTTACGAACAAAAAGATCCATTAGTAATTTATAAGGTGGAAGCTTTCAATTTATATCAGTCAATGGATTTAGAAATCAATAAAAATATTGTTGAGTTCTTGTGTCATACTTCTATTCCTTTTGATGATGGTGCTGAACAACAATTAAAAGAAGGGCATCAACAAAAAACAGATTTAAGTAAATTAAAAACTCAACATGATAGTGTTGATGGAAATAGTGGACCAGAATACAATGATCCAACACCAGTAAAACAAGAACCCATTAGAGTGGAGAAAATGGCTGGCAGAAATGATCCTTGTCCTTGTGGAAGTGGTAAGAAATTTAAACATTGTCATGGATAATTGTTTCGAATAAAAAATAAAAAAGGATTAGCAATTGCTAATCCTTTTTTTGATAAAATATTTTTCGTCACTGCGAAGAGATGAAGCAGTCTAACATGTTCAATTAGATTGCCACAGGCACGAACCTTCGCAATGACGCTTAGAAAGTATTATAATGTTTCCAAGGTTCTTGTCTCTGCAATGTCACTGAAGAATGAAGCAGTCTCTAAATAAAATTTCATAAAAGATTGCTTCGTTGGGCAAGAACCCAAACTCGCAATGACTTTAAAGCCTTTACTCCACCACCAACTTCTGAGTTTGTTTTTCTTTCTCTGTAACAATATTTACAAAATAAATTCCTTTACTTAAGTCCTTTTGATTTCAATGATATTATTACCAACAACTAAAACTTGTTGTTTTATTTGTTTGCCCAGTAAATCAGTAACAATTATCTCTCCTTTACCTGGAAAAGCATTTACATAAACATTCACTTTTTCTTTTGCAGGATTAGGATACATAACAACACTTAACTTGCCTTCTCCATCAAATTTTACAGATTTTATTTCGCTAAAACTGAATTTACCATCAATATCAACTTGTTTTAATCTGTAGTAATTAATACCAACAAAAGGTTTTTCATCTGTATACAAATATTCACTTGCAAAACCTTTGGCTTCTACAATTCCTATTGTTGAAAATGTTTTACTATCAATACTTCTTTGCACCTCGAAATATTTATTATTAATTTCTGAAGCAGTTGACCAATTTAATATTACAGTTTTTGCGTTTTTTTCTACAACAAAAGAGTTCAATACAACAGGAGTTGTTGTTGTTGTTGCAATACTAATTACTGTACTACTAATTCCAGATGCATTAGTTGCTGTAATGGTATAATTTGTTGCAGCAGTTACTACAGTTGGAGTTCCACTAATAATACCTGTAGTAGCATCGAAACTTAACCCACTTGGTAATGCTGGGCTAATACTATAACCTTTTAAATCTATTTTACGAATTTTATGGTTAGCCGCATCAGCAATATATAAATTTCCAGAAACATCTAATGCAATACTGTTAGGCAAATTAAAACTTGAACCAGTACCAATTCCATCTGCAGAACCACTAGTGCCAGTTCCAGCCAAAGTAGATACTACTCCAGTAGAAGTTATTTTACGAATTTTATGATTACTTCTATCTGCAATATAAATATTCCCAGAGGCATCAACTACTAAGTCAAGAGGGAAATTAAAACTTGCTGATGTGCCTGTTGCATCATTCGAACCCCCAGTACCACTTCCTGCAAAAGTAGTTACAGCCCCTGCTGAATTAATTTTACGAATTTTGTGATTATTAAAATCTGCCACAAATAAATTTCCAGAAGCATCTAATGCAACGCCAGTTGGTAAAGTAAAACTTGCAGAAGTTCCTATTCCATCAGTTGATCCAGCTGAACCACTCCCAGCAAAGGTTGTTACCACACCTGTAGAACTTATTTTACGGATTTTATGATTACCATAATCTGCAACATAAATATTTCCAGAAGCATCTACTATAATACCCTGAGGCCAAAAAAAACTTGCTCCAGTTCCTGTTGCATTTATTGAACCTTGTATACCACTTCCTGCAAAAGTAGTTACTACTCCAGTTGAGGTTATTTTACGAATTTTGTGATTAGTATTATCTCCCACATAAATATTGCCAGTAGGATCTATTGTAACTCTTCTAGGATTATTAAAACTCGCAGCAGTTCCAGTTGCATCTGTTGAACCTGCTGTGCCACTTCCTGCAAAAGTAGTTACAATCCCTGATGAAGTAATTTTACGAATTTTGTGATTATTATTATCTGCCACAAATACATTGCCAGCAACATCTATTGAAACTCCTGAAGGGCCATTAAAACTCGCAGCCGTTCCATTTGCATCTGTTGAACCTGCTGTGCCACTTCCTGCAAAAGTAGTTACTGTTCCTGGAGTTGTTGCAGGTACTGCACCACCACTATTAGTTGGTGTTAATGGAGTGATCGCTGTGCCTGTTGTAAACGTAAATGGACTGCCTGTGTAATTAATGTTTGGTGCTTGTGCATTAGTATTTAAGCAAACACAGATAGATAGATAGATAGATAGATAGATAGATAGATAGATAGATTTTCTCATAAAAGAGTTTTGTTGTTTAGGATAACAATTTCACTTTCAAATTTATATTGGTAAAATTGTAACATCAAAAAATGTTTTGGAAAGGTTATAAAACAAAGTATTCGTCACTGCGAGGAACGAAGCAGTCTCCAACATATTCAATTAGATTGCTACAGGCACGAACCTTCTCAATGACGTTAAGTTGTATTCGTCACTGCGAAGAACGAAGCAGTCTCTAAACTTATAATCAATGAGATTGCTTCGTTGGGCAAGAACCCAATCTCGCAAAGACACAGAAAGTGTGTTCGTCACTACGAAGAAAGATTTGACAACTTTCAAAAAGTTGTCAAATCTAAAAATATCATACAGCATAAATAAAAAAACAACCAATTAATATAGTTATTGGTGCTAGTATTTTAAAGTAAACTGGCTTAATTAAACCCACATATTTGTTGGCAAAATTGTGATGTTTTTCTTTTGATACAAAGAATAATACTAAGGAAGTAGCAATCATAAACCATCCCAATATTTTAAATAGAAATGGATAAAGTGATAAGTCTGAATAGATCACCAATGCTGCAGCAGGAAACATTCTTAAAGTAATTTCTGAATAATTAATCAAGTTTGTACTACCTGCTTTTTTTATTATTTTAATAACTCTATTGGGCAAAAAAAACATATAAATTCCAGTAATAATAAAAAACAAACCAAATAAAATCACCACTAATCTTGCAATAATTATTACCATTTTTTATAAGTTATAAATCCTATGTTATTGACTCAATCATTTTATGTGTACCATCACAAAAAGGAGGATTTTTAGTATGCTTACAATTACATAACCAAACTTCACCATCTTCTTCAGCAGTAAATTTCATGCTCTTAAATGGAAAACAAGTTTCTCCATTTTCTTCAGTAGCTAACTGTTTATGTGAGCCATCACATAAAGGATTTTTTTCACTTAAGCCACAAGTACACCAAGCATAGGTTTTATCTTTTTCAACTTTAACAGCAGTAGGATAACAAGCAAAGACTTTTGGTTTCATCATGAGAGATATTTTTTTAAGTATTGATATAAATTAAAGTTAGGATTTGTTTTGAGCTCCTCAATTTCTTCTTTCATTTTTAACTTATCGAAAGATTTCATTTTATGCTGTTGAATGATATGAAATGCTTTTTCTGCAAGTAACCAAGATTTTTTATCATTAGTTTTTTCGCTAATAGGTTTGAAAGATTTTTACTACTTCCTCTAAACCAATTTTGCTTGTAGCAACAGTTTTTAAAATTGGTATTTCATTTTGATGGTTCTTGAAACTTGGTGCAAGCATCTGTTTGAGATTACTAACAAATGCATCTGCATCTGGTCTATCAGATTTGTTTACAATAAACATATCTGCAATTTCCATTAAACCAGCTTTCATTGTTTGTATTTCATCGCCAGCTTCAGGAACTAAAACCACAGCAGTAATATCAGCCAATCCTGCAATTTCAATTTCACTTTGTCCAACACCAACTGTTTCAACAATAATATAATCAAATGGAGCAGCTTTCAACACATCAGTAATTTCAATAATTTTTGGATGCAATCCACCCAAACTTCCACGAGTTGCTAAAGAACGAATAAATACATTGGGATGATTATACCAATTACTCATTCTAATTCTATCACCTAACAAAGCACCCAAATTAAATGGTGATGAAGGATCTACACAAACAACAGCAACTTTTTTATTTTGCTGAACCAATTGTTCAATAATGGCATCAACCAAAGTGCTTTTGCCTGCACCTGGAGGACCAGTTATACCAATAATTGGAGTTGATGTAGTTGGAAGTGTTTGCAAAAAATCGAAATAACCATCCACTTCATTTTCAACTAATGAAATGGTTCTAGCTAATGATTTGATGTTGCCATCAATAATTTCTTGCAATAGATTTTGCCACATGATTTGCTAAAATAAATGCTTTATACTAAAGCAATTTATATATTCTATAATTGAAATAATTATCTTTTATTCTTGAAGAAGAGTTTCATTAAATCTGCACATTCTTTTTCTAAAGTTCCTTTTACTAATTCTGCTTTGGGATGAAAAGGCCAAACTTCTGGTTTTATTAATCCATCATCATCAACAAAAAATCTTAATCCACCACTTTTTACATCACTAGCACCATAAACAATTCTTTTAATTTTACTCCAATACAAAGCACCAGTACACATTAAACAAGGTTCAACTGTAACATATAGAGTTGCATCTGGTAAATACTTTGAACCCATTGCACTAAATGCTGTAGTTAAAGCTAAAATTTCAGCATGTGCTGTTGCATCGTTTAATTTTTCTACTTGATTATAAGCTTTTGCAATTATTTTATTGTTCATAACAACAACAGCACCAATAGGCACTTCATCCTCTTCAAAAGCAATCTGGGCTTGCTTTAAAGCATGTTGCATAAAATATTCATCATTATATTCTATCATCTCTTTTTATAATTTTTCAAAAACTTCTTTTGCAAAATCAGCAAGACTAGGATCTCTTGCTCCCATTAATAACAACACAGTATTTTTTTGTAAATGAGGCTTTACTTTATTTACAAATTCATTTCTATCCTCAACAAAAAAAGCATTACAATTTTTATTTTTTAAATCTCTGATTAAATCATTTGCACTTATATCTTTTACTGCAGTTCCTCCAGCATAAAAAATTTCACTCATCCAAATTTCATCTTGTGGTCGTAATACTTTAGAAATTTCATCAACAAAATCATGTCTTAAAAATTTTGTAGGACCATAACCATGTGGTTGAAACCAAGCAATAACTTTTTCTGCTAAAGGTTGAACACCTTTTATTGCAGCAGCACATTTAGCTGGATTATGAGCATAATCATCAATCACTATAACACCATTCTTTTTTCCTAAAATCTGATTACGGCGATAAATGCCTTTATAATTTTTTAATGCTTGAGAAGAAGTTTCAAGTTCAACACCACACATAGATTGCAACTGCAACTGCAGCTATTGCATTTTCCATATTATGAGCTCCAATACAGTTGCATTTGAAATGGAACATGATTGATATTAAATTTCATTTCAAAACCTTCTTGTAAAAAATCTGTTGCATAAAATCCAACACTGCTATCAGTTATAGAAAAATCTTGATTTACTATTTTGTGAAAATTGTTGTGTTGCTTGTTGATGAGCATTTACAATAAACTGTTTGCTATTGCTTTTAAATGTTTGAAAAATTGAAAATAATTCCTCAATCTCTTTATGATCTTTATCAATATTCAAAAGCAATCCAATTTCAGGTTTGTAATGAACAATACTTCCATCGCTTTCATCTGCTTCTATTACCAACCACTCTCCTTTTCCTACAAATGCATTTCCTATTAATCCTTTTTCTTGTAAACGAATTAAACCAGCACCACTAATAATACTTGGTTCAAGACCAGCAAATTCAAGTATGTCAAATATCATTGCAGTGGTAGTGCTTTTACCACTTGTACCACCAACTGCAATAGTTTTTTTTGTTGAACTAATAGCGTTGAGTAATTCACTTCTTTTTATAATTGGAATATTGAGTGCTCGTGCTTGTTGAATTTCAATATTGGTTTCCTCAACAGCAGTTGAAATAATAATCAAATCTATTGAAGTATTAATCCCACTTGCATCTTGAGGAAAACATTCAATGCCATAATCCATAAGCATTTGCTGTGTTTCACCAATTTCTTTTTGATTAAAATAACGATCACTACCACTTACTTTTTTACCAATGCCATAACAATATTGTGCCAATGCACTCATTCCTGTTCCTGCTACTCCTATAAAAAAAATATGATTTGCTTGTTGAAAGTTCATTTGTGAGTCTTTGGGTAAAAGTCTTTAGCAATAAACATCAAATCTAAAGACTAAAGACTAACTACTTTATACTAGAAATTATTTTACATCAAAATCAACTACAACTTTTTCTGTTGTGGGATGACTTTGACAAGTGAGTATATAACCTTGTTCAACTTCTTCTTGTTCTAAACCCCAGTTTACATCCATTTCAACTTTACCTTCTATAAGTTTCGCTTTGCAAGTACAACAAACGCCTCCTTTACAGGCAAAAGGTAAATCTGCAACAACATTTAAAGCAGCATCAAGAATCGATTTATTATCATTCTCATTCATTGCAATTTCAAAAGTTCTTCCATCACTTATAATTGTAATTGAGCTCTTGATTTTAGATTGATTTGACTTATTTGCTGATTGTTGTTTTGGAGCTGCATTAAACAATTCAAAATGAATTTTTTTTCTATCAATTCCCAAACCTTCTAAGAAATCTTTAGTGGTTATAATCATTTCTTCTGGTCCACATAAAAAATATTCATCAACATTTCTCCACTGAATCAATTTACTTAATTGCTCTAGTTTAATAGCATCAATTCTTCCATTGTTAATAGGTGTTTCAGTTCTCTCTCTACTTAGTACATGTATTAATTGTAAACGACCAATAAATTTATTTTTCAAAGCTTCCAACTCTTCTTTAAAAATAATAGAACTGGTATATTTATTTCCAAACACTACAATACATTCACTTTTAGGTTCAGTATAAAGAATTGTTTTAATATTAGAGATGATTGGTGTAATTCCACTTCCAGCAGCAAATGCAACATATTTTTTATGATTAGAAGCATCCAGAGTTGTATTGAATTTTCCTAAAGGAGGCATCATTTCCAACACATCTCCAACTTGTAATTCATCATTTGCAAAAGTTGAAAATAGTCCACCATCAATTTTTTTTACTGCAATTCTATAATCATTTTCAAATGGTGATGTGCACAATGAATAGTTTCTCCTTAATTCTTCTCCATTTAAAAATTTTTTTATGGTAAGATGTTGCCCTTGATTAAACTTAAATTCATCGACTAATTTTTCTGGAATATGAAATGATATTGAAACACAATCTGAAGTTTCTTTTCGAATTTCTTTAACTGTTAAAGGATAAAAATGTGTTGACATTTAGGAATTGGAATTTATTATTTCGACTTTTTTAACCCATCGATTAAAATAGTTATCATATTTTCTTGTAATTCTTTACCGCTAATCTTTTTTGTACTTCTATGCCAACTTTCAATGCCACTAATAGCATGCAACATAATTAATACAGCAGTTGGTGCATCCAACTTTTTAATTTCATTTTTCTTAATTCCTTCATCAATAATTGCAGCCAACCGTTTTCTATAAGTTCTTCGTTGGTTTTGCATGCTGTTTAAAAAAGGAGAGTCTAAATGCTTCCATTCTCTATCACTAACATAAACTTCGTTAAAATGTTGTACCATTCCATTAATATGAAAACGAAGTAATAACTCAATTTTATTAAGTGCAGACACATCCAAGTTTTCAATTTCATCCAGATGCTGTACATACCTATTGGCTACTTCGAAACAAATAATATTCAGCAATTCGTTTTTGCTTTTGATATGATTGTATAAGCTTGCAGCTTCGACCCCTACAACATCTGCAATTTCTCTCATACTAGTAGCCTTAAATCCTTTTTCTTTAAATAAAGATGCAGCTTTATCGATGATAAAATCTTTTCTACTAATATTGTTATTTGTAGTTTTTATTCGTGCCATATTTCAAAAATACAATAACTGTGTAAAAACACATTAATTTAATGTTATTAAAAAAGCCACAGTATATTAAGTTCTGTGGCTTTCAAAGTATTTTGATTACAATTTCTTAGCTAAACAATCCGCCTTTTTTCATAGTTTTTACAGCTTCTCCAATTTTAAATCCATTGTTATACACTTCAATTTTATAATCTCCAGGAACAAATTGAGTTCCAGGTTTCCAATCAAAGCTTACTGGTGTTACTTTTCCTTGCTCATAATTTACATTAACTTTATTGGTGTAATTCACTTCCATTCCATCTCTTGTTTTTATTGACCCTTCAGAAACAGAAGTTGTTCCATCTGGATTTTTTACGACAACATAAATTGATTTTTGTCCTGTTGTTGCAATTCTATTCTCATCTAATACAAAAGAAACTCTAAAAAAGTCTGCTCTTTTGGCTGTGGTAGTTTCTTTTTCTTTTTCACCACGAAGTTTAATAGCTGTGATGTTAAAATTCGAAGCTTTTAATGTTGTAGCCACATCAACTTTTTCTTCAAGGTTTTTCTTTTCAGTAGTTAACTGATCTTTGGTAACAATCAATTCATTCTTATCAGTAGTTAATTGAAAATTGGCCGTAGATAGTTCTTTGTTTTCACTTTTTAAACGAGCCACTTCAGTTAAAAGATTTTCAACCTCTCCCTTATACTGTGCTATCAATGCTTGAGCTTTTTGCAATTCTGAAGCACTAATATTTTTTTGTTGTAAGATGGTGTTGATATTAGACTTTATATGTGCTAATTCTACATTTTTGGCAGCTAATGCAGATTCTAATTGGGCATTATTAGCAGTTAAAGTATCTAGTTTCATTGATGTTAAATCAAATTCAGCTTGTAATACATTTTTTGCACTGTCAAGGTTTTCATAACTCTCTTGTGTAGTTTGCAAAACGTCTGCAACCTTTTTATCTTCAGATTTATCGTAAATAATATACCCTAATAAACACAAGATGATACCAATAAGAATTGCATAGATAATATTTCTATTGTCCTTATTTGGTGGAACTCTATTTGCTGTTGCAGATGGAACGTAATTCATTTTTCGCTAATTTTAGACCACAATATTAAACCAATGATTTCAAATTTATTGTTAATTGATATTGAAACTGTTCCAATTGTTTCTGAATTTAACCAGCTTAATGCTGATTGGCAACAACTTTGGATAGAAAAAACGAGTAGAAATTTAGGTCAAGAAATTACTCCTGAAGAAGGTTGGAAAATGCGTGGTGGCATACTTGCAGAATTTGGAAAAATAATTTGCATTAGTACTGGATATTTTTATAAAGATGAAAAAGAACATCAATGTTTTAAAATAAAAAGTATTTCTGGAGATGATGAAGTTGAAGTTTTAAAAGCTTTTTGTGATATGTGTAATAAATTTTATAAACATCACAGAGATTTCATTTTTGGTGGTCACAATATAAAAGAGTTTGATATTCCATATATCTGTAGAAGAATATTGATTAACAACCTTCCCTTACCAGAATATTTATGGTTACATGAAAGAAAGCCTTGGGAGATAAAAATGTTTGATACTTTGACTTGGTGGCGATTTGGTGATATAAAAAACTATACTTCATTACACTTATTGGCAAATGCCTTAAATATTCCAACAAGTAAAACAGATATTGATGGCAGTAAAGTTCAAGAAATTTATTACAAAGAAAAAAATCTAACAAGAATTGTTGCTTACTGTGAAAGAGATGTTATTGTAGTAGCAAATATTATTCTTCGTTTCAAAAATCTTCCTCTATTAAAAAAAGAACATATCACTATTACACTTTAATCGAGTACTGTTTACTTATTTTTGTTTCATGAGTGTTGATTCAATTATTTCTGATTTAAAAAAGAAAAAATTTAAACCCATTTATTGGCTTGAAGGTGAAGAGCCTTATTTCATTGATGAAGTCATGAACTTTGCAGAGCATAATATTTTATCTGAGAGTGAATCGAGTTTTAATTTATCAATTTTTTATGGGAAAGATACGCAATGGCCTGATGTTGTAAATGCTTGTAGAAGATACCCAATGTTTTCTGAAGTTCAAGTTGTGTTGTTGAAAGAAGGTCAGCAAATGAAAGATATTGAAGAGTTAGAATCTTACATAGAAAACCCTTTGCCTTCAACACTTTTAATAGTTAGTTACAAAGATAAAAAGCTTGATGCAAGAACAAAATTTGCTAAAACTATAAAGACAAAAGGCGAACTTTTATCTACAAAAAAAATATATGAAAATCAATTGCCAGAATGGGTTAATGGTATAGTTAAACAACACCAACTCACTATTACACAAAAAGCTAATTTGTTGTTATGTGAAAATATTGGGAACGATTTGTCGAGAATAAAAAATGAAATAGAAAAGATTGCTGTCAATCTTAAGAGTTCTAAAAACATTACAGATGAAGTTATTGAACAATTTGTTGGTGTAAGTAAAGAGTATAATGTTTTTGAATTACAAGAGGCAATCGCAAAAAAGAATTTATCTAAAGCCATTAGAATTATTCAATACTTTGAAAAAAATCCAAAAGCTGGTCCTATTCAACTTATACTTCCATCCTTGTACAGTTTCTTTAGTAAAGTATTTTTAATTTTTTCTGCAAATGGAAACGATGAAAAATCATTGGCTGCTTCTATAGGAATTAATCCATATTTTATGAAGGATTATGTTCAAGCCTCTAAAAATTATCAATACGAAGGTGTAGAGAAAGTATTGCTTTTATTGCACCAATATAATTTAAGAAGTATAGGTATTAATGATAACAATACTAATGATGCTGACTTAATGAAAGAATTTGTTGTTAAAGCTATTGCAATGTAAGAGCAGTTAAATCACCTTCCATTCTATCTAATCTATAAACAGCCCAATTTTCTGTTTCAAACATCATTGTAGTTACTAATGCATCGTGTTGAGCTATCTTTTTTAGATTATAACTATTTAAAACTGTAAAACTTTTTAATCGATTAGTTTCTTTAGCCACACAAATATATTTGGCTTCTGTCATTGGATTTTCAGCAACAGTAATAAAGTTATAGTCAACTGGTAAAATGATATTAGGTCCTAATTTTCTTAACTGAGCAATTATAGAATATGCTGCAGCGTCATCCATCAATATTTTACTTTTTTCAGCAATTGTTGATGGTCGGCTCATTAAATTACTAATATAAGTCGCCATTTTATATTCTTCTGAATAAACCCTTTCGCCATTCCATTTAGCAGCACTTTTTAGTGTATTAAAGAATGCCATTTCTTCTCTATCGCTTGATCTTTGAAAATATAAAATCCCTGTATAGAGATTAATCAAAGTAACCAACATTACAAAAGGATACATTTTCTTAACGGCAAACTTCTTTCCTGAATAAGTATAAATTCCAATTAATGCAAGTATTAAGAATATTAAGTAAAACTCGACAGTTAAATAAATCTGATTATCTAATAATAAAATACCTATAAAAATAAATGGTGCAAATAAAGTAAGTAGTTCGTACAATCTTCCTTTAAAAATGAAGAAAACATAAATCATTAAAGGCGTTAATAATAAAATATATCCTTGAAAAATGATTTGTGTTTGAGAAAGTACATTTCTTCCAACTAAATGATCTCCAAGAAAAATTGAACCTAAAGAATTATTACCAGTAATACTCCAATTAGCATATTGACTAGTTAAAAAGTAAGTAGCATTTCCAGCGTGTAAAGAGTTTAAAAGTCTGAAAAGTAAAACCGTTCCTATAGGTAATAAAAACAAAATAATATAAATAGCAACTGTACGTAATGTAAGTTTTCGTCTTTGTGATCTATTATTTACAGACTCATAGTACTGAACAATTGGAGAACCATATTTAGACTGTTTTAATCCTTCCAATGAAATTAATAATACAAAAGGTACAAGAGCAAGAATTAGCCAAATAAAACTGTAATTACAAAATATAAGACAAGTTAAATATATACTTGCCATAGACAAAGAGAAAGTGGTTTGTGTTTTATAGTAAATAAATAAACTTCTAAACAAAAGAAAAAAGAACAACAATTGTATGGCTACACTTCTTCCAGAAGTGCCTGCATAAATTAAACCTGGATGCAAGAAAAATAACAAACACAACATTGGAATAAAAAATCTTCTTTGCATATTAGATTTTGCAAAGTCTTGTGCAATGACGAAGAATATTAAAGTTGTAAATGTTGCTGAAGCTAAGATTGGTGCAAAAGGATATCCAAATAATGAAAACACTACAGTTGAAAGATATACTAATGTAGGAAAAGTTGTACCTAAAGTTAAGAGTGTATTGTTTTTTACTTCAAATAATAAACGAGCTTTTTCTGCAAGAAATAAAGATTCTGAATGCTCATAGCCAGTTCTATGTATAACCCAAGACAGAATTAAGTAATAACTTAACAACAATATTGCTAAAAAAACTGCTACATATTTTCTTAAAAAAACCATAGTTATTAAATTGCTGGCATTGTGCTAGCAGACGACTGCTTGCTAATACCATGATTTGTTTTTTCCCAATAAAATGGTTTATAAATTAATTGCCATAATCCTTTGTAAGCTGCAATGGAGTGCATTAACCAATAAATTGGATTTAATGCAGAGAATAATATCAACTCATAATATCTACGTTTGAACACAGCCATCATGTTTACATAAATCATCAAAACGTTTCCTGCTACGAAATTGAAAATTGCAAAGTATAAAACGATATCAGGGAACACTGTTTTAACTGAAGTAATGTTAAATACAACATACACCAAAAAGAACATTAATAGAATGGGATATACTAAGAAAGTTATTGCTGTACCTCCTACAAAAAAATTAAATCCAAAGAAACCACCCCAACCAATTCTTTTAATTAAATTGATGGGCTGACGCATGTGTACTAAATAAGTTTGCAAATACCCTTTAATCCATCTGCTTCGTTGACGAATCCAATTGAAAGGTTCATTATTCGCCTCTTCAAAAGTTGTGCTTCTTACAATACCAATTTTATATTGTTTATCATAAACACGTACTCCTAAATCAGCATCCTCAGTTACATTAAATGGATCCCAAGCCCCTAATTCTACAAGTTTATCAAGCTTAAAGTGATTGCTTGTTCCTCCCAAAGGAATAGGCACATCAAGGGTTTCAAGACCAGGAAGCATATAATCGAACCAATAAGAATATTCAAGTGTAAACATTCTAGTTAATAGGTTTTCATTTCTATTAAAATAGTTTAATGCACCTTGAACCACTACATATTCTTTAGGCAATTTACTAAACATTAAAAATGCTTTTTTCAACTGCCAAGTATCTGGAATATCTTCAGCATCGTAAATAGTTAATAATTCCCCACGAGAAAAATACAAACCATAATTACAAGCTTTTGGCTTGGTTTTAGGCATCATGAAAGGGATAATAATTACTTCAAAGTTTACTGGAAAATCTAAATCTTTTACAGCGTTTAAAGTCTTTTCATCATCTTCTTCAATCAAGAGTTTAACATCTAATTTTTCTTGAGGATAGTTTAAACCTCTCAAATTCCAAATTAGTTTTCGTATTACTTTATCTTCTTTATAAACTGGCAAAAGAATGGTATAAATTGGCACTTCATCATCTTTCACCAATCCCAATTCTTCAACTGTAACGTCATCGTGTAACTCTGATTGTGATCCTTTTAAAGCAAGATATAATTTAAATAAGATTGAACCCAAGAATGCCAAACTTGCCATTAAGTTCAATACAATTATTGTAGGAATGCTATATAAGAATAGCATTATAATTACAAAAGCTAAAAAAGCAAAACTAAAAATAAGTTGAGAATCAGTAAATGTGATATGACCAGAACTAGCTGGATCTTTTTTCATCAAACTAAATACAGCATCATTAACTAAATCTCTGCCTTGAACTTTATGAGCCATCCAAATAATATCTAAGTCGTCTGCAGCAACAAGTTTAATATTGGTTCTAAACTTTACCATTAAACTATTCGCTAATCTTTCATCATAAGGATCGGCAGCAGCAACAATTAAATGCCCATCATAATCTCTTTTTAAAGGAATATATAAATAAGAGTTGAGATGATGAATATCGCATTGACTTAAATAAGAATAATCAATTTCATAATTTTTAATATCAACTATTTCTTTCCCTTCGCTTTTTAAGAAATTAAAATATTCTTTACGAGTAATGAATCCAAAACATATTGCAACTTTAATAGGAGCATAGTTATATGTATTAGCAATTGCTTCTACATTATTCAACTTTGCTGCATCAAATTTTAGTTGAGATGCCATTAAATCAATTGCACTACGAATCATATATTATTACTTTCGGTATAAGAAAAGAAATTCTATTATGCTTTTAATTATACTACTGAATCTGTAGCAGCTTTTACTCTGCGACGAATCATTACATAACCAAATACTAAACCTACAAGAATTAATCCTAAAATCCAGTATTTATAAGCATTCCAAAACTGCTCGAAAGCACTAGTGTTATTGCTGTAACTTACTATACTATTATCATCTGGAGCTTTAAAGAAATAATTACTTAGGCCATTACTGTTAGCAATACAAACATTACTTTCAATTTCTGTTAACTGTGTACTGAAGTTTTTTACAACACTTAAATAAGCATTACCTGCACTACTATCAGCACCTAAAGATGTAACCATTAAAATGGTACTTCCTTTGTCAGAAAATATTTGTCCTAAACCACTTCCTGAGAAATCGTTTACTGAGTAACTAGCAGAGCCTTGTAAGCCTTTGTAAATTTGGAAATCTTTGTCAAATTTAACAGGCATATTATCGTAACGTTTAGCAAAAGGGTCATTTCTATCAACCAAAGCAATTAAGTTATAATCTCCAACATTTGTAGCACTTGTTGATGTTACAATTGGAGGTACTACTAAACGACTGAAATTGCTTTTTTGAGGTGAGTTTAATTGATAATAAATTTCACCGATTGAAGCAACAACTTTATCTAACAATGCAGGAGAAACAACAATTTTTGTTTGTTTTTTTCTGAATTCTGCAGGGAAATTAAAGAAGCTATAGAACTTGTTATCTTTTTCTCCAAAGTAAGTAAGGGTAGATGTTTTAGTATTGATAGAAGCAAAGAAATTGCTAAAACCATCTTTACATATATTACTACCTGGGTGAAAACGAAATTCGATTTCTAAAGTATTGAATTTAGTTAACAAATGTGGCATTAAATCTATATCATTTATGAAACTAGATTTATCTGATAAGCTAGCATTATATACTAAATTTTGATTTAAGTAAATATTCAAAAATCCTCTGTCATCTGTTTTTAATGCAGAATAATAGCTTTCTAAATGCAATTGAAGTTTAGTTGGCATTGCATTAAAATCTGCTAAAGAAAAATTGAATTTTCTTCGTAATGCACCAATACCTTCTAAGAATCCTTCTTCGCCACCCAAATCACTTAAAGTAGTTACTAGTGGAGAAACTCCAGCAAAAACTTCAGTACTTAATGTGGCATCAGAAATTAATAATTTATCAGTGAAAGCACTGCTCAAGCGTTTATTATTTGCTAAAGTGTTAATAGCTTTTTTGTAGCCAGCATTATCACCCCCTGTAACAACTAATACAAAACGATTGGTGATTCCATCATTAACTGGAACTAAAGCAATTAAGCCCTGACCACCAGAAACTGCAGGCATTGATTGTTTAACAGCATATGGCAATTTATCTGCAACACCACAAACCACACCAGCTGGAGTTTCCTCTTGTCCACTATAAGTTGCAGTATAAACTTGTTTTGAAGCTGCACCTTGACGAACAATAGTGTAAATTAAACCACCAGCCATTAAATCATCTACATCAGCAGTTGCAGGTGTATATACTGAGTTAAACTCTTGTATCATTTCTTTAATACTGCGTTGATATGCAAATCCTTCTTGCAAAGAAGAATTAATGAAAGAAGTGTTTCTTACAGAAACCCAACAAGCAGGATTATCAATATCCTTACAATATTCTTCACTAATACTCATCTTAGCAAGAACACGTAATTTGATGAACCTTCCATCTGGTTGCAAATATTTTGAACTTAAAGGTACACGAACTGTTAGCATTGTATCTAATGCAGAAACTACTAGTCTTTGCGTAAATACTGGTTCATCTTTTAAATAAACCACAACGAAAGAGTTGTTTGCATTAAGTACTTGAGATGCTCTTAAGTTTATAACCAATGAACTTTGATCTAGGTTATCATCTGGTTTGATTTTTAAAAAGTAACTTAAAGAACCAGATATCCCCGTGATCGAGGCATCGTCATAACCCATTGATTTAAATGTTCTTTCTTGTGCAAAGATTTGTAATGCAACGAACATTAAGGCTACGGTTAAAAGAAATTTAGACTTCATATTGTTTAGATTTACTGGGTGCTTGGGAATTCTATTTTAAAATAATTACCTGTTTTTTCATCACTACTATAGGTAAGCTTACCATTCATAGTTTCTACTAATTTTTTTGTTGCTGCTAAACCTAAATCACTTAAATCTCCCTCTTCATTAATAGCAGCATTTCTTAATTTATTAAACATCTGATTTAATTTATCCATACCAATTAAAGCTCCATGGCTAATGGTTTCAACAATGGCTTTGCCTTCACTTTGTTCAGCTCTCACAGTTATAATAGAACCAGGTTGAGAGTGTCGGATAATGTTGTTTAATAATTTATTTAATACCTGTTCTGTAAATAATTTATCTTGATAGACATGATTAGCTGCTGGAGAAATATTCAACTGCAAATTCATGTTCTTAAGCATTGCAGATTCTGCAATATCAATTACAGCTTTTTCAACTTCTGGATTTAAATCGAATGATTCACTATTGAACTGAACTGTTTCATTACTACTTGACTCAACACCAACACCAGTAAGCTTTTGGGCTAGATAACGCAACTTGTCATTTTGTGTAGTTAGTGAGTTCAAAATATCTAACTGAGTTGGCGTTAAATTGTAAGCAGTTGATTTTAATGTTTCAAAAGACGATTTAACTGTATCAGAAAAATTTTGATAATCATCCATTAAAACAGTCATGTTTTCTTGACTGGTTTCACTAACAGCTTGCAATTTTCTGTTGGTTTCCTTGATTTCGAAATGTTGGTCTTTTATCAGTTCATTTCTTTCAATTAATTTACTATGTGCATCTTCTAAACACAACAGTTCTTTCGGCATCACGTTGTAAAATATTATAACGTGTATAAGCCAAAAAGCAAGAAAATGCAGATACCAAGAAATAAACACCACCTCCATGTTCTATCATGAAACTGTATTTATCTGGACGAGATTTAAAAGAATAGATAAAGAATATAACCAGATAAGATACCAAACAAGTGTATATAGAATGTATAGGAGGCCAGAAAATCGTAGTATTAATAATAAGGATTGAGATGGATAAGATTAAAAAATATCCCAAGGTTGAACCACTCGATGGTACTATACCACAAATAATAGAGTGAACAATGATATTTACCATTACAAACCAAAAGATAGTTTTTATATATCCCCATTTCTCTTTAGTTGAGTGTACATATATTAAATATGACACACCCCAACCGATTAATCTAATTAAAGTAAAGTCCACCCAAGCAGATTTTCCCAATAGATAATCAATCAAAACAAATAGTGGTAATAATAGTAGTGTTGTCCACATTACAACATTCGCATAATACGAACCTCTCTTATTCACTTCTTGAATAAAAGCGGTTTTATTAATATTAGCAAATTGAAATTTGAAATTGTTATCCATATTTGTAATTATGCAGTCAATATATTTAAAGCAGTTATTAACAGATTTCAGCGTGAAGTTAAAAATAAACGTATCTAAATTACTTATCTTAATAACTTTCATTTTTTTACTAACACAATTCACATCTTGTGTGAATAAAAGAATAATGTCTGTTTCGACTATAAAAAAAACATTCGGTGCTGGTATTAATTTATCAGAGTTAGAACATACTTGGCTAACCTCGGATAGCTTGTTAAAAAAAGATATTAATTTAAAATTGAATGAAATTGCAAAGCTTGGTTTTACCACTGTGCGATTACCAATTGCATTAGATTCTTTTTTATATCCAAACTCCTCAAACCTACGACCAGAAATACTTTCAAAGCTTAAGGATATTTATTATACTTGTTATAATTTAAAATTAAAACTCATCCTCTCTTACCATTATGGTTTTTTAAAAGATGATAATTTAAATGATAAAAACATTAATCATGTTACATGGATTTGGAAGCAAATTCAACAAAATTTTAAAGGTCATGGTTACGATTATTTGTTTTTTGATTTATACAACGAACCCACTTTAGAAACAGAAAAATGGAAAATAACTTGTGAAAAATTAATCAGCTATATCAGACATGAAGATGAAAATAGAATTTATATTGTTGGTGGAAGTAACTATAATGGATTAAATGATTTGATGAACTTAGGGAAATTAAAAGATAATAAACTCATTTACACTTTCCATTTTTATGAACCTTATATTTTTACACATCAAGGGGCAGATTGGACTAATAATAAAACTTATATGAAAGGTTTTCCTTACCCTTATAAGAAAAGAAAAATGCCAGAAATGAGTAAGGAAGCCAAAGGCACTAGTGTAGAAAAAGATTATAATAAATATTATTATGAAGCTACAAAAGAATATATTAATGATAGAATTAATCAAATTGCAAACTACTGTTCTAAAAATAATATGCCTCTAATATGCACAGAAGCAGGGGTTATAACATTTGCAGACGAAACTTCAAGAATGAATTATTTAAGAGATCTTACACAAAGTATGTATCAATATAATATTCCATTGATATTATGGGACTATGATCAGAATTTTTCTATAAAAAAAGATTCTATTGCACTTTTAAGCCCTCTTGAGAATTGGATTAGAAAAAGTAAATAATTATTTTCTTATTATAGATGCACCTAAAGCATTCAGTCTTTGATCAATAAACTGATACCCCCTATCTATTTGTTCAATATTTTGAATGGTGCTTTTTCCTTCTGCACTTAAAGCAGCAATTAACAAGGCTTGTCCTGCTCTAATATCTGGGATACTCATTGTAATTCCACGAAGTTTATTTTTTCTTGCCAAACCAATTACAGTAGCTCTATGTGGATCACAAAGAATGATTTGTGCACCCATATCAATTAATTTATCTACAAAAAACAATCTACTTTCAAACATTTTTTGATGAACAAGAATACTTCCTTTTGCCTGTGTTGCAACAACTAAAACAATACTTAATAAATCTGGTGTAAAGCCAGGCCAAGGATGATCAGACATGGTTAAAATACTACCATCTAAAAATGTTTCTATTTCATAAAACTCTTGTTCTGGAATAATAATATTGTCCCCTTCAATTTTTAGATGAATTCCAAGTTGTTTAAATTTTTCAGGAATAATTCCTAAATGTTCAACACCTGCACCTTTAATTGTAAGATTACTTTGAGTCATAGCTGCAAGTCCAATAAAACTGCCCACTTCAATCATATCTGGCAATATTCTATGAGTTGTTCCACCTAACTTTTCAACACCCTCTATTTCTAACAAATTACTTCCAATACCAGAAATTTTTGCTCCCATTGCAACCAACATTTTACTGAGTTGTTGAAATAGGGTTCACATGCTGCATTATATAATTGTAGTTTTTCCTTCAGCTAAAACTGATGCCATTAAAATATTTGCTGTACCAGTAACAGAAGGCTCATCTAACAACATGAATGCCCCTTTTAAGTGTGGAGCAGTTAAAGTGAACACATGCAAATCATCATCATAATTAAATTTTGCTCCAAGTTTTTCAAATCCAATTATATGTGTATCTAATCTTCTTCTGCCAATTTTATCACCACCTGGTTTTGGAATATAAGCTTTTTTAAAACGTGCTAATAAAGGACCAGCAAGCATTACAGAGCCTCTTAACATACCTCCTTTGTTTCTAAAAGCTGCACTTGCCAAATAATCTACATCAATATCATCTGCAATAAAACTATAAGTATCGGCATTAATTTGTTTTACTTTAACTCCCATTTCTTTCAACAAATCAATCAACAGATTTACATCAATAATATTTGGAATATTTTCAATAATAATTTCTTGTGCTGACAATAAAACAGCACTTATTATTTGTAATGCCTCATTTTTTGCACCTTGTGGAATAATAGTTCCATTTAATTTATTGCCACCAATAACTTCAAAACTTGCCATTGTATAATTCTTTTTTTAAAATTAAGATATGTTACCATTTCGTAAACATCTTTTCAATATAATCTTCTTTAAACTCAACAAAAGTTGGATTTCCATTTGCTGTGATATTAGGCAATTGACATTTAAATAAATCTTCAACCAATGATTGAATTTCTTTTTGTGATAATGCCCTACCTGCTTTTATTGCATTTTGTCTAGTTAAACAACGAATCAATTTTTCTCTTCTGCTATAACTTACCTCACTACTAAAATGTTTAAATTGTTCTAATAACTGTTCTACACTATGCATTTCATTTCCTTGTAACACATCTGCAGGTGTACCCTGAATTACAAATTTTTCATTTTCTACATATTCAATATGATAACCCAATGCATTTACATCTTCTAACATTTCATGTAACAAAGCAGCATCAACAGATGAAAGTTCTAATGTAATTGGAAATAAACTTTTTTGTGCAACTGCTTGTTTATTATTTACAGCTTTACTATAACGTTCGTATAAAACTCGTTCATGTGCCAACTGCTGATTAATTAATATGAATCCTTTAGTTGTTGATGAAACAATATAAGTATTGTGCAATTGCAAGTAAACAGTATGTTCAGTTTCGAAACTTGCATGTTTAAACTTGTTTGTTGTTACTCCAATTAATTCATCTGTAGAAATTGCAGCAGCTTCTTCTTTATGAATCGTAGCACTTAATGGTACAAAAAAATCTTTCCAATGTTTTAATTCATTGCTTTGGAATGAGGCTTCAATTAAATGTGCCTGATCTTTTTTTGTGAAACTTTGATAAATATTTAGATGAGGACTTGTATTCTCTTTTTACTGAAGTAAAAGGTTTAGTTACTGCATCTAACTCTTGAATATTAGCATTCGAGTGTAAAATCTAAACTTGGGGCAACACTAAATTGTGCCAATGCATGTTTTACTGCAGATTGAACAAATGCGTAAACAATTTTTTCATCCTCAAACTTTATTTCTTGTTTGGTTGGATGAACATTAATATCTATTTGTTCAGGATCTAAATCAATAAATAAAACATAACTCGGAAAACTATCTTTAGGTAATAAATTGATCGTAAGCAGAATTTACAGCATGATTTAAATAAGCACTTTTAATAAATCGATTGTTTACAAAAAAATACTGATCGCCTCTAGTTTTTTTTGCAGTATCTGGTTTTCCAATAAAGCCATAAACATTTAAGTAATCTGTATGTTCCTTTACTGGCACAAGTTTGGCGTTATAATGATTGCCTAAAACCTGAACAGCTCTTTGTTTTAAATTTCCTGATTCTAAATGAAAAACTTGTTGACCATTACTTGTTAAGGAGAAAAAAAATATTAGGGAATGACATAGCCACTCTTACAAACTCTTCTATAATATGTCGCATCTCTACTGTATTGCTTTTTAAAAAATTCCTTCTTGCCGGAACATTAAAAAACAAATTCTTCATGCTAATATTTGTACCCACTTCACAGCACATGGTTCTTGCTTTTAAACTACACTATTTTCAATTTCAATATGTGTTCCCAAAGTATCTTCAACTCTTTTTGTTTTTAATTTCAACTTGTGCCACAGCTGCAATACTTGCTAAAGCCTCTCCTCTAAAACCCATAGTGTTGATTCTAAACAAATCTTCAATTTGCTTGATTTTGCTAGTTGCATGTCTTTCAAATGCCATTCTAGCATCAGTTTCACTCATGCCTTTGCCATTATCAATTACTTGAATTAAATTTTTACCTGCATCTGAAACTATAAGTTTAATTTCAGTAGCCCCGGCATCTACAGCATTTTCTAACAATTCCTTTACTGCACTTGAGGGTCTTTGAATCACCTCACCTGCTGCAATTTGATTAGCTATATTATCTGGCAATAATTGAATAATGTCTACCACAATTAGAATTTTATACCTTCTTAAACTTTTGAAAAAAATCTGTTAAACGGCGAATGTAATTTATAAGCAATTAAAATTAACTTTCATTTGAACTTAGTTTTGATAATCATAAAAAAGATAAGTTATTTCCTTATTTTAGCCAATATCTAAAATTTATGCAGAAAAATACAACATCGTGGTTCAGTCCTTCCTTAAATAAAGAAATGCCTATTGCTAGTTATGGACATTCTGGTTTTAATATCTTATTAGTTCCTACTGCTGCTGCTGATTATTTGGAATATGAAAGATTTCAAATGATTGATACTTTGGCTCCATTTCTTGATAGTGGTAAAATTAGAGTGTATAGTATTGATAGCATTAATAATGAAAGTTGGTTAAATAATGAAATGGAGCCTTCTCATAAGGCAATCAGACAAAATCAGTTTAATAATTATGTATTTAATGAAGTAATTCCATTTATCAATACTAATTCTGGTGATAACACCATGACTTTTACCTGTGGTGCAAGTTTTGGTGCTTTACATTCTATGAATTTATTTTTAAAAAGGCCAGACATTATTAATGGTTGTATTTGCATGAGTGGCGTTTATGATTTAAGTGAATACACTAAAGGATTTTGGGATGATCAAGTGTATTTTAATAGTCCTTTTCATTATGTTCCTAATCTAAACGATGAATGGTATTTAGAAAAAATAAAAGCTAGTCATCACATACATATTTACACAGGCAGTGGAAGTTACGAAGACCCTGAAGCCAATAAAAAATTTAGTCAAGTACTTTGGGATAAAGGCATTTGGCACGATTTAGATGTTTGGGGAGTCGATATTACACATGACTGGCCCACTTGGAGAGCCATGCTTCCATATATTATAAGCAATAAGTTTTAATTGTAAAACTGCATTTAAGTTCAGTTAATGAAATCTATTTTTCGTTTTATTAAGAAATTATTTTTCTGGTTTTTTATTACTTCGCTTATTTACATCATTGCATGTAAATGGATCATGCCTCCTATTACCATAACACAAATTAGCAATGCCATTAGTTATGGTTTAAAGAGAGATTATGTGAGTTATGATGAAATTTCAACTAATGCAAAACTAGCTGCTATAGCTAGTGAAGACCAAGCATTTCCTGATCATGGAGGATTTGATTGGGATGCTATTGAAAAAAGTTTAAAGCCCAAAAAGAAAAGAAAAAAAACTAAAATTCCTTTAGGTGGTGGAGCCAGTACTATTACACAACAAGTTGCAAAGAATGTTTTTTTATGGCAAGGACATGGAGTTGGAAAATATATTAGAAAAATTCCTGAAATGTATTTTACAAAAATGATTGAATGGATTTGGGGTAAAGAAAGAATTTTAGAAGTGTATCTTAATACCATTGAAATGGGTAAAGGTATTTTTGGAATTGAAGCTGCTGCACAAGCCTACTTCAACACATCAGCAAAAAGATTAACTAGAGAACAAGCTGCAAAAATTATTGCATGTTTACCCAATCCTAAAAGATTTACAGTTGTTCCTTTAAGCAGAAGAGTGGCTTGGCGTTACCCACAAATTTTAAGAGAGATGAATAATATTAGTGATGATGAAGACGTAATGGCTATTGTTAAATAATAAAAATTGAAAGAGACTAATAAAATATTGTTGAAGATTTTTTACTTTTTTCTTCCTTTTATATTAATACTTGGTTTATTAGAATATCAATTAAGAAGCCATCAGTTCACTAGCAGTTATGCAGCAAAAAAATATTTTTTAGAACAGCAATTAGATAGTATTAAAACTTTGGTGTTGGGTTCTTCAGAAAGTTTTAATGGTATTGATCCAACCTATTTTTCTACTAAGGCATTTAATCTAGCGAATGTCTCACAAACATTATTTTATGATAAGGCACTTACATTAAAGTATATGAATCAAATGCCAAAGTTGAAGCATGTCATCATCAATATTAGTTACTTTTCTTTTTTCTATCAATTAGAAGATATAGAAGAAAAATGGAGAACAGATTATTACAATTTATATTATTCTATTAAATCTGAAAGAAATAAAAACTTCACTTTAAACAACTTCTCTTATTTATCTGCCTATCAGCTCAAACACAGTATAGAATTGGCTTTCAATAATTTTAAAGATGAAAAAGCAACAACTATTTTAAACAATGGTTATCAACCAAAATACAACCAAGAATTAATTAATGATAGCACAGGATTAGCTCGTGTAACCATTCATCACAATGAGATTTTTGAAAACAGAAGAAAAGAAATTGAAACAGATTTAGAGGATTTTGTATTAGAGTTAAAACAGAAAAAAATTAATGTAATTTTTATTACAACCCCAGTTTTTGAAACTTATTCTAAATTTTGTAATCCAAAAATTATAGAACAAAATTCAAATTTTATTCATCAAATCTGCTCAAAATATCAAACTCAGTATTTTAATTATTTTACTGATAGTAGTTTTGTAAAAGAAGATTTTTTTGATAATGATCACCTCTATAATTCAGGAGCAAAAAAGTTGAGTATTATGTTGAATAAAGAAATAAGTAAAAACTAGAATTTAAACTTTGGGGCTTTGTTTGCAGCTTTCACAGATTTAGGATCTCCAGCAGCTAATTTTTCTGCACCAACAGCTCTGCCATTAGTTGGACAACCAGTTTTATTTGATTTAAAAATGGAACAAGAAGTTAAGAAAGCAATAAGTATAATTGATAGAATCGTTTTTCTCATGTGAGTTAATAATTATCAAAGAAAAGAAAAGATTTTAATATCCATTAAATATTCTTTTCTTCTTTAAACCAACTACTATACATCACATAATTATTGGCAATTCTATTAATTTCTCCTTCAATCTTTTCTTTAGAAATATTTTTTACTTTTTTTGCAGGTACACCTGCATAAATAGTTCCACTTTCAACCACTGTATTTTCTAAAACAACAGAACCTGCAGCCACAATACTATTGCTTTCAACCACACAGCCATCCATTACAATAGCACCCATACCAATTAAAACATTATCGAGTAAAGTACATCCATGAACAATGGCATTATGACCAATTGAAACATTATTACCAATAATAGTTGCATGTTTTATATAAGTACAATGCACCACAGCACCATCTTGAATATTTACTTTATTTCCAATGGAAATCGTATTTACATCACCACGTAAAACTGCATTAAACCAAATACTACAATCATTCCCAAAAGTTACTTGTCCAACAATGGTTGCATTAGGAGCAATAAAACAATTTTTCCCAAATTGAGGGGCAACACCATTAACAGTTAAAATGACAGCCATAATATTTATTTTGCCGAAAGTAATCAATCAAAAAATAAATAAGTTCTTTTGCAACTGAATTTAAATTATGGGACAAAAAAAATTAATTCGTTTCGAAGAAATTAATCGTTTCGAAAATGTGTTTCAACACAGCATAGAAATGAAAGGCAAATGGCACGACTATTTTAAAAACAATCATCCAATAATATTAGAGTTAGCTTGTGGCAGAGGAGAGTATTCTGTTGGCATGGGAAGATTATTTTCTAACAAAAACTTTATTGGCATTGACATTAAGGGCAATAGAATTTGGAAAGGTGCAAAAACAGCACTAGAAGAAAATTTATTAAATGTAGCATTTTTAAGAGCTGAGATTGATAAAGTAAATGAGTATTTTACAATAAATGAAGTGGCTGAAATTTGGATCACTTTTCCTGACCCTCAATTACGTTTATCAAAAGCAAAAAAGCGATTAACACACCCTAAATTTTTAAGACTGTATCAACAAATCATGCAACAAAATGGAATGGTGCATCTAAAAACCGATAGTCCAGATTTATATAATTTCACTAAAACTGTAATTGAATTGTACAAATTAGATGTCGTAGTAGATTTTGATAATCTATATCAAAATCAAAACTTAGCTAAAGAACTTTATATTAAAACACATTACGAAAGTTTAGATATTGCACAAAGTAATAGAGTTCACTATTTGCAATTTAAAATCAATAAAGACTTGCCTTTGGAGTTAGATGCAAAACTTAAAGCTATTATTAATGAACCCACAACCACCGAATAAAAATTATTATTTTGATGATAATGGCTTATTGGTTTTTACTGAATATTACTTAAGCCAAAGAGGATATTGCTGTGGCAATGGTTGCAGACATTGTCCTTATCATCACATCAATGTTCCAGAAGAATTAAAACAACAATTGAATATTCAAAATAAAAATCAAACATCAAATGAGTAAAGCCCAAAAACAATATTCATTTTTTGAAGATGTGTATGATGTAGTTAGAAAAATTCCTAAAGGCAGAGTAACCTCTTATGGAGCAATTGCTGCTTATTTAGGCACCAAATTGAGTGCAAGAATGGTTGGTTGGGCAATGAATGGTGCCCACAATGTTAAACCAAAAGTTCCAGCTCATAGAGTAGTAAATAGAAATGGTATGTTAAGTGGTAAAGCACATTTTGCAACACCTACACAAATGCAAGAATTGTTGGAAAAAGAAGGTATAAAAGTTGAAAAGGAAACAGTTTTGAATTTCGAAAAACTAAAATGGGATCCAACAAAAGAGCTTTCCCTATAGAATTATAAACTAAGTTTGCACCTCAAAATATTATTAGTATAATTTTGTATTAAAGCTATCTTCACTTGGCATTCTTTTTTAAAATTTTAAAAGAAAAAATTATCTAAAATGATTGCCATAAGCTGTTAACAAAAAATATGAAACAATTTTCTTTAATAATTATAGTATTTGCTTTATCAATGTCTGCATATGCCCAAATAGACAAAGACATTTGGCTTGTTGGCGGTAGTGGTAGTTTTTTTTCATATAACGAAGATTACAGTACCCCTACATTTAATCAAACAGCTAAATACACAAGCATTGACATTGCAGCCTCAATTGGGTATTTTATTTTTGACAAATTTGTTGTTGGGTTAAGACCCAATTTTTCTTCATATAAAGGAAAAGTAATTAGTGCAAGTGTTGGAAGTGGCGGGTCTACAAATTCATATAAAGTATCTATTGGACCTTATGTAAGGTATTATTTTTTAAATGCAGAAAAGCAATTTAATATACTAGCTGATATAAGCTATCAATTTGGTATTAATAAATACCTAGGAGTCTTGAGTGAAAAAGGAAAATTGAACACTCTTACTTTTATGGGCGGAATGGAAATTTTCTTTAATAGTACAGCAGGTATGGAAATTTTACTTGGATATACTAAAAAAACAGTTTCAATTGAAGATTCACCTGGTGCATTCAATAATGATAAAACTGGTGTTCAGGTATCAATTGGATTTACACTTCATTTAGAAAAACTTTAAAAATAAAAATTATAAAAAGATTACTTCCCTTTGTGTTTTTTTGCACAATACTAAATACTGTTTATTCACAAACCATATCACCAATACAATCTGGTGAATTCTGCCCTGATGTTGAATATACTTTTACTGCTTCTATTCCAAATACTTATCAAAGTATGATTGGAATGTATTCAGCTTCTGTTACTCAACTACCAGCAAGCCCTGTCGGTAGTACCTTTACATTCAAGGGTAAATTTGGTGATGCAAATCAGAAACAAGCATTTAGGATTTATTATACAGACAATACATTTTATGATTTTGATTTCAAAAAAATCAAATCTTTGTTTTATGGCATTAATTGTTCCCAAGTACCTAATCAGTCTGCTATAAACGTTCCTCGTTGTCAAATAATAAATATTCCAATCTCTGTTCCTAATGTTCAGTGGGGTACAAACTTCGAAAGCCCAACATTATGTTTTGGCTCTATTACGGACTTTGAATATAAATTGCCTCTGAATTGGTCTATCGGTCAAAATATTTCAAATGGTAATAATTGGATATCAGGAGGAAACAGCGTTACAGTAACATCAGACCCTTCTAATGGTATCAATGGAGCAATACTTGTGAGACCAAAAAATAATTGTGGTAATGGATTGCAAAACAATCAAACACCAGGACAAATTCCTATTTCCCGTCCTGCACCCATATTATCAATTACTGGAACACAGGATTACATTTGTTCTGGCTGTACAAATTTTACAATTAATGGTATGCCTAGCGGTGCCTCAGTTCAATGGTCATTATCCAATACTGTTGATGCTTCAATTTCTGGATGTTCTACTTGTTCTAGTGTTTCTGTTTGTAGAAATACCTCTTCAAATACAATTATCACTTTAACAGCATTAGTAACTCATTGTACTTTTTCTTATACTGAAACACATGATATTACTTTAGGAGCAGCTAAAGCAAATGATATTGAAGTAATTTTAGTTGATCCATATATTGGAAGAATACAAGTTGCAGTAGATCCTCCTGTTCCTGGTGCATCTTCTTACAATTGGTATAAAAATGGTATTCTACAAAATACGTATCATGGTTCTTTTGCACAAATTCCAATCACTAAAAATTTATGTGATATTTGGTATGACATTTCTGTTGCTGTCATAAATGCATGTGGTACTTCAATAAAAACGTATAAAAATGTATATGTACCTCCTTGTAATAATAGTTTTTTAGTATCTCCAAATCCTGCAACAAACTCAATTACAGTTTTATCATTAGAATCTAAAACTTCTTCGAATAGCAATGCAACAATTGATGATATTAAAATATTTAATCTACAAGGTAATTTGAAAAAGCAGCAAAAATATAATCAAAATCTCCAAGCTATTTTTGTTATTTCTGACTTGCCAAATGGAGTATATTTTATTGAGATTACAAGTGGCATAAAAAAAGAAAGGCAGCAACTAATTATTCAAAAATAAACTATGATAAATTCAAAGTGAAGAACTTTCATTTTTGCCAAGGTTCTTTACTTTGAAAGAGGCAATTTACAATAAAATGAAAATTACAGAACATATTGCTAAGGCAAAAGACACATTAGTAACTTTCGAAGTTTTACCACCATTAAAAGGTAAAACCATTACATCGTTATACGAACATTTAGATCCATTAATGGAGTTTAAACCCAGTTGGATAAATGTAACATACCATAGAGCAGAATCTATGTTCAAACGTAAGTCTGACAATACTTTTGAAAAAGTTGAAGTAAGAAAAAGACCAGGAACTGTGGGTATTTGTGCTGCCATTATGAACTATTATAAAATAGATGCAGTACCTCATTTAATTTGTGGTGGTTTTAGTAAACGTGAAACTGAAGATGCTTTAATTGATTTAAATTTTTTAGGGATTGATAATGTATTAACTCTTCGTGGCGATGCTCCAAAAAATGAAGCCAGTTTTATTCCTGAACCAGATGGAAATTTTTATGCTATTGATTTAATGAAACAAGCATTAAAAATGAATAATGGTATTTATATTGATGAAGATATTAGGGATGGTGGAAAAACTAATTTCTGTATTGGTGTTGCAGGTTATCCTGAAAAACATTTTGAAGCTCCCAACTTAGAAATTGACTTAAACTATTTAAAAGAAAAAGTTGATGCAGGTGCTGAATACATCATGACTCAAATGTTTTTCGACAATAATAAATATTTTGCTTTTGTAGATTCTTGTAGAAAGATGAATATTAATGTTCCTATTATTCCAGGTTTGAAACCTATTACTACAAAAAAACAATTATCAGTTTTACCGAGAATTTTTCATGTTGATATTCCAACAGAACTATCCAATGCTGTAATGAAATGTAAGAATGATGCTGAAGTTGAAAAAGTAGGTTCTGAATGGTTAGTACAACAAAGCAAAGAACTAAAAAAGTTTGGAGCACCAGTTTTACACTATTATACTCTAGGTAAATCTTCTGTAATTCGAAATATAGTTAAAGAAGTGTTTTAATTCTAGTTGGTTATTTTTACAGCGTGCCATATTTTAATTTTAACGATACGGTAAACCTCTTACGAAAATAACTTTTCACAAAGCATTTAATGCAACAAAAGTGTGGAGTGGTTATCAATTAGGCAAAATATTAAGAAAACCCATTCAATGGGGTTTACCCATTTCCATTTCTTTTGAACCCACAACAAGTTGTAATTTACGTTGCCCAGAATGCCCAAGTGGTTTAAGAGAATTTTCTCGACCAACAGGTATGTTACAAAGCAATTTTTTTGAACAAACCATTGATGAAATTCATAAAGAATTATTGTACCTCGTTTTTTATTTTCAGGGAGAGCCATATTTAAATCCAGATTTTTTAAAAATGGTAAAGTATGCTCATCAAAAAGGTATTTATACTGCCACAAGTACCAATGCACATTACTTAACAGAAGAAAAAGCAAAAGCCACTATTGAAAGTGGTTTAGATAGATTAATTATTAGTATTGATGGTACTACTCAAGATGTATATCAACAATATAGAGTTGGTGGACATTTGAATAAAGTAATTGAAGGAGCAAAAAATATCATCAAATGGAAGAAAAAATTGAAGAGTAAAACACCGTTTGTCTTCTTTCAATTTTTAGTAGTAAAACCTAACGAACATCAAATAGAAGAAATTAAAAAATTAGGCAAAGAAATTGGTGTTGATCAAGTTCGTTTTAAAACAGCTCAAGTTTATGATTATGAAAATGATCCTAATCAACTCATTCCAGAAATTAATAAATACAGTAGATATAAGAAAGATAAGTTGGGCAAGATGACAGTAAAGAATGGCCTAAGTAATCATTGTTGGCGTTTATCTAGTAGTAATGTCATTACATGGGATGGCTTGGTAGTGCCTTGTTGTTTTGATAAAGATGCTATGCACCAATTAGGTAATTTAAAAAATCAAAGTTTTAAACAAGTGTGGCAAAATGACAATTACAAACAGTTTAGAAACGAGTTAATGACCAGTAGAAAAAACATTGATATCTGTGCTAATTGCAGCGAAGGTTTAAGGGTTTGGGAAGATTAGCTTACCTTCTACAAAAAATATTCGATTAAAAAATTATAATTTCTTACATTCACACTTTAATAATTAATAAATCCTCTTTATGATGACAAAAAATTTACCCTCAATTTTTAGAGTTGGTATTCTTTCAATTCTTTTTTTAACATTTAGCCAGTTTGCTGATTCGCAAGTAATGGTAACTGAAGGCTTTGAAGGAGCAACTTTTCCACCAAGCAATTGGACAAGAATTAATAACGGTACAGGCAAAAATTGGGAATCATCTACACTTGGAACTTTTTCAGATGGTCCTTATACTGCAAATACTGGTACAGGCTGTATGGTTTTAGAATATAACTCAACTGCTGCTGCTAACACATGGATGATAAGTCCTGTTTTAGCTTTAACTTCTGGCTCAAATTACAATATAACTTTCGCTTATAGAATTAGATCAGGAACATACCCTGAAAAAATGAAGGTTACCATAGGAAATGCTGCAACTGTTGCTGCTCAAACAACTACTCTTTGGGATAATAATGGTGGAGCAAATTTGACAAATGCTTCATATGCAACAGCACTAATAGCTTATACTGCAACTTCAACAGGTAATTTTTATGTAGGTTTTAATTGTTACTCAGATGCTGACCAGTGGGCTATGCAAGTTGATGATATTGTTATTGAAAAAGTAAATCCATGTTCAGGCACACCAACTGCAGGTTCTGCTGCATCTTCTTTAAATTATATTTGTACAGCAGGTAATGTTAATTTAAGTTTAACTGGTTCTTCAACAACAACAGGCTTAACTTATCAATGGCAATCTTCTCCTACAGGAGCAGGTACATTTACAAATATTGGTTCATCTTCTTCTTCGCCTGCATACACTGCAAGTGTTTCTAGTTCTACAGATTTTAGATGCATTGTAACATGTACTGCTGGTGGTGGTACTGCAAATTCTGCTATTACAACAGTTGTTTTAGGTTCTATTCCTGCAAACGATGCTGTTTGCGATGCAATAACTTTAGTTTTAGATGGTGCTGAACATTGTGGTAATACAAGTTGTGCAACTGCTGTGGGAGATCCTACTTTCAGTTCAAGTACAGCAAATAATACTGTGTGGTATAAATATACACCAACAGTTACTGGAGTTATTAATATTGAAATGTCACGTCCTGCAGGTGTTACAAATGGATTTATTTATGCATGGACAGGTGTTTATACTGCAACAGGGGCTTGCCCAACTTTAACTTTAACTGAAGTTACTCCAGCTCCAAATCCTTATGACTTAACAACAAATCCAACTGTTACAGTTGCAACAGGTTCTTTAACTGCAGGAACAACTTACTATTTCATGATTGATGGATTTTCTGGTTCTTTAGGTGCATATTGTATTAAAATCAAAACAGCACCATCTGCTCCTACTTCTTGTGCTACAAATTCTCTTCCAGCCAATAATGCAACCAATGTTAGCTTTGAACCAAATATTAAATTTAAATGGAATGCTGTAAGTGGTGCAACTTCTTATGATTTTTATTTTAGTACAACAAATCCTCCTACAACGTTATTAGGAGCTGCAGGTGCAGATTCAGTTAATATTACTGGTGGTGTTGCAAATACTACTTACTATTGGTATGTTGTCCCTAAGAATCTTGGAGGAGCTGCAACTGGTTGTACAAGTTCTATCACTTCTTTCACAACAGGTTTTCCTTTACCTATTACTTTAGCTAATTTCTCTGGTGTTAGAGAAGCTGGAAATAATATTTTAAATTGGTCAACTGCTAATGAAACTAACAATAAAGGTTTTGAATTAGAACGCAGTGCTAATGGCGAAAAATTCAGTTCAATTGCTTCAATAGCTTCAAAAGCAGAAAATGGAAATAGTTCTTCTGTTTTATATTATTCTTATACAGATGAGAAACCTTTAACAGGTACAAATTACTATCGTTTACGTCAGATTGATTTTAATGGTAAGGAATCATATTCAAATATTGTAGTATTAAAATCTGCATCAATTGTAAAAGCAGAGATTTCAAGAGTATATCCAAATCCTGTTGAAGCTCAATTGAACCTTGTATTAAATACGCCAAGTAGTGAAAAAGTACAAATTAGAATTACTGATTTAGTTGGTAAAGTAATTTCTGAAAAAGTTTTACAAACTAATCAAGGTGATAATAATGTTCAATTCAATACTTCAAATTTATCTAGAGGTACATATTTAATTAAAGTTTACTCTTCTAGCAATAGTGAAATGAGTACTCAAAAATTCATCAAACAATAAAATAATTTATTGTTTTAAAAAAAGCGATTGCAAATGCAGTCGCTTTTTTTATGTGTAAATGTTAATTTCAATTTATATTTAAACTCGAGCCTAAGAAAAAAGTCTTAATAAAAAAAATTCATGCCTTTATCTCAACAACTAAAAAATCAGCATTTACTATGGCGTGCAGGATTTGGTATTGATGTGAACTTGGTTGATAAAATAAATCATCTCAATACCAAAGAACTATTTACATCGCTCCAAAAAGCTAGCACTTCAGAACTAGAATATTTTGATGTTGCAGACAATAGTATTAAAGGAATATTTATGGGAATTGGTGATGCAATCAAGTTACAAGAATTGATAAAAAATGGATTGGATAATGAAACCAAGAAAAAAATAAGACAGCAATCAAGAGAGGATATTAAAAGCTTGAATTTAAAATGGATGGAAGAAATGGTGAATGGCACTAATCCTTTAAGAGAAAAATTTTCGTTGTTTTGGCATGGGCACTTTGCTTGTAGAGATGTCAATATTTTCTTTCAACAAAAGTTGTTGCAAGAAATTCGAACTAATGCTTTAGGAAATTTTAAAGACTTATTATTTGCAGTAAGCAAAAGTGCAAGTATGTTAAGTTTTTTAAATAATCAACAAAATAAAAAGAAACATCCCAATGAAAATTTTGCAAGAGAAGTGATGGAGTTGTTTACTTTAGGAAGAGGAAACTATAGTGAACAAGATATTAAAGAGGCTGCAAGAGCTTTTACAGGATGGGGTTTCAACATTACTGGAGAATTTCAGTTCAAGGCATTTAATCATGATTCAGGAACCAAAACATTTTTAGGAAAAACAGGAAACTTTAATGGCGATGATATTCTTAATATTTTATTGGAACAAAAACAAACTGCAAAATACATCACCCAAAAGATTTACAAATACTTTGTAAATGACAATATTGATGATGATAGAGTAAAGGAATTAAGTAAGAAATTTTATCAATCGAATTACAATATTTCAGATTTAATTCAAAATATTTTTACCAGTTCTTGGTTTTATCATGAAAAAAATATTGGTACTAGAATTAAATCTCCAATAGAATTATTAGTTGGTATTCGTAAAACCTTACCTATGGAATTAGAAAATCCAGAAATACAATTGTTGTTACAAAAAGCATTAGGACAGGTTTTATTTTATCCTCCAAACGTTGCAGGATGGCCTGGTGGTAAAACCTGGATTGACAGTAGTTCTTTAATGATTCGATTACAAATTCCAAGATTATTTAAAGAAGATGAAGAGTTTGCCATTAATACAAAAACTGATGATGACCAGCAAATGGGCATGAGGGAAATGTATAAAAAACAAATGCAAAATGCAATGGGTAACAGATATAAAATAAAAGCAAAAATTAATTGGCAAGAGTATATTTCAAAATTTAATGATGTAACAAGAGATGATTTATTAAATCAGTTACAACAAAATATTCTACAATCAACAACACAGTCCATTAAAGAAAATACCATTGCTAATTTAATTGACAAAAGCAATAGAGAGGCTTTTATTAAAACTACAACCATTGCCTTAATGAGTACACCAGAATATCAAATGTGTTAATTTAAAAATAATTATTATGCATTTATCTCGAAAAAGATTTCTTCAATCAACATCACTTGCAACTGCAAGTTTTATGGTGCCAAAGTTTTTAAAGGCTTTTGAAGAAAAAAATAATTTTCTTGTGCCACAAGGAAATAAAGTTTTAGTTGTGTTACAATTGAGTGGAGGTAATGATGGACTAAATACAATAATTCCTGTAAGAAATGATATTTATTATAGAGAAAGACCCAGAATAAAAATTGAAAAGAATACTGCAATTAGTTTAACTGATGATGCAGGAATTCATCCAGCATTAAAAGGTTTAGCTGACATTTTTCATGATGGAGGAATGGCAGTTATTAATAATGTTGGCTATCCAAATCCAGATAGAAGTCATTTTAGAAGTATGGATATTTGGCAAACAGGTTCAGCAAGTAATGAATATGTTAATTCTGGTTGGCTTGGAAGATATTTAGATGCTCAATGTTCAGGTTGTGATAAACCAACTTATGCTTTAGAGTTTGATGATGTATTAAGTTTAGCCATGAAAGGTGAACAAGAAAAAGGTTTGGCATTCAAAGACCCAAAAAGATTATTCAATACAAGTCAGTCAGCATATTTTAAATCCCTAACCCAACAACATCAAAATCACCAAGATGAAAATCCAGTAGATTATTTATACAAAACATTATCGAATACCATTAGTAGTGCTGAGTATATTTATAAACAAAGTCAAAGTCATCCTTCAAAAGCAGCATATCCAACTTCAGAGCTTGGCAAAAATTTTAAAACAATTGCTTCACTTATTTTTTCTGAAATTAATACCAAAGTGTATTATGTAAGTTTAGGAAGTTTTGATACACATGTAAATCAACAAGCACAACAACAAAGACTATTTACAGAACTCAATGATGCTGTTACAGTTTTTGTAAAAGATTTAAAAGCCAATAATAGATTTGAAGATGTGATGCTGATGAGTTTTAGTGAATTTGGTAGAAGAGTTTCGCAAAATGCAAGTGGTGGTACAGATCATGGCACTGCTAATAATATGTTTTTAATAAGTGGAGGATTAAAGCAAAAGGGATTGATAAACGATTTACCAAACTTATCTGACTTACAAGATGGTGATTTAAAATTTAATGTTGACTTTAAAAATGTTTATGCTACAGTTCTAAACAAATGGCTTTCTGCAAACGATAAAACTATTTTAAACAAGAATTTTGAGCATATGAATTTTGTTTAGTTTAACATTATTATAATTTTTTAATTTAAACTCAAAGGATCAAAAATTATCATACTTAAAATAAAAACAATAAATATGAAAAAATTACTTATCCCAATTAGCTTTTGCTTACTCATTTTAACAAGTGCAACTGCCCAAGAAAAAAGAGGTGGTGAAAAAAAACAGCAAGCAAAAAATGAAAAAGGTCACATTAATAAACAATTAGACCTTTCTGACGACCAAAAAAGTAAAATGAAATCTATCAATGAAAAATATCGTGAACAAACCAAAGCTTTAAAAAGCAATGACGATATTACAAGAGGAGATTTTAAAAAACAAATGGGCGATTTAAATGAAAAAAGAAAAGCTGAAGTTGCTGCAACACTTACTCCTGATCAAAAAAATAAAATGAAAGAGATTAAGGAGAATAAGCAAAAAGAAATGAAAGAAAAAGCAACAGCTCGATTTGAAAAAATGAGTAGCAAATTACAATTAAATGAAAAACAAAAAGCAACTCTATTAACAGAAAGGAAAAATACAGAAGCACAAATAAAATCTTTAAAGGAAAATAAATCACTTTCTGAAGTTCAAAAAAAAGAACAAATTAAATCTTTAAAAGAAAAACAGAAAGAAACTTTGAAATCTATTTTAACTGATGAACAAAAAGCAAAATTTGAACACCAAAAAAAAGATAAAGTAAAAAAATAAGTGTTTCACCAAATTAAAAATGCCTGCAATTGCAGGCATTTTTAGTTACATCGAAAAGGTTAAAAAATTAGTTATAATTAACAGTTACGTTAAAAGGAGTTGCAGTAGTATAAGTTCCTGCAGCTTGATTAGCACTAACATCAATTGTAGCACCAACACTGAAAGATTGTGAACCAGTAACACCAGTTGATAATGTACCAGCAGTTAAGCCAATACTTGCAGTAAAGTTGTTAATGTTCATACTGTTTGCACCAGAAGCTAATACAATGTTACCACTTGGTAAAGTGATATCATAAGTATAAGCACTTTGTCCAGATACTGTAAATGCAGCAGCACTTACTGTTCCTGCTACTACAGGTAATGTTACTCCACCAGTAGCTGTTCTTGTTCCTGCAGCAGCTAATATCACTGTACCACCACTATTAGTAACTGCAATGTTACCAAAGTTCATATCTACATCTTTAACGATGCTGATAGGCGTTACAATTGTTGCTGAAGCTGAAGAAGTTGCTGTAGATTGAGCGTTTGCACTTGAGATGGTAGCAGCTATTACTATAACAGATACTACGATTTTTTTGATTTGTTTCATGTTTGTGTTGTTTAGTTGTTTAAAGAGAATGTAAAACTGCATCAACAAACCAAACTACACAATCCCTTGAATTAGGGGGTAACTCTCAAATGCCTATAAATAAAGGGTTTCAGAAGAAAATATTATTGAATAAAAATAAAAAACCTCAATAATATCATTGAGGTTTACAAGAAAATGAATTATTTTATTGCTTTACGAACGATCTTGTTTTGGTTTGATTAGCTTGAATAATTTGCATTAAATACATTCCTTTTGATAGGGAATTAATATTAGGTTTAATGAATTCATCAATGTTTTTAGTGAGAATTCCTTTCCCAGATTGCAAAATACTTCCTTGAATATTAGTCAGCCTCCAATCATAATTTCCTGAAAGATTTGAATGAACAACTATTCTTGCATCACTCATTATTGGATTTGGACTAATACTAATTTCTAATCCTTTGAAATTAGTATTAGGTTTTAAAACAATAACATTTGAATAAATTGGTGCAGCATTTGGTTCGTAACCCATAACTCTAAAATATCCAATATCAGATGGTATTTTATATTGATATGAAGAAGTTTGATTGTTAGTTTTTAAAATTTGCTTATAGTTTATACCGTCTTCACTATACTCTACAAAGAATGATGCTTTATCAGTTGCATCAATCATCTTCCAACTTAAATTGGCAATATTTCCTTCTAATAAGCTTCCATTGATAGAAATATTTTTTAGAGGTAATACATCTAAAATATTTGAAGTCCATAATCCTCTTCCATGTGTTGCAGCAACAATAGTATTATCTGTTTTTCTTAATTTCAACATATCAACTCTTACTAAAGGAAATCCTGGACTAACAATCCATTGAGTGCTTGAACCATTAACATTTGAAGTTGCAAAAACGCCTGCTTCTGTACCAATAACAATTTTAGAATTGTCTGTTGGATGAAATACAGCCCAACGAACTGGCATATCTGGCAGATTTCCATCTATTGCTGTCCAAGTTGTGCCCATATTACTAGAATACCACAAATTAGTTACACCATAATTAGAATAAACAGCTAACAAATGATCATCTGTAGTTCCAACTGCAATACAATTTACATTGCCACTAGTGGGTGCATTTTTATAAACGACATCTGTAGAACCAGTACCTATTGTAGTGGAAGAATTATTTATAATTGTTACACCTCCTGTTGAAGAACCTATAAAAACTCTTCCTGTTGTGTATGGTGAAACTGTTAAAGCACTTGCTCTACCACTATTTAACTCAGACAATGTAATAACATCTGAATTTATTGTGGTGGATGTTGCTGTTTGCGGATTATTCCATCTTAAAAAAACATTGGTTCCATAATTACAAAACATAATATTTTGCACATCATCATAATCCCATTGATTGATGAAAGAGCCTATAGAACTTGAAATATTAAAAGAAGACCATGAGTTTCCTCCATTAGTTGATCTTCGATATTGGTTATAAACATAAGCTCCAAATTGATATTGAGGTTCGTTATTGTCAATGTCAACAAAAGCACCATCACCACCAGTAACTTCTTTACTATAACTTAATCCAGGTTTTGACAATTGATGTGTGCCATTATCTTGAGCACCTGCTAAAAAATAATCTGTTAATGTTGGATGAATAGCACAAGAATAAAATTGTTTTAATCCTAAATTTTTATTTTTATCCTTAAATGTTAATCCATTATTACTTGAATAAAACATTCCACCATCAGTAGCCATGATTAATTTATTTTCATTTGCTGCATTCACCCACCATTGAATAAAATGATGATCAGCATGAACATATGGTGAACCAGTAACCCAATAAGTTAGTCTTGAAATTGTACTTCCTCCATTTGTAGATAAATAAGCATCTAATCCCCCAACAATAATTTCATTTGCATTTCTTGGATTGATTGCTAGTGAAATATTAAACCAGCCTTGAGTATTTGTTAATGATGTGGTATAAATTGTTGAATTCATTTTGCTCCAATTGTTACCACCATCTACAGATCTATAACAACTATCGATATTATTTGATGAGTTTGTTGTTACACCATAAATAGTATCTCCCTGTGCTGCAATTTCAAATCTTCTTGCAGTAACACTTGATGTTCTTATTGAATTTTTTGTACCCCAAGTAGAAGAAGTTACATTAGGAGCATCATTAGTTTTATAATAAGAAACACCTGTTGAATTATAACCAAAACTTGCATGTAAAACGCCTGTGCTACTAAACTCGATATCTGTACAAAAATTACTTGTTTGGCTTGAAGGAGTGATTGTTGTAAATGTATTACCACCATCAGTTGATCTTTGTAAACCATAACCAGAAGTAGCATAATATAAATTTCCAAAACCATCACAAATGACTTTGAAGCTTTTTAAAATGCCTGTTGTAGAATTTAATCTTGTCCAACTTACTCCATGATCAATGGATTTAAAAATACCATTTCCTCTTACTGAAGCTGAACTACTATATGGCTCGCCAGTTGATGCATAAATAATATTTGGATTAATTGGATTCTGACACATTGAGGAAATTGACATATTACTCATGTAGTCATTAATTTGAACCCAATTCGGATCGCTGTTGGTCATAAAATTGGTACACTTCCAAATTCCACCATTTACACCACCACAAAAAACAGTATTTCCAGATGGATCAGAAATATCAACCAATACAGCATTAATCCTTCCTGCAGTATAGGCACCTGTAAATCCTGAACTTCCCCCACGACCATTGCCATTACTTGGTCCAACACTATCATAAATTGGTCCTCTTTCTTGCCAAATACCTGTTACTCCATCAGTGGTTAACCCTTGTTTTTGAGCCATTGTAAAATCTAAAGCATCCCATAATCTTTCAATTGGAATTATTCCTAAAGCAGGATCTTTAGTTTGTTCAAACTCTTGCTGTGCTCTTTCAGCTGGGCCATCATATTTTTCATGTTCTTCTTCAAATAAAACATCATCTGAATTATTACATGAAATAATAACAATAGAAAAAACAATAGAGACAATTGATATGATTTTTTTTACTAACATGAATTTTAATAAGATTGGAAACTATAATATTATTTAGTGTTATTGGGATATTGTTGCAAAGCTTGTTCTAAACAATCCATTGCAGCATTTATGGATTCTAGATTTAAAACATAAGCAAGTCGTACTTCTTGTTTGCCCAATCCTTCTGTTCCATAAAATCCAGTTGCTGGAGCTAACATTACTGTAGCATTATTATGATTAAAACTTTCTAATAACCACTGACAAAAAGTATCACTATCATCTATTGGTAGTTTAGCAATGGCATAAAATGCACCTCCTGGATTTGGACAAAAAACGCCTTCCATCTGATTCAACCTTTTTACAATTAAATCTCTTCGAGATTGATATTCTGCTTTAGTAGTATCAAAATAATTTGAAGGTAAATCAATTGCAGCTTCCCCAGCTATTTGTGCAAAGCTTGGTGGGCTTAACCTGGCTTGTGCAAATTTCATAGCTGCATCTAATAAAGCTTTATTCTTAGTAACCAAAGCCCCAATTCTTCCACCACAGGCACTATATCTTTTACTTATTGTATCCATCATTACAACATGATCATCAACCCCAGTTAAATGCATAGCACTAATTTGAGTTCCTTCATAACAAAACTCTCTATAAGCCTCATCACTAAATAAATACAAATTATGTTTTATGATGAGATGTTTTAATGCTTGCATTTCATCATTAGTATATAAATATCCCGTTGGATTATTAGGATTGCAAATAACTATTGCCTTTGTTTTTGATGTTACTTTCTTTTCAAACTCTTCAATTGAAGGCAACGCAAATCCATTCTCAATATTTGATGTTATTGGAACGACTTTTACTCCAGCAGCTACAGCAAATCCATTGTAATTAGCATAGAATGGTTCAGGAATTATTACTTCATCTCCAGCATCCATACAAGCCATAAAAGCAAATAAAATTGCTTCACTGCCTCCTGTTGTAATAATAATTTGATTAAAGTCAACATTAATATTTACAGATTTATAATAGTCTACCAATTTCTTTCTATAGCTTTCATTGCCTGCACTATGACTATATTCTAAAACTTTAAAATCACTATTTCTAACAGCATCTAATATAAGTTTTGGAGTTTCAATATCTGGCTGACCAATATTTAAATGATACACAGTAGTTCCTCTTTTTTTTGCAGCCTCAGCATAAGGCACTAACTTTCTTATTGGTGATGATGGCATTTGTTGCCCACGATTACTGATACTTAACATTTGGCAAATATATATCATGATTGAAAAAGATATGCTTAATCCTAATTGTATTCAATCCTTAGTTTTGTGAAATGAAGAAAAGTTGGTTTTTTAGATCAATAAAATTATTGTTTAGCATCGCTACTATTGGCATTACTATTTTGTTTGTGTTAGGTAGTTTATTACCATGGATTTCAGCAAAAGAATTTTGGATTGGCGGAATAATTGGATTAGGATTTCTTTATTTAGCATTAGGTCTTTTGATAATTACAATTATCTGGATTTTTATTAGCAAGAAAATTGCATTTTATTTATTCATATTAATGTGTTTTGGTTACAAACAAATTAGTGTTATAGTTGCTCCAAATCAAAATAGGGAATTTGAATCTGTAAAACCTGTAAACCACATAAGAATCATTAGTTGGAACATTGCATACTTAAGTGGAACTAAAATATATTCTACAGAAAAGGCTCATTCAGAAAAAGAGGTTGTAGCTTCTCTCATTAAAGAAAATGCAGATATTATTTGTTTGCAAGAATTTCAAGAGTGTAATAATGGTTGTAAGGGATTAGATTTATTGAAGGAAAAATATCCTTTTTATTATTTAAGTATATGGAATAATGAAATTTTAGAAGTAGGAAGCATAGGTGCTATTTTTTCTAAATTTCCTATTATCAAAAAAGATTTTAGAAGTTTTAAAAATGGTGAAACTATAATAAAAGCAGATATTAAAATTGTTTCAGATACTATTTCAGTATTTACTACACATTTAGAATCGTTTAAGTTTTCGAAAGATGAGTTTAAGAAAATTGATCTTGCTAATGCCCAACAAAATCTAAATAAGAAAAATACAAGAGGAATTTTATCTAAATTAAAACACAAACTGATAACACATAGTATTGAAGCAGATATTATTAATGAGTTTATACGAAACACCAATCTTCCCATCATACTTACTGGAGATTTTAATGAGGTGGCAACTAACAATACTTATTGGAAACTTAGAACGAACAAACAAGATGCTTTTTTAGAAAAAGGTTCAGGCTTTGGTACAACTTATAATTCATTAAAAAATAATTTGAGAATCGATTTTATTTTTCCCGATACTAATTTCATCGTTAATCAATTTAAGTTAGTAGATGAAAGCTTGAGTGATCATAAAATGCTTGTAACAGATGTATTACTAAAAACTAATCTTTAAAACAAAAGTTATAATTAAGGTTACCTTCTTACTTTCGCTGCATATACATATAAAGGAATTCTATACAATGGCTTTAACCATCTACAACACACTAACACGTAAAAAAGAAGTTTTTACATCAATTACTAAAGGTCATGTTGGATTGTATGTGTGTGGACCAACAGTTTATAGTGAACCACATGTGGGCAACTTGAGAACTTTTTGTTCTTTTGATATGATTTATAGATACCTTACTTATTTAGGTTATAAAGTAAGATATGTAAGAAATATTACTGATGCTGGGCATTTAACTAATGATAGAGGTGAAGGGGTGAATAGAATGGAAAGTCAGGCTAAATTGGAAAGCCTAGAACCAATGGAAATTGTTCAGAAATACACTGTAAGTTTTCATAGAATTATGGACGTGTTTAACACCATTCCACCAACTATTGAACCAACTGCTACAGGACATATTGTTGAACAAATTGAAATGATTGAAACTTTGTTAAAACATGGCTTTGCTTATGAAGCAAGTGGTTCGGTTTATTTTGATGTAAAAAAATACAACGAACAATATAATTATGGCGTTTTAAGTGGCAGAAATATTGATGATTTAATGGCTGGTTATAGAGATTTAGACGGTCAGGACGAAAAAAGAAATTCAATAGATTTTGCTTTATGGAAAAAAGCATCTCCTGAGCATATTATGCAATGGAATAGCCCATGGAGCAAAGGGTTTCCAGGTTGGCATTTAGAATGTTCGGCAATGAGCACAAAATATTTAGGCGAACAATTTGATATTCATGGTGGTGGAATGGACTTAAAATTTCCACATCACGAATGTGAGATAGCACAAAACGTGGGAAGTTGCAATCATAAAGGTGCAAAGTATTGGCTACATACCAATATGCTAAATTTTAATGGTCAAAAAATGAGCAAAAGCCTTGGCAATTCTATATTGCCAATGGAATTTATAAGTGGTAATCATCCATTGTTAGATAAAGGATATGCACCAAGTGTATTAAAGTTTTTGTTTTTACAATCTCACTATTCATCAGAATTAGATATTAATGTAAAAGGTTTGCAAGATGCTGAAAAAGGCCTGAAACGTTTGATGGAAGCAGAGGATATAATTTTGAATTACGATTTAAAAATTAAGTAATAATAATAAAACAGAACTAGATAAAAAGATAGAAAGTTTAGCCAATGCTTGTAAAGAATGTATGGATGATGATTTTAACACTGCAAAAACGATTGCTAATTTGTTCGAACTATCGTCAATTGTAAATTCATTAAAAGGTGGTCAAATAAAAGCAGAAGAAATTAGTAATTCAGGGCTTGAATTATTAAAACAAACTTTGCATAATTATTTGTTTGATGTATTTGGCTTAAAAAATGAAAATACTGCAATAGCTAATAATAAATTAGACGATGCAATGCAACTTTTAATCAACATTAGAAAAGAAGCTAAAGCCAAAAAAGACTTTGTAACCAGCGATAAAATAAGAAATGATTTAAGTGCAGCTGGTATTCTATTAAAAGATGAAAAAGATGGAGAAATGAGTTGGAGTTTAGCTTAATGTATTACCAATGCTCTACCATTGTATTTAGGTAAAACATTAGCAGTATCAATACTTACACAAAACTCCATATCAGCTTCTAACCCATATTGTGCTAGTCTATGCCAATGTGTTGTATTTCTAATAAAAGATTTCATTTCATGTTGATGCAATTGATACATTTCTTCTGCCATTAAACTACTATCACAATGCACAGTAAAATTTTGTTTTACTTTCTGTATTACTGCACCAGCAAAAAGTGTGTCTTCTAAATTAAATTTATCTTTCCAAGCAGAGCATCCTAAAAAAACATTTTTCTTAGTACTCAATAAATAATCACACACTGCACTTAGGTTAGGAAAAGAACCAGTGATGATTTCACTTGCTCCTTTTTTTAAAGACATGTGCAAAAACTTTGTTCCATTGGTTGTGGTTAACACTAAGGTTTTATTTTCAATAAAACTTCTTGGATAATCTGTTGGTGAATTACCATATTGCAACCCTTCAATGATTTTTCCATCACGTTCACCAGCTGTAATGCTGTTGGGTGTTGCTTTTCCAATGGCTATACACTCTTCAACATTATCCACAGGAATAATTTGTTGAGCTCCATTATGCAATGCCACTGCTATTGTACTTGTTGCTCTAAAAACATCTATAATAACAACTAAACTATCTGTAACATCGTAAACATCTAATAATTTAGGAGAAAGTATCGTGTGTAAAAAAGGTTTTTGGCTCATTGAATAAATCTGATGATTAAATTTTTATATGTTTAGATTTTATAGACTCACCATAAAAAATAGATGAGTGTTTATCAAAATCTTCTGTTGAATCTGAAGTATAAAATGTTCTTGTAGATCCTTTACTGCAAAGTGTTTCAATTTCTGGATGTCGCTGTAAATAATTCTTTTAAACTTTTTGCAACAATTTCTCCTTGTGAAATAATTTTTGTTCCAACAGGTGTATATTCTTCAATTTTATTTTTCAATAATGGGAAATGAGTGCAGGCTAAAAGTATGCAATCAATATTGCTATTTTGTTTTTCTAAAGCATTGATATATTCTCTAACAAAATAATCAGCTCCATGTGAATGGTGTTCATTATTTTCAATTAAAGGCACCCACATTGGACAAGCTTGTTGATAGACATTCACTTCAGGAAAAAACTTTTTAATTTCAATACTGTAAGACTCAGATTGCACAGTTCCAGTTGTTGCTAAAACTCCAATATTTTTTGATTCAGTAAAATTTCCAATCACTTCTGCTGTTGGTCTTATTACTCCCAACACTCTTTTATTTTCAGTAATTTTTGGAAGATGATTTTGTTGAATAGTTCTTAAAGCCTTTGCTGATGCTGTATTACAAGCCAAGATTACTAAATGACAACCTTGATTAAAAAACCAATCCACACATTCTTTAGTATACTCATAAACTGTTTCAAAACTTCTGTTGCCATAAGGAGCTCTAGCATTATCGCCTAAATATAAATAGTCATATTGTGGCAGTTGCTTAACCAATTCTTTCAAAATAGTTAACCCTCCATAACCACTATCAAAAACTCCAATTGAAAAAGGTTTTTGCATATACTTAAATTAAAATGCTTTCCAACCTTGAGCAAAAAAATCATGCAATCCGCCACCACGAGAAATGAGCTTAGAGCCTTCTTCCATTTCTGTCATATATCCTACAACACTAATTTCTTCACTTAAAGTAATTTTATCGTGATCTTCTTGTTTAATGGTAAAAATAAGTTCATAATCTTCTCCTCCATTTAAAGCACAAACTGTTGGGTCTAATCCAAATTTAAATGCTGCTTGTCTAGAATCTTGATGAATAGGAAGTTTCTCTTCGTAAATTCTACAACCTAAATTGCTTTGTTTGCACAAATGTTTTAATTCACTACTTAAACCATCACTAATATCCATCATACTTGTTGGTACAATATTATTTGTGTTGAAGAATTCAATGATATCAACTCTTGCATCAGGTTTTAGCAATCTTCCAACAATATAATCTTCACCTTCAAGGTCTGGTTGTATTTGTGGATTTTCTAAATAAATTTTCTTTTCACGTTCCATTAAAGTTAGTCCTAAAAAAGCCCCACCTAAAAATCCACTCACACAAATTAAATCTCCTTTATTTGCAGTGCTTCTCTTAATATATTTATCTGGTGCAACTTCACCAATTGCAGTAACTGAAATAATAAATCCAACTTGAGATGATGTTGTATCACCACCAACTAAATCAACATTATATTTTTCACAAGCAGCATAAACACCTTCATAAAATTCATCAATAGCTTCTAAACTAATTTTATTACTTAAAGCAATGCTCATTGTAATTTGAGTTGGAGTTCCATTCATGGCATAGATATCACTCAGGTTTACCACAACACTTTTGTATCCTAAATGTTTTAGAGGCGTGTACATTAAATCGAAATGAATGCCTTCAATTAATAAATCTGTACTTACTAAAGTTTGTTTACCAAAATGATCTATTACAGCAGCATCATCTCCAACAGCAACAATGGTTGAAGCATTTTTAATTTCAAAGTTTTTGGTAAGATGATCAATAAGACCAAATTCTCCTAAGGGTTTCTATTTCTGTTCTTTCCATTTTATTCTAATTACGATATACGATTTTAGATTTACGATTTATTCTAATTATGATGTACAATTTTAGAATAACATTTTATCTTGTTGTGTTATTTTTTTTAGTTTGATATTACTTTTTTGTTTGACTTTGATTTCTTCTCAATGTATTCAGACTTGCTACTATAATTGAAAGTAATTCATTTGCTTCTTTTTTTAATGTTTCAATCTCAGATTCAAAAGATGGATTGATCTCAGCAATCATTTCTAAAAAGAATATTGATTCATCCAACTCTTCTTCAACTATTTTAAATTTATTTATGAAATCAGCTGTTGACTTAGCTCTTAATGCTGCTCTATAATTAGCTGCACATGAAGATGCTGAACGATTACACTGATCTGAATAATTTTTATTAACAATATTATATGGCAATTTTAAAACAAGACGAGCAATAGATAAAGCATACAACTTTGTTCTACTTTTAAGCTCCTCTTTTGTCATAAATTAAATATTACTTGCAATTAAATCGTAAATCTAAAATCACAAAATCGTATATCCTAAATCTCTCCCCCATTTACAACTCGAACCAAATCATCATGTATTTTTCCATTAGTTGCTATAAGTCCAGGTTTATAAGGATTGTAAGGATCGCCTTTTAAATTAGTAACTTTACCTCCTGCTTCTTCAACAATAATAAATCCTGCTGCACTATCCCATGCACTTAATTGATGTTCGTAAAATCCATCAAATCTTCCTGCTGCAACCCAACATAAATCTATAGCTGCACTACCTAATCTACGAACAGGAATTCCTTTACGAATAAATTTTTCAAAAACTTGTAATGGACCATTGGGTTCATCTAAATAAGTATAAGGAAAGCCAGTAACCATACAGCTTTTAATTAATTCTGACTTGTTTGAAACATTAATTTTTTTATCGTTTAAACTTGCACCAAATCCTCTTTGTGCAAAAAACAATTCGTTAATAAAAGGATTATACACAGCACCTAAAATCATTTTACCTGCTTGCTCAACTACCAATACTTACACAACAAATAGGTATGCCATTTGCAAAATTTACAGTTCCATCAATAGGATCGATAATCCATTTGTATTCGCTTTCTTGAACTATTGCTCCTACCTCTTCACTCAAAATATAATGATCTGGATAATCAGATTTAATTATATTAATAATTGCTTCTTCGCTTTTATGATCAATTTCAGTTACTAAATTATTAATTCCTTCTTTATTAAAAACACTAAAACTACTATCGAAATTTTCTTTAATTATTTTACCTGCTGCTTCAGTTGCTCTTAACAAAGTATTTTTTAACATGATGCAAAGATAAAATTTAATAAACGAGTGTTAGCAAGAATGTTGTGTAAAAAATAAATTAGCACTAACTAAAAACCATATTTATCTATAGTATTGGTTATTTTGCAAGCATTCTTAATTTAGTTTGTTGATGCAGTTATCAATTATTATTGTCAATTATAATGTAAAATATTTTTTAGAACAATGCCTCTACAGTGTTCAAAAATCTATTGAAGGGCTTGAAGTGGAAATTATTGTTGTGGATAATGATAGCAATGACAATAGTATTGCTTACTTGCAACCAAATTTTCCAAGAGTTAAATTTATAGAAGCTAAAGCCAATTTAGGCTTTGCAAAAGCCAACAACCTTGCATTAAAACAAGCCAAAGGCAATTATGTATTATTCTTAAACCCTGATACAATCATTCCAGAAGATTGTATTGTAAATTGTTTAAATTTTTTCACTGAACATACAGATTGTGGTGCTTTAGGTGTTCAGATGATTGATGGAAGTGGAAAATTTTTACCAGAAAGTAAAAGGGCTTTCCCTTCGCTTAGTGCTGCATTTTTTAAATTAACTGGTTTGTCCTTATTATTTCCTAAATCAAAAATATTTAATCAGTATGCATTAGGCCATTTGTCGAAAGATGATAATTATAAAGTAGATGTTTTAGCTGGGGCTTTTTTAATGATAAGTAAGGCTGCAATTGAAGAAACCAAAGGGTTTGATGAAACTTTTTTTATGTATGGCGAGGATATAGATTTAAGTTATAGAATACAACAATCTGGATTTAAGAATTATTATTTTGGAAAACAATCCATCATTCATTTTAAAGGAGAAAGCACAAAAAGAGGTAGTTTAAATTTTGTGAAGATGTTTTATAATGCAATGGCCATCTTCATAAAAAAACACTATCGTGGTAGCAAAGCCACTCTATTTTCAACTTCAATAAATTTAGCCATCTGGGTAAGGGCTTTAATAAGTGTTTTACAGAATTTGATTAACAAATCAGGTATGCTTATTGTTGATGCTTTAGTTGTTTACTCGGTTCTATATTTTACTAAATATTTTTGGATAAATTTTATTAGAGATGGCAATCCCTTTGATGGCGATTTTGAAGCTTATTCAATTCCTGTATATACAATAATTTTTGTTGCTAGTGCTTTATTAAGTGGTATATATGATAACCTATATAAACCAATGAAAGCATTAGTATCTTCTGCTACAGCAGTTGTAGTTTTGCTAGCTTTCTATTCATTATTACCAGAAACTTATAGATTTTCAAGAGGTGTGATTCTTGCTGGTGGAATATTAGCAGGATTAATTGTAACTGTAATTAGATGGTTGTTTGTAAAGTTTAATATTATACAAAACAATGATTTGTTATTACACAAACAAACCGTTGTCGTAGGCTCTCAAACTGAATATATACAAGTGCTTCAGCTTTTGAGTAAAACCAATATTAAAGAAAGAGTTATTGGAAGAGTTGGAATTAAAGAAGATGATGATAACACAATTGGAAATATTCAAAACTTAAAAACCATAAGTAAGCAAGTTAGTATAAATGAGATTATTTTTTGTGAAGGAGTCCTAAAGTTTCAAGAAATTATTCAACAAATTGAATTGCTAAAAAATAATAAAATCAGTTTTAAATTTCATGCTAAAAAAAGTCACTCGATTGTAGGAAGTGATTCTAAAACAAGTTCAGGTGAAACTTTTTCAATAGAAGGAGTTTATGCTTTAGCTAATCCATACCAATTAAGAATGAAACGTATGGTTGATATTTGGATTGCACTTTTAATATTAGTTACATTTCCCTTGCAATTAATTTTAATTAATAAATGGAAAGATGGAATAACTAATGCTTGGAATGTTTTGGTTGGGAAAAGGACTTGGGTAGGATATTCAAGTTTTCAAAACTCTTTACCATTAATTGCAGTTGGTATTTTATTGCCAAGTGGCTATCCAATAAGTGAAGTAGAAAGGTTAAATAAAACCTTATTAAAAAAGTCTGATACTTTTTATGCTACTGAATATGAATGGATGCAAGACATCAAAATCATATTCGAAAATTATAAATACTTAGGAGGAGATTAATTATTTAATTGTTTTTAAATATTGACCATAACCGCTTTTAGCATATTGTTCAGCTAATCCTAAAAGTTCATTTTTTGTAATAAAGCCCATTCTAAAAGCTACTTCTTCTATACAACCAATTTTTCTATTTTGTCTTTTTTCAATAACACGAACAAACTCACTAGCATCACTTAAGCTTTCAAAAGTTCCTGTGTCAAGCCAGGCTGTTCCTCTATTCATAACTCCAACATGTAAATTACCACGATTTAAATATTCTTTATTCACATCTGTAATTTCATATTCTCCTCGAGATGAAGGTTTAATATTTTTTGCAATTTCAATAACTGAATTATCATAAAAATATAAACCTGGAACTGCAAAGTTTGATTTAGGTTGTGTTGGTTTTTCCTCTATTGATTTAGCAATATTATTTTCATCAAACTCAACCACACCATATCTTTCAGGGTCTGTAACTTCATAAGCAAAAATTGCTGCTCCATTTACATTGTTAAATGATTGTACTAATTGTGCAAAACCTAGCACCATAAAAAATATTATCTCCTAAAACTAAAGCAACTTTATCTTTTCCTACAAATTCTTCACCAATAACAAATGCTTGTGCTAAGCCATTTGGTTTTTCTTGAATGGCATAAGAAAATTTGCAACCAATATCGTTTCCTTTTCCTAATAATTTTTGAAATTGAGCAGAATCTTCTGGTGTAGTAATGATTAATATTTCATTGATTCCTGCTAACATTAAAACTGAAAGAGGATAATAAATCATTGGCTTATCATAAATAGGCATTAACTGTTTACTAATTCCTTTGGTAATAGGATATAAACGAGTACCACTACCTCCTGCTAAAATGATTCCTTTCATGATTACAAAATTAAACTGTATGTTTTATCTCTTCAAAACTTGGCATAAATTTTATCCTTTTCTGATAAGTATGATATCTGATGTATGTAATTGCCAATCTAATATTCAATGTTGCATCATTATAAATAAATCCACCCTCACTTTCTTTATTATAAAAATTATCACATTTATAAAAAAACGTTGCTGTTTCACTTAACACAATAAACCCATGTGCAAACCCTCGTGGAACAAAAAGTTGTTTGTGATTGCTGCAGATAATTCTAATGAAAAGCTTTTTCCAAAAGTTGGAGAATTTGTTCTTAATATCTACCACAATATCTAAAACATTTCCTTCTAATAACTCTTACTAATTTGGCTTGAGAATATTCTCCTAATTGATAGTGCATACCTCTCAAAACACCTTTAGTAGATTTAGATTGATTATCTTGAACAAAAGAAATATTTAAACCTGTTTGTTGTTGAAACTTTTGCTGATTAAAGCTTTCAAAGAAATACCCTCTTTGATCTTTAATGACTGTATCATGAATAATGAAACAGTCTTTCAATATGGTTTGTTCAACTTTCATGATTATCTATTTGAATACATATTATCATAATAACCTTGATAAGAACCACTAGTTACATGTTCTAACCATTCTTTATTTTCTAAATACCAAGTAATAGTTTCTTCCAAGCCTTGTTCAAAAGTTACAGTAGGTTTCCAGCCTAATTCTGAATTGATTTTTGAAGCATCAATAGCATAACGTCTATCGTGACCTGGACGATCTTTAATGTAAGTAATCAATTGTTCACTTTCACCAACACTTCTTCCTAATTTTTCATCCATTAATTTACAAAGAAGTTTTATTAAATCAATATTTTTCCATTCATTAAATCCTCCAATATTATAAGTGTCATTTACTTTTCCTTGATGAAAAACTAAGTCAATTGCAATTGCATGATCTTTTACATATAACCAATCACGAGTGTACAAACCATCCCCATAAACTGGTAAAGGTTTTTTATTGATGATATTATTGATGAAAAGTGGAATTAGTTTTTCTGGAAAATGAAATGGTCCATAATTATTACTGCAATTAGAAATTACTGTTTGTAAATGATAAGTCTCAGCATAAGCTCTAACAAAATGATCTGAAGAAGCTTTACTTGCACTGTATGGCGAGTTTGGACTATATGGTGTAGTTTCTGTAAATAATCCAGTTTCGCCTAAAGCTCCATAAACTTCATCTGTAGAAACATGATAAAATAAATGTTTGCTTAAATCATCTTTCCAAAATTCTTTTGCAGTGTTTAATAAATTAACTGTACCTATAACATTCGTATAAACAAAATCAAGGGGAGATAAAATGGAACGATCTACATGTGATTCTGCAGCCAAATGAATGACATCAGTAATTTGATGTTTTTGAAAAACTGATTTTCAAACTTTCGGCATCAAGAATATTTATTTTCTCAAATTTGTAATTAGTAGACTGATCAATATCTTTTAAATTCTCTAAATTCCCTGCATAAGTAAGAGCATCAAGATTAATGATATTGTAGTTTGGATATTTGTTGACGAATAATCGTACTACATGACTACCAATAAAACCTGCTCCACCTGTTATTAAAATATTTTTCATTGTATTATTAGCTTCTAAAAATTTGAATGCAAAGAAAAATGTATTTCTGTAATTTCTTTAAATTGATTTCTTATATATGTCCTAATATATTATTCCCAATCTGTATTTTTAATTTCTTCATATACTTTTCTTATACCTTCTTCCAGTGAAATTGAAGCTTTCCAACCTTTTTGAGCAAGCTTAGTTACATCCATTAGTTTTTTTGGAGTTCCATCTGGTTTTGATGTATCCCAAATAATTTCACCTTCAAATTCAGTAATTTTTTTAACTAAATCAGCTAAGTCTTTTATAGATATATCTTCCCCATATCCAATATTTATTAAACCTGATTCACTATAATGATTCATTAAATAAAAACAAGCATCTGCTAAATCATCAACATACAAAAATTCTCTAAATGGACTTCCAGTTCCCCAAAGAGTAACAAATGATTCACTCTTTCTTTTTGCTGTAATAAACTTTCGTAACAAAGCAGGAAGAACATGAGATTTTTCTAAATCATAATTATCGTTCGGGCCATATAAATTTGTTGGCATTGCTGATATAAAATTGCACCCATATTGAGCTCTATAAGCATCACATAATTCTATTCCTGCAATTTTAGCAATAGCATAAGGTTGATTCGTTTTTTCTAAATAACCAGACAAAAGAGACTCTTCTTTTAGAGGCTGTGGTGCCATTTTTGGATAAATGCAAGATGAACCTAAAAACATCAACTTTGTTACTTGATTAACATATGAAGCATGAATAATATTTGCTTCCATCATCAAATTATCATAAATAAATTCAGCTCTATATGTATTGTTAGCAACAATACCTCCAACTTTTGCAGCAGCTAAAAAAACATATTTTGGTTTTTCTTCAGCAAAAAAATCATTAACTGCTTGTTGATTTCTTAAATCTAATTCTTTAGAAGTTCTGGTAACAATATTTTGAAATCCTTCAGAATGCAACTTTCTAACAATTGCACTTCCTACCATTCCTCTATGACCAGCAACATAAATTTTATCTGTACTATTCATTTTATTTTTTTGCCACTAAGACACAAAGCCACAAATTGTTTATATTAAAAATTAATCATTTATAATTAAACATTATTATAGTCCACTTTCCTTAATATGCTTTTCTTTTTTAAAGATAATTACATCACTAGCCACCATTTCTTTTATCATTTCAGCCAATGTATATTTGGGTTGCCATCCTAATTTTTCTTTAGCTTTAGTTGCATCTCCAATTAATAAATCAACCTCAGTTGGTCTAAAATATCTTGGATCTACTTTAACTACCACTTTTCCTTCAGGCAATTGAAACTCTGGATTTGAACATTTTACAATATAACCTTCTTCATTATCTCCTTCACCTCTAAATGCTAACTCAATTCCAACTTCTGCAAAACTCATTTTACAAAAATCTCTAATAGTTGTTGTAATACCTGTTGCTAATACAAAATCCTCTGGTTTGTCTTGTTGAAGAATTAAATACATGCCTTCAATAAAATCTTTAGCATGTCCCCAATCTCTTTTTGCATTCAAGTTGCCCAAGTAGGTACAATCTTGCATTCCTAAAGCAATTTTTGCTGTTGCTCTGGTAATTTTTCTGGTTACAAATGTTTCACCTCTATTTGGAGATTCATGATTAAATAAAATGCCATTACAAGCAAACATGTCATAAGCTTCTCTATAATTTACTGTAATCCAATAAGCATACATTTTTGCTACTGCATATGGAGAACGAGGATAAAAAGGTGTAGTTTCACTTTGAGGCACTGCTTGAACTAAACCATATAACTCAGATGTTGATGCCTGATAGATTTTCGTTTTTTTTGTTAAGCCCAATAAACGAACAGCCTCTAATATTCTCAATGTTCCAATACCATCTGCATTTGCAGTATATTCAGGTTCTTCGAAACTCACATGAACATGGCTCATAGCAGCCAAATTGTAAATTTCATCTGGTTGTACTTCCTGAATAATTCTTATTAAATTAGTGCTATCTGTTAAATCGCCATAATGCAAATGCAAGTGTCTGTTTGGAATATGTGGATCTTCGTATAAATGATCTATTCTTTCTGTATTAAATAAAGAACTTCTTCTTTTAATACCATGAACTACATATCCTTTTTTTAATAAGAACTCAGCAAGATAAGCTCCATCTTGTCCTGTAATACCTGTAATTAGTGCAATTTTCATTTATATTTTTTGTATTTGAATTGATAAAGGGAGATCAAATAATATTTTTGTAAAGATTAAGAAAACTATTTAAAGCTTAAACAAAAACTATTGATTTCATAATATTATAAAACTTAAAATAAGTTAATTCATGAGTTATATAATGAACATTAGAAGTGAAACCAATTTACCTTTAAGGCCCCTCTTGAAAGTTCTATACTTGGCGTTGGGAATTTGAAACTATTTAAAACAAATAAAGCTGTTTTTAAAAATTTACTTTTTGTTTTAATTCTAGTTAAGTCAACATCTGGTGCTAAATACCATTGTCTATAACGATGAAAAGTTGTTTCATCTACACTACCATCAGAATAAATTATTCCATCCCATCTTGCTCCCATCATATCTTGCCCACCATAACCAAATGCTACATTAAGCCAACTGGGCACTTTTGCTTTTGGAAAAAATGATTTGATGTTTGCACTTAGCCAATAAGTTTGGGCATTATAATCTTTAAACAACCTATCGGTGTTCGATTTGCCATATATTTTATTAAGATAATTATTGACTTCTGGATTGCTGTAAGCTGCTAAATGCACCCCATATTTCATTGTTATTCTTTGTTCGTCCCATGCAAGTTCCTGACCAATTAGCAAACTTGTGCCTAAAATATTTGCCCCATAGTCGCCAATACTAAATCCCCAATGATCGCTAAAGCCATCCATGACTTCAATAACAGTTTCATAGGCAAGGCCTGTTAAACCTCCTAGCCAAACATATTTATTTTTACTTGCACCTGCCCATTTCCACATTTCCATACTCATATTACCTCCTGTATAGGCTCCCCACATGTGACTTACTTTATCAACTTGCAAATACTCTGGCATATCATCAAAAAAATGAAAATTAGATTTTGGATAATCTTTATACCATAAACTATACAAACTGGCAAAATTTGCAGTGTAGGCTATTGCTTGTGAATAGGCTACTAACTTATTCTTTTTCTTACTATATGGAAAAAAGGCATTTCCTTTTTTAAAAGTATTTAAACTATCTAATTGAGAAAAAGCAACAGTGCTAATTAAGGTTATTAATACGAACAAGTATTTCTTCATAAAATGTTTAAGCTCTTGGGTCTTAAATTATTTAGTAATTAGATTAAAGAAAAGCATAATCAAATCTTCTAATGTCTTAAAAGTAATTTGTAGACAATTAAAAGTAAATTTTTAGGCAACAACCTTAATGGCAATCTCGTTAAAATTTGTATATAGTATGACTTTAAAGAAATTAATTTTTCTTGCTTGCACCTTTTTAAGAAATAAAACTCTTTTTTTAAATAAGTAATACCATGCCGTCTTCCTATCAAATCATTTCCAACTTTAAAATGGACTAAGCATTCAGGAATATTATCAATGATATAGCCAGCTTTTAAAAGTCTCAACCACAAATAATAATCTTCAAATAAATTTATTTCTTGATATCCACCAACTTTTTCAATCACCTCTTTTTTAAACATTACACTTGGGTGATTTAGTGGATTTCTATAATTAGAATATTTTTTTATTTTGGTACAACCCAAAGGCACTTTTTTTATTTTGCCATAATCTTTAGGAGTTGAGTGAAACTCTTCTACATAACTTCCAATTACAGAAAGGTTATTATCATTTTCAAAATATTTAACTTGGGTTTCAAATCTGTGGTAAAAACATTCATCATCAGCATCCATTCTAGCAACAAGACTATACTTACATTTTTTTAATCCTTCATTTAAAGAATTTCCTAACCCAACATTATTTTTTAATCTAACTATAGTAAAAATATCTTGATATGCTTTTTCAAATTTTTTAATAACTTTTTCATTCTCAACTAAAATTTCACCATCAACTACTAATACCACTTGATTGGGCATTAATGATTGATTACAAATGCTTGTTAACGCCTTTTCTAGACAGATAGATTTATCATTATAATAAGTAGCAATTAGAACTGAGAATGGATTTGACGGCACTATTTAGATGGTTTTAAAATTTATGATTTGTAAATTTTTCAACCATACATTATTCTGTTTATGGTTATAGAACCAATTTTTGGGTGCAATAATTTGGTTTTTGTTTGTTGAAACTGCTGCCCAGAAACTATATGTGCTGTTTGCAATAATTAGGTTTGAAAATTTACTCATTAATAAAAATTCTTCTATATCTGTTAATGAAAAATTTTTTACAAATTGAGTTGGGTAATTAGAAATGTCTATAATGAAAGTTGCTTCGGTTTCTGAAAAGATAAAAAGATTTTGAACGTTTTTTAAAGAGGCAATTGCACTTTTATAATAGCCATTACTTTGTGTATAGAAAGTTGTTGCATTAGCTTTATTTAAAAAATCTCCTTGCCTTATATGTATTGCAACTGAATCTTTAAATTGATGATGTAAGTTACAAATCTCTATTACTTTTTTATTACTGTTAGCTTTTTGTTGTATGTATTTTGAAACAATTTGTAACTCTTTTTCGAATACTGAAATGTCTTGAAAATAATCATCTAAAACATAAAAATTACTCTTTTTATATGATGCTATATTTTTTGTAGTTATGCTCCATTTAAATAAAAAAGGCAACACTTTATTTACTCTGTATTTTAAAATGAGTTGTACCAATAAACGAGGTTTTACAAACTGTAAAGGAAATTCTTGTGGTAAAATTTCTTGCAATAAAAACTCTCGTGGTGTTTCGTAATTTTTTAAATGATTTGTATAGAAGCTGATGGGCATATTCACTTTTTCTTTTAAGTAAAGTGCTGCCGTTAATTGAAATAATTGATTACCTAAGCCTCCTGCCGATCTAACGTATATCAAAATCTGCTATTTTTTTTAATTCAAAAATGCCACATCCGTATTTTAAATTAAAATTACTATTTGCTTCATCAGATAAAATATTTGCATCTTTATATAAATTACCAGAATCATCAACAAACGAAAATGAAATAATTTCAAATTTATTTTTAAACATTTCCTTTAAATAATTCAAAGAAAAGATTCTATGTGCATTAAACTCAATCCTTTGCTCTCCAATGGGTACAGAAAAATATAATCTGCCATTTGGCTTCAAAATACTGTGTAGATTAGAGAAACCTTTTAAATGACCTTCACTATCAATTGGGTCTCCATATCTACCCAATCCAAAATGCTCCAAAGCGTGTAAGCAAGAAATTGAATCGCAATAATCTGTAAATTGCTTATTGGGTTCAATTAAATCTAATTGAACAAATTTCATGTTGGTTACTGAAATATTTAATGGTCTAATATCGAATACTTCAATTTCTCTAAAACTAGCAATATGTGCAACAAAGCCATCAATTCTAGAGCCAATATCTATATGTTTTAAAGGATTATTTTGATACACTTTTTGGGCAACCAATAAATCTTGATGAAAATAGTGTCCTCTTGCAACTCCTGCAGCATCATACCTATCAGATAAAACTGGCAAGTATTTTTTTATTGGAAAAACATTTTTTAGGGTATTATTTTTTCTATACTTTACTATATCATAAATATAGCCTGGAATTCCTCTAATACTTAACAAGAGGATGTAAAAATCAAGTCCAATTAGTTTAAAGAATTTATAAATGCTTTTTATCATAGTGTTATGCTTAGCTAATATTAAATAAACGCTGTTTAATTAATACATGACGTACAACAGCATAAATTTTATATGAAATGGGTAGCTTTGATATTTTAAATGGAAAGTCTAGCTTCTGTAAACTTTCTTAGAGGATAATTCAAATGCTCTAAAAAAAAATTTGATTTTATATGGTATCGTTTAAACAATTCTGTAAAATAAAGAAACTCTAATGAGGATAGTTTTTCTTTTTTTAATATCCCAAATTTGTCAAATGCATAAATGGCTTCTTCTACTTTTACTAAACCAGAAGTATTATTAGTTACTTGCGTATTTGACTGTGCTGTAACTTTTATCAATGCTTTTTTTATAGTATGTACATAGTTGAATTTGTTTAAAACATTGATATAAAAAACCACATCAACAAACCACTTCGACTTTTCATCAAATTTAAACTCATTATATACTTGCTTTTTAAAGATGGTGGTGCTTGGTGCTCCAATGCCATTAAATAATAAAAGCAATGTAGGGTGTTCAATAATTTTTTTTATTACATGCTCGCTTATTTTATAAGGAACTTCTTTGTCAGGATAAATATTTACACACTGAGAAAAAGCAAATTTTAAATCTGGATTAATAATGAAAGGTTGTACAAATTCAGCCAATGAATAATCATTATAAAACCTATCATCATGGTGTAGAATTTTAATTAAATCCCCTGTTGCTACACTTATACATTTATTCCAATTAGCAGGAGAGCCTAAAGCCAGTGGATTTTTATAATAGTGTATTCTATCATCATTAATATCCTTAACAATTTTTGCTAATTCATCATGTGAGCTATCATCTGTAATGATTACTTCAAAGTTTTGATAGGTCTGATTTACGATAGAAAGTAAACATGTTTTCAATAATTCAGGATACTCATAAGCAGGAATACAAATTGATACCAACATACCTATAAAATTATTGATAAAGGTTTTTAATAATAGGATATGTTTTAATAACAGCTAACAAAGCAACTGTAGCTAATAAAAAATATTGAAGCAGACCATTAAATTGAAAATTAATAACCACAGCTAAACATATAAGCAATAAAATACTAAACAACTTTTTTCCTTTTAAATAATAGGCTAACTTAGGATAATAGAAAAAACTAAAAACAATCATTGCTGCTTGAGCAATAACCAATGCTTTAAAAGCACTTATTGCTGAAACTTGATTGCTACTATAAAAAATAAACCAACTAATTAGCAAAACAGATAATCCTAATAAATTTATTTTTAAATACTTTTTTGGACTATTATTAAATATAGTATTCACCACAAACATATTTTCTATACAATATAAAACAAATGCAATTGCAGCAAATACATTTAATTGTGTGTTATATTCAAAATTTTTAGGATAGAATACATGGTAAAATAAATCTCCTTTTAAATAAAACACAATTCCAAAAAGAATTACACTCAACATTACTAAATAATAATTTTTATAAAACTCATTGTCACTTAAAACGTGTTTTTTAGGGTTAAATAAACTAAATGCTATTGCAGCAGGAGCAATAACTGTAGCAAAAACATTATAAAAACTAGAATATGTACCTACCACAGTATCAGTAGATAAAAAAGTTAGTAATAAAATTCCAGAGGTATAAACTAAGTTATTTAATACATAACCAAAGAAAAAAATTGATGTTGTTTTAACACGAATATTTTTTAATACAAACTGTTTGCTTTTAAAAAAAGCTGAAAAATTAATTTCGTTTTTTATTAAGGGTATGATGATTAAAAAACTAATTAGTGAGTTTAAGGAATAAGCAATGAAATTGATTAACTTAGGGAAATTAAAGTAATAAATAAGATAAAAAATACAGACGTTTAAAATGGAAAAAATTAACTGTCTGTAGCCAGCAACTTGTGGCTGCATTAACCCTCTAGCTATCCATTCTGAATTTAAAAATCCAAAAAACAAAATCGGCAACCCCATTAAATAATACAATCCATTAGAACTAAACAAACAAATTACCAAATATATTATAGAACAAAATACACAAAGCCAAAATTTAGTATAAATAGCTTCATGTATAAATTCAATTTTTTCTGAATGACTCAATTTTTGTGCTATCATTTGAGAGCCAAAAACATTGAAGCCCCAATCTGTTATTAAACTTAAAACAAATGTTATGGCTAACATACTTGAATAAGTACCAAAAAATTCTTTATCGAGATGTTTTGAAACATAGTAAGTATAAACCACAGCTAGAATAGAAGTAATAAGTTTTGCAGCAAATGGCACTATAGCTTTCATATAGCCTTTGCATTTTTATCCTCGCGTTGAATAATGGCAAGGCAAATCCAAAACATTAAAGAAGAAACAACAGATTCTAATGAGGTGCTGATAAAACTATCTAAAAAAAAGAAAAGAAATAAATAAGCAGCTAAAATTGAATTCTTATTTAAGTTAGAGCGTAAGATTTTAAATGACTTGATACAAAACTTAAATGAAATTATTATAAAAGTTGCTCCAAAAAAAATGCCTCCATCAACAAGATTTTTTAAAAAATAGCTTTCTGCAACAAATAAATCTTCCACTGCTGTTATGGTATCCCAAATATCTTTTCCAACAGAAGTTGTTGCTCCTAATCCCATTCCAAACCAAAAATTATTTAAAAAAGCATTAAATGCCTTAACCCACATTAAAACACGTAAGGCATTTGAAGCATCTCCAGAAAAATCGAATGCTGAAAAAAATCTATTCACATAATAATTCTTCTCTCTAAAATAAAAAAGCACAATAATAAGAGTACCTATAATCAGGATACTTATTAAAAATGTTTTTAAAATTTTTCTTACGTCATATTTCTTTTTAGAGTTAAAAAGAAACATCAGAACAATAATTACGAAAATAAAAAAATAGAATCTACGAGACTGTGCAAGAATTAATGTAAGTAAGGAAAGAAAAAGCATTCCTAAAGTAAATGGATCTCTTTTTTTATTATAAATGACATTAAAAAAAGAAAATATTGTTGCAATTGAAGCAGTAAATCCTAATGCCAAAGAGCCTCCTGCAAGTGAACCATACCTATCATGTAATACGCCATCTGTATAGGTTAATTCCGCATATAAAAACTGGGATTCCATGCCCATGATTTGTAATAAAAGACCAACAAGAAAAATTACTGAGAAAATCTGAAATGGTTTATCAAATATTGATACTTTAAAAGTTTGAAAATTTTTAGAAAAATAAATTAGAGGAATTACAATGTAAGTAAGCAAAGAATAAATAAATGAAATGTTGATCGCATTGGTTGCAACAAAATGTAACACAGGAATTGCTAAAGAAAAAAAATAAAGAAACTTAATATTGTTCCAATGTTTTGATACATTTATGATTAAGATGATTAAGCCTATTAAAATAAATAAAAAATAATGTAGCTTTATACCAGTTATCACACTAATTGGAAAGCCTGCTAAAAGAACAATCGTAATAATCTTTATAAGAACCTCATTAACATTAGCTAAAAGTTTAGGTGCAACTAGATTGTAAATAAATGATTCTTTAAAGTTCATTTTTTTTTGTTGTGGCTGAAAAAACAAACCAAACACAAGCTAACAAAGCCCCTATAAAACCAAATAATAAAAATCCAATGGCTCTGCCCATCTTTTCATTTTTCAATGGCAAAATAGGTTTATCAATAATTTTTATTAATGGGCTCTCTTTTAACATTAATAACTTTGCAAATTGCAAGTTCTTTTGCAATTCAGTGTAAATTGCAGCATTAACAGTATTGTCAACATTCTTTTTTTGTATTGGTACAGCTAAAGAACGTTTATTAGGATTTACATTTAAATCGCCAGAGAAGGCAATACTTTCTATTCCACCAAATAATAATGCTCTTACCGAATCAGCTTGCTTTTGTAACACAGCTACATTAGCACTATTCTTTTTTGTTTTATAATCTGTATAAAATTCTATTGTGTTTTCTGTTAATGTTTCAACAAATTTTTTTGCAAAAAATTGATCTTTGTCTTCATACTTTACATAAACAAAGTCTAATTTCTTATCAAATTTATCAACGCTTAAATGTTTTGTACTGATTTTTTTATAAACTACATTAAGAATACTATCTTCTAACCAACCTTGTTCATCATTTAAATATTTAAAGTGGGTTAAACTATTTTTTTTGATATCATGATTTTTAATATAAATATCAACTAACAAGTTTTTTTTGTCATACTTGCTTAATAAAGTTTTTACAACCAAATTTCTGCTTTTCATTAGCTGAATTAAATTATCGCCATCAAAAGCTCCTCCACCACCTCCACCAATATCAAAACCAAATTGTGATGCAATGCCAGCATATGCAGACAATCCTCCTGAAGAACTACTCTCAGAAACAAAATTTAACTGAGCTGTAAATTTGTTATTTTGTATCCAAATAATTACAAATCCTAAAATTCCAGAAACAACTCCTACTACAACTATTTGTTTCCATTTTTTTAGAAGTCGATTAAATATTTTTTTATAAGATGCTAAAACGTCATCTATAATTATTTCATCACTCATCTGATAGTATTAAATATTTAATATAAAAGTTATAAAACTATTGCTACTTAGTTATGTTTACAATTGCAATAACAATTCCAGCTAAACTTCCTATTGCACTTGCTATACCAATTGTTTCTGCTGTTGATAATTTTTTACTATTCTTCTCAACAATTTTTGGTACTAAAATTTCTGAGCCTTCTTCTACTTTTGGATAAGTTTTAAAGAATAAAAACTTCTTTGTTTTTGCTGCAATACCATTTGCTTTTAAAACATACACTTTATTTTTTTGGGCATTATCTGTAAAACCTCCTGCTCTATCAATATAATAACTTAAATCTTTACCATCAACATAAACAACTTCTGTTGGAAACAACACTTCACCAGTAACTTTTATTTCACGTTTAAATTTTGGAACATTAATTACATCGCCTTCTTGCAAATAAATATTTTCAATGCTATTGGTATCTTTTAAAAGTTTCTCAATATCTAATCCAATTTTTACTGTGGCGTTGGTATAATCTGCAGCTGTTGCAGATGATGTATCATTAATTTGTTGTTTTATTTTTTTGAAATAGATATCACTCGTATCTTTTAAAATATTGGCTTTATTCATTCTGGTAATACTAACTCCTTTTAAAAAAGCAGAACGAGTTAATCCACCTGCTCTACTTAATACATTACTTACTTTTTCGTCTGCTGAAGATAAAATGTAAGTTCCAGGATACAAAACTTCTCCTTCAATTTGAACTTTTACTTGAGACTTATAACCAGGTTTTGTTCTAACAGTAACTATATCCCAAGGTTTTAATTTGATGTCATTACCTTTTAATGCTAAATCTTTTTCACTATTAATGGTGATGACTTGAGCTAATTCGTTTGAGTTAGCATCGAATTTTGCCAAATCCAATCTACTAGCAATTTCAATTTTTTCAACAGTAGCTCCTTCAGTAAATCCACCAGCAGCAAAAATTAAATCTTTTAAACTTTGATTTTCGAAGTAAGGATATTGATTAGGTTTTTTAACTTGGCCTTGAATGGTAACTAAATAATCTTCTTTGAAATCTTTTGCACTGCCAATGATAATTTCATCATTCTTTTTTAACTCAATATCTGCTTGCTTTCCCTGAATAATTTCAATTGGATTGAATGAAATCATTTCCTTTGAATAATCATCATTGGTTCTTTGAATAACACCTCTTCTTCTAAAAGCTTCATCAGTTAATCCATCTGATTTTTTGATCAGTTGAGAAAGTGTTAATCCTTCTGAAAGTTCGTATTGTCCTGGTCTGTAAACAGCACCACGTAAAGTAATTCTATTTGCAAAACGATCTAATACTTTACCAATTTCTATAATATCTCCATTATTAGGAATATAATTTACATACTCAGCTTTTAGCCAAATCTTTTATTCTTTTTTCCTTTCCATTATTTTGAATGATATGGATAGATTCTGAATAAGCTAAAGGAGTAAACCCTACCTGCATATTCAAATATTTTACTGATAGGTTCATTCGCAATGGCTTCAAAAACTGCAGGTTTATTAATTTCTCCAGAAAGAGTAATAATTTTTGTTGCAGTAGGAATTCGAATCACATCTCTATCCATTAACCTCACATCACTGGTTTGATCTGCATTTAACAAGAAATTTATAAGCATCGAATTTTGTAACTACTTTATTATTTCTTACCAACTCAATATTTCTTAATGAGCCTTTTTCAGATGGACCACCACATGCATATAATGCATTAAATAATGTTGAGAGAGATGATAAAGTATAAGTACCTACTCTTCTTGCATCTCCAATAACAGTAACTTTTATACTTCTAATTTTAGTAATACCCACTTGAATTTGAGATTGACCACTATTGAGACTGGCATATCCTGATGATGCCATTTTATCTCTAATTTTTTTTGTAGCAGTTTCAACCGACATTCCATTCACATTAATTAATCCAACATTTGGAATACTGATATTCCCTTCTGGACTAACTGTAAGTTTATGATTCACTTCTTGATAACCGAACACATCAATATTTAATTCATCATCTGCACCAATAGTATAATTTTTTGGAGTTGGAATTCTAAGATTAGGTTCAAAAGTGATATTATCATTATTGAATAAATCACCTCCAAAAACAAAAGTTGAAAATGTTTTTTCTTTGATTTTTTTTACATCCTTATCAAATCCAGTAGTATCAACAGTTCTACCTCCTTCAGCTAGTTCTTTTTTAACTCTATTATCATTCTTCAACTTCATTGCAGGAGTAATAGATGAAGCATCTAAACGAGCCATTCTTGCTCTAAGTTTAACAATTTCAGAAGTTGGAAAACCACGTTGAATGGCCAATTGCTCTGCTTGAGATTCTGACAAACCAGATTGTTGCAATTGCAATTTGTACTGAATGATTTCTTCGTCGGTAAGCATATCAACTTTTATGGTAGAAATGTCTTTGCCTTTTAATAAATCTTGAGCTTGGATATTGTTCAACGACAAAAATCCCATCATAACAAGCACAAGAAACTTGTAGTTAATTTTTTTGATCATACTTAAAAAATGAGGAACACAATTAAAAATCTTAATGTAGAGTTGGGCTATAGTTTGGCTAGTTGTGTTTTAGTGAAGGTAAAGATAAACAGATATTTTGAAAAGATGATTGGAAGAATAATTTTTTAGAATGGTTTACTAGGTAAATTTTTAAAGACAGTAGTGTATAAATTACTTTTTTAAAAGATAATCACACAAGCCATAAGTAGAGTTTGGAATTATTAGACTGTTTAACAACTTTTATAAAAATTTCGTAAAACAACTTTAAACTTTTGTCAATTTCAATAATTCAAGCTTAAGTTTAATTTTTATTTAAAAGAATTCAAAATTAGTAAATGAAAATTATCAACTTGTTTTTTAGAAACTTAAATCAATTTGTTGAATTTTGTTTAAAATCAACTAACTATTGCTTCTAACATTTTATTCTTTAAAATTAATGGAGAAAAATTATCATTGACATACATTAAATTATTCAAGCCTATTTCAACTTTTTGAGCATTGCTTAGATTGGCAAAATTTAAAAGCCGAGTAACTATAGCATTTTCATCATTATGATTGGCAATAATATTACCTTTTAAATCTGACATTATTTCTGTAATATGAGATTGTTTTTGGACCTATATATAAAATAGGTTTTCCAACAAACATTGCCCCATAAATTTTATTTGGATGAGTAAATCCTACTTGATTATTTCCCATTATTACTACTTGTATGTCAGATGCACCTAAAGAGTTGTGTATGTTTTCTCTTGGCTGGAATGGTAATTGAATAATATTTTCAATTTTGTTTTGAAGTTTAAAATCAGAAACATCTTTTTTCCTTACTCCACCACCTACAAAAACAAACAAAAAGCGATTATCTTGTTTTAATAATTTTATAACATTGAGTAAAGTGTCGAGAGGATGAACATAAGCATGATTACCAGAATACATTACTACAATTTTATCGTCAAAGTTATATTTGACTCTGAATGGATTTTCGTTCTTTTCCCCCTCATATATTTTATCTATTACTGGCCAAACAGGAATAGTAAAAACATTTATTTTTTTAGCTCCTCTTTTTATTAAATATTCAGTCATAAAATTATCAAGAGAAATAATTTTATTAGATTTTTTTATAATATAATCTCCAATGGTTGTGAAAAACTTTGCAGCCATAGAATCTTTCTTTATTAAATTAGATGCAATAGACAATTCAGGCTGTAAATCCATCACCCAATAATAGAATGGTATTCTATTAAATTTGGATATTATTACTCCAAAAAAAGATAACAATGGTGGAACTGTAGTTCCAATCAAAGCATTATATTCATTTTTTTTTATGAATAATAATTTGAGAGAGATATTACAATAAAATGTGAAGAAATCAATTATACGATAAAAAAAATTTTTCTTCCCAAATGTTGACTGACCTATTCTATATATCTTAACACCTTCTATTACTTCAAATTTTGAGAATTTATAGCTTTTATCTTCATAAGGATATTTACTAGTAAAAACATTCACTTCATGTCCGTTTTTTTGTAGATGAACAGCAAAATCCCATAAATGTTGCGAAACTGAAACTGTATCAGGAAAAAACACCTGAGTAATTAACAAAAATATTTTCAAAATAATTATTGATTATCAAATAAACTATTTCGTTTATTATCCTTTATGAATCACTAAAATGTTTTAATAACTTGTTCTTCAAAATCCAAGAAAAAGTTTTTATCATTCCTTTTTTCATACGGCTCTGAAACTTTCCAGCCGACTTTTTCATGATAAAGATTATTATCTGAATTGCGGCCCCTAACTCCTTCGGGACATTTAAAACCATATTTATTGATGAATTCATCTCCTCTAATATTTTCAATTTCAATTTTTTTACCACTTATTCTTATTGCCATTTCTGCTAATTGATTAATGGTTACCATTTCATCTGATCCAATATTAACAGGCCCTAAAAAATCACTCTCCATCAATCTTAAACAGCCTCAACACATTCATCAACATAAAGAAAACTTCTTGTTTGCATGCCATCACCCCACACTTCAAAACTACCCCCATCAATTGTTTTAGCAGCCTTTCTTAGCATTGCAGCTGGGGCCTTTTCTTTTCCTCCATTCCAAGTTCCTTGTGGACCAAAAACATTATGAAATCTAGCTACTCTTATATCTAATTTATAATTTCGATTGTAAGCAAAATACAAACGTTCACTAAATAATTTTTCCCAACCATACTCAGAATCTGGATTTGCTGGATAAGCCGACGATCTTCACAATTTGGATTATCAGGGTCTAACTGATTATGCTCTGGGTACATACAAGCTGAAGATGAATAAAACACTTTTGAAATTTTTTTCTTAACACATTCATGTACAACATTCAAATTTATTAATGCGGAATTATGCATAACATTTGCATCATTATCCCCAGTAAACAAATATCCAGCACCTCCCATATCTGCAGCCAATTGATACAACTCATCATATCCTTCTGCAATAACCAATTCAACTGCTTTTGAATCACGTAAATCTGCCAATATAAACTCATTACAAATATCTTGATGTTCAAAATATTCATGATTTTTAAGGTCAGCTATTCTAACGTAGCAACCCTCTGCTTTAAGTCGTTTTGCTAAATGACCTCCTATAAAACCTCCGCCTCCTAATACTATTACATTTTTTTGTTTTTTCATAATATTTTCTATTTTAATGTTTTTAAATAAATTGAACTTGGAAAATGACCAAAATCATTTCCTAGTTTTAAACCAAAATCGTTTTTTTGAGGATTGTAAATTGGAATTAGTCTTTTCAAATTTTCAGTTTCAAAATAATGTAACATGCTAAGACATAAAATTATTTTGAATTTATCATTCAAAATTAAAAAGGATGCAAAAGGGTACTTTCTGACCAAAAAAATAAGTCTGAATTTAAAGTATCCCTTTTATAATCATAAGGAAAATAGATATCGTGGAAATGAACATATATTCCCTTTTTTATAATTGGTAATATTTCTAATATAATTCTATTTACTTCACTTCCAACCTTTACTGTATGTGTTGAGTCAACAAACAAGAAATCATTTTCATTTAAGCGACTCAAGTATATTTTATATCTGTTAGTTGAGCCATTTCTTTTCTCAAATTTATCTTGCCTTTATTGTGTTCTCTAATTAAATAATCTGTTGGAAAAGGTTCAATACAAATTATTTCAGGTTTATAATTACTTTTCTTGACTGCCCTTAAAATTATAAGTAGATGTTGACACTCCACATCCAATCTGAATTATCTTTTTTGGCTTATTTGAAATAATAAATGAAAATAGAACTATTGATTCAATTTCACCAAACCCTCCATCTTCTCCATTTTCTAAAATAGCGAGTTTATAAATATCCTCTAATTCAAATTGTTGAGTTAATTTGATATTTTTATGAATAAATTCAATTTGATCTGTAAGTGGATTACTATTAACACCATTCATTGTTAAAGGACTTTTCCAGAAAATATTTCTTTTAAAGAAAAGAAATATCTGGAACTCGCGAATAAAAGTGATTAGGCAAGACAGTTATTCCGATATTTTGAAGTTTAATGAAGACTTTATGAAATAAACTCTTCATTAAATTTTTAATTTTTCTTTTCACATTTAAAATTTTTAAATCGCAGTAATTTTTGATTCAATAATATCTTTTATCTTGTAACTAAACAATTTTCCAACACCAGCATATCCATATTGGTACGTTGAAAACAACTCAACGCTTCTTGTGGAGTATTCA